>JAAERN010000122.1 GCA_024230295.1 Planctomycetota bacterium
CAACTGGAAGCGCCAGAAAGCTGACGTAATGCAGCGGATGAAAGAGCCGTACAAGAAAGGAGTAGCGAACCAACTTGACCCCGAGTCATGTGGCTGCATCCGCGAGGATGCAGGTGAAGCGTTGACAGGGGCCCGTGCAGGCTGGGTATTGAGCCTCGACAAGCACAATGAATCGGAGCGCCGACGTCGTCAGTTGGAACGGAAGGCAACACCGAGACCACCGATATCGCAAGGTGGGCCTCGGGCTCCGCGTGGTCGTAGACCCCAAGCATGTACGGAAGCATACGTCGGAACCTGGGAGATCTCGTGGTCCTCCTTGGGCAAGAGGAGCCCAGGGAGCGCGAGGGGAAGTTCAAGGACACAAGCCTGAGATGAACGACCGCGAGAAGTCAGACAATCCCGTAATACCGGTGAAGCGTACGCACTCGCCGTACCCCCAAACAGCCACGAGAGGCCGCCTCCCGGCCGGAGCTGGCCGACGAAGCGGGCTACTGCGCAAAGTCGTGCGGAAGCAGGACCGCACCGGGAGACTTGATGGCGAGTTCGGCCAAACGTCGAAGATACGCTTCCGGATTCACGCCGCACATCTTCGCGTTTTCGATGAGCGTGTAGAAGATCGCCGCCGTCTCGGTGCCCTTCTCGGACTTCGAGCCATAATGATTTTTGCGGCCTAAAACGAGCCCTCTAAGTCCACGCTCGGTGCCATTGTTGTCTATCTCGACGAGTGGGTCGTCGAGGAAGGTTGTGAGCCCGACCCAGCGCGAAAGCATGTACTCAATGGCCTTGCGCAGCCCGCCTTTCGGCAAGCCCGTCTGCTTTTGGGCCCATTGCCTGAGTTTCTCGAGCATCGGTCGCGATTTCGCATCCCGCTCTTTTTGCCGGATAGCGAGAGCTTCGAGTTTCTCCTCGCCATCGAGGTCTCGAACCTTGGGGATGCTCCGCTCTACTTCAAACAGCGCGCCGATCATTGTCAGCGCTTCGCCGCAGGCTTTTGGATAGTTGTCTTCGGATTCGACAAAGTAGCGGCGGACGTGGGCCCAGCAATGCGCGAGGCGAATGCCGGAGTTCTCTTTGGCTACCGTTTCGTAGGGCTTGTAGCCGTCGCAGATGACCGTCCCCTCGAAACCTGCGAGTGCCTTTCGTGCAGCAGCAGTCGAGCGGGTGTCCTTGATGCTGTACCAGCACGCGTTGTGAGTTGTGATCGCCCACACCCACCACTTCTTGCTGGAGCGCTTTGCCATGAGCCTCCACCAAGTTTCGTCGGCGCCGATGACATCCGCGCCGATGATGTACTCGCGCACGGCCTCGTAGGTCGGCTTGTAGTGCCGTGCGAGGGCGTAGATCTGGTCCCACAGTGTCTGGGTTTCGACGTTTAGACCCTCTCTTGCCATGATCCGTCGCTGACGATCGAGGGGCAGGTGATCGGAGTACTTGTCGGTGACCACCTGCAGCGCAAACTCGAGGGCGTAGCGTCCGCCCGCAAGGTGCTTTGTCGGTGCCGGTGCGGTCACCAGCGCTCCGTTGCACTTGCAGCGATATTTCTGTCGCATCGCCTTGAGCAGCAGGTACTTGCGGCGCAGGACGCTGATGAGTTCGCTGTCCTCGGTCATCCCGGGGACCTCTTTGAGGGTATCACCGCACTTTGGACAGGCGCGTTCGGTTTCGGGGAGCTCGAGGACGACATCCTCTTGGGCGAGCGCCGGTTGTGGGCGGGGGCCATGCCCTCGCTTCTTCTTGGGCTTCTTCGGCGGCTTCTCCTTCGGCCGTCGTTCAGTGGACTCGCCGAATACCTTGTTCTGGAAGTTCTTGAGCTGCTCTTGGACAAGGGCGAGCTCCAGTAGGAGTTGGTCGCTTCCGTCCTCGCCCTTCGCCGCAGCAAGTTGCTGGGTGAGTTCCAAGACCTTCGTGTTCAGCCGGTCGATTTCGGCCAGCGCCATCTTGGCAATCTGCTTCGCGGTGTCGAGGTCCTCGACTTGATCTAAAGTGACCACCGCTTGAGTGTTCACGAAACTGATCGAACTGCAAGGTCTTCTTTCGTCATCGGCTCCGGCCCGATCCTGTA
>JAAERN010000123.1 GCA_024230295.1 Planctomycetota bacterium
CCTTGAAGCGGTCAGCGAGGCGGTCGGCCGGGCAACCGAGATGGGCAAGCCCGTCCTGTTCGTGCCGGGCATCCTCGACATCAACGATATTCAGACGGTGGCCGGTATTACGGTTCTGGCCAACGTCGCCAAGACGGCGGCCCAGTACGACGCGCAACTCAAGGTGCCAACGGCCCGCTCGCTCGTGATGACCACGGCGCGGGAAACGGTCGAGGCCGCCTACCTCGGCGAAGGTCGCCCCGACGCCTACAACGAAGACAACATTTACTACCTCACCGACGAGCAGTTTGGCTATACGGCCGGCGTTCAGGGCGTGATGGTGCGAGAAGAACCCGCAGCCTGTTTCTACATGGGCGCGTTCTACGCCGAGTCGCTCATCCTTGCCGAGACGGCCAACTCGATCGGCGCCATTCAGGTGGCCGGTACGGCCATGCCGTCGCAGTTGCCATTCTTTGTGGCGGCCTGCGATTACACGCTCATCGGCGAGGAGTTCTTCGCCGCGTCGGCCTATCTCTCGCATGACCCCGAACAACTCGGGTCGCTCAAGGGACAGGATGTCGGCAAGATCGTCGCCGCGGGATTGTTGGTTGTTGGCTGCATTCTGGCGACGCTGGCTGTGACCACAGACTGGCGGGGTGTGAAGATCGCCGAACTGTATATCTACGACAACATCCTCGGTAACGAAGGACTCGTCCCGAACGCAGACAAAGTGGCTGAGATCAATAGTGAACTCGAGTCGCTCGCCCAGCAACCTCATGGTGGGGGAGATGACTCATGATCGCCAAGCGTACTATTCCACTGTTCATCGCGGCCCTCGTCGGCGTGCTGATGATTGCCACATACTTTGTCCCCTATACAGAGCAGTGGGGCGCCGATGCGATGGAGATGTTCATCATCCTCGCTGCCGCTGCGATGGTGCTCGGTGCGGGGAACTTGCTGCTGCTGAATCTCTCCAAGATCTCGAATCGCCAGCCCGGGTGGGGCTACGCGGGTATCACGCTGACGGCGTTCTTCGTGACGCTCATCATCGGTCTGTTCAAGATCGGAGCCATGCCAACACCATCGGCCCCGGACAACGCCTGGACGGCACCGGTCGTTCAGGATGGCTCGCCCTTCTGGTGGATCTACAAGTACGGCCTCGTTCCGTTGACGGCCACAATGTTCGCGATGCTGGCCTTTTACATCGCCTCCGCCGCCTTTCGGGCCTTTCGCGCCAAGAACGTCGAGGCCACACTGCTGCTCGGTACCGCGTTCGTGGTGCTGCTCGGGCAGGTGTATGCCGGTGTGTGGTTGACTGACTTTCTGCCGACGCTTGAGTCCTATGTGGCGACGATTCCCGCCGCCAGTCAAGATTTCGTGCTTGCGGTAGGAATGCAGATCAAAGCTGGAGTGCCGATCTCCGACGTGGTTGTCGGCGGCGTGGCCTATGCCGATATGGGGATCGAGCATCACGCGTTGGCGTTGGAGACCAGCAACTACATCGGTGGCTGGTGGTATCAACTTCTCAACGGACTGCGGCTTGAGAACCTCACGCAGGTGATTCTTGACGTGCCGCAGAAGGCCGGTAACCGGGCCATCATGATCGGCATTGCACTGGGCATCGTTTCCACCTCACTCAAGGTCATCCTTGGCGTTGACCGTTCATACCTCGGATCGGCGGACTGACCCATGTTGAATCTTCTCCGCAATCTCGACCGTCGTTTGATCTTCCTCATCATGGGCCTCGCAGTTGCTGTCCCGGTGCTAATGCGGTTTGAGCCACCGTCCGAAGTGACGATGATGGACCAGAACGTGTTCAACGCCATCGAGGAGCTTCCCGACGGTTCCCGCGTGTTGCTGTCCTTTGACTTCGATCCCGGCTCGCAGGGCGAACTGCTGCCGATGGCGATGTCGTTTACACGGCACCTCGCTGAGAAGAGGCACAAGATCTACTTCATGTGCCTGTGGCCACTGGGCGAACCTTTCATCGAAGACGCGATGAAACTGCTTCAGGAGGAGTACCCCGACCTGCAGTATGGCACCGACTACATGTCGTTTGGCTACAAGCCCGGCGGCGAGGCGGTCATCAAGAACATTATTGTCGACTGGAAACAGCTCTTTATCACCGACTCGCGTAAGCAGGATCTCAACGAGATTCCGATGACGAAGAAACTCAAGTCGGCCAAAGCCATGAATCTGTTCATCAGCATCAGCGCGGGTGACCCGGGTACCAAGCAGTGGATCCAGTATGCCGCGAACCCCGCCGGCATTGCGATGGTGTCTGGCTGCACTGGTGTGCAGGCGCCACTCTTCTATCCCTACATTCCCGAACCGCTCACCGGCCTTCTCGCCGCGATCAAGGGCGCCGCTGGCTACGAGAAGATCATGATCGAGCACTACCCATCGCTTAAGACGCCGGAGTTTGTCAAAGCCCGATTTTCATCAACGGCTGCCCAGCAGCGGATGGGGCCGCAGTTCGTCGCGCACCTGCTCATGGTCGCCCTCATCATCATGGGCAACATAATCTTCTTTGTCGACCGAAGCAGAGGAGCCACTCGATGAGCCAACATGACACAACACACGTCCCGGAAACGACCGGTGGTGGCTTGATCGGCTGGGGTGTCGGCCTGCTCGTGCTTGTGGCGGGCATGGTGGTTGCCGGTTTCATGCTCGACGCCGGGCAAGTATGGGTTGTCCCGGAGACACAGTCCTACCGAATGCTTGAACAGGTGGATCAGATTGACATCTGGGTTCCCGAGGATTCCCCGAAGGCGAAGTCTTTAGACGCTCAGGGTGTTCCGCTGGTCGAATCGGTCGTTCGCACTCTGGAGCCTGAATCCCTCGAACTGGCAGGTGGTGACAAGACGATTACGTCGACCACCAAGGTGATGTCGAGTCACTTCGTCGGTGTCCTAGTCACGGACGACTGGCAGAAGGCAGATGCATCGGGTCTGTTTGAGGCTGCTCCAAGTGGCTGGAAGGTGACTGGCCAGATATCAGAGTGGGAAACGGTGACGCAGTTGCCTGCAACTATCACGCCCGGTGATCGGCCTGAGGGCGCGGTTCTGAGTTGGAACCGCACCATCGGCATCTGGCTCGCGGCGATCCTGACGCTCTGCATCATGTCCTTCCTCATCGGCGACAACCCCTTCTACAAGACAGCCGAGGCGCTCGTTGTAGGCGCGTCGGCGGCGTACTGGATGGTGTATTCCTTCTACACGGGCATCGTGGACAAGTTGCTGGTCAATCTGTTGCCGGGTCTGGTCCGTTCGTGGACGACGCCCGGGCTTGCTGACGACTATTCGTGGCACTGGATCTACATCATTCCGCTGATTCTCTCGATCATGCTGGTGTGCCGCCTGCTCCCGAGCGGCGGCTGGATCGCCCGCTGGCCTCTGGCCTTCATCATTGGTGCCACCGCTGGCTTCCGATTGCTCGCCCACCTTGAGTCGGACTTCCTGCTGCAGATCAAGGGCACGATTACGTCGCTCTGGGCGGTCAACATCGCGGATCAGTTCCAATTCTGGCCATCGATGAGTGCTGTCATCATCCTGCTCAGTGTGCTGGCGTGCCTGGTGTACTTCTTCTTCTCGATGGAGCACAAGGGCTTCGTTGGCAAGACGGCCCGAGGTGGCATTCTGGTCCTGATGGTCACCTTCGGCGCGGCCTTCGGCCTGACGGTCATGGGCCGTATCACGCTGCTAACCGAGCGGTTTGATTTCCTGTTCAAGGATTGGCTGCATTTGCTTTAGCGAGCCCTGGCAGGTAGTTCGGAGTCGGCAGCAGTCAGTCGGGGGGTCTGGCGGCCGAAGTAGGGGTGTTATTGACAAAAAACACCGTCTCGCCTATTCTGCGTGGCTCGCTGGAGGCCCCACAGGGGCCGGAATCCAGCCTTTGAGGAGACCCCGACCATGGCCGTTCCAAAGCTCAGGACATCCCCGGCCCGCAAGCGTAAGCGGCGGAGCCATCATGCCCTGTCGAGGACGAACCTCGTCGAATGTCCCTCGTGTGGCGCGACGAAGTATCCGCATGCGGCCTGCCGCGAGTGTGGATATCTCCGTCCCGGACTCACGTTGAAGACCTCCGGTACAGTCTGACCCCATGAGACTGGGTGTCGATGTCATGGGCGGCGATCTCGCGCCGGCCCCGATCCTTGAGGGCGCGCTCGCTGCGATCCCGACCTTTGCCGAAGATGACCGTTTGGTGCTCTTTGGCGATGAGGCTGTCATTCGTAGGGGCATTGCTTCGGCCGGAGTCAGCGACGCACTGATTGAAATTGTTGCGACGACCAACGAGATCATCATGGATGAGTCTCCGGTTGAAGCGGCTCGTAACAAGCCCGACTCGGCGCTTGTGCAGATGGCTCGGTTCGCCGGTCCGAAGGCTGGCGACGACCGACTCGACATGGCCATCTCGGCGGGCAACACCGGCGCCTTTATCGCAGCGGCCCAGATGCACATGCGGCGACTCAAGGGCGTTGCTCGGCCCGGCATCGCAGCGGTCGTTCCGACCTTTGCAGGTCCCGTGACGTTCATCGACGTTGGCGCCAATATCGACCCCAAGCCTCATCATCTTCATCAATACGGTGTCATGGGTACCGTCTACGCGCGGCGCGTGCTCGGCATCGAGCAGCCCCGTGTCGGCCTTATGAACGTCGGCGGAGAAGAACAGAAGGGCACGGACAACATGAAACGTGCCCGCGAATTGCTTCGTGACGATCCCTCGGTCGACTTCGTCGGCTACGTCGAAGGTCGCGGCGTCTTTGACGGCGAATGTGATGTCGTCGTGTCGGACGGTGTGACAGGCAACGTCACAATCAAACTCGCCGAGGGACTCAGCAAGGGCATCTTCAAGCTTCTCCAGAAAGAACTTGAGTCCCATGACCCGGCCTTTGTGAAGCAATTCTCGCCCATCGTGAAGAAACTCTATGCCGAGTACGACTACCACGAGTACGGCGGCGCACCGCTTATGGGCGTCAATGGTGGCTGCCTGATCTGCCACGGATCGAGCAAGGCCCGCACGATCAGGAACGCGATTGGTGCCGCGCGGAGGTTTGTGGATCTTGGTGTCAATGCCCGCATTACTGAAATACTGAGTTCCCAAGAGGTTGAAGCCTGATGGCGAAGCAGGTGCCCTGTGGGGTGCGGATTGCAGGCTGCGGCTCAGCTGTGCCGGACAAACGTCTGACCAACGCCGACCTTGCGGCCATGGTGGATACCTCCGATGAGTGGATCTGCCAGCGAACCGGGATTCGCGAGCGCCGCATCCTCGACCCCGACAAGGGAGAGACCCAACTGTGGCTTGCCACGACGGGGCTCCGCAATGCGCTCGACGATGCGGGCATGGCTGGCTCCGATCTGGATCTGGTGATTCATGCCTCCGTGACGTCGGAGATGGCGTGCCCTTCCAATGCGTGTCGCATCGCTGCGGCCGTCGATGCGCAGCCAGCAGGGGCGTTTGACATCGTTGCCGCATGTTGCGGGTTCGTCTACGCCATGAATGTGGCCGATTCGCTCGTGCGAACGGGTCGCTACCGGTCGATCGGCGTGGTCGGATGCGATGCGATGACGACTGCCGTCGACCCGACCGATCGGTCCGTCGCCATTCTGTTTGGCGATGCTGCGGGCGCTGCGATTCTCGTTCGCGATGATGATCTCAACCGTGGGTGTATCCATCAAACACTGAATGCCGACGGTCGAACGTGGCCATCGCTGTTTATTCCTCGCAAGCCATCGGACCTTCCCCCGGACCGCGAGGACTCCGGCGCTCGCATGGGTACGCTTCGAATGGACGGCCGCGAGGTCTACAAGTTCGCCGTCGGGAAGTTCCGCGAGGTGATTGAAGACGCGCTCACCGCCACCGGCCTTGGCGTCGACGATATCTCGCAGTTTGTATGCCATCAGTCCAACATCCGCATCATCGAGTCCGCGATGGACAAGATCGGTTTGCCACCCGAAAAGGTGTATATCAACATCGACCGCTTTGGAAACAGTTCGGCCGGCTCGGTGGGGCTCTGCCTCGATCAACTCTGGAAGGCTGGCAAGATCAACGAAGGCGAGACCATCATCATGGTTGCCTTCGGCGGTGGTCTGACCTGGAGCAGCAGCGTCTGGAAGGTCTAGTGGGCCGCTCAATAACTCTGACTGCCCGACCGACGTGCTCAGTAGCGACATTCAAGCCGAGATGAGTGGCGAAGTGGATATCAATGATGTGCTTGTCGTGCTCGGGAACTATCTGTGCGGTGACCCGTGCGTGGGCGACACGAACGACGACGGTATTGTGGACATCAACGATGTGCTGCAGGTGCTGGGCCTTCGGAGGCTGTGAGTAGCGTAAGAGCGTTCCCCTATACCCTGACAGGGGGGCTCGGAGAGGCCAACCGCCAGTGGGAGGCTTCCTCATGCGCCGCAGCCGCAGCGACCGTACCATACGGGCCTATGACCACGATCAATGTGACAGCGATGTGTCCGGGCCAAGGTGCCCAGGCGATTGGAATGGGGCGAGGCTGGTACGACGCCAGTGAGGCTGCGCGGGCGATCTTTGATCGTGCCGACGCGGCGCTCGGTGACTCGCTTGGGGCGCCGCTCTCAACCCTATGTTTCGACGGCCCGGCTGAGGTGCTCAATCGGACCAACGTGAGTCAGCCAGCGATTTACACCTGCTCGGTGGCGTGCTGGCACGGGCTCTACGGTGACGACTCGGCGCCGCACGTGTCTGCTGGTCTTTCACTGGGTGAGTACACCGCGCTGCATCTCGCTGGTGCCTTTGGTTTCGAGGATGGACTGGAACTCGTATGCCGCCGCGGCGCGCTCATGCAGGAGGCCGCCGAGGCCAGTGATGGCGGCATGCTTGCCGTCATGGGCGCTACCGAGGAAGAGGCCGAGTCGCTGTGCGCCGAGGTCACTGCGAAGGGCGGCGTCCTGGTCCCTGCGAATCTCAACGCCCCTGGCCAGATTGTGCTTAGCGGCGATGCCGAGGCGTGCGACCGGGCAGCGACCGCGTGCAGTGATCATGGGTGGCGGGCAACGCCGCTGACAGTGGCGGGTGCGTTCCACTCGCCGCACATGGCGCCGGCCGCTGAGGCGATGCGTGATGTGCTTTTGGGTGTGCAAATACAGCCTCTGACCGGAGAAGTGTGGTCCAACGTGACCGCTACTCGCTACGCTGCGGGTGATGCCGAGGCGATGCGAGACACACTGGTTGCGCAGATCACGAGCCCGGTCAGATGGAGTACCCAACTTGCTGCGATGGTCGAGGCAGGATGTGAGGGATGGACTGAATTGGCACCAGGCAAGGTGCTCAAGGGATTGATGCGACGGATCGAACGGTCTGCAAAGGTGAACAACAATGATCAACCGGACACGACGGTTTCATCCTAAATTCTTGAAAGTGCTATTGGGTGCCGCAGTGTGCTTTGGAGTGGCAGCCTGTGGCGAGGATGCGCCGCCTCCAAAGAAGCAGGCACCTGCTAAGGCTGTCGAAGCTGGCCCTCCGCCGGCACGGCCAGTGGCGGAACTGATTGCCGAAAACGATATTGATGATCGCATTCGGATGGACGATCTGCTGGCTCCATCGACAACCGAGCAGCGACTTGCCGCGCTCAAGTTCTTCGATGGTTTTGCACGAGGTCGCGCTGACCAGATTCGTCCGTTCTTGGGTGATCTGGAACAAGAAGAACTAGCGGCATTGGAGGCGTCCGGCCAGTTGGCTCAGTTGTCTCACGATATTGAAGGCATTGAGATTATGGCCGGTGCGAGCCACGAAGGGCAGCCGGCCTTATTGGGGCTGTACGAGTTTGCGGACCACATCGAGGGACAGATGTGGGAAATTCAAGGTGGTGAGGTTGGATTCATTCTTCATGCGGCTCCACTACCGCCTGGGCTCAGTCAGAGGCTGGGCGCCACTCCGTTTGAGGATTGGTACGCAGCAGTTGCTGCGGAGCAGGACATGAAGAACGCCTCAGACTTGGGGGTGGAGCGAGCTCGCGCGATTGCCTCGGCGGAGGAGTTGCCGGATTCTGGTGGCGGCGACTCCGGTGGCGGGCCAAAGGGGCCGGGTGGTCGGTAGTGAACACTGCCGTGCGGGGTGCTTGAACAAGTGGCGGGTATTATGCCCGGATTCTCGACTGATTGGCCAGCCAGGTGTGTTGGTCGACGTAGGAGTGAGTGAATGACCCCTGCTGAGAGTGATAACAACCAACGCGTTGCAGTCGTGACTGGCGCCAGCCGAGGCATTGGCAAGGCGATTGCCGAGAGGCTCTGTGCTGACGGACACCATGTCGTGTTGGTTGCCCGTTCGGCCGAAGCGATCGAAACGCTTGCCGGTGAACTGGTTGGGAGTGGAGGTAGTGCCGAGGCATGCCCCTGCGATCTTTCAGATGATGCTGCAGCCGACGCGATGTTGGAGGGGGTCTTCGAGCGGCACGGCCGACTCGACATTCTGGTCAACAACGCTGGTATCACCCGCGACGGTCTTATTCTGAGAATGAGTGACGAGGACTTCGATGCTGTCCTCGGGACGAACCTCCGGGCAGCCTTCAGATTATGTCGAGCAGCCGCAAGGCCGATGATGCGAGGTCGATGGGGCCGGATTATCAATATTGGCTCGGTCGTAGGCATAATGGGGAATCCTGGCCAATGCAATTATGCGGCTGCCAAGGCGGGCCTCATTGGTATGACGCGATCGATCGGTAAGGAATTGGGCGGAAAGGGCATTACAGCCAATGTGATTGCCCCTGGATTCATAGAGACTGACATGACAGATGCACTTCCTGACCAACTCGTCAAGGAGGCAGTTGGTCGGTTGCCGGCTCGGAGGCTGGGGAAGCCCGAGGAGATCGCCCATTCAGTCTCATTCCTCGCCTCAGAAGGGGCGGGCTATGTGACGGGACACGTGCTGGCGGTGGATGGCGGAATGTTGAGCTAACGATATTGACCGAGGGAAAGTATTCGGTCCCCCGGGTTCGGTTCTCTGGCGCATGAAACTGTACAATCCGAGACATCAGCAGGGGCTGGTCCCTGAACCTTAGGAGAGATTCCCGTGACGGAAGCAGAGGTTGAAGCCAAGGTCATCGAGATCGTGGCTGAGCAAATGGGTGTGGAGAAGGGCGAAGTCAGTCGTGACACGAGCTTTGCCAATGATCTCAACGCCGACAGTCTCGACACAGTCGAGCTCGTGATGGAGTTTGAGGACGAGTTCGATACGTCGATCCCGGACGATCAGGCAGAGAAGATTCAGACCGTCGGCCAAGCGATCGACTACATCCTCGAAGCCGCAAAGGCCTGACGGCCTCTTCACCTTCTTTCGCGCGTCAGGATTCACATATGTCCTCGATGGAGCGTCGTGTCGTCGTTACGGGTATGGGGGCCGTCACTGATTTGGGTGTCGGCGCCGCTGCCCTGTGGGATGGACTTAGACAAGGCCGTTCTGGTATTGGTCGCATCACTGCCTTTGAGCAGGACGATCAGTGGACGACGACAATCGCGGGTGAGGCGAGCGACTTCGACCCGTCGACATTCATGTCTACGCCAGAAGCCCGCAAGGCCGACCGTGCTTGCCAAATGGGATTGGCAGCGGCGGCTGAGGCAGTCGAAGACTGTGGGATCGACTTTACGCAGGGTGATCCCTACCGTCGCGGTGTTGCGATCGGTTCCGGCATTGGGGGCATCCTGACGATCGAAACGCATTATGAACGCCTGCTTGAGAAGGGGCCCAAACGGCTCAGCCCGTTTGTGGTGCCGAAACTCATGGTCAATGCGGCTGCCGGGCAGGTTTCAATTCGCTTTAATCTCCGCGGCTGTAACACGGCTGTGGCGACTGCCTGCGCAACTGGCGGGCATGCACTGGCTGACGCATACATGATGATCCAGCGAGGGATGTCCGACGTAATGCTTGCAGGAGGCGTTGAAGCGGCCGTCTCGCGGCTCTGCATCGCAGCGTTCAGCGCCATGAAGGCGTTGTCCACAAGCAATGAGAATCCTCAGGCCGCATCGCGGCCCTTTGATCGAGATCGTGATGGCTTCGTGCTCGCTGAGGGAGCGGCCGTCGTGGTTCTCGAAGAGCTTGAACACGCCAAGGCCCGAGGCGCGGAGATCTATGCCGAATTGGTCGGCTTTGGTATCACCGGCGATGCCCACCACATTGCGGCGCCGGATCCGGAGGGCACCGGAGCTGGCAAGGCGATGGAATTCGCGATGGCTACGGCAGGATTGAATCCAGATCAAATTGGATACATCAATGCGCATGGCACGTCGACACCGCTTGGAGACGCCGCGGAAGTCGCTGCAGTCAAGCGTGTATTCGGTGACCATGCGAAAACGCTGGCGATGTCATCGACCAAGTCGATGACCGGCCATGCGCTTGGCGCCGCTGGTGGCATTGAATCCGTGGCATGCGTGATGGCACTTCATCATGGCGTGCTTCCGCCAACCATTAATCTGGACAATCCAGATGAAGGAATGGATCTTGACTTTGTGGCGAATGAGGCGGCGGACCGGCAGGTTGATGCTGCGATCAACAATACGTTCGGTTTCGGTGGCCACAATGTCTCGTTGATCTTCAAACGATTTGAGGCGTGAGTAGAGAACAAGGGTTTGGACGGTGATTGTGCCCGAACCCTTGATCTTTATTGATGATTGAGCGGCTCGTGTGCGCCGAGTTTGTGCACGCTAGAAAGGCAGACTCAGTCCGGTGTACACCAAGACACTGTCACGGCCCGGATTGTGCTGATACAACGATGCGTTTGAAATGTGATGCCAGCGGACGCCGACAATCCAGCGGCGGTCCTGCCCGACATCGAACGTGATGCCGAATCCCGCCTGCGGTGTGAAATTGAACTGCGAACCATCGGCTGGCACATTGTTGGTTGTGCCGAGCATGCCGCATCCGAAGTCGCCGTAGAAGGACCAGCCGTCACCCTTGAAGAGGTGCCACTGAAACAGCAGGTCCAGACTGGCACCAAAGGCGTTCTCGGTTTCCTGAGAGAATCCCCAGAGATGTATTTCTGGGGCAAAGGCAAAGTCGTCGACCAAGAACCACTGCATCCCGAGTCCGAGTCCGAATTCGTTGTTGCTCGTGTCCAGGACATCAATTCCCCAGTTGCCGGTGATGGACCATCGGGTGCTTCCCTCAGCCCCAAACGCCGTAGACGCCGTAGACGATGTATCACTCTCATCCTGAAGCCAAGACGATCTGCCTGAGACTCTCAAGGGAGGCA
Organism: Planctomycetota bacterium; assembly: GCA_024230295.1. GTDB lineage: Bacteria > Planctomycetota > Phycisphaerae > Phycisphaerales > SM1A02 > UBA12567. The sequence goes on from JAAERN010000123.1 coordinate 11,195, forward strand.
GATCGGTCCACGGGATTTCTGGGCTTGGAGAAGCGTCCGGTGTGGCTTCTACCGCAGCGGCCAATGCCGCGCGAATCGAGGCAACTGGCCGCGGGGGGGGAAGCACTGCGGGCGTTGCGATTGAGGCAGTCAGAATGAATGCGATGGACATTGTCAGGATTCCTCCAGCATTGGCTCTGGCACAGGCTATCGGTAATTTGGTTCGTATGGGGGAGAGGAATCGAGGGAGAACGCCGCGTCGAGCAACTTTACGACCTCCTGCATCGCCATCCGAGTCCGCCTTCCGAAGGCCATCAATGGGAGGATGTCGCCAGGCCGGCGTGCGAGATCTAGTGTTGTCACCAGAGGCCGAAGATGACCGCTCGGTGAAAACCATCGGTCGCAGCCTGCGGGAAGATGATGCTCGACACCGTCACTCACTCCCCGGACGATGGCCCATTGGTGGCCTGCGGCATCGGCTGCCTCGGCAAATGCATGAGATTCCATATCGACGATGTGGGCTCCTGTGCGGGCTGCCAACGCAGCCTTATCACTTGGTGTGGCAACGACTACATCAGCGCCTGTCACACGAATGCCCTCGGATAGGACGGGGCTCTTTCGTATTCCACTCTGAGTGAACACCTCGCTGACGTAGTGAGCAGTGCCCGAGCCCATCTCCGGGACCAAGGCTCCAGCGACACCGGCGAGGACGAGCAGCCTGCCCGGATCGACGGCCGCGACAGCACGCGAGATAGCGTCTGCGCCAATGCCGGTCGTAACCAGGGGCCAACCTCGCCGCAATGCCAATCGCCGCACGCGAGAAGCTTCCATATTGAGTGGACACAGAATGGTTGGTTGGGGCTGTTGCATGGGAGGTCGGGGAGTGTTCGATGCGGTATCATCCGCCGATCAGACCCCATCGTCTAGTCAGGTCTAGGACATCAGGTTTTCATCCTGGGAACAGGGGTTCGAATCCCCTTGGGGTCGCTTTGACGCAGTCTACGCAGGGGGCGGCGGTGAGGCAGTTGCTCTTGGTGCTCGCACTATTGTGGCTTGTGCCGCCGTTGAATGCCAGCGGACCCAATATCACCTCATCGGGGGACACTGTTGAGGTGCTCGGCGTTATTGATCAGATCGATGCCCTTGATCCAGGGTGGGGGGTCTGGGTCCGCCAAGCCGATGCTCAGCCAATACTTGTGACAGTGGATTCGATCCCAGAGGGGTTGTCTCAGCGGCAGCGGATTCGGGCGATTGGATTCCGAGGTGACGACTTGGTTCGTCAGGGTCGTGATGGCAGGCAACGTGCCTATCCGGTTCTACTCGCGTCTGAAATACAGCAGATCTTGCCGGGCGAGGCTGGCGGCTGGTTGTTCTGGCCGCTGCTCCTGTTGGTTGCGGTGGTGCTGATCCTGACCGGCAGATTTGGTGGCGGGAGTGCGAGGCGGGCGAGTGAGATCGACCAATCCGATCAATCATGGAAGTCGTTGGAGCCGACCGATCTACCGAAGGATCCGGCCGAAGCGCTGGCCGTATTGGCTCAGCGGGCCAATGAGGAAACGACATGAGTCAACGGATCGCCGTTTTGTCAGAACATGGGCCATATGAGGTCGTGATCGGCTGTGGCGGTCTTCGCACGGTTGGCGATGTCATTCCGTCTGTGACCGCAGCGGACCGCTTCTTGCTGGTGGTGGATCAAGCTGTGGCCGCAACGCATGGCGCAGTTGTTCAGGCATCTCTTGGGCAAGATCGCGTTGCCGGGACAGTGGAAATTATTGCTGAAGAACGCCTCAAGCAGATGCAAGCTGTGGAAATGCTCTGGGACAGCGCGCTTGCCGCTGGCCTTGATCGCTCGTCTGCCATCATCTCTGTGGGCGGTGGTCTGACTGGCGATGTGGCGGGCTTTGCCGCGGCAACCTATATGCGTGGCATCGATTATGTTCAGATTCCGACGACCCTACTCGCAATGGTGGACGCCTCGATTGGAGGCAAGACCGGAGTCAATCTGGCGATACCGAAGTCAGATCGACTGGGGAAGAACCTCGCGGGAGCGTTTTGGGCCCCAAAAATGGTGCTTGTCGATCCTGAAACACTCGAAACGCTTCCGGTCCGAGAGTTGCGAAGCGGGCTGGCGGAGTGCGTGAAACACGGCGTCATTGCCGATCATGGCCTCTTGGAACTTATTTCATCCCGAGCTTCGTTATTGGTGTCCGGTGACGTCGATGCCGTGCTGGAGCTGTTGCCCCGGTCTATCGATGTGAAGCGTGATGTGGTGCAGGCGGATGAGCGGGAGCGAGGATGCCGCATGCTGCTCAATTTTGGACATACGTTTGCGCATGCCATCGAACCGATCGAAGAGCTCGATCTCACGCATGGAGAAGCGGTATCAATTGGAATGTGTGCTGCGGCATGGTGTGCGTGTAGGGTGGGTTTGTATGCACAATCGGATGCCGAAGCACTTGTGGCGCTCCTTGAGTCGCTTGGCCTGCCGACAGTCCTTCCCCAAACCGTTCCGATTGACTCGCTCTGTCTGGCGATGCGATACGACAAGAAGGTGTCCGGCGATCGAATGAGGCTCGTTCTTCCTACGCATGATGCGGCCGTTGTTCGGGACGATGTTTCGCAGCAGGATGTCCACGCGGCATGGAGCCGGGTGATGCCAGTCGCCGGCTGACGAATTCATCAGTCTGCAACTCAAGCGGCGCGGGATACGGGGCCGATAAGAGTGGCACCGGCAAGCATCTCCGGTCGGATTGAGAGCCCCGTGCGCACCATTGCGATTGTCAATCAAAAGGGTGGTTGTGGAAAAACCACGACCGCGATCAACCTCGCCGCATTGAGTGCCAAGAGGGGAGCCCGAACGCTCCTGGTCGACATGGACCCGCAGTCGCATTGTGCTGCTGGTCTCGGTATTCCCGAGGAGGCCATCGAAGGGGGTACGACGAGTGTGATGCGGGGAGAGGCTGATGGCATTGATTCCTCAGAATTGTGCTGGGAGATTGGTCGCCGATTTCATGTGCTCCCGAGTACCGTCCTGCTGTCAGCAGTCGAGGCACTTCGAACAGAGGACTCCGGGGAGGTGCAGGCACGTCTTGGTACGTTCCTTGCCAGCTGTCACGATCGGTTCGATATGTGCTTCATCGATTGTCCACCGGCACTTGGAATATTGACATTTGCCGCACTTCGGGCCGCGAGTGAGGCCCTGATTCCCGTCGAGACTGGTTACTTCTCATTGCAAGGGGCTCGTCGTCAATGGGACACCATCGACGCCATGGTTCGTCGACTCGGCAGACCACTGCCGAGGTGGATCGTTCCAACGATCCATGATCCGGCGTCGCGGTTGGCAGCCAAGATTCTTGAGACATTGACCGATGAGTTCGATCCTGCGATGGCTCCGCTGGTTATTCGCGAACACGAGTCACTTCGTGAGGCGGCCAGCCTAGGCCAGCCTGTCTGCGACTTTGAGCCCGGCGGATCAGCCGAGCAGGACTTTGATGCGCTACTGAATTGGATGGACAGTCTGCCGCAAGCGGAGTTCCCTGTGGCTTCCTCTGCGGCGCCGAGCTCCCGTGCAGGGGAGATTATGCAGCGGCTTACGACCATGCGGACCGATGTACCGCCCCCGGCCGACCGACTGGCTCCGCTGCACTCGCCTCAACCGGATCCTCCATCAGAAGAGCCCTCAGCACCCGAGTACGGGGCAATCATGACGACTCAGGGTGTTCGATTCCGACAACCCGGCCGGCCTGACCAGATCGTCACTGTGTGCGGCGACTTCAACGGCTGGTCGACCTCCGCGACGCCGCTGAGATGGAGTGCCGCCGCTGGCGCCTTTGAGGCCATCGTGCCGCTACCACCAGGTAACTACCGCTATCAATTGGTGATTGATGGCCGACCAGGGCCCGACCCCTACGGCACCATGTGTGATGAAGTGGGTCAGGAGCATGTGGCTACCAGTCATGTGCAGGTCGAAACAGTTCTTCAAGAACCATGACCCGCAGCCGCCGGGAGATCGAGGCACTGACGGACATCCTTCTGGGTGAAGTGTCCGCCGCGACCAACCTTCCCGAGTCAGTTGCAGATCGCGTCGTGCTCCTTGCAGAAGCCCATCTTCCAGTGCGTGGAGTGCTGTGGAGGCTGGCTGCGGCCAATTTGGTCGCTGGGGGTACCCCTGCAACGCTCTTGGAACTTGACGACGGGCAGATTCACGTGACGGAACTGGGGGGAGCGACGGGCGGTGAGGCGTTCAATACGCTCGAACATGTCATTGCTCGACCCGCCGCGGGCCACACATGGCTGGTGGCTGCGAGCGGGCCCTCACCGTGGGCAGGTGAATGCGGCTTCGTGGATGAGGTCGTTCTGCTGACGGGAGCCGATCAGGCTGCAGTCGTTGGGGCTTATCGCGCCGCGAAGCAAATAGTTGCAGAGGTTGGAAAGCCTGAGTTGAAGCTGGGCATTGTGATCGCCGGATCACCGCAGAGCATTGCGGAAGATGTCTGGGCCCGGCTCTCCGAGACGATCGAAATGCATCTCGGGCTTCAGCCCTTCTATGCCGGAGCACTCCCCCAACTTGATGTTGCTGCGAGTCACGCTCGAGCTACGGTGCCTCTACAGGGAGCGAGGTTGGGTGTTCTCATCGATTCGATACGAGTTCGGGCAACAGCCGGCCAGCAAGAATCCACACCGCGCGGCGTGGACGAACCCGTTCGAACTGTCTCGCAGGCAAGCATCACGCAACCGCCAACACGCGTTGAGAATCCAAAACCTCGCATCTCACCTGCTCCACCACCAGAAGTCAAAGTGCCGACCCTGGATGTGAGCGTGGACCACCCCGGCTTGCCATCTTCGCAGCCCCAGGTCATGGCGGAGTCGGCTCAATCTCGTCTGCTGCCCCTCCCGAGTGGACTGAGCGTTCTGGAGCTTGAGACGCCGCTGCCTTCGGGCGTTCGATTGGCGCGTGACGCTGAGGGGGGACTCCATGTGCTCGCCTCCGAGTCGGATACCGCCTCACTAGAATCCGGGCGTCTTTGGGCGACGGCCCACATCGGTCTCTTGGCGGCCGCCATGCCGCTCATCGACGCCTCCAGGCCAGTTGTATGCGATGTGCTGGTTGAGAACATCCATCGAGCGGCTTCGCTTGCCGGAGGTGTCTGGAATGTACACCTGATTCAGGGCGATTCTTGCGTCCCAGTGCCCGATCCGCCGAGTTGAGTTCGCTGTTCGCATTGCCCCCACAGTGTGCCTCGGGTACCGTTCCCGAATGGCGGATCGATCGCATCACACGCTATCCAAGGCGGGGCGAACACTTGCAGCTGCAACTGCGATTGTGGCGGCAGCTCCTCTTGTCGTTGCTTCGGAGTTGACGCCGGCATCGACAGGGATAGGTACTCACACAGCACTTGGTTTGCCCGCGTGTGGCTGGCAGGCGAGCATGGGTCTTCCATGTCCGAGTTGCGGCATGACGACCGCATTCTCACACACTGTTCGCGGGGACTTTCTGGCAGCCATGACCGCACAGCCCGCAGGAATGCTTGCCTGTATCGCCACAGCGATGGCAGTTGTCGGCGGAGCATATGCCGCGTGTACTGGAGCGCCACTTCAGCGAGTTCTCGGGTCAACAATTGGGACGAGGTTTGTGTGGGCCATGATCGGCGTACTGCTGCTTGGCTGGGGTTACAAAATGGCGCAGGCTGGAGGTCTGATATGAGGTTTCGTGGTTTCAACCTCCTGCTGCTCCCCGCAATTCTGTTGCAGGCTGGCTGCGCAGCTGGTTTGATGAGCGCTTTGAGCGCTGCGCTTGGAGCGAGTCAGGCAGGTGTGATCGGCGCAGCTGGCGCAGCTCAGAATTTCGACTATCAGAAGCTCAAGGAAGTTCTTCCTCGCTATGACGGGCTCGAGCATCAGACCGTAGCGGTTGTGGTGGAGGCGCCACTTGATCTGCAATACCTCAAGCCGGATCTGCTTGATCAGATCGCCGGTGGATTGATGGCTCGGCTTTCTGAGCACGTGCCGGGCATATCCCTGATGCATCCGCTTCACGTGAGGGATTGGCAATTCACGACGCCGCAGTGGAATGCACTGGCATTCAGCGAGATTGCCTCCGAGCTCAATGTGGACCGTGTTGTGCTCGTTGATGTCCAGGAGTTTCGCTTGCATCCTCGAGGCAATCGCTGGCTCTGGGAAGGTGTTTGCCGAGCGTCGATCGGGATCATCGAACGGGATGGTTACGACCCGGATTCCTACGCGGATGCGTGGGAAGTCTCGGCGAAGTTTCCCGATATCGATGGGCTTGATCGGGACTCGGCTTCAGAGTGGGAAGTTCAGACGGGACTGTTGGCAGAGTTCGTCAAGCAGTCGTCATGGCTCTTCTACACGCATCTTGAACCCAAGCATCCGGACAGGTACAACCCAAGCATGGATCCGGACCTCAACCTCTGATGCGACTCAAGACTCCGATTTTGAACCGTAGATTTCGCCACATTGCCGTGCTTGGCTTGGTGGTCTCGGCATCCATTGTCAGCGGATGCAATATTGCCGGAGCAGTCGATGCGTTAACTCGTCCGGATCCGGTTGTAGAGGCCCAATACGAACTTGCAGCGAAGCCGACTGTCATTTTGTTCGACGACTACCGCAGCAGTATTGTGACGCCGGTTCGACTCAGACGCGATATCGCCGAAGAGGCCACTATCGTCTTGATGGAGAACCTTGATAGTCAGGACATGATCTCACCGCTTGATGCGATGCGGCTTGCTCAGAAACTTGATAAGCCCGGGAAACAGGCCGCCATTCACGAGATCGGGAAGGGTGTCGGGGCTGAGCAGGTCATCTATGTGACACCCGCGCGATTCAGCATTCCAGCCATTGCAGGCACGGCCGATCCGACGGCGGCGTTTCGAGTGAAGGTCATCGACGTGGAGACCAAAGCGAGAGTGTGGCCTGATGATGATGCTGGTGGAGCGACTGGCTGGCCAATTCAGGTGGCGCTCAGCCGCGATGAGGCCATGTCGCTCTCATCCGACGGTCGTGGAGCGGTTTCCCGTGCACTAGCGACGAAGAGCGGCGATGAAATCGCGAGGCTGTTCATCGATACGCATTACAGCCAACACGGCAATCGTCTCATCGGTAAATGAGTTCCGTAGCGCACATCGTTTCGGGTCGCGCAGTATCCGCGCAGCCGGCCTTATTCGCAATTATGAAGGCTGTGGCTGCTGATTCCGGTGACATGATCGTGTCGGTTGGTCATGGATGTTCTGGTGCATCCGCAATCATTCCCATGCCTGCAGGCAGACCGGGACTGGCCAGAAGTGTCATGCGTAGGTGGAGCAGATCACGGGCGGGCGAGTCTACGCTTGTGGCGTGGGACGCCGACTCGCTCGCGGTGGCAGCCGAGAGTTCGTTGAGAGTCGTAGCAGTGCTTGATGGTTTCCCAGAGGGTGGCGCGACTTGTTCGAGGACGTTGCGAATCCTGAGGGATCAGTGCATTCCACTCTTGGCGACATCGAGGGCTCAACTTGATTGCGGTCAATGGAGTGCCCGAACCTTCGTGGCGCCTCCGTGTCTTCCTGTCAACGACGGAGGTATGGATCGTTCTGATCGGCAGGGGAGAATTGTGGTGGCTGCCTCGCCTTTCGGATGCGGAAGAATGCGGCCGGTGCTCGACTTGTGTGGTCGATTGAAACTGATGGGGCGCAGCGTCGACCTTCTGATTTCAGGCGAGCCTGGTGACGCGAATGATGTGATTCGAATGTTGCACCAGTTGGGCGTGGACCGTGTGGCACGTTGTCGTGCCTGTGATGTAGATGCTTTTGTGGGGCACGATACCCATGTGTATTGCGCCAGCGGCGGACTTGGAAGTACGGCGGCGGTTGTTTCTGCATTGAAGTATTGGATTGCGGGCGCAACATTGTTGTTGCCAGCAGGGCATCCTGCATCAGAGTGGTTAAGTGGACTCGGCGGCGTCATCGAAAACGTGGATAGCGATCCTGATGCCGCAGTGCGCATGGTTCTTGGGAATCATGATGAGGGTGAGGATCGAAGCGAAGTAGCTGAGGCAATGGCGATTCGCTTTCGGGAAGAACTCAATGAACTCACGCAGCGCAAGTCACTCCAGTAGCTGCTTAAAATTGCTGGCTGCCGTGTGGTAGAGCGAAGTGAGTTGGGGTGTTGAGAGCTTGTGACCTCGAAGCTGCGGCGCATCTGTCGGTTTGAATCTGTCGGGCGCAGTCATATGCAAATCGGGATCCGATATGGTCGAGGGGCCATCGTGGCTCGTTTCAAACAGCGTTCTGAGTGCCCAGTACCGGCTCGCGTACAGAGCGTGGGCATCGCGAGGGGACGATGATTGGGCGGCGCGGGAACCCTCATGAATCTGGTCCGTCACATGTGCTTCTTGAGCGACGATGTCAGAGCCAAATAGAATTCGGCCGGTCCATCGATCTAGGAAGTCTGAGAACGCGGCTTTGCTGTGGTCTGAAATAGTCCTCACCATCCACTTGGTCGCACTCGTATCGAGATGGAGATTTGGGTGGCGGGAGAGCAGCCCATCGAGCCAAGCGAGGTCCTCAGGCCATCCTCCCAGATGTGCTGCAATCCACGGCACGTGGTAGGTGTCGAGCATTCTCTCAAGAGGCACGTACTGATCTCGCTTGGTTCCGTAACGGCTGCTATCGGCGTACGTGGTTGCGAACCACGTGTCCGGATCACCGACGTGCGTCATGAAGGCCATGCCGAGGTCGCTGGCGAGCTGCATTTGCTCGCGTCGAATGGGGCCATCGAGATCCATGAGATCCCTCCGGCCTGCTTCGATGGCAAGATCTCTCGCGCGAGGAGCAGCCCAGAACTTGATGATTCTGGATCCATGTGCGTGGAACTGCTCAATGTCACCTAGGAAGCCCTCGCCCATGGCATGGAGTGGGTCCAGATCGCCGAATGTTGGTTGGGCGATGAACTTGACGCGGTCACCGAGCGTGCGCTTGACTGAATCCAGTTCATGCAGCGGCGTCATGGACCATGATTCGACAATGCCGAATTGATTGGCGACCTCGCGGTAGATCTCAACTGCTGATTCCCCTCGAAGGTGTACATGCGCATCGATAATGCCGATGGGTGGCGGGCCGAGCCGCTCGGCCTCCGCGGCGAAGTCCAGATTCAGTCGATTGAACTGTGGGCGACTGTCGCATGGCTGATGACACGTGGTGGCGGGCGGTGTGCAAGCATTGCGTGACGGCATGGAGTGCAATCGTATCGCGGCATGGACTTGGCTGCGGCGCAGGATTCCGCGCACACAACAGCACTACGCAGGAAATCGTGTTTCCTGGATCTCAGTTTGAGGCGATCATGTTGGCCGGCACTCTGTAATCGGCTAGGGCGGCAGGGCTGCAGAGCCCAGACGCGACGACCTGGCCGATGTAGATTCGGTGCGAACAGTCCGGTGCCAAGTGACCGACCAATTCGCAGTCGAGCCAGAACCGGCCTCGTCTAAGGATGGGAGATCCGGTGACGCTGGTCATCAGCCGCATGCCGACAAAGGGATCTTCATCGTGTGGGGGTGGCGGATTGAATCGCCGCGGAATGAGGCGGTCATTAGGGTCCAACGCCGTCAGGGCAAAGGTCCGCCCGTCACGAATCAATGGTTCGATCTCTGTACCGCGGGGGACCGCCACCGTGACAAGCATCGGAGAATCGCTGCACTGCTGCGCCCATGCGGTCACAAGCCCCGTGCGCAGGTCATCGACCTGCGCCGTTAGAAGGAACGGATGCTGGGGGAGTGAGGCTGTGATGGCTGGATCAACCGCGTGACCGTCCATGGTGGCGACTCCGTAAAGAAACAAGACCCGGGGCGGTCCCGAGCACGCGGCGTTGTGGGCCGAGTAACTCAGTGTGCGCCGATATTGACGGCAAGCGAAAGAAATCCAGCCGAAGACGGCGATCACACCATCAATCCTGATAGGGTTCTGTTCGGGTCTATCTGGACTGTTCTTGCGTCCTCGGGGATCATTTGCAGGAAAAATGGCATGGAGTGTTGTGGTGTGGGGCAGAGTGGGGTAGTTTCCCATCCGATAGAGGTGAGGCTACCGATGCCTGAAACAACCAACTTCGATCGCATCGGCCAACAGGAACCGAACCGAGGACACTCAATTGCTATTCACTGGCGAGTACGAGCACACCATCGACGCGAAGTATCGGCTGGCAATCCCAGCCGAGATTCGTGCTGGTCTCGATGCAGCCAAGCACGGCACCGCGTTCTACGTGGCGCCTGGGACCACGGATACGCTCTGGCTCTGGCCGGAGAGGCTCTTCGAGCGGATGGCTCAAGCTTCAGAGGCTTCGCTGCTTCCGGACGAGGACTTGCTCGAATTCGAGGAACTGCTGTACTCACAGGCATCCCGAGTGGAAATCGACAAGTCGGGACGCATACGGCTCCCGGAACGATTGGTGCGGCAGGCATCGCTGGGCTCGTCTGTAGTGCTTCTGGGAGTCAAAGACCATCTCGAACTTCGCGATCCCGAGCGATGGGCGCGGCAGCGAGACGAAAAGCTGGCCAAGCAGGCCGAAATCATGATGAGGGCTCGCCGCGTTCTTCAGCGTGGCCGGTCCGATCAGAAGGGGGAACGATGACCCGGGTTCGTTTGCGTCGGGCTGACGGACGACTTGGACGGTACATAGGCGAGCGCTGCACGGACGCTTCTCGCCGCAGGTCAGGCCAAGGATGGCCAGCTTGACGGAGGGCGTCCGATCCGCCGACCGGAACCCGGCGGATCGGACGACTCCCGGTGTACCAGCGAGCCATGGACGGCTCGCGTAGGGCAGTGGCACGCACCACGCGGCACGGATAGCCGCGTGCCCTGCCTGCCCGCGGGCAAACGCCTGCGGTGGATCTTCATCGGTTCGCTTCAGAAGGCGGACCGACTCCTTCCCGGTTCGTGACGCGTCCCACCACGCGTCACGAACTTTTTTTTGTGCGCGGCCAAGCAGTAGGGCAGTAGAGCACCCTACGGACCGCTTCACGGCTTGCCAGTGCGCTACGCCCCTGGCTGAATTTTGCCTACTACATTCGGATTCTCTGCCAGAATCTGATCTGCAACTTCGCGGCGGTGTACTTCAACCTCTCGAGGGAAGTCCATCGCGAGCCGGACCCGATCTCCCTTGACTGATGCGATCCGAACGATTCCTACGGGATTGGCGGGATCACCAATCACGACCTCTTCGCCTTCCCGGCGTGTAATAACCAACATGCTCCGGCCCTCCTGCCGATATGTGCCGTCCTGACTTTGTTCGAGGCCCACCAGCGCTCGATCCACCATGACGCAGCGTACACCACACAGGGGCTCTGTCCAACCCTGACATTGAACTGGATACCAAGCCATCCCCTTTATGGCCCCATAATGGGGTTCAGCAATCAGGGAGCCGCTCAGAATGTGTCGCTGAGGGCCGCGGTGACCCTCAGGCTACGGCAGTGACGGCGGTGATTTCGGGGACTCGCTCGACAAGATTTTTTTCGATTCCCAGTCGAAGTGTCAAGTGAGCAGAGGGACATTCGATGCACGCCCCAAGCATTCGGATTCGCACCTCGCCGGAATCCGTGATCTCAACCAACTCGATATCGCCACCATCTGCCTGAATGGCTGGTCTGACAGCGTCCAAGACGGCAAGAACGCGCGACTGAACAGAATCTGGTTGGGAGGAGGAGTCGACCATTGCCTAGGTAGGCTAATGCACCGAGCCAGAAGTCCGCAAGGACTTCGGGATCGGTCTTGATCTCCTGCTCCACCCGTTTCTCTCACCCAAAGCCACCACACCAAGCACAAACACAACGCCAGCACACCGGATTCGTACTATGCCATATATGTTGATGACGAAGCACAGGCACCTAAATGGCGCAGTTTGGGAACGCACACGCACTTACCGCACTCCGCTGATGCTGTTGCTGTTGATGGCGATCGCGAGTTGCCAGACCACCATCACCGATCCGGCAGCAATGTTGGTGAAGTCAAGCGTGTCGGCCACGACTCATCAACGATCGCTTCACATGATCATGGGTGGCCCGCAGCCGCTGTCGGAGGAATCCGTCGATGCCGTGCAGGGGCTGGCCTATCGCCCCGGATACCGGGAAGATATTCGCGTTGAGGGCCTGCAGTTTCTCCTACGATCCGACCGACAGCAACTGCTGACGACACTTCGCCGCAGGTTGCCCCGCGTCACCGATCACGATTGGCTTCGACGCCTGTGCCGATTTGTCAGTGACAACGACCTGACCGAACTCGACGAGGCACTGGTGAGCAGTTGGGGACGACCGTGGACAGCGGGGCTTTCCGAGGATCAGCGACCTGAATTTCTTGCGCTTCGCGCCATGCATGGACCAGGAGCGCCCGCGAGAATTGTCTGGGATACGTTCCGCGCCGCGAACCGCCCTTCACAGAAAGGTCTGCGGTTCAGATGCTGGGATCTCCTGCACCGCTTGGGGCAGCGAGATCAACTCATTGCCATGGTGTCTGAGGCTCCCACAGATGACAATATCACTGCCCAGCGACTCCACGATGCCGTCAACGCTTTTGGAACAGTTCCTTGGAACCGCGAAGAAATGCTGTGGGTTGAAAAGCTCGGTGAGCCGAGCAGGCGCCAGTGCTGGGATGCCGCTGCCGATGCAGCTCGCACGCTCACTCCAGAGCGGCGGAGTTCTTTGGAAATCCGAGACCTTCCCGTACTGGCTGCTGCTGCTCGCCATATGCCGGAACTGCTCGCCTCAAACGAGGAGACGCTGTACACCGGAGTGGCTTCGCGTCTGGTAGGGCAGCAGCACTTCCGCGAAATCGATCCCGGATTCCTCCCAGGGCAGGAATTGGACAACCGGCTTTCGTCACATCGTGATTCGCTGACTTGGGGTGATCTTGTGGCAATGCGCATCGCTCAGGAAGCACTGGCACTGCCACAGGTACGCGCCCACATCTTCAGCTTCGCGGATCGAGACCATGCCGATGAGACAACGGAGTACGGCGGTGTCATTGATCTTGACGAGCAGCGACGTTTCAACGTGCGTGAGTTTCCCCCAAGAATGCGTATGCACGACCGACGCTTCGAGGCTTCGCAGGACATGTTTGATGCGGGCTATACCGCGCTGTTCCACTTTCACTTTCATGCTCAGAAGCAGCGCAATGGCGCCCATGCCGGCCCCGGTGCAGGCGACATGGCCTATGCCAACAGTACGCGAGCCAATTGCCTCGTCATGACCTTTCTCGATGAGAACACGATGAACGTCGACTATTACCGTCACGATGGCGTCCTCGTCGACTTGGGAATCATCGTTCGCCCGGCGGCACGTCAGAGTGCTTGAGGCCCCCGTGGAACTCTCGTTCGCCAGTTGGCATGGGCTTGGCAATGATTACGTCATCGTGTCATCGGTTGAGTGTGCTCATCTTTCTTCTGAGTTGCTGGCGGTTGCCATATGTGATCGCCGCCGTGGAATCGGCGCCGATGGCATGCTTCTTGTTTCAGAACCAACGGACAGTCCGGGCGAGTTTCGAATCTTCAACGCCGATGGATCCGAGGCAGAATTGTGCGGCAACGGACTGCGATGCGCCGCGGCGATGTGGGCCGATCGTCTCGGCATCGATGACTTGCGAATGACATCGGCGGTTGGCACACACACAGCGCATGTCCGAGCCGTCGACACTCACGTGTGGCAGGTCGAGATGGATTTGGCTCCGGTAGTCTTGGAGCCTTCATGCGAGATCTGTGTTGGGGAAGAGACTATTCAAGTTCATCGGGCAATCGCCGGGAATCCACATGCCGTGGTGCTTGTTGACGAGGTGTCCGAGTCCGGGCGACTCGCGGTGATTGCTGCTGCAGTGCGATCCAGCATTATGTTCGATCGGGGTGTCAATGTTCATCTCGCTTGCCGGACGGACCACGGCCATGTGTCGATGTGGTCTGATGAGCGCGGCGTGGGAGCGGTCGAGGCATGTGCGACGGGGGCGGCGGCAGTTGCTGTCATCGTGTCTGGTGCTCAATCTAATGCGGCGAGCACTTGGAGTGTCCGCATGCCTGGGGGAACGCTGAAGATGACACTGCCATCGGACGGTGGCTCAGTCCACATGGCCGGCCCAGCCGAGCGCATCTGTTCTGGCTTCTGGAATCCACCTGCTAACGCTACCCTGTAAACCGTGACGAATCTGCTTCAACTCGCCATGATCAAAGTGGATGGCTCCGCTCAGCGCATGGGTGAGGCGATCGGCGCATCGCTCGCCACAGAGATCGCCTCGATGATCGACCGGCGGTGGACTGCAGCGTCTTCATATTGCGAACTTCGCGGGCGAGGAAGTATTCAGGAGATGATCTCTGCGGGTCGTGCCTGCCTCGACCTGCTTCGGGACTGGGACCCTGCGGGCTGGGATGAACACGTGGCGACGGCAGCGGCCGCCTCGGTCGATGCCGCGGAGTTGTACGCCGCAGCGAATTACAGTGATATGCGTGATCTCGTGTGTCTTGCGCCCGGTGAAGAGGGGTGTACATCTCTGGCGATTCCGCCACAGGCGTCACAGGATGGGGCGGTGCTTGTGGGGCAGACGTGGGATCTCCATCCACTCGATGTCGACTCAGTCGTAGCGGTCCATCGAATTCCGGACATTGGGCCAGAGACATGGAGTGTGACGATCGCTGGTGCGCCGACGCTGATTGGCATGAATGTACACGGTGTCTGGACGGGAACGACGAATATCAAGGTGCAAGGCGGCCGTCCGGGAATCGGATACATGAGCCTGCTGCATCGCGCGATTCGATGTGGCGATCGAGAAGAAGCAGCATCGGTGATTCAACACGCGCCGCGTTGTGCAGCGCATACGTATCTTCTCGCAGACGCGGGCGGCGCCATCGAACTGGAATGTACGGCGTCAACAACGCGGCGGAGAGATGTGGTCGAGAAGCCGATCGTCCGAACGAATCATTGCTTTGACGCCGGTCACATTAGCCAAGAATCGGAGCTTCCGACATCAAGTAGCGTTGCTCGGTTTGAGCGTGCGAGTGACTTGACTTCGTCGGGCAAGTTCAGCGTGGATGCGATCCGCCAAGTTATGTCTGACCGAACTGATGGTGTTGACTCCATCTGCCGCTGGGAAGACGATGGCGAACTGACGGCGACAAACGCCTGCGTCATCGGCGTTCCGGCGATCCGGCGGCTGGACGCGTGCCGCGGACCCGCAGATCGTGGTGAATGGGTGACCCTTCCATTCTCAACCGGCACGTGAACTACCATGGGGGGCATGAGTGACACCCTCGCCTCGATTGAAAGTGCCCGACAGACATTGCTCCGAGAGTTGACCGCGGTCAATGCGGACATCACCGAACCGAGGCCGGGCGACCCTGCAGCCGCCTCGCTGCTCGCCGACTGGGCAGCGCGGCTGGCCGACGTGCGTGGTCGTCCTGGCTTCTATCCGACCATCGGAAGTGGCCGGGGCCGAGGTGCATTGGTCGAGTTGGTCGACGGCTCGGTCAAGTGGGACATGATCACAGGAATCGGGGTCCACGGATTCGGACACGCCGACCCAGATCTTCTGGGCGTGGCTCTGCAGGCGGCAGCTCAGGACACCGTGATGCAGGGCAATCTGCAGTGCAATACCGAGGCTGTGCTGTTTGCCGAGCGGCTCAGAGAAGCAGCCCGAGTTGGCGGCGCGGACATGGGGCACTGCTATCCGGCGTGCTCGGGAGCCATGGCGAACGAGAACGCGCTCAAGGTGTGCATGCAGGCGCGGGATGGGGCGCCACGCGTCATTGCCTTTCAGGACAACTTCATTGGTCGAACAGTGACGCTCTCGCACATCGGTGACAGCCCCGGTCATCGCGAAGGAGTTCCGCAGTCGATCGAAGTCGATCTTCTGCCATTTTGGGACCCAGCAGATTCAGAGGGGTCTTCTCAAGAAGCCCTGAGCACATTGCAGCACGTGCTGGCGGCCCATCCGGGCGGACACTCATGTTTCGTCATGGAACTTGTTCAGGGCGAAGGAGGCTTTACACCGCCGCCGCGATCGTTCTTTGTTCCGCTGCTTGAAGTAGCGAAGGAGGCTGGCGTCCTGATCTGGTTTGATGAGATCCAGACGTTTGGCCGGACAGATCGAATGTTCCGGTTTGAAGGGCTTGAGCTCGGACCCTATGCAGACATCGTGACGGTTGGCAAGATGACGCAGGGATGTGCCGCCATGTGGCGAGTGGACCACAACCCGAGGCCAGGTCTTTTAAGCGGAACGTTCCTCGGATCAACCGTGGCGATGTCGGTCGGAACGCGCGTGTTGGATCGACTTGCTGATGGCGGTTACTACGGGCCCGATGGCCGAATTGCGGGCTTGCACCGGGCGTTTGAGAACCGTTGCCGAGAACTCGTGGCGCAGCATCCGGAATTCTTTCCTGAGGTCAAGGGCAGGCGGGGGTCTCTTCCGGTTTGGGGTGGCACCGGCGGCATGATGCGGCTGACGCCGTTTGGTGGAGCTCGGGATGCCATTGCCTCTCTGGTAAGGAGGCTCTTTGATGCTGGCGTGATCACTTTCTTCTGCGGGCACGATCCATATCACCTTCGCATGTTGCCACCGATCGGCGTGCTTGAAGTTGAACACTTGGAATCGGTCATGGACATCGTCGGTCAGTGCATCGTGTCCCAAGGCGAGGGAATCTGAAACAATGTTCGTCGTCAGGAATGTGGTTCCAGCGGATGTCGAGCAACTTCTTGAGCTCGCCGAGACTGTTCACTCAAGCAACCTTCCTCCCGATCCCCAGGCGATGGCAGATCGTATCGATCACTCGCTGGCCTGCTTTCAAGGGAGAGATGTTGAGGACGCGGCGGTGTACATGTTTGTGCTTGAGGACACCGATACGGGCCGTGTCGCGGGAACTTCCAGCCTTGTGACAGGCAAGGGCACGCCAGATCGACCACGATTGTTCCTTCGTGTCCGCAAGCGTGAACACTACAGCCGTGATTTGCAGGCGGGGCAGGTGCAAATGACACTCCAACTTGGTCAGGACTGCAGTGGTCCGACCGAAATGGGGGGCTTGGTTCTTGGCGAGGAATGGCGAGGTGGGCCGCACAGGCTGGGATCGCTTCTGAGCAAGATGCGTTTCGCCTTCATTGGCGTGCATCCAGATCGCTTCTCGCCTCGGCTTATCGGTGAGATCATGGGAAGTCTCACCCAGGACGGCCGCACCATGCTCTGGGACCATCTCGGTCGGCGGTTTATCAACCTGTCGTATCTCGAAGCGGATGCGTTTAGTCGTACCAGCAAAGAGTTCATCCTGTCGCTCTTTCCCAAGGATGAGATCTATGTTTCGCTGCTTCCCCCGGAGGCGCGTCGACTCATTGGTCGAGTTGCTCCCGAGGCCGTGCCGGCAATGCGCATGCTTGAGCACCAAGGATTCCAACGTTGTGACGAAGTCGATCCGTTTGATGGCGGACCCCATATCGAGGCCGATCGAGATCAGGTGCCACTTGTCCGCGATACCGAGATCCGCACACTCTGTGCTATGGGAAGCGGAACTACTGAGTTGCATGAGTGCCTGCTGGGCAATCTTGAGAGTGATGGGTTTCGCGGCGTTCGTGCGAACGTTGAACTGCGGGGTGACGATGAAGTTGCGTTGCCCGACGATACTGTGGCCGCACTGCGAGTTTCAAAGAGTGGCCGAGTCAGCGTGACCCGCGTGGGTCGGAGCGGTTCATGATTGAGAGCTTCGATGTCATCGCTGGCAACCGCGTAGCCCTCAGCGGATCCGGGGTTCAGTCTCGGAACCCGGCCGATCTTGAAGAAGTGCTCTGGCAAGCTGACCCGGTGTTGAGTCATGTTGACGAGGCCGTGACTTGCGCGGCCTCGGCGCAGCGGACGTGGGCGGCTGCAGATCCAAGTGACCGGGAAGGCATTCTCCGCCGATTCGCCGAGATCACAGCAGAACGAGCCGACTCGCTGGCAAAGATCATTCGCCTTGAAGTCGGAAAGACGAAATCTGAATCCGCTGCTGAAGCTGGAGCGTTGGCGGCCAAGGTGAAGATCACCATCGAGGGGCCAGGGGCAGCTCGTGTAAGGCCGTTTGAACTGGCTGTGACCGACACGAGAACCGGTCAATGCCGTTTCAAACCGCACGGCGTGATGGCAGTCATCGGGCCATTTAACTTTCCGATGCATCTTCCGAATGGACAAATTGCGCCAGCCCTTCTGGCTGGAAATGCGGTTGTGTTCAAGCCAAGTGAGCAAGCGCCGGCGTGTGGTCAGGCACTTGTGGAGTGTCTGCTGGATGCTGGTATTCCACCGGGTGTCGTCTCTCTGGTTCACGGTGAGGCCGCAGCAGCCCGCCGCCTTGTTGAGCACAATGGCGTCGACGGTGTGTTGTTTACGGGTTCATGGGCGGTTGGTCGATCGATTCTTGAAGCAACGCTCGACGATCCCGGCCGGATCGTCGCGCTTGAACTGGGGGGGAACAACCCGGCCATCATCATGCCGGACGCCGATGTGGCTCAGGCGGTCATCGAGTGCGTAAGGGCGGCCTTTGCGACGGCTGGCCAGCGATGCACGTGTACGCGTCGGATCATTGTGCACAGAGACATTGCGTCACAGTTCATTCCAGCACTGGCTACTTGCGCCTCGACGCTTCTGGTGGGTGATCCTTCGAGCAACGAACCCATCTTCATGGGGCCGATGATCAGCGCGGCGGCGAGAGACCGGGTTCTCGATGCGCAGTCGAGATTGCTACGTGCCGGCGCCAAGATAATTGTGCCGTGCTCCCAACTTGATTCGCCCGGCGCGATGCTCACTGCAGGGGTCGCCGAAGTAGACTCATTCATCGACGGATCCGACGAGGAAGTCTTCGGTCCGCTCGTGCAAGTGTGCGTGGTTAACTCGCTCGACGAAGCGCTGCGGGAGGCCGCGGCAACTCGATACGGCTTGGCAGCGGCGATCTTCTCGCGGGATCGATCGGTTTTCGAAAGGGCGATGCAAGAACTGAAAGTCGGGTGCCTCAATTGGAATAACGGTACTGCCGGGGCGAGTAGTGCGTTGCCATTTGGCGGCGTGGGCTGCAGTGGGAATCATCGGCCAGCGGCCGCATTCGCCCCGGATTTCTGCGTTTTTCCTGTGGCGAGCTTAATGGAAACAGGAAGCGAATCTGTCGTTCCTGAGGGCATGCAATGGGACGATCGGTGGCTTGGTGATGCCTGAAGGCAAGGCCATGTCTGCAGAGGTCGCCCGGCATCCCGTGGTTGCCCAAGTAGCCTCGGGGCTTGCTGCGGTCACGCCGAGTACTTCACGCGGAGTCGTAGCAGTGAGTGGGGGTCGTGATTCCATGGCGTTGATGGCTGCGATGTCCGTGATTTTCGCAGGTGAGCGGGAGGGGGCATGTGTTGTTGCCCATGTACATCATCATCAACGATCGGAAGCCGATGAGGAGTGTGAACTGGTTCGTCATACGGCCAGCAATCTTGGACTCGCGTTTGAAGTCAGACATTTAGATCTTCCTTGCGGCGCTTCACCTGCTTCGCTTCGCGCCGCACGGTACGCGGCGCTGATCGATGTAGCCATGTCCACCGATTCATCCTGGATCGCGACCGCACATCAAGCACAGGATCAATTGGAAACAGTGCTACTGGCAATTGTTCGAGGCGCAGGTCCGACCGGTCTTGTTGGCATGGACTCAAAGCGAGAACTGACAGATGGCATCATGCTGGTGCGGCCGATGCTTGAGGTCGATCGCTCCGAGGCAGCATCACTATGCAAACGAGCCAGCATCGTCTGGTGTGATGATCCGGGAAATGTTGATCCAAACACACTCCGAGGCCGTCTACGCCAAGAGGTTCTTCCAGTGCTCGAATCGATGCGGCCCGGTGTTGCGAGAAGACTCTCAGCGACGCGCGATATCCGAAGCGCGGCGGTCGATGCGCTCGCTGCGGCGATTCCCGAACCGAACGATGGCGAGTGGCCGAGGGATCTCTTGTCGCCCCTGCCCTCCGGGCTGCTGCGGGCGACGATTCATGCTGCTGCCGTCGGTTTGGCTGGCGGTGCCGATGTGATCGGATCCGAACCTGTTCGAGCGGCGGCGGAGGCGGTCAAAGATTCACGCATGCACCGGCGGATCTTTGAGCTTGGCGGAGGCGTCGTACTGGTTCTGGAGGCGCAGCGGGCTCGGATCGACCGTGTTCAGCCGCCGGAGGGGATCGATGCTCGCCCACCCATGTAGGGCTGAAGGACCTCGGGGATCGCAATGCTGCCGTCTGATTGTTGGTGCAATTCGAGCAATGGGACGAGGATCCGCGGGCTAGCGATCACTGTGTTGTTCAGTGACCAGCAGAACGTCGTTGTGCGATCAGCGTCTCGATATCGCAGATTCAGCCGTCGGCACTGATAGTCGTGGAGTCTGGAGGCGCTGTGCGTCTCCCCCCAGTCACCCAAGGGGCGGTCATCTCCATCGAGTTCGCCCCGTCCCGGCATCCAGCATTCGACATCGATCATGTCCGCGTTTTTGGACCCAAGATCTCCGGTACAACACTGCAGCAAGCGGTACGGAAGTGCCAGTCGCTGCAGGATGGACTCGACAGTGGTAATCATGTTGGCGTGATGCGCTCGTTCTTCTTCAGCATCAGCCTTGCAGATGACCACCTGCTCGACCTTGTCGAACTGATGAATACGGTAGAGCCCGGCGGTGTCACGTCCAGCCGCGCCAGCTTCTCGGCGGAAGCAGGTCGATCGTGTGGCGATCTTGATCGGCAATTGCTCGGCATTGAGGATCTCGTCGGCATGAAGCCCCATGAGACCAACCTCACCGGTTCCGGTCAGATAAAGATCCTGCCCTGCGCCGCGGCTTTCCTCATCAACTTGATAGGCCTGAGGGCGTCCTTCTGGGAAAAACCCAGTGCCGATCATGCACTCCTCGCGGACGAGGACAGGTACGGACATCGGCGTGAAACCCTGTTCTTCCGTGATGACGTCAAGGGCGAATCGCAGTACGGCCTCGTGGAGCCGGAGTCCATCGCCGACAAGGCTGTAGTGACGAGTACCGCCGACCTTGACTGCGCGTTTGAAGTCAACCAGACCGAGAGACTCGACGAGATCAAGATGCGTCTTCGGCGAGAATCCCCGCTGCGATTCGAACGATGTCGTCGGGTCGAAGCCATCGGGTGACCAGCGGCGGAGTTCGACGTTGTCTTCGGCGGAAGCACCCCGAGGCACGCTCTCGTCGGCCGGCAGTGGGACGTGGAGGAGCAGTTCCTGGAACGGGCCGTCGATTTCGGCGACTTCCGCCTCGGCCTCCTGTATGAGGCGTTTGAGCTCGGCGGGTCGCTGTTCAAGTACAGCGATCTGTGCTTCGATCTCGGCGCGATTCTGGTCGTCGGCTTTCTTCAACTGGCCCTTGAGTTTGCCGAGTTGGGGACCGACTTCCTTAGAGACTCGTTTTTGCTCGGCCCGTGCCGACTCCTGCCTTGTCAAGGCCTCCCGTCGCTTGGCGTCGAGTTCGACGAGTCTGCCAATATCAACGTCAATGCCCTTGTCACGAGCACCACAGATGAATCGTTCGGGGTCTTCCCGCAAGGCCTTGAGGTCGATCATGCGGGGAGTGTACTCACCGGAACACGGGTGGCGCGGCCCATCGCATGCGTTCGAGCAGGATGCGCCAGAACGGCTCGTCGGGGCGAGTCACCATGGGGATGGTCTGGGCGTGTCGCCTGATGGCGATCCGGTCGCCTTTGGATAGTTTGGAGTGCTGTTGGCCGTCGAGTACAAGCATTGTGCCTTCATTTCCACGAGTCAGTTCCAGATCGACGCCTGTTTGAGCGTCCAGCACGATGGATCGAAATGCGAGCGACTGTGGAGCCAGCGGAGATACGACGAGCGCACCGACGCCTGGGCCGAGAATCGGTCCGCCAGCGGAGAGATTGTGCGCGGTCGACCCGGTCGGTGAGGCGACGATCAGCCCATCTCCTCGCATTTTTGGTCCGGGAACACTGCCGATACTCAGTGCCAGTTCAATCATGCTGTATGGAGGACCGCTTGTGACGACCGCATCGTTGACCGCGACAGTGGTCACGCTGCCTTGAGCCGATTCATGGGTGACCTGCATCACCATGTGATCTCTTACTGGAGGAGCGCCGCCGAACACATCGTCAGCGAACTTTCGGAGCGATGCATGATCAAACGCGGCAAGAAAACCGAGGCGGCCGCAATTCACACCGACGAGCGGGATGTTACGACCAATCAATCGCCGTGCCTGTGAGATTACGGCACCATCTCCGCCGACAACGATGGCGAGATCGGCTTCGCAGTCGTCCGGTAGTGGCGCGTCTGCAGTAGAAGCCTCAAGGTGAACGGTTCGCCCCCACGTGGAGAGATCTGGTTCAATCTCGCGAAGAACTGCCGCGACGGAGTCTCGGGAAGGATCCGCAAGGACCAGCAATCTTGGCCGTGTGCCAGAGGTCATGGCTGCAGTATCCCGCATTGTTGAATCGGATGTCGGCCGGCCACTCATGCAACGATACCTTTTGTGTGGTGCATGAATGCAGTTTCGAGATTGACCTGGCCACGCTGGAATTGACTGAGTCGGAAGCCCGCTGTTATCAGACGAGCAGGGATTTCGGCTGCGGCGATGGGTCGGTCCCGATCTACGGTCACGTGTAGGACATCCACCCCGTTGGTCTTGACGACTTTGACTCGGGAGATGCCTTCGGCCTCCGTAAGCAGTTGTGCTGCCTCGGAGGATCGTTGTTCGACGATGACTTCGTACTCGCAACCGGCCTCTGCTGCTTCAAGTGCAGACTGCATCGATCCAGAGAAGCAGAGCTTTCCTTGCTCAATGATTCCGACAGTGTCGCAGAGTTCGCTCAACTCACTCAGGATGTGTGAAGAGATGAGAATGGTCTTGCCCAATCGTTGCAACTCTTTGAGGAGTTCGCGGATTTCAATCCTAGCGCGTGGGTCTAACCCCGATGCTGGTTCGTCCATCA
This sequence comes from Planctomycetota bacterium, assembly GCA_024230295.1. GTDB lineage: Bacteria > Planctomycetota > Phycisphaerae > Phycisphaerales > SM1A02 > UBA12567. Next base: position 34,125 of record JAAERN010000123.1, read on the forward strand.
GAAGCACTTGTGGATCGTGCAGTAGCACGCGGGCGATAGAGAGTCTTTGGCTCATGCCTCGACTGAGACCGTCGACTTGCGATCCCGCCTTGGTTGTCAGGTCAGTCAACTCCAACGCTTCCGCAACGACGGTTCTTCGCTTTGAACCATGGATCCCATAGCAAGCAGCGAAAAACTCAAGATACTCCGAGACGAGCATGTCGTCGTAGGTTCCAATGAAGTCTGGTACATAGCCGATGATTGGTCGAATCAGCGAGTTCTGGTAGCCGATCGTCAAGCCGTCGATTCGAGCTTCGCCCCAAGACGGTTTGAGCAGTGTGGAGAGGATTCTGATCGTCGTCGTCTTTCCAGCACCGTTCGGTCCGATGAATCCAAAGCATGCCCCCCGATCGACTGTCAGGTTGAGGTTGTCAAGTGCGATCAGATCGCCGTAGGTTCGCGTGAGGTTGATTGTCTCGATGATTGGCATACTGCGATAGTTCTATTGCCTCGGTGGCCATTGTTCAACGGTCGGGGACACATCTGGGAGCGGAAGTATCCATCGCAGCATCGTCAAGCCGCCTGTTGCTTGGATGGGGGATTCGTCGAGAAGCAGCGGCACGGGGAGATCGGTGTCGTCAATGAAACCACTAATCAGCAGCATTGGACTTCCGAGTCTAGCACCCAAGTCCAATTGGCTGCCAAATACTCTGTGTACATCCGCGTGGATCTGCTGGCTGCCCACCGTATTTGGATCCATCTGCCAACCGGGAGGTGTGGCAAGCCGGTACAACGTGAGGATTTCAAACGTCGTCGCAGTTTCAATTGTCCCTATGTGGACTCCAGAGGATCTCTTGAGTGACTGGACGTGGTCAGCGAGGGACTGAGCGAGTTGTGGCCCCTTCAGGGCCTGCAATGAGAACTCTTGTTCGGGGTTGACTGGCCGAGACAACTTCCATGACCAAGCTACAACGGGCATGTGGCCGGAGTCGACTGCATTTGTCCATGTGATCGGGGAGGTTTCCCTGGGGTAACGCCTGCTCTGAATCCACACGACGGAGACGTTCTTCAGTGGTCTTGGCCCGGAATATCGAAGCGTGCCCTCAAGGCCATTAGGACTGACATGCACGGGCTGAACGATCTCTATTTCGGGAAGGGATGAGTCTGGTGCCAAGGGACCGATCCACTCGAGTTGCACGCTCGTCGATGTGGACCTTGCTTTGATCGGGAGGGACTCAGGACGGTTCACATCTGCGATCAGAGTGTCGGAGTCCGCGAATCCAATCGCGGGTTGGCCGCTTGGAATCCACGGTGCCAGCATTCCTCTGCCTTCTTCGGCCGGGACGCTGAGCTCGTGCGTGTTCACGCCTGGAATTCGGACATCGATCCATGATCGAACCATGCTCTCGGGTGTACCGACCACCTTATCGACGATCGACATATGCAGTGCTTCCGGAGATTGCAGACTCACGACGAGCCCGGCAAACCATCCGATGACTCCGCCTATCCCTCCAAGAATCGCAAATATGGGCCACGCCAGATCTCGGCGATGAAGTCGACCGAGCACGATCCACAACACCGGCCCTCCAATGAGCCAGCATATGCCGAGCCATAGAATGACGATCGACAGTCGGCTGCCTGCCGCGACGGTCCGCCGAGTTGCCCATGCAATCTGGCTGTCCTGTACGGAGGTACCCCATAAGTTCGAAGATTTTCTTGCAATCTTGCTGATTGCGGCGAGCTCGCGGAGCGTCGGAGCGTCGCCTCGCCTGGCAAGAACCGGATTCCAGAATGTTGCGGCAGCGGGGAGTGGCCCTTGAGCTGCTCCGTCTGACCGTGCACTTTGGACGATCGGAGACGTCAGGTCCAGGCCGATGAGTGTCAACCGTCCGTGCCCCACAGGTCGAGCAATGGCGATGGGGCGGCCATCCGGAAGGTTGAGAACGGTGTGCCATGGACCAGTACCGGTAGTCGTGGCTGGAAATGGCCGACAGGTCATTTCGGTGCCGGGCGTTATTCGGAGTTGATCTGGCGAAAGCAGTTGCAGAATCTGTGACGTGTAGAGGGCCTCCTGCTCCGGAAGGTCCGGCAACAGTGCGTGGAGTGATCCTCCAGTTCGAGCGAAGCGGCCTCCGCGTCCCCGGTCAGGGATCGAAACAATGAGATGGCCGCCTGCCTCCATCCAATCCTGAATCACCGACTCGCGATGCGGATCTGGTACTTCCTGATCTCCGGTCCACAACAATGTGGATGCCGCGGAGAGCCCCTCAGGGCGGTCTGGAAGTTCGTCCGGAGTCAGCAACTTGACCCGCGAGTCGATGTGACTCCAGCGCGGATCCATTGGATTGGTCGCAGCGTCGTAAGATTCAAGTCCGAACCCACGACTTCCAACAACGAGCATCAGATCCGAGCCCTCGGGCAATTGGCCGGTCATTCCGGCTGTGCTTCCAATCGGCGATGTGAGAAGCGGGATGGCCTCGCCTTGTCGGCGAACACGAATACGTCCGGCTGAGTCCTCTCCTCTTGGAACAACGTTGTAGATCCAGGCTGTTGCCGGTTGTCCAGCGAGCGGTATAGCCCGCTGTTTCACGAGTGTGTCACCGTCAGGAGTTTCAGTCTCCCACTCCAGCAGATAGGTGCCTGGGGTGAGATCTCCAGGATCGATGAGTACTTGAATGCCAGCAGGTCGGCCGATTGGCAGGATGTCGCCAACGCCCTCGTGAAGAATCGTGAGTTGGGGCGTCGCGGCAGAGATAGCCTCGCTGACTGCAGCGAGCCACACGAGCACGATCGTGATCGTGTGGGAGAGGGTCACGCGCCACCAGCCTCCGCGAGTGCCAGCACGACTGCCGCATGGGACCGTGCTCCACCCGTGTAGCAATCAATGTTGAACTTCTCGTTTGGTGAGTGCACACGATCATCGTCAAGTCCGAAGCCGATCAGCAATGAGTCAGCACCGAGAATCTCTTGGAACGATCCCACGACAGGAATCGATCCGCCGCATCCAACAAGCACGGCTCGACGATTCCAAATGCGTTCGAGTCCGTACTGCGCTGCCTCTAGCCATGGCGATTCGTCGGCAACTTGAATTGCGGGGTTGGCACCGTGTGACTCGATCGTCCATCGGCATCCAGCGGGCGTGTGCTGTTGGAGATGTGTTCGAAGTGCCGCTTCAATGGCGTCTGGATCCTGCCCCGGCACGAGCCGGCAGCTGAACTTTGCAGATGCCTCAGCCGGAATAACGGTCTTGGCACCCGCACCACCGTAGCCACCGGTGATCCCGTTGATATCCAATGTCGGCCGCGACCAGATTCGCTCAAGCACGCTGCGACCGCATTCGCCCGTTGAACGATCCAGACCGGCTTCAGCGAGAAAGGCCGACTCGTCGAACCCGAGATTTTTCCATTCCTGCTGCTGCGATTCAGAAGGCTCGTAAACGCCGTCATAGAACCCATCGACCGTGATGCGCCCATCGGAGTCGTGCAGATCTCCGAGAACCTTGGCGAGTTCATTGAGCGGATTGACGACGGCGCCGCCAAACATGCCGGAATGCAAATCATGGGACGGCCCATGTAGCGTGACATCGAGGTAGACCATTCCGCGAAGCATTGTTGTGATCGCTGGTGTATTCGGATCCCACATGCCGGTGTCGGAGATGACACATACGTCACATCGCAACTCATCAGCATGTGCGGCGAGGAAAGGGTCGAGGCTCGGACTTCCGCTCTCTTCCTCGCCCTCCAGCAGAACCGTGACACGAACAGGTATCCCACCACCCACTTCATTCCAGGCGCGAAGCGCCTCGACGAACATCATGAGTTGCCCTTTGTCATCGGCCGCGCCCCGTGCCACGATGCGGGCTGGCCCGTCAGTGTCGACAATCACCGGCTCAAACGGAGCAGCATTCCACAGATCCAGTGGATCCGGCGGTTGGACGTCATAGTGTCCGTAGTACAGCACGTGTGGCCCATCGGCCGGGCCATTTGAATGGGCCACGACCATCGGGTGTCCGCTCGTGGTGTGTACTGTCGCTTTGAGGCCCGAGTCTTCAAGCATCGCGGCGCACAATTCGGCTGCGGCATGGACATCGTTGTCGTGGGCAGGATCGGTGCTGATACTCGGGATTCGAAGCAAGTCGAACAGACGCGCTATCTGCGCATCGTGCGTGGCGTCGAGGTGGGCGAGCACGGCATCGAGTCGATCTGACATCGGGGTAGTTCTCTCTTTCGGTGGAGCAATAATTCAGTTCAAAAGCCGTGCCAAGGAAGGCACTGGGGATCAACATAGTCCTCCGCCTCCTGAGCGCAGCGGATGACTCCGTCTTCGAGCGAGATGACGACTGGAGGTGTGATCAACCAGTCCACGCCGATCGGCAATTCGACCTCGCCGCAATCAAGACAGGGGTTCTCAAGCGTGCCCTCTTCGATGAATCCATCCTTGTTCTCGGGAATCGCAACGAGCGTGGTCGGTGCGGGTGGATCAAACGAGAAGTATTCGAGCAGAAGTTCGTTGCAGTGCTCGCATGTTCGGCTGTAGAGAATCAGATACTGCTTGCCAGATGTGATGGAGTCTGGAAGATTGGGAATCCACGAGAGCAGATCAATGTCGCTCATGTGTTGTCCGGGCCAGTCTGATGTGTTGATCGAGTAGTAGGCGGGGAGGGTGACAGCGGGACTGCCGTTGTTTTCATTGGAGGTGGCTGAAGTTTCGCCATCCTGCGTCGGTGTGTCGACGACGACTGTGACGCCCGTGGCGCCGCCAAGCACTCGCGTGAACGCCACAATGCCCAACACTGCCGAGAGAAGCGTGACGAGCGCCCAGCTGGCCCGATCGTTCATAAGCGGGATACTTCGTACTGGGAGTGCCACGACCAAAATAAGTAGCGTCAGATCGATCGATAGCATGAGCCACGGTGGGGGAGACACGCTGCCAAGGCATCCGCAACTTGTCACGTTGCCATTGAACATTTCATAGAGAAGCACCAGGCAGAATGTGAGCAGCATGAGGACGGCAGTGCCTCGGGCGAGTCGTGGAAGGAGCACCATGACGGCGATCGCAGCAAACTCGATAGCGATAAAGAAGGCGAGCGCCACGTGCAGGTCGAACCCGACGGACTCAAGAAGTCCCCTGAGGTGCTCCGGCAGCAACTTTGGGGAACGCTCAACCAGTTTGGTGGCTGCTCCCGCGGTGATCCAGATCGGCACAATGCAGCGAACGAGGATCAGGCCAATGAGGCCCGCGACTCCTTGAGCCGACGCGGTGGCCGGAGGCTGCTCCCGAAGTGTGGGAGTCGTCATGACGCGATTTCCTGCTCGGGGCTGGCGGTGGCCCATTGTTCCACAGCTTCACAGATCAGGTGAATGACAACTTGATGCGCATCCTGAATGAATGCGGAATCGGTTTCGTCAACGACGAGGGCATGATCGCACAACTGGCGGCACTTTCCGCCATCACCTCCAAGAAGTCCAATGGTCAGACAGTCGAAAGATCGCGCGGCTTCCAGTGCGCGAACAAGATTCGGGCTGTTCCCAGAAGTTGACAAAACGAGAAGCACATCCTTTGGCCGAGCCATGGCACGCAGCGGTCGTTCGAACACGTACTCGAACCCATAGTCGTTGGCGATGCACGTCAACGCAGTTGGATCGGATGCGAGCATCGCCGAAGCGAGTGGCCGGCGGTCATCGCGGTATCGACCTACAAGTTCCTCGGAGAGATGCAGTGCCTGCGCGGCAGACCCGCCGTTGCCTGCGGTCCACACGGTACAGCGATCGCCGAGTCTCTCAATGATGATGTCACTAATGCGGGCGATGCTGCCGAGGTGACCGGCAAGTGATTGAATCGTGCTCAGGGATCCCTGAAGTCTCTGCTCAAACATGTCGTGTGAATTCCTCATGCGGGGATTGCGAACTGAGTGGAGCAAGCAGTTTCCTTCGCCAGTCCATCGGCGGCAACTTCTACGTCCTCGATCGACGTAAAGGGTCCAATGCTCAATCGGAAGGCTCCGCCGGAATCCAGAGTTCCGAATGTTCGGTGCGCTGCGGGAGCGCAGTGGATGCCGGGTCGGCCGAGGATGCCATGGTGGGTCTCCATTCGGCGAGCGAGTTCCTCTGGGGCGACGTTCTCGGTCACGATGCTGTACACACCGCATCGGTTTTCGGGATCTGTTGGCCCAAGCACCGTGATGGTATCGATCATCAACAGTCGCTCCAGCATGAAGGCCGTCATTTCTCGGTCACGCTGGTAGAGCGACTCAGTTCCCTCAGCTTCGATCCACTGCAGCGCAGCATCCAATCCAACGATCCCCGGCATGTTGTGCGAGCCGGACTCATACCTGTCTGGCATCGTGGTTGGCTGGATGTCCAGTTCACTCCGTGAGCCGGTTCCACCGAGGCGAACTGGGGCAACCTTGGATTCCATGCCCGGCCTCATCCACAAGCCACCGATACCCAGCGGGCCGAGAAGCCCTTTGTGTCCAGGGAAAGCCAACAGGTCGATCCCCATGTCGTCGACGTCCACGTGTCGGTGCCCGATGGTCTGCGCCGCATCGACGAGCAGCGGTACTCCTGCCTCCTGGCACCGCGTGCCAATTGCATCAATCGGCTGCACGGAGCCGGAGACATTTGATCCGTGATTGATGGCAACCAAGCGAGTGTCGGCTTCAATGGCTGCCATGACCGCGTCGGGTTCAATCAGTCCAGTGCGTGGGTCGGCTAGAACACGGGTACATCGGACTCCATCCGCTTCGAGATCTCGGAGGGGGCGTAGTACGGAGTTGTGGTCCATGGCGGTCGTGACGATGTGTATGGATTGTTCTTGCCGGCGGGCACTTCTGCATGTGCCTTCGATGGCGAGGGAAAGCGCGTCAGTGCAGTTGAGCGTCAGGACGATCTGATCGGGAGTCTCGGCGCCGATGAGTTTGCAGAGGTTCAGCCGACAGCGGTCCATCAGAGAGGCTGCATGCCGCACTTCTTCGTAGGCACCGCGGCCAGGGCTGGCACTAATCCCCTTGAGCCAGTTCTGGGTGGCCCACGCAACGGAAGGGGCCTTCGGCCAACTGGTTGCGGCGTTGTCGAAATAGCGTCTTGGGCTCGACTCGCCGTTCATGTGGGGGAGTATAGCCTCGGCGTTCCCGGCCTCTCGGCGAGGCCGGTCCAATGGGCGACCTGCTACACTCGCCTCTCCCGGCACGCGGGTTCGAACTGTGCTGTCGGAGCCTTGATGTACGTGATACAGGAGTCGGCTGGATGTTTGTGATGCAGGCAGGAGCAGTGATTCTTATTGGTTCGGCCCTAGCGGTCGAGTCAACGAGCGTGACGCCAGTGACCTTGGCGGCACGATTGAATGAGCACGCCTCGGTCCAGGCCAGTGCCGAGGAATCAGGCTGGACAGTCTTGGGACCAGCACTTCGCACTTTGCCCGCGCCACCTGATGCGGCAGCTTCCACAGGTGCATTCAGCATCTGGCCTGGAATGGCTGATTGGGACGCATGGTCTGCCTGGGCGGCATCACAATCAAGTTTGAAAGCGGCTATTCAGACAGCGGCCCAGCGACCAATTTTTGGTCTGCAATATGGACGGGAATCTGTTAGCGAAATCGACATTGAAAAGGGCCTCTTCATTGACTTTGGCCAGGCCGACGATCGGTTGGTTCTTCCAAAATTCAATTATCTAGATGCTATTGATCGGATGACTCTCTGGGTGACAACCGAAGCCTATCGCATGTGCGAAGAAGGCAAGGCCAGTGACGGCCTAACGCTTCTGCTCGACAACGTCATGGTGTTGCGGCGCATCGCGGACCGTGAGTTTGTGGAAGAGAAGGAAACCGCCATTCGACTGATGTCGCAAGGGCTCGGGGTCATGCGCGATTTGATGTATCGCTATCTGGATGACATTCCGGGTGGCGAGTTGACGAAACTGTCGCTGCATGAGATCCCCTCGCTTCGCCCGGGCCGTGCGAGCCTGTTCATGCCCGAGCACGATCGGCGGCTGGCGGAAGCGTTTCTTGAGAATGCATTCAACGAGCAGCTTGGCACAGCTGATCCAGAGGAATTTCAAGCCGTGTTCACGGAAGTGCAGGCGGGCGGCAAACCCTTGCAGCGGTTTGGTGCTCGGCGTCGATGGGCTGATTTACAGGCATCGCACGATAGCCTCGAATATTCACGAGATCGTCTCGGGCTTATCTTCGATGATTGGTGGCGGCGGTGGAGATCTAACGATATCGATCAACTTGGGCGACTTATTCTCAATCAGCAGTCGCAGTTTGAACTCCTCAATGTCGCGAGATTTGCATCGCTTGATGCTGTTGTTCATGACATGAGTGGATTGTTCGAGGCTCGAGATCGCCTGTTGATGGATGTCAATGCAACATCCATATCGGCTGGCCTGGCGGCTCACAAGGCCATCCGAGGCGTCTATCCCCAGGAACTTCGTATGGTCTTCGGAGTCACTGCAGACAAGCAGTGGGCGATTGACACGCATGCCCAAATCAGCGAGGGGTACCGGCCGTGGTTTGTGTACCGATTCATTGACAAGCCTCGGCCGCTGGATATTGGCACAACGCGAGTGATAGTTCCAGCAGGAACCGGATTGTTGTACAGTCGGGGTCTCGACGGCCTCGATGACCTTGCTGTGTTGCACGCGGATGAGCGAGGATGGGGTGATCTGATCATTTGGCCACCACCACGTAATTTGCTCCGTGAGACAGGTAAAGATGCCGCCGAAGAGTGAGTCGGGCGAAGGCCGAGGCTGGAGTGCCAATCATGAGTGAACCACGTGATATTGAGCAAGTTGTCATTGTCGGAAGCGGTCCGGCGGGCTGGGCCGCAGCGATCTATGCGGCTCGTGCAGATTTGGAACCGCTGTGTTTGATCGGTGTGCCGCGGTCGAATCCGGCGCCCGTACTGCCCGGCGGCCAACTCATGCTGACAACCGAGGTCGAAAACTACCCAGGATTCCCTGAGGGAATCACCGGCCCGGACATGATGGCGAACTTTCAGAAGCAGGCTGAGCGATTCGGTACGCGAATCCGCGGTGTTGACGTTACAGCGTGCGACTTTTCTTCCCAGCCGTTTGCTTTGACGACGAGCGAGGGGGATGCGGTGAAGGCAGCGTCGGTGATCATCGCCACGGGGGCCACGGCCAATTGGATCGGACTGGAGAATGAACTTCGGCTGGCGACATCCGGCGGCGGAGTCAGTGCGTGCGCCGTGTGTGACGGTGCGCTTCCGATGTTTCGTGATCAACCGCTGGCGGTCGTTGGTGGCGGGGATAGCGCTATGGAAGAGGCCTCCTATCTTGCCAAATTTGCTTCGAAGGTGTACGTGATTCATCGCCGTGACGCGCTGCGTGCATCGAAAACGATGCAGGATCGTGTTCTCTCGAACGACAAGATCGAAGTGGTATGGAACAGCGGCGTTGTCGATGTCCTCGGCGATACCAGAATCGAAGCGATCGAGTTGGAGAATACGGTTACGGGCGAGCAGTCACGGCTTGACGTACAAGGTCTCTTTATTGCGATCGGGCATACGCCAGCGACGCAGTTCCTTGAGGGAAGCGGCGTGGCGTTGGACGAGCCGGGCTATGTGCTCGTGGACGGCGAGTCGACGCGTACGAATATCGAGGGCGTCTTTGCGGCCGGGGATGTCGCGGACTCCATTTACCGGCAGGCCATTACCGCAGCCGGCATGGGATGCAAGGCGGCGCTCGATGCCGAGCGTTGGCTTGCTGAACACTAGAACGAGAGGACGTGGCCTCTTCGTATTGGCCACCCTGATTATGAGTCCGGGGCAATCCGTGTCATGATGCGGGCACCCACCGCATCGCCCCAGACATTCACTGTCGTTCGGCACATATCCAGAATGCGGTCTACGCCGAGGATGACACCGATGGCTGCAACGGGAAGTTCAGCCGCCCCGCCAAGACTTGCGTTGACCGCTGCGATGACGATGACCATGGTGACGAGTCCAGCTGACGGAATTCCGGCAGCACCGACAGCGGCGAGCGTCGCGGTGATGACGACCAACAGAACTTGTCCGAGGCCGAGTTCGATGCCATAGAGTTGGAAGAGGAAAAGCACAGCGACGGCTTCGTAGAGCGCCGTTCCGTCCATATTGATCGTCGAGCCGAGCGGCAACACGAAGTTACTCGCCTGTTCGGAGCACTCGCCTTCATCAATAGCAGTTTCGATCGTCACCGGAAGCGTGGCGCTGCTCGAGTCGGTTCCGAAAGCCGTGAGCAGGGCAGGTTTCATCTTCGCCATGAAGCGGTAGGGGGAAACGCGACCGAAGAGCCATAGGATCAGCGGAAGCACAATCAGTCCGTGGATGGCGAGCCCGAGGAAGACTGTCGCCATGTATCCACCGAGCGGCCCGGTGAGGTTTCCAAGCCCAATGCGGCCGACGGTCCAGGCCACGAGAAAGAAGACGCCGATCGGCGTAAGCCAGATGACCCATTGCACAAGGATCATCAGCGCCTCGAATCCAGCATCAAAGAAGTCGCGAGCTGCGCGGGTTCGCTCGCCTCCTGCAGCGAGCGCAAGTCCCAACCCAATGGCAAAGACAATGATTCCAAGCGGCCGGCCGGCGCTCATTTCGTGGACGATGTTTGACGGAATGAGTTGGTAGAGGATATTGGTCCAAGTTCCGCCCATGGTCTTGTTGTCGACCTTGGACTGAAGGCTGTTGTCGGCCGAGAATGCAATCTCACCGGTTGCTCGTACCGATTCTTGCACGTCGACCGGAAGGTCGCCGGGATTGATCGCCTGCACCAATGTTGCGCCGATCGCGACAGCAATCAGCATCGTGGCGAAGTAGTACACAAGTGTGGCGCCGCCAAGGCGGCCCAACTTTGCGGGGTCTCCGATTCGCGTGATTCCAGCAATGACGCTGAAGAGCACCAGCGGAATTACGAGCAGTTTGAGCGGGCGAACCAGCACAAGATCGCCCGCCACCTTGGTCCAGTGATCACCGCCGATCGCGTTGCCATAAAGGAGGAATTCGCCGACGAGCGACCCGAGCACCATGCCGACCACAATGAGAATCGTCAGAATTGTGGTGGGTTTCATGGTGTGGTCTCCTGCTCACCTAGTCAACGCTCAACTGTCTCTACTAGAGAACTCACGCTACTCCGCAGCAACCTGCTCCAGGCAGCGAACCTGCAGCTCCTCCAACTGGGCATCGTCGACCGGCCCGGGCGCCTCGGTCATGAGATCGGCCCCGTTCTGGGTCTTTGGGAATGCGATTACGTCTCGAATGTTGTCGGTGCTTGTGAGCAGCATTACGAGTCTGTCCAGACCGAACGCAACACCGCCGTGCGGCGGAGCGCCTTGCTGCAGCGCGTCGAGCAGGAATCCAAACTTGGATCGCTGCTCTTCTTCACCAAGACCGAGAATCTTGAAGACTCGTTCTTGCACACTGGAATCATGGATACGGATTGAGCCGCCTCCAACTTCCGATCCGTTGAGCACCATGTCGTAGCCTGCGGAGACGACGTTTCCAGGATCGCTTTCGAGTTTCTCGATATCTGCCTCGATGGGTGCAGTGAACGGGTGGTGTTCACTGAGCCAGCGTTGTTTGTCTTCACTCCAGCGGAACATGGGGAAGTCGACGACCCACAATGCCTTCCATGCCGTGGTGTCCACGAGATCCAGCTCGCGGGCGGCATGCAATCGGACTTGCCCTAGCGACTCGCAGGCGGTCAGCCATGAATCGCATCCCATAAGGATCGTGTCGCCAGGCTCCACCTGAAGCGTGGCCGAGAGTTCGTCCGCGACGCCATCGATGAATTTCGCGACGCCGCCCTCGAATCCGTTGTCCGTAACCTTGGTCCAGGGCAGCCCGCCTGCTCCATGCGTCTTTGCGGTTTCCTGAAGCATGTCGAGCTTCTTGCGGGTCAGTTTGTCGGCCGAATTTGGTACGCGGATCGCCTTGACGACGCCGTCGTCCTTTGCGAGCGCAGACGCAAAAACTTTGAAGTCTGTCTTTCTGGCGATCTCGGAAATGTCCACCAGATTGAGTCCGAACCGCATGTCTGGTCGATCTGTCCCCCACTCGTCGATGGCTTCGCGCCACGGCATGCGGGGAATATCGCCGAGATCGAGGCTGAGCAGATGCTTGAAGATGCGCCGAATGAACCCGGTCATGATTCGGAGGATCTCATCGCGATCGACGAACGACATTTCCAGATCGATCTGCGTGAACTCGGCCTGCCGATCCGCTCGGGGATCTTCGTCACGCAAGCACTTGCAGATCTGCAGGTATCGATCGCATCCAGCAATCATGAGAATCTGCTTGAAGATCTGTGGACTCTGTGGGAGCGCATACCACTTGCCGGGATAGATTCGAGATGGGACGACAAAGTCGCGGGCGCCCTCGGGAGTGCTTTTGATGAGCAGCGGCGTTTCGACCTCTAGGAAGTCAAGCGCGTGAAAGTACTCACGAGTAAGCATCGAGAGTTTGTGGCGCATCTGTAGAGTTCGCTGCATCGACGGGCGGCGGAGATCGATGTATCGATGTTTGAGCCGGGCTTCTTCCGAGACCTTGGTCGCTTCGTGATCGTCCGGAAGAATTGGCGGGTTGTTGGCGCGCGAGAACACTCGAACGCTGGTTCCCCGTACCTCGATCTGGCCAGTTTCGAGTTTCTTATTGATGCCGCCTTCGCGGAGTCCGACACTGCCGATGACCTGTACAACATCCTCTCGCCGTAGCGATCGGGCCAGTTTCATGACTTGCTCGTCACAATCCTCTTGATCGAAGACGGCCTGAGTCAGGCCCGTTCGATCGCGAATATCGATAAAGACCAGTCCTTTTCCCTGATCACGAAAAGTATTGACCCAACCACACAGAGTGGCTTCTGTATCAACATGATCAGGGCGGAGTTCGCCGCAGGTATGGGTGCGCATGGGCATTGAAACATACCTCCTCTCGTTGCGTCATCGTGTCCCCGGCGGTTAGAACCGAGGATGGTACTGGCCGCCGCCGCCGCAAGCGAGGCGGACACTACGCTATGCTCCCCGTCATGCCGACCGAACCAGAGAATACTGGACCAGTCGTTCTGTTTACGGCCTTTGAGCCTAGCGGCGATGCCCTAGCAGCCCCGGTCATAAAGCGAATTCGGGAAGACCATCCCGAGTGGGTCGTGTATGCGTGGGGTGGAGAGGCTATGGAAGCAGCCGGGGCTCGAATGGCTGGCCGCACAGCTGGCGACGGAGTCATGGGGCTGGGAGCGATTGCGCATGCAAGGCGTGTTGGTAAGCAGGTCAAGGCAATCCGCCGATGGATCAAAGGCTGCCGGTTGATGGTCCACGTTCCTGTTGATTCGCCGGCTGCCAACTTTCCGATTTGCAAAGCCAGCCGCAAGGCGGGGGCAAAGATTGTGCATCTGGCCGCACCTCAGATGTGGGCATGGGGATCTTGGCGGATCAGGAAGCTTCGCAAGCTGACGGATCATGTTCTCTGCCTTCTTCCGTTTGAGCCAAGATGGTTCGGTGAGCGAGGTGTCAAAGCGACATTCGTGGGGCATCCGGCAATCAATCGTTCGATGGATCCGGAGGAAATTCACAGGATGCTCCACGGTCTTCCTGGCGGCGCACCGAGGATTGCGCTGTTCCCGGGATCTCGCACACAGGAAGTGCGCCGAAACATTCGGATGCTGGCGTCGATCTTCGTTCAGTTGCGAGATTTGCATTCCACGATGTCGGGTGTCATCGTGGCATCATCAGAATCTGTGGCAAACACCATCCATGGTCGACTCGGTGAGTTTCCGATGGGACTGAGCATGGTGACCGGGATGCGGGACGAAGCGATTGCATGGTCTGATCTGTCGATTGCCGTGTCTGGGACGGTAACGCTTGACATTATGCGGCAGTGTCAACCGATGATCGGTGTGTACAAGACGGGTTTTCTCTCGTGTATCGGAGCGAAGCTTCTGTTGCGGACATCTTATAAATTGCTTCCAAACATCATTGCCGATGATGACATCGTTCCTGAGTATGTCCCATGGTGTCGCGGTCCCGCTCGGATTGTTACAAAGGCGCATTGGTTGCTCAACGATTCAAGACGTACCGCAGAGCAGCAGCAGGGGCTTCGCCGCGCACTGGGGACCTATCGCGGTCACGACTTTGCTCGTCAATCTGCTGATGTGATCGCTGCCACGGTCCGTCGATAGTGATCAGTTGCCACATTCACATGTGGTGCACGGGGTAGATCCGAAATACGCAGCACGTGTTTCCGAGCCGATCCTGAATGGCGAGAGTTCGTTCGGCGGGAGCTCCAATTGGAAGCCCGTGGTCAATACATCGATTCTGCCAGATACCCAGATCGTTGTTCGCTACTTCGCGAGTTGCAGTCCAGAGAACGATGAGGAGTGCTGCATTGAGAATCATCGAGTCTTTGGCGAGTTTCGAGACATCTGAGCGAACTGTCCCCAGCAACTCGCTCGACCAGGCAGCGTTCGGTCCTTCTGGAGTGAACTGTGCGACCGTTTTGACCTCCAGCCAGTAGGCGCGATTGAGCGGCACGGCATCCGGATCGTCGAACAACGTTGCTGCCGCCTGAGGATCCTGAAGTGGCCGCTTGCTAGGTGTAAGAACGAGATCACAGCGGCGACCCTCGGTGCGTTTTCGCCTTTGCCGATCGCTCGGATAACGCTGTTCGCGATGTACGCCGAAACCTGCCTGCTCCAGCGAGTCAGCGATAATTGGGTGCAAAGCCACCTCGTCCAAGGCATCGATGCCCGAAACTTCCTGCGCGGACCGATCGAGGTCTACTCTCGCCTCAAGGCCAGCGGCGATTGCGTCAGCGACGTCGCCTATATGCCATCGAATGTCGACATGTTCACTCGCCGGCATTGTCGCGTTGCTTGATCTCACCGTTACGAAGCCGTCTGAAGTAGCCGTGCCATGCTGCCATGGCCGTGCCGCCAAAGATGAGCATGATGGGTATGTTGACCCACAGCATCAGGCCTGTTCCGAGATCGGAAAGGTTTCCGATTTCCTTGGTCGTTGTCACGATGCCGGCAGTCGCTACGAGGATGAGTAGGCAGTAGATCACCTTGTAGATGCTGACCGCCCACTCTCCCAGCAGGAACACGATGCCTTGTTCACCGTAGTAGGACCACGAGATCATGGTGCTGATGGCGAACAGCCACGATGCGATCAGAATGAACCAGTTACCGACACCCGGGAACTGCCGGTTGATAGCGTATGCGGTCAGTGTCGCGCCCTTGTAGTCCTCATAGATGACGGGAGCCGCAAGTGTCGGCAGACCGCTTTGAATCAGCGACGACCAGTGGACCACTTCACTCTTGTCACTTTTGATGAGATCCCAGCGGATGTAGGGAGCGGCCTCTGATTCCTCGGGGAGGACAATCGACCCGGTCATCATGACACGGTTTGATGCGGTTGATTCGTTGTCACCTCCGCCCTGAGCGATGACGAAGACGGAGTCGCCATGCTTCCAGGGACCGCCGAGTTCAACACCTCGGGCAGTGCGTTCCGGAAGGTCGGTCTTGCCGTAGACGCGCTTCTCTGAATCTATCGTGAAAGTAGTCGGCGGGCCGAGTGTCCACGATCGATGTGTGGTGCCATCGCGATCCTCTTCGTGAATCTGAACGAGGGGGACAGGATCGAAAACTCCGTCACCGCCCGCTAGGCCCTCGCCACGGGTCAGGGCTCCGGTCGAGAGGATCACCAGTGCGGTCAATGTACATACCACGATCGTGTCGATGAACGGCTCAAGTCCGGCGACAACACCTTCGCTGACTGGCTCATTCGTTTGCGCTGCAGAGTGAGCGATTGGTGAGGAGCCCTGTCCGGATTCGCTAGAGAACAGTGCACGTTTCATACCCCAGAGCAGGGCCATTGCCGCGGTACCACCGATGAACGCGCCGCTGGCTTCTGCCGGGTTGAAGGCGCATCGGAAGATCAGGGCGATAACGTCCGGGATGGCGCCGAGATTGAACCCAAGGACGACGAGCGCGATCACGACATACAGAACGCACATGAATGGAACAAGTACGCCTGCGACCGAGCCGATGCGTTTGATTCCTCCGAGAATGACCATCGCGACAAGAACGGCCAGAATCAGGCCGGTCACGTATTCGGGCATGTCCATGACTTCGCGGGTGATGTCCCCGACGCTCCACGCCTGAAACATATTGCCACCTGTGACGGCGGAGATGAGAAGTGTCAGGCAGAACAAGACGCCAAGGAACTGTCCGAGGGGGCCGAAACCCCATTTCTTGAGGCCTTTGGCCACGACGAACATCGGTCCGCCGTGGGGGTTGTCCGGGTCGGACGTGTCACGGAACAGCATGGACTGCGTGACTTCAGTGCTCTTGAGCGCCATGCCGACGATTCCCACGATCCACATCCAGAAGACGGCGCCCGGGCCACCGATCGCAATGGCGATGGCGACGCCTGCGATGTTGCCGAGGCCGACGGTTGCGGAGAGTGCTGCGGAAAGCGCTTGGAAGTGACTGATTGCGCCAGGATCATCAGGATCGTCATACTTGCCCGCCGTTACCGCCACGCCGTGTGTCAGGGCGCGGTATTGAGAAATACCGCTCCAAAGCGTGAAGAGGAGTCCGACTGCAAGAAGGATGTACAGCATCCAGTCAGTCCAGATATAGCCATTGATGGTTTCGAGAGTTTCGTTGAAACGATCCATGAGTTTCTCCGCTGCTGCAATGTCCCGCGGTTAGTGCAGAATGTTGAAGACAATTTCGTTGACGTCGATCAGCCCTGCTTTGTCGAGCAGCACGATCATGACGAGTAGAGGAGCCACAAACCGAATCAGTACAAGCCATGCTCCCGCAATTGGTCCGGACATGTCGGAGAGTTCGGCCTGGCGCAGCCGCTCGGGCATGACCCAGCCCGCATACAAGGCGATGAACAGGCCGCCGAGTGGGAGCATCCAGTTGCTTGTGAGCAGGTCCATGGTGTCGAAGAAGGACTGCCCGTACCCGGGCAACCAGGACACCATCTTGAAGCCTTCGGAGTTCGCAAAGGCCGTGATAATGCCGAAGGTGAAGATGGCGATGCCCATCGTCCACGTGGCTCGCATGCGCGTCCAGCCTCGGGCGTCTATCAGGTACGAGGCGACGACCTCCAGCAGCGAGATGGCGCTTGTGAGGGCCGCAAAGACGAGCAGGCCAAAGAACACGATGCCCAGCATCATGCCGAGTTGTCCCATCTCGGCAAATGCAAGAGGCATGCTCATGAACACGAGCCCCGGACCGCTGCTTGGATCCTGACCGTAGGAGAAGATGATCGGGAACATCATGAGGCAGGCAAGCATCGCAATCGCGGTGTCGAATCCCGCGATGGCGACGGACTCACCAAGCAGGCCGCCGCTCCCTTTTCGTTGATACGAACCGTAGGTCAGCATGGCACCCATGCCGAGCGAGAGTGTGAAGAAAGCGTGTCCGAGTGCTTCGAGTACGCCGCGCGCCTCGAGCGCATTCGGGTCCGGTGTGAAGACGAACGAGATAGCGCGGCCGAACCCTGGCTGGAATGCGCCGTAAATCACCAGTGCGACGATGCAAGTCATCAATAGCGGCATGAGGATGGTGCACGTCCGTTCGATGCCGCCTCCGATTCCGGTTGCGACAACCAAGATGGCCAGGAACATGAATATCCCTGCCCAGAAGGTGCTGGTCCAACCGTCACCAAGCAACCCAGTGAAGACGGCGGTGACTTCTTCGCTGATGAGTGTGCGGCGCTTCAAGGTCGTTGCGGCGTCACGCACCTCCTCGTCAGACATCGCTGCCACTTTGTCAACGGCCGCCGTCTTTGCTGCGGCGACAGCCGCATCGCAGTCCGCGAGTTCGGGCTCGACGATGCGAACAGCGTCGGCGATGAGTGGATCCTCAAGCAGGAGTTCGGCATCGACCCCAGAGAATTCCATCACGTGCTGGTAATCAGCCCATGCGTCTGCTGTGGAAGGTGAGAAACGACGCTTCCAACTCTGGATGGCGTCGGCAACCGGCTCTTTGGCAATGCTGCTCGTGAGCGTGACTCGCATCTGATCGATGGGCTCTGTTGCCCGGTAAACCAACGCCGATTCTTCGGCCCGCTCGCCGATTGGGTTGGTAAACCCAGCGACGGACTTGAGCGTGTAGTCCATCGCCCATCCGGCCACCACGACATAGAACGAAAGAATCAGAAAACCGGCGATGATTCCGAGCCAGCCAACGGCAGACCAGACGGTGGATCCGCCCTGCAGTTTCTTGAATGCTTCGACGGGCTGGGCCTGCCCTGCTCGGCCAATCATGATTTCGGCGATCAAGATTGGTAGGCCGACCAAGGCGATGCAGACGAGATAGATGAGGACGAAGAGCCCGCCGCCGTTCTCGCCGGTGATGTACGGGAACTTCCAGATGTTGCCGAGTCCGACGGCAGAGCCCGAGGCGGCGAGAATGAAGCCGATTCGGCTTCCCCACTGGGCCCGACTTCCTTTGCTTGTCGTCCTTCCGTCCCTGTCGTCGCTCATGTGGCGCTCCATAACCGGTTCTGAACCCATGCAGCGCCATCATAAGGGAGTCGCAGGGTCGTGTCGGTGAGACCGTACCATGCCCTGTATGCACGCACCCTTTCGCTTGCAGAGCGATCTCGCCCGTGTTGTCGAACGCGGTTTTGCCTTTGCGCTTGGAGTCGGGGGTGGGGGACTTCGACCGCGGCGAGTGGGTTGGTCGCGGCGAAGCCTGCCTGTCGACCTAGGGCCACCGGAGGTGCAGAGTTACACCATCGTCGTCTCACATGAGTTTGTCAGGCCGCTGCTGATGGAGTTGATGCGATCACTGCCGCGGCAGGTGGCAGGCATTCTCGAACTGGGGAGCCGCGATGCGTACCGAGAGGTTGATGTCTTTCTCGGTCCACCAATCCCAGCGGGCCTCTTTCGCGGTACGTGGGATCTCTTCGAGCCCATTTTTCTGGAGGATGCATCTTTTGGCGTTGGGTTCCACTGCCCTGATCCTTATCTGGAGATCTTTCTCGATCCGGACAAGCGCATCCTTGTGCATGTTGACCAGAGCGCAGCAGACTGGGTCGAGGGGATCTTGGCCAGATTCGACGTCGAGTATCGGAGGGAAGAGGATTTGCAATCAGTGCGACCGGTTGCCGACCTCGCCATCCGCCCGATCCTGCAACCTGTGCCCGGCTTGATGTCCGACACGGATCATCTGTTGATGGAACTCCGCGCAGCATGGGACCTAGCACTCGATGAAGACCCTGACTCCAATCTGGATGCCCGAGGCCGTGACATCGGTTACACGATGTGGCGGGGACTCGTATTCGTTGATCAGGAGGATCCGGCAGGAAGGCGATACGGCAATGCTCATGTGTGGGGCGTGGCGACGTGCAGGCGAAACATGCAGAAGCTGATAGAGCGGCACATCTCAAATGATCACGAGTGGGAGTATCGTGAACTGCTCAATCTTGATCGCGTGGCGCTGGACGATCGTCCTGCGGAACTTGATGATGTGAAGGTCATACTCGATCACCCGCAACTCCTTTTGTACAACGTCGAGGTCATTGGGACTGCGCCGGATCGGTGGGACTTCGTAGATGACTAAACAAGCGTCGCGCTGGTACGACGGCGGTCTGCAGTTTGAGTGTTCGCGGTGCGGCAACTGCTGTACCGGGCCTCCCGGTGCCGTGTGGTTTTCTGCCGATGAAGGGCGGGCCATGGCTGCCGTACTGGGTATTTCCGAGGAGACCTTCCACCGCCAGTATGCACGGCAGATTCGTGGCAAGTGGTCGCTTCGGGAGACGAGGACGAGCCGCGGCATGGACTGCGTCTTTCTGACGACCGATGAGCAAGGCAAGGCGGGCTGCCGTCTGTATGGTGCCCGGCCCTCTCAATGCCGCACGTGGCCGTTCTGGCCGGAAAATCTAGAGTCTCGGCAGATGTGGGAGGCGGTCCGAAAGCAGACTCCGTGCCCAGGCATGGGACATGGCGGGCTGGTGAAGATCGATGAGATACTCGCTCGGCTGGGTGAGACACCGAAGAATCCAGATCTCTGAACATTGGGTGGGCCGCTCGCGTAGGATGCCACATTCCGCTTCGAGCGGAGCGCCGAAATTGATCAGGAAGCCGGGGATTTCGAAGAGGACCCTTCTATGGCACGAATGAAACGAATGGTTGGTGTGCTGGCAGTTGCAGTGACGGGATCGAGCCTCTTGGCGATGGCCGAGACTGGCGAGCCGACCGCCGCTGCGAGTCCGCCGTCTGAGATGCAGTACATCCGAATGAACACCAACAAGGGTGACATGGTCATCATGTTGGATCCCGTCGCTGCGCCGCTGACGGTGGAGAATTTTACGAGCTACGCGAAGAAGGGTGCCTATGACGGCACGATCTTCCATCGTGTGATTCCAAACTTTATGGTGCAGGGCGGCGGCTTCGCGCCGGGGCTGAAAAAACAGCCTACCGATGCACCCGTCAAGAATGAGTGGAAGAATGGCCTCAAGAATGAGCGTGGCACGATTGCCATGGCTCGTCTTGGAAGGCAGCCCGACTCGGCGACGAGTCAGTTCTTCATCAATGTGGAAGACAACAAGGCACTCGATCTTCCACGCGATGGAGCCGCGTACGCGGTGTTTGGAAAGGTCGTGGCCGGAGATGGTGTTCTCGATGCGATCAAGGCGGTCAAGACGGGCCATGCCCATGGCCCTGGCGGCGGTGAGTTCGATGACGTTCCGGTCGAGGATGTCGTGATTGAACAGGTCACGATGCTCACTCCGGCAGAAGCAGAGGCGATTTCAACTGGCTGCACGAGTGGCACGGATCAGTGGCGGACCACGCAACTGGCCGCAGCAGATGAAATGAAGAAACAAGCCGAGCAGCAGTCTGCCCGGCAGGAGAAACTGACGATGAGCGTGGACAACGTATTGGCAAACCCGACCGAACTTCCCGGCGAGGCTGTTGGCGACAAGGCAAGCAGCAGCAGCGACACCGGTTTGGCATGGTTTGATTTGGAAGAGGGCTCCGGTGCCGCGCCAGCTTCACCGCAGACAACCGTTCGTGTGCACTACACGGGCTATCTGATCGACGGCACCAAATTCGATAGCAGTGTCGACCGCGGCCAGCCAATCGACTTCCCACTCAATCGGGTCATCCCCGGCTGGACCGAAGGCGTCGGCTCGATGAAGGTCGGCGGCAAGCGGAAGCTCGTGATCCCGTCGGCCCTTGGGTACGGCTCAAAAGGAACACCAGGTGGCCCAATTCCGCCAAACGCGACGCTGGTCTTTGACGTGGAGTTGCTCGAACTTCCCTGACCGGACAGGCCCCTTCAGAGGTCTAAAAAGAGTGATTTCCCGGCGGCCAGCCACGAAAGTGGTTGGCCGCTGGCGTTTTTCATGGCATGGTTAGGTAACTCCGCACCTGAGAGGCGTATATGTGGAGAACCAGCCGAATCATCGGTTGATCGGATGTTGTCCGTCCGATATACCTGATGACACAGGAGGATCACGTCGGCCGCTGTTCTCGTCAGAGAGGCCCCGACCCGGCATGACGGTATTGACTGGCTTTCTCGATGACCCGGTGCTCGTACTCAACCGCGGATACGCGGCGACCCGTGTCGTACCTGTTCGTCAAGCCTTCGTCCTCCTCTTCCGACGCGTCGCAGAAGTTATTTCGATCGTCAACGGGCGGTGGGAACAGTTTGATCTGTCCTCGTGGTTGGAGATTGCTGAACTGCAGCGGATGTACGAGCAGGGTGAATATGAGTGGGTTCGTACGGCATCGAAATACGTGGCCGTGCCGCGCATCATTCGTGTGCATTGCTGCAATCGGAGCCCCGACCATCACGTGCCGTTGAATCGACGGAATCTCTATGCGCGGGACGGCAACAAATGCCAGTACTGCGGCACTCGATTCCCGACAGCCGAACTCTCCATTGATCACGTATTGCCTCAGTCTCGAGGTGGTGAAAACAGTTGGCGTAACCTTGTGTGCGCCTGCGTTCGATGCAATGCCCGCAAGGGAAACCGCACGCCACGGGAGGCGGGGATGGATTTGATTCGAGAACCACACAGGCCGAAGACGAGCCCCGACCGATCGGTTCGGTTGCGTCGTCGGCATTACGAAGCATGGAAGGTCTTCCTGAATGAAGCGTATTGGACCGTCGAACTGCGCGATTGAAATCATCTATTGGTTGATGATGACCGGCTTGTATGTGCCGGAACCCGTCCCGGTCAGTTGGGGGCACTCGCCTCGCGATGTGTATCGATGTTCGGAAAATACAGCGCCTCTGTCGAGGCGAGCGAGGCAGCAGGGCCGCTCTAAGCGTTGAGTCAGTAATCAGGGGATCTACGGGCAGGGGGGCGTGATCCGGGCAAGCGCATCGTCGATCGAAATGAGGTCGGCCTGAGTGAGGGGATCCGGGACGTCATCGAGCGTGATGGCTTCATCGAGCGTGAATGGCCCTACGGCGGTGCGGGTGATGCGTCGGCAGCAACCGCCGGTCCCGAGCCGCGTGCCGAGATCACGGGCGAGTGAGCGGACATAGAACCCTTTGGCGCATTTGATCTCAACCGTGGCGATGGGCCATGTGTATGCGATGAGCCGGATGTGATCGACTCGAACCGGACGGGGGGGTAATTCGACGGGCTGATCTTTTCTCGCAAGCGCGTAGGCACGCCGACCACCGATCTTGACCGCGCTGAACGCCGGGGGCTGTTGCAGGAACTCGCCGCTGAATGTACTGAGTGCCGCCTCGACGGCAGCGTGATCAGGAGGCGTGTCGACCCTGATCGTGCAGGCATCGCCTTCCAGATCATCAGTTCGCGTTGTGATGGAGAGGTCGATCTCAGTTTCATAGGCCTTGTCGGTGGCGACGACCTGCTCAAGGAGTTTGGTGGCACGCCCCAGGCCGAGAACGAGGACACCGGTGGCGAGCGGATCAAGCGTCCCGCCGTGCCCTGTTTTGGTGCGTCCTGCTCGCCGGCGGACCACCGACACGGCGCTCATCGAGGATGGCCCCGCGGGCTTGTCCAGAACGAGAAATCCGGTGGGCTTGGGTATGGTGGAATCGGATCCGCTGCTCATACTCCGGAGGGTATCGGCGAGCGAGAGAAGGGAAGTGGTGGTTGTCGTGAAGGGGCCCGTCCCCGTACAATCCCGGACCCTCTGGGCAGGTGACCGAGCGGCTGAAGGTGCAGCACTGGAAATGCTGTGTACGATTTTTTCGTACCGTGGGTTCGAATCCCACCCTGTCCGTTGCGGCCCGCGTCAGCGGCCC
>JAAERN010000124.1 GCA_024230295.1 Planctomycetota bacterium
AGCGAGCATCGAATGATTGGCTTGAGGATCTCTTGCAGTTGCAAACCGGTCCCGAAAAGGCATTCCTTGAAGATGCGCCATGGTTGATTGTGGTATTCAAACTCATGAAAGATGATTGCGAAGAATCACAATCAGATCGTGTGTACTACGTCAACGAGTCGGTTGGTATCGCCGTTGGTTTGCTGCTCGCTGCTGCGCAGCATGCAGGTCTTGCGACTCTGACCCACACCCCGAGTCCGATGGGGTTTCTCAGCGAACTGCTTGGCCGACCCGAATACGAAAGGCCGTACGTTTTGATACCCATAGGATGGGCAGCAGAAGATTGTGAAGTACCAAACATTCACCGAAAGCGCCTTGATGAAATACTGACGGTCTACCAATCGAAGGGGCAGGGCTGAGTCATGATTTGGCTGCACTGGACCATGGTTGGGATCTTCGCGCTTCTAGGCGCTGGGTGCCTCTTGCTTATAGTCATGCAGTTGCCGGGCACCTGGCTTATCTTGACGCTTGGTTTAGGTGTGCAACTGATCGATGTAGCCTGGATTCATGGCGACGATGCGACTGCTGGCTGGTGGGGGCTCGGGGTAGGTTTGGTACTGGCGATTGTGGGGGAGATCCTCGAGGCAGTATCGGGCGCTGCGGGCGCCAAGGTTGGAGGCGGAACGAGGCGGTCGATGTGGGGCGGCTTTGTTGGTGGTGTGATCGGTGCGATTCTCGGAACGCCACTTATTCCGATTCCAATCCTCGGGACATTCATCGGCGCGATCGTTGGCGCATTTGCCGGCGCCATGGTTGGAGAAGTTACCGGTTCGAATGCTCGAAGTGTTGCTGGTGCTATTGCACCGGCGACAGGCGCAGCAGCAGGGCGGGCCGTCGGAACGGTCGTCAAGATGGCGACTGGGGTCGCCGTTTGGCTCATCGTTATTGCCGGGCTCTCGATCCGCTGATCAATCGTCCGTTGTGACGCGCAGCACTTCGGAGAGCGTTGTTTGACCCGCAGCCACTTTTCGAAGACCGTCTTCGCGAAGTGTCGTCATGCCAGCAGCGCAGCACTGCGTGCGAAGTTCGTTGACTGATGGATTCCCCGCGATTCGGTCGCGGAGTGAGTCATCCAGAAGCAACATTTCGTGGATGCCGAGACGCCCTGACAGGCCTGTCTGGCGGCAGGAGTCACATCCAACGCCTTCCATCATTGTCTCAAGAGACATGCTGTAGCGGCCAAGAATCTCTGCTGCTTCAGCGGTTACAGGTTTTGCGGCAGCACACTTTTTGCAGACCCGCCGCATGAGTCGCTGCGCGAGGATGCCGTTGACGGCTCCAGCGACGAGAAACGGCTCGATGCCGATGTTGATCAGCCGCGTGACAGATGACGGGGCGTCATTGGTGTGGAGTGTCGAGAGCACAAGGTGACCGGTCAACGCCGCTTGGATGGCGATCGTTGCCGTTTCGTGGTCGCGAATCTCACCGATCATGATGACGTCGGGGTCCTGCCGCAAAAGTGTTCGCAGGGAAGAGGCGAACGTCAGCCCGATCCGCTCGTGCGTCTGCATCTGTGTGATGCCGCGAAGCTGGTACTCAACTGGATCTTCGACGGTCGAAACATTGAGCTGTTGTGTGTCGAGTTCCTGCATGGAGGCATACAGCGTCGTGGTTTTGCCAGAGCCAGTTGGCCCGGTGACAAGAAGAATGCCGTGCGGCTTGGCAATTTCGGATCGCCACGCATCGAGTGTGGTGTCGTGGAACCCAAGATCTCCCAGAGGCACCTGAATTGAACGGTTGTCAAGCAAACGCATGACGGTCTTTTCGCCGTGCGGCGTAGGTGCGGTTGATACACGAAGATCGAGTGGACGCCCGAATACTTGGAGACGAATCCGACCGTCTTGTGGAAGTCGCCGCTCGGCGATGTCGAGTGAGGCCATGATCTTGATGCGGCTCGTCATGGAGGCGAGCATTCGCCGTGGCGGGCTCATCATCTCATAGAGCACGCCATCGATGCGGAAACGGATTTTGACGGCCGACTCGGACGGCTCAATGTGGATATCCGAGGCGCCTTCGCGGGCAGCGGTCTGAATGACATGGTTGACATAACGCACAATGGGCGATGCGCTGCCGTCATCGACTTCATCGTCATCTTCATCTTGCACGATCTCAACGCCACCCTCGGCGGCGTCGACGAGAAGCTGTTGGAGGTCGAACTCATCGCCCGTTTCGGGGACAGCGTCGTCAAGTAGCCGCTCGATTGCGGTGGGTGTTGCAACGACCTGTTGCACAATTCGGCCGCCGAGCGCGGCGCGTACTTCATCAAGTGTTCTGATGTCGAGCGCATCGGTCGTGGCGATGCACAACCGGCCTCCGGAGTACACGGGAATGAACCCGCGAGATTTGCAATACTCGATGCCAAGTGTTCCCAGAGTCTCCTCGTCAACATCCTCGCTTGCCGGGGCGACATATTCCAAGCCACTGCCGGCTGCGAGTATTGACATGACAGCGTCTTCGTCCGCACCCATGCCAAGAAGAATGGCCGCAAGCGGCTTTGTCGGCGATTGACTCTGTACACGGCGTGCGGAGTCGATGAGCTCAAGCGACACGCGACCCGCATCCGCGAGCGCGGAACCAAGATCGAATGCCTCTGTGGTTCTTTGTGCGTTGGGCGACCACAAATCACGCATAACTGCGGCGGTATCAGGAGTCGGGACGGCGTCGGAGTCGTGTGGTGTCATGGCCTCGGAAGATCCACGGCAACGGTCAGTTTGAGTGTTGTATCCGTTGCCTCAACGACGACGCCAGCAGAGCTGACCGCCTTGAGACAGAGCGTTGTTTGCGAATCGTATTCCACCGGCTTTTCAAGGGGGAGCGTGATACCACCGACGACTGCGAGGCTACTTCGTCCCTGGAGGACCATCGAAACTCGCATATCACCGATCTCTTCGCGCATTTGGAATGCTCTGGCATTTCGAGCATCTTCGATGCTCGTTTGAGAACGCGCTGCGGGAATGGCCATGGTGCCGCCAGGAAGAATGAACGGATTCGTCCGCAAGGCGTCGAATGGGACACGCGCGATCGGCGTGTTGAATTCGGCGAGCACTTGAAGTGGGTCTGCGACCGTTGCATCGGCCTGCTCGTCAGTTGCCGGCGCCAGATACGCACTGATTGCGATCTGGGCGTCGGTTCCGGCGGTGGTCTGAGCGGGTCCGCCCGAGAGCATTCGCATCGCGGCGATCATGGCAAGTCCACCACCCATGACAAGAACCATTATCACAATCCTCGTTTGGCGGTGCTGTGAAAACGGCGTCTGCGAAGTTGGGATATTTGCCGCGGTTGCGAGTCCGCCGGATTCGTTGGCTTCGGCCCATGTCATCGAATGGCTCCAGCGGATGCGACCTCGGGGACCGAGTCTGCAAAGTAGATACTGAGTACGAATTGGGTTGCAACGGATCCGGGTGGCAGTTTGTTGCTTGGTCCACGGACTTTGAGGCCAGCTTCTTGAATGGAGATTTCCGAGAGTCGGGTGACTCGGGGAAGTGTTTCGAGTTCAAGAAGGAACCGATAAAAGCCTTCGAATGGCCCGTCCATGCTTACTTCAAGAGGCAACTCCATGTACACCGCCGATGGCACGGCGGGTCGCGTCTTGACCGAGCGGACAAGCAGCCCATTGCGATCGGCGATCTGCCAGATATTTTCGAGCACACCTTCGACATCTCTTCGGCGAGGAAGTTGAGCCTCGACCTGCTCGACGAGTTGCTCGCCTTGTTGCAGAGCCTGTTCAAGACTCGGGATGCGTTCAGCGAGCTTTGCCACGGTGTCGAGTTGACGCTGACGCTGCGTGATATTCTGCATGGCTTCTGCAATGTCCGCGTTTTGTGGGCGGAAGACGACATACCACGCGGTCAGGGGAATGCCCAATAACGCCACGAAGAAGGCGATTTGACGGAGATGACTGTTCATCGGATGAATCCCCCGAGTTCTGCGGTTCGGGTCGGTGAGAGGCTTCGGCAGTCGGCGTGTGGTCCGATGCTGGCTTTGATCCGGAACTGACGAACTGGGATGTCATTCAAATCAATCTCCTCGGAGAATTGAAGATTGACATCCTCGAGTAGTGGATGGTCATTCAACGCTGAGAGAAAGGCCGACACATGAACATCGGTCGGAGCAAAGCCAAGCAATGAGATTTCTGTTCGCCACAGTGGTGGCTCGATGCGAGGATCCTCGGCAACTTCGGCGTTGGTCTTACCCCTTTTGGGGCGGTTTGCGGGGGCATCAGCTGCGGGCGGGGTCGAAGGAGGCAGTTGCGTGGCAGTGAGTTCGAACTCAAGAAGCCCGAGTTCGGCTGGCATGTTGTTGATGAACTCTGCGAGGAGTACAGATCGAGGAAGACGATCGATCAGACTCGCGGCGAGTTCCGCTCGCTTGGCGATTCGCTGTTGACGCTCCTCCAGGGCAGCAAGGACGCGGACCTGATCGGCGGCTTCCTCATAGCGAAGGGAAACTTGATCTCGGATCGTGCGAATGTGGCGCCAGTCGGATCTCGTCACAACGAATGCGATCGCAACACCGGCGAGCACGATGCAGAAGAGACCAACTGCGGCAAGATGCATTCGACGATCTTGGCGGTGCTCGATGTATTCCTTTGGAAGGAAGTCGTCTTCGTGTGTATTCATGACTTGAACTCCTCACCAAGATCGGTGGCGAGGCCTGCAACTATGGACCACTGAGGTCGTAGTTGCATCGCCCAATCATCGATCTCGGTTTTGGTCGCCGACGCGTTCCAACGGGCGAGCGGGTCACCGATTTGCGCCGGAAGGTGGAGTGACTTTGCAATTGCGCAGCAAGGCGATGCCTGCATTGCACCGAGTCCAGTAAAGACGATGCGCTGTACGGGCGTCTCGGCAAACAAGCTTTGGTAGTGCCGCATGCACGTACTGAGTTCTTCACAGAGCTCACTTGGGACTTCGGCAGCACTCCCATCGCCACTCAGGTGTGGGAGGCTTGCAGATTCATTGTCGGCGCGGCGGTTGAGCGTGGTCAGAAAGTCGATTGCGCCATCGTCTGTGGCAGATGTCACTGCAGGTTCCAGAACTGGTGCAGGTGCAGCAGGCGCATGCTTTGTTGTAGCCGCGACCGAAATACTCCTGGCAGCAACGAGCGATGCTCCTTGGCCAAAGGCAACAGTTGTCTGGTGTCGCCCCAAATCGATATACATGGTGGCCGTATCAGAATCGGCATCCCGCCGGTTGACATGGGCAAACGCTCGCAGAAGCATGCTGGCGGGCGTATAGACCCCTGCTATGTCGAACTTACAATCGTGGAGTATTCCGACATATCGAAGCACGGATTCTCGTGACATGGCAAGGCACAGCAGCTCACGGTTACCTCGGCCGGTCTTCCAAGGGCTGGAAACATCGATGGTCCGGACCATTGGATTTGATCCAAGTTCGGGCAGGCGAGATTGCGCGGCCAGCGCGGCGTCTTCGCCGGCTTCCAATCGCAAGTGTGTCATTGAGACCAATGAGGCGGGCAGGGCGATCACAACGCGTCGCCCTATCCACGTGTCACTCGCAGCGAATGTTTCAGCAGCGCTTGCGGTTGCCGCGAGGTGAGACTCGAGGTCAAAGGATTCAGCTGGTTCGGTGGGCTGGCTCATCGCTGCGGCGATTGTGTGGCCATCACTGGTCAGTTGAATCGCGTGGATGGCCGACTCCCCCAAGTCCGCAGCAATCGGCGGGGCGGTGGGACGTCTCATTCTGAACCGCATGCGTGAACCTCCGGGTCATCCAGCAAGGATGGCCGCTGGAGGGGGTCGTCGGCAGGATCGGATTGCCGCTGAAGCGATGGCTTGAGACGAACCACCGGCGATCGAGGATGAGGGGGGATCGGCGGTCTGTGTGGTCTGTGCGGGCGTGTGGCGTCTATTCAAGCCGGCTCAGAATCACTGGAAGCGCATCGGCCAGCATTGCAATCGCACCTTTGAGGTCCCACTGCTGTGAGCCACGGTCGCCCGTCGTGTTTGAAATGGCCCGAATCTCAATGGCCGGTATGGAGAGTCGCCGCGCCGCATGAACAACGGCCGCGCCTTCCATGGCCTCAGCGGCGCAGCCTGTGCGGTCGGCGACTGCTTTGGCAGCGGTGTCGGTTCCCGAGCACGTGGCAACGGTTGCGATTCGAGTAGCCGGACAGACTTCGGCGACCCCCCGGACAAGGTTAGGACAGCATGGCACTTCATTGCCTTCGAAGTCACCGAGTGGGAAGCCGAGGGTCTGTACATCATGGACTCCAGATGGAGTCACGATGCCTTCCTCCGCATAGATGCATGCGCTCGCTGCGACAACATCTCCAATCGAGAGGTTTCCGCCCGGGAGCGATCCGGCGACGCCGACGGAGAGGACCGCGTCAAACGGTCCATGTGCCACCACCGCGAGCGTTGTCGCAGCGGCCGCATTGGTGCGACCGATTCCGCTGATTACAACGTGCGCATCAAGCCCTTTACATGCTTCAGATTCAGTTTCGACAGCGGTGACAATCAGTGTTCGCATGAGCGTTTGTCGGCGGCGTACCCTGCCAGCCTCCGCTGCAGCCATGCGGCAAGATCGCCAGCGGGAACTTTGAATTGTTCGCCCGCAGTCATGTCCTTGACAACCATGTGTCCACTATCAAGTTCATCGCCAAGGATGACAGCGAACTTCGCGAGGTGCCCCGAGGCTTCTTTGAGTTGCTTGCCGATATTGCGACCAGCCTTGAAGGTGTGCCGAACGTGCAGTCCCGCATCGCGAAGTGAAGTTGCAAGTGGAATGAACAAGCCTTCCGCTTGATCGTCCCCGCTTGAGACAACGAAGACATCCGGTCGCGGCGACAGTACGCCGTGATCGGCATCGAGCAGTCCTCGATCCTCCAACAACAACGCTAGCACCACATCGCCCATTCCAAATCCGCATGCCGGAATAGTTGGCCCGCCAAAGAGTCCCACGAGCTCGTCGTATCGACCTCCGCCAGCGACCGCGCGGAAAGTTCCCGCAGCATCATGGATTTCCCACACAGTTCCTGTGTAGTAGGCGAGACCGCGGACAATGCCGAGATCCCAATCGCAGAACGGCAGGAGTCCTCGCTTGTCGAGTTCTACCGAGAGTGAGGTGAGTTCTGACACGGCATCGACGGGAAGATCGTGTTTCTCGGCGATGGTTGTGGGTTGTGTGGTTGCTGGCAGCCGACTGGCGGCGATTTTGTCGAGTCGCGCTACTCCAGCCTCGTCGAGTCCGATGGCTGCAGCCTGGGTCGCAAAAACTTCTGTCGGAACCTTTTCGCGGCGATCGACGAGCGAAAAGGCCTCGGCCATGCGGTCACCCGGGACGCCGCAGGCAGCCAGCAGTCCCGCAGCGGCGCCGCGGTGGCTGATGCGAACTCGAATGTCGGCAGGTCCGAGTCCGAGGCCGCGTAGCGCGGTGACGGCGACGGCGATGACTTCCGCGTCAGCATCCGGACCAGGAGCGCCAAGCAGATCGACATTCCACTGTCGGTGTTCACGGAGGCGCCCACGCTGTGGTCGCTCCGCGCGGAAGAGGTCTGGAATGGCAAACCACTTGGTCGGCAGGGGCAGCGAACGCCCCTTGGATGCGGCCATGCGGGCGAGGGTGGGCGTGAACTCTGGCCGCAGCGCGTAGTCGGTATCTCCGCCAGACCGCTGGAACGAGAAGAGCTCACTCACAATGCCCTCGCCACTCTTGATTGTGAAGAGATCGAGATGTTCGAAGGTTGGACCCCCGATTTCCTCGAACCCGTGCCTGATGGAGGCGCTCCGCCAAGCCCGCTCAAGGTGCTGCCGGACTGCCATATCTTCGGGAAAGAAATCCCGCATGCCCTTTGGGGCCTGAAAGACATGTTTTGATGCCGCCATGGGCGGGGAGGCTATCACATGGCCGGTTATGCCGAGCAGGGGTATGGGATCGGAGCTCTGGCTTGACGCCTGGTCATGCAGACCGAACCATGGGTAGAAAAGGCGCCGAGGTGGCGCCGTTCTGGCACCGAGGAGTCGTTGGCCGTGGAAGGGACCGTCATCCTGCTTCATGGATTGGGTCGCACCAGCCGCTCCATGGCTCGGTTGCAGCGACGCATTGCGGCAACAGGGCGAGATACGCGAAATATCGGCTATGACTCGCGGCGCGTATCGATTCGGGATGCAGCCGAGCAGATATCGTCGCAGCTTGGCGACTTTCAGGTGGAACACCCACTTATCGCGGTGACGCATTCACTTGGGGGCATCGTGTTGCGAGCGTTGGTTTCCCGATTCAACTGGGCGGGGTGCGTCATGATTGCGCCGCCAAATCATGGAAGTGGTCTGGCCTCATGGTCCGCCGGCATTCCGCCAGTTCGATGGCTTATGGGGCCGGCGCTTATCGAGCTTGGTTCAGAGCCCTGTTGGCCGAGTCCCCCGAAACCTTGCGGAATCATCGCTGGGACCGCGCGGGCGACACTCGACAATCCCCCCTCGTGGCTTGCGTGGATTCGAGGGGTGTTTGATCGAGACGAAGTTCATGACGGCACCGTTTCGCTGAAAGAAGCCATTCACTCGGGGGCGACTGATGTGGCCATGGTTGATGCGTCGCATACGCGCATCATGGATCATGTAGCCACCGTGAGACTCGTGCTCAGGTTCTTGGAAACCGGCGCATTTGGAACTTCTGGAATGGAACCAATCGAAGTCGAAATGCAGTCGGTTGCCGGCTCGCTGCCGGTCGTCGGAGATGGTTGATCAGGTTGGCAGCGAAGCAATCAGCACAACGGTGTCATCCTCGACCTGTCCGTCCTGAAGCGTGTCAAGTACTGCAAGCACGGTCTCTGGTGCTGCTACTGAAGATGTATCCGACGATTCGATGATCGACTGATAGGTGCTGAATCCAGCGAGCGTTCCCTTGCTATCAAACCGTTCGAACGCGCCGTCAGTACACGTGATGAGCGCATCTCCGGGCTCAAAGTGCGTCGTGATTGGTTCTGCGTCAAATTCATCAGGGGCCAATACGCCGAGCATCGTTGTTGTGGGTTTGATGACGTCGGTCGATCCGTTCGTGCGGCTTGACGTAAATGATTGTGATTGCGGCGATGAAAACGACGACGGATGCCTGGAACCACCACGAAAACATGGTTTGCATGTCAGGCGAACCGAGTGTGAGCAGGCCGGCTATGACAGCAGTGATGACGAATTGCAGGAGGACCATGATCCACAAGTAGATCAGCAGCCACTTCCGAAGACGGCGCCTGGTTTCGCTGACGTACTCATGACGAAATGTGAGTTGTGGATCGAACGTTCTAGCCATCCGCCAGAGTATGGCGGTCTTCCTTCCACCTTGCCAACCACGAGCCTTTTTCAATGCAACAGGGCGGGTGGCTGAAGCCACCCGCCCTGCGTGAGATCACAGAACCGTGTGATCAGATGATCACAGGCACGGACCGAAGTTACCGATGACCATCAGGAGGTCATCGATATTCACCTGGCCGTTGTCGTCGACGTCGCCGTCGCAGTCACCGGTGCAAGTGAAGTTGCCAATCACCGACAGGAGGTCATCGATGTTGACTTCGCCATTGCCGTCGTCATCACCCGGGCACGGGTCTTTGATGACGTCGATCTCGCCGAGGACGGTGCCGTAGTTCTCTACGGTCTCGTACCAGACGGTGCGAGTACCCGTGTTGAACGTGGCGCCAGCTTCGATGACGAGGTGCTTGGCATAAATGGTTTCTTCACCGTCGGCATTGTCGTAGTTGTCTACGACACTGACGGTGCTGCCCGACTCGATGATGAGTTGGCCGAGTGGGAAGTGACCATCAATCGTGCGATCAATGCCGTCGGTGCTGCTTCCGACATCGGTGCTCATCGCCTCGATGCTTTGTGTGGAAGCAATACCAGTCATGGCGAGTGTGGATTCGTCCATCACATATCGATTGTGATAGTCGATGGCGACGTCGAAGTTGCCACCCACAGCGAGCTGCCAATTGGCATGCGCCATAATGAGTTCGGCACCTGCACCAGCGATGTAATCGCCACTGATACGGAGTCCGTCACCCTCAACTGGATCACCGCCACCTGACAACGGTCCAGTATCGACGTCGCCGACGATCGTGCCGTTGTTGGTGAGGTTGCCGAGGATGTAGAGCGGTCCACGGTTGACGGACACGAGGCCGTCGTTGACGAGGTTGCCCGAGAGCATGGTCTCGTCGTTGCACTGAATCGTACCGACCGAGCCGTTGGCCAAGTCAGTGACAAACGTGCCAGCGGTGCTCATGTAACTCTGGTTGTCCATCGAATCTGCCGCGACAACAGCATTGCCGACCGTGGTCATGGATCCGAAGTTGGACAGGCTTCCCGTTGCGACCAACGATCCACCTGACATGACAAGCGTTGCACCAGCTGCGCTGGCGATTGGTGTCTGGAACTCGACACCAGCACCACTTCGCACGAATGTGGTGCCATTGGCATTGACGGATGTGCCATCCGCGATGACACCAGTGCCACTGAACCCACTGTTCACATCAGCGACAGTAGAGCCACCCGAGCCGGTCACGACGGCGCCATTGGCGAGCGTGATTGTTCCAGCCTGGTTCATTCCACCTTCGACAACATTCATATACAGGCCCTTGCCCATGAAGTTGACATCGGTTTCGGCGTTGAAGTAGGCGGCCTCACCCTCGATCGTGTCACCGTTGTCGGCAGCAAAGATCGCTTCGGCAGCGGTATCAGAGATGAGACCACTGTTGAGGTTGACGTAAGGAGTGACTTCGCAGGCATCGAGCTCGCCGTTGCCGTTGCCGTCGCCACCATCGGCGATGTCGCACGAATCGGGGCGACCGTTGCTGTCGCAGTCGTCGGCGGTGCCGTCGGCGATGTCACAACTGTCGGGTGTGCCATTGCCATTGCAATCCTCACCCATGTCGCAGACATCCATGATGCCGTCACCGTTGCAGTCGGCGGCGCCGTCGGCGATGTCACACTCGTCCGGTACGCCGTTTTCGTCGCAGTCTTCAGATGTGCCGTCGATGATGTCGTCGGGGTCATTGATGCCGTTTTCGTTGCAGTCGAGGAACTCGCATGCATCGAGGATGCCATTGCCATCGCTGTCGCCACCATTTGCGAAGTCACAACGGTCAGTGACGTCGTTTCCGTCACAGTCGCCGTCCATGACTTCGTCATACGAGATGAAGATGTCATCGGTGTGCTGCCATACGATCTCGTTGGCGTCACGTCCCTGGAAGAGGGCCGTCATATTGATCGTTGAGTCTGCTCCGGTGACCGTGAGTCGGGCAACTAAGACGCCATTGACATCGGTGCAGTCCACATTCTCGATGGTTTCCGAGACACCCTGTGGCTCGGTCGGAATGATGAACCACGTACCGTTGTCCGTGCTGATATCGCCACCAGCCTCAAAGTCAGTGAAATCGATGCCGATGTTCTGCAACTCGTTGTTGGTCATGCTGAGATAGCCGATGGTGACGAAGGAGTCGAACTCCATCGACGGCTGCATGTCCCAGAACCCATCGTTGTTTTCGACCGATGTGGCGCCAGCGAACGTGTTTTGATAAAAAGTGCCGGTCGTCGAAATGATTTTTGGGGAACTTGAGTTCCCTGCAACCGCATCGAGACGGTTGTCTGCGTCCAGCACAGCAATCACATCGATTGTGTAGTTGAATCCGCCGGTGTCCACCATGTTGGTGCCGACGAGCCGATAATCAAGCCCCTGCATTCCAGCCAGTGCGGTGCCTGCGCAGACCATCGCACCAGCTGCAGCGGCAGCGTTTGAAAGTGTTCTCATGTGTTCCTTCTCCTCTCAGAACTTCTTTTTTACCTGCCACCCCGCCACAATGAGGCACGCGCTCACACCGAGATTGACGGTAAGTCACTACCCTAACTGTGTTTCAGGCTAGATGGTCCGGAAACCCGACGAATCGATCCACCAATTCCAGGAAGTCATTGCAGCATTCGATGAGCCGAATGAGGCTCTTTTGAAGGAATTGGAGAATTCTAAGTGGCTGTTTTGCAACTAGTTACATAATTGCCCACCCAGCGACCGATTCTTCACTGGTCCCATTTGGACCATTCGTCCGATACCAAACGTCAGGTTGAGGCCGTTCGACGCCTACGACGGCATCGTGCCTCTGACCATGGTCAGGCGGTCCGACATGGAGGTCGGAATCCGCGAGGAGACACGCAGCATGAATGCAATGGCAACTATCAAAGGCTGGGCACGTGAGTTGATCGATCTCTCACTGCTCTTCATCGCCGTCGGTGTGATCGTCCAGATCATCTTCGGCAAGGATGACGGTTGGTTCTTCGGTGGAGTCACCGAAAGACTGATGAGTTTCATCGACGAACTGGGTAACGGCGGCTTTGTCGGCCTGATCGCGTTGCTCGTGATCGTCTATGTCTTCTCGAAGCGCGGCAGTTGATCGCCCGCATCTGAATGACTAAACACAACTGCCCGTCCGCTCTGCGGGCGGGCAGTTGTTGTTTTGAAGAAGCGGGTCAGTTCGCCGATGCGTAGTCGGCGCCGTCACCGGCGTAGGCGCCCGTGGCGGCGATCGCTGCCCTGACCAGGGTTGACCGCCTCCCTGATCCATGCTGATACCCGCGATCGACCAGCCGCTGCACGTGGTAGCGTGCGATCACCACTCTGGACCACTGAGGTACCGTCCGTACACATCCGCCATCGCCTGCACCATTTCGCCAAGCGTGCAGTTAGCGTGCGAGGCGGCGATGAGCGTTGGCATGAGGTTGTCGTCGTTCTTCGCGGCGGCGCGGATAGCGTCGAGTGCTGCCTTCGTACCATCATCGTCGCGACGCTTTTTAAAATCGGCGAGTCGATCGCACTGCGTCGTCTCGACTTCGTGCGGAATCTGCAGGATGTCGACCTGGTGATCTTCGTTACCTTCGGTGAATGCGTTGACGCCGACGATCACACGGTCACCCGCTTCCATCTCTTGACCGAAGCGGTAACTCGCTTCAGCAATCGAGCGGCGGAAGTAGCCCTTGTGAATGCCAGCGACGACGCCGCCCATGCCATCGATCTCGTTGATGATGGCATCGGCATCTTCTTGCATGCGGTCGGTGAGCGCTTCGACATACCAACTGCCGCCGAGCGGGTCGACGGTTCGGGTGACGCCAGTTTCTTCGTTCAGGATTTGCTGTGTTCGTAGTGCAACTCGCACGCTCGTTTCCGTCGGCAGGCCGAGGGTTTCGTCCATGCTGTCGGTGTGCAGGCTCTGGCAGCCGCCGAGCACGCCGGCCATCGCCTGATAGGCGACGCGGACGATGTTGTTGAGGGGCTGCTGCTCGGTCAGTGAGCAGCCTGCCGTTTGTACATGGGTTCGCATGAGGAGTGAGCGATCGTTCTTAGCGCCGTAGCGATCCTTCATTGCGGTCGCCCAGATGCGCCGCGCGGCGCGGAGTTTGCAAATCTCTTCGAAGAACTCGTTGTGCGAGTTGAAGAAGAAGGAGAGCCGCGGCGCGAACGTGTCGACGTCGAGCCCACGCTTTACGGCAGCTTCGACATATTCCATGCCATCACGGAGCGTGAATGCAAGTTCCTGCGTCGCGTTCGAACCAGCTTCGCGGATGTGGTAGCCGCTGATCGAGATGCTGTTCCAGCGGGGAAGGTGCTGGGTAGCATGTTCGATCGTATCTACGACGAGTTTGACGGACGCCTCCGGCGGATAAATGAACTCGTTTTGACTGTGGAACTCCTTGAGGATGTCGTTCTGCAGCGTCCCACCGAGTCTCGCCGGGTCGATGCCGCGCTGCTCGGCCATGGCGATATACATGGCCCAGATGACGCAGGCTGGCCCATTGATTGTCTGGCTGACCGTGACCTCGTCGATCGGAATGTCCGCGTAGAGGCGGTGCATGTCCTCGATCGTGTCGATCGCAACGCCGCAGCGGCCAACCTCACCCAAACTCAACCCATCATCGCTGTCGCGGCCCATGAGGGTTGGCAGGTCGAAGGCTGTCGAGAGACCGGTGTTCGTGCCCTTGGCGTTTTCCAGGAGATACTTGAAGCGGGCGTTCGTATCGTCGGCGCTGCCGAAGCCCGCGAACTGCCGCATGGTCCACCCGCGGGTTCGGTACATGCCAGAGTGGACGCCGCGGGTGTAGGGATATTCGCCCGGTTCGCCGATGCGATTATTCACATCGCCCGGGTTGCCTGGGCTGGTTGTTTCGACCTGATCGGGTCCGTACAGACGGTCGATGACGTAGCCCGAGAGGCTGACATTGGCCGGATCAGCCGAGCCGTCACTGGCGTGGTGGGTGGTGGGTGTGCTCTCAGGCGTTGTCATGGCGCATGTTCTCCGCTTCGCTCAAGGGAGGCGATTGTATCCCGGAGGGCGTTTCGAGGTCTTATGGAAACCGTGCACGAGCGGCTGGCCCGCGAGATCAGTGCTGAGGGCTCGCAGGAGCGGGCTTGGCCTCATCCTCATCGTCAATCAGGTTGACCGGTGGTGGGCTGGGCTCAGCGGGGGTTTCTGGGGGGGTTTTCGGCTTCGCCTC
Source organism: Planctomycetota bacterium (assembly GCA_024230295.1). GTDB lineage: Bacteria > Planctomycetota > Phycisphaerae > Phycisphaerales > SM1A02 > UBA12567. The sequence continues at coordinate 14,519 of JAAERN010000124.1, forward strand.
GGTGGTCGTGTCCGGGGTGGGTGCTCCGGCCGCTCTCGGCGTGGCCTTTGGAGCGAGTGCCTGTTCGGAGACCCTCCGACGCGTGCCTTTTGGAACGGTCGCATGGTGTGACGGGACATCAATGGAGGTGCCGGTGGGCACGATTTCCCAGTGCATGGCTTCGACATCATCGGTCTTGCTGGGCGGTGTCCACATGGTGTAGAAGTGCAGGACAAGATCGTGCCCGGCAGGGACATCAACTTCAAAGACCTGCTCACCACTCTTGATATCGGAGACCGAAACTCTCCGCGTGGCGCCGGTGTCGGTCCAGGTCATCGTCGCATGTGGCCGCGTGCCGGAAGCCTTGCGTGGGGTTGGTGCTGGAACCGCTTTGGGGGCTGTAGAGTCAGTGGGCTCGGGAACCTTGGCCGCGTCAGGAGATGCAGCCGGTACCACAGGCGCAGGCTGAGAGACCGCGGGCGTGTCCGTCCTTCCGTCGTCTGCTGCCTTGGCATCAGGTAGTGGCACTTCTAGCGGAACGACTTCGCGGGTCGGATCGGGTGGCGTGTATGAATCAGGGGTTCGGAAGAAGACATCAATCCGCCGGTTCCAGGCATGAGGCACTTCGATTGACTCGTCGAGGGCGCCAACCCACCGCCCGAGCGGGAGAAGCGTGTACCGCATGATGTCTGGCGATTCGGGGTGCTTCTGAGGGTCCTTGTGCTCAAAGAACTGAATCGACAGTTGCTCGCCAAGTGGGATATCGAGTTCAAAAACGGTTTCGCCGGTCCGGGTGTCTACAATCGCGATTGTCTTGGGGCAGGCGGCCGTGGATTCCCATGTCAGGGGGCTGGAAGTACCCGCCGCACTGGGAAGCAGGCCACCACCCTTGAGGGTGCAGCCAGTAACGAGAAGGATCCCAATCAACCCGAGGCATTCAGCCAGACACCGACGCCGCATTGAGGCATCTCCTTGCACGGATGGCACCACCTGCCACGCCAGCCATGCTATCCGGACAGTGGGGCATGGTGGTATCGGCTACGCTTGCGGGATGCCTCCATTCAGGATTGGGCACGGTTACGATTTGCATCGCCTTGAACCCCTCGAGCCCGAGGGCCGGGGCAGGCCATGTGTGCTTGGGGGGATCCAATTCGATCACCCGGCGGGCCCTGTCGGCCACTCTGATGGCGATGCGGTTCTGCATGCTGTGACTGACGCCTTGCTTGGAGCAATCGGGGAACCGGACATCGGGCAACTCTTCCCGGACACCGATCCGCAGCACGAGGGCCAGAACAGCGTCATTTTTCTGCACGAGGCCGTTCGCAGGATCACCACGAGGGGGTTCCGGCTTGGAAACCTCGATATCACGGTTATCTGTGAGCGGCCGAAAATCGGTCCTCGGCGGGACGAGATGTGCACGCACCTTGCTTCGCTGCTCGGGTGCGATCGGGCGGATGTCAACATCAAGGGGAAGACTCATGAAGGCGTCGATGCGGTGGGCGAGGGCCGGGCGATTGAAGTTCATGTCGTGGTGATGCTTGTCTCAGCGGATGCTGATGCGAAGGATGGATCATGACGATTCTTCTGATGCTGTGCACCGCCGCTGTGATCCTGCTTGGCAATCAGTCCGAGCAGCCGATCTCTCCTGTCCACGAAGCACTCGACTCGATCGAGCGGGCAGGCGAGGATCTTCACGCCTTTACCGCAGATGTGGCCTACCGAAAAGATGATGCGCTCCTCGGTGGCGGAGAACTGCGAACGGGTTCGATGGTCTACGACACGAATCCCGAAGCCTCGCCGCGACTTGCGGTCAACTTCGACTACCGCATTGATCTTGGGAGCAATGAACGGCGTGCCGAGCACAAGCAGTTGATCTTTGACGGCGGCTGGCTGGTCGAGCGTGACGAGGCGGCCAGACAATTTATCAAGCGACAGATTGTTCGCCCCGGAGACATGGCCGATCCGATGCGACTTGGTGGACCCTTCCCGCTTCCGATTGGGCAGAAGCGGGAGGATGTGCTGCGAACCTTTACGGTGACCAAGCTCGATCCTCCGCCGGATCATTTTGCGGTTCCAAAGTCCGAAGCGTTGAAACTCATCGGGCTGCATCTTGTCCCTCGGGAAGGGTCAGAGGAATCGGAAGATTGGGCGAGTATCGACTTGTGGTACGACCTCGCTACATGGCTTCCAATCGGTGTCATTGCGACGGAAGTCAATGGAGATCAACGGAGGATCCGGCTGACCAAGGCCAAACTCCACGATGTGCTGCCGGAGGCATCGGAGTCATTGCTCTCTATTGAAGTGCCGAGCGATGGATGGTCAGTAGATGTTCAACCGTGGGTCGAGACTCAGGATCCCTGACCAGGTACGTCGCTTCGCTCATCCAGCATGCGTTTCATCTGTCGGTCCATGAGAGTCGGGCGAAGCGTTCGCATGGCTGCGGTGATTCGGACAATCGTACTGGTCCATACTTCAGGCACGGGTTTGCGGAGACACTTGAAGATGCTCCGCGCGACTTGCTCGGGACTCTGTCTGAAGAACTTTGGCGTGAGATGTACGCTGGTTCGCTCGGTTGATCGTCCGCTGACTTGGGCCGAAACATCGAAGAACTCAGTCGTTGTCGTGATGGGATGAATTGTCGAGACGAAAATACCAAACGGCGCCAACTCAAGCCGCATTGCCTGACAGAACAGATCCTGCGCGGCCTTGGAGGCGGCGTATGCCCCGTGGTAGGGCGGCGAGAACTTTGACACGCACGATGCGCATGCCAGTAAGTGTCCGCCCTCGCGGCGGCCGAGCATACGCTCCGCGGCCTCAGTGAGCAGGATGTGCGTGGCGAAGAAGTTGACCTCGAAGATGGATCGAAGTTCTTCTTCTGTTGTGGTGTGTCCCGCCCGATCCAAGCCACGGCCAGCATTGGCGAAGACCGCCCAGGCTGGCCCAAAGACAGACTCGCCCGCATCCAGAATCTCGGTTGCGTGATTGCCTTGTGTGACATCGGTTGACACGATATGCGCGCGTCCCCCGGCAGCTTCAATGGACGCCTTCGTGGCCTCAAGCGGTTCGGTTCGCCTTCCAGCAAGAACCACTGGCATTCCGGCTGCGGCGCAGATCTTCGCCGTTGCCGCGCCAATACCAGTGCCGCCGCCGGTAATGACGATCGGTTTGCCATCGAGTTGCACGCGTCTGGGCATGTCAGGTTTGCAGCACGCCGGTCTGGTATGTGCCCTCAATTGGGAAGGTCGAAGCGATCTGGAGGGCGGCTGCCAGTTCGTCGCGGGTGTGGTGCGGCTCGATGATGCGATCGACCCAGCCACGGGCCGCGCCGTAGCGAATGTCCTGCTGGGTGTCGTATGACTCCGTGATGGCCGCGAGCAATTCTTCTCTTGCCTGCTCGTCCACTTCTTCGCCTCGGCGTTTGCGAGCGGCCAGATCGATTTGAAGCAGCGTACTCGCGGCGATCTGGGCGCCCATGACCGCGCATCGGCTGCTGGGCCAAGCGAGCGTCAGGAACGGATCAAACGCGCGGCCGCACATAGCGTAGTTCCCGGCACCGTACGAGCCGCCGGTGATCAAACTGATCTTCGGCACAATGCTGTTGCTCATCGCGTTGACCATCTTGGCGCCGCTTCGGATGATTCCAGCTTGCTCGCTATCCCGGCCGACCATGAAGCCGGTAGTGTCGTGAACGAAGATGAGCGGAATGTGCTTCTGGTTGCAGTCCATGATGAACCGCGCCGCTTTGTCGGCACTTTCGGCATAGATGACGGCTGGCATGTTGACGGCACGCGAAGGTCCGTCCTTGCCTCCGGGCATGACGCGGTTGGTGAGTTTTCGTTGGTTCGCGACGATTCCGCATGGCCAGCCATTGATTCTGGCGTAGCCACAGACGATTGATTCGCCGAACTCTGATCGGTACTCGTTCCATGAGTGTTCATCAACGACGCTGGCGAGCACGTCAACGACGTCGTACTGATCGCGAGGTTCGCTGGAGAAGACTTCATAGATGTGATCAGGTTCGACCGCAGGAGGCGCCGACTCAATCGGTGCATCCTGCATCGGCGGCGTCTTCATGTCGGCCATCATCAAATCGCGGACCCGCTTGAGACACTGTTCATCGTCGGGTTCGCGGTAGTCGACCGTGCCGGATATTGAGGCGTGCATTTCAGCGCCTCCGAGGTCTTCGCTCTCGACATTCTGGCCGATGGCCGCTTTAACAAGTGCGGGTCCAGCCAGATAAAGTCCACTGCCCTCGGTCATCAACAGGACATCGCACAGAACCGGGAGGTAGCCGCCGCCGGCGACACAGTTGCCCATGATGGCGGCGATTTGGGGAATGCCCTTTGCGGAAATGACCGCATTGTTGCGAAACACGCGGCCGAAGTCATCGGTGTCCGGGAACACATCTTCCTGAAGTGGAAGAAACACACCGGCCGAGTCAACGAGGTAGATGAGCGGCAGCCGAGCGCGTTCTGCGATTGTCTGCGCGCGAATGATCTTCTTGCACGTCATTGGGAAGAACGCGCCAGCCTTCACGGTCGCGTCATTGGCGACGATCATGGTCATGCGGCCGCCGACGGGAGCGATGGTCGTGACGACCGACGCGCCAGGCGCACCGCCGTACTTCTGATACATGCCGTGAGCTGCGAAGAGCCCGCACTCGAATCGATGACCACCCGGATCAATGAGATGTTCGATTCGCTCGCGGGCGGTCAGGCGGCCGTGCCGGTGTTGTCTTTCGATTCCCTTGGCGCCACCGCCCTCACGGATTGTTTCCGCTTCAGCGATGTACTCCGTGGTGCTCTGGCGAAGATCGGATGTCGTCGTACTCATTGAGCGTCAGGATAGCAGGCCCCTCACGATGCCCCTTTGCTGACACGCAAGCGGGTGACATGCGTCGGCTCCGCGGCCAGAACCGTGAAGGCGAGGTCATACTCTTCGAGTGTTTCACCCGCCTCGGGGACGCGGCCGACCCTCGCGGTAAACCAACCGCCGATCGTGTCATATTCATCGTCTTCGGGGAGGACGGAGCCGAGTGTCTCGTTAAAGTCATCGATGTGGAATCGACCGTCGACCTCCCACGTGTTGGCCTCGACCTCGACGAGTTCGGGTTCATCGTCCTCGTCATCGCCCTCGTGCTCATCGTAGATCTCGCCAACGATTTCCTCGAGTACATCCTCGATCGTTGCCAGGCCGGCCGTGCCCCCATACTCATCAACCACGATTGCCATATGGACCTCTGCCTTCTGAAAATCTGCCAGCAGATCGGCAACGGGCTTGGTCTCTGGAACGACAATCGGCCGTCTCAGCAGCGGAGCCAGCGTGAATGATGAGGCGTCCTGCCCCAGGAACGGGATGAGATCCTTGACATAGAGAATGCCCGCAATGTGATCAAGATCTTCCTTATAGACCGGGATGCGAGAGTGCCCGGCCTCGAGGATGAAGGCCTTGATTGCTGCAAGATCATCGGTCAACTCGATGCCTTCGATCTCGGTTCGCGGTGTCATGACTTCGCCGACATCGGTGGAGGTGAAGTCGACCACGTTCTCAAGTAGCGTGGCAGCTCCTTCGGCTAATTCACCTTCTCGCTGCTTGGCCTCGATGCTTCGAAGGAGCTCGGCTTCGGCTTCGCCGGTTCGACCGTTTCCATGGGCATGCTCGCCCGCCAATCGGCGAATGACCTCGTTGAAGAAGCGGGAGATCCAAGCAAGGATGGGAGAAACTGCTGCGGCAAACCGTATGAGCGGGAGGCTCCCTCGGAGGAGCGCGTCGCCAGCCCAGCGGGCGATGGCCGGAGCGAGGATGGCGTCTGCGATCCAGATGAGCACAGCAGCGGCGATCGATCCGCCGAGCATTCGACCAGGCCAGTCGGAGACGGCTGATTGATCCCATCCGACGATTGCCCCGAGCCAGATGGCGAGAAAGACGAGGATCAGCGCGATTCGGGCGAGTGAGAGCAAGTCTGCGGCGGCGTCGAACCGTGGCAGGAGTGCATCGCGGAGCGTGGCTCGGCCGGCGCGTTCTAGGTGTTCACAGAGCGCGGTCCGGGGGCCGTTGCGTAGCGCGCGATCAATGGCGGCGAGCCAAATAGCGACAGCGAGCACAAGAAGAGATGCGAATGTGATCATGCTTCACCGCCATCGGTTGTATAGATCGCCGCCAATCCGATCGCTCGGAGGAGACGATCTTCTTCCCGGTGCATGGCCGCTGAGGCCTGATCATCGTGATCATCGAAACCGCAGCAATGCAGCAGTCCATGAACCGCATAGAGCAGGAGTTCCTCATCGGCCGTGTGATCACGCGTCATAGCGGCTCGTTCGGCCTCATCGAGGCACACCGCCATATCGACTTCAAGTGGACCTTCGGTGTCCGACTCAAAGGTAATGACGTCAGTGGTCGAGTTCTGGTTGTGCCAACGCAGGTGCAGTTCGCACATCTCTGGGTCGCCGACGATCTTGATTCCGATTCGGGTGATCTTACGAGTGAGTTTTGCGGCGATCTTGGCGATGCGCTGCGTCAGCAGATCAGTGCGATCCGATGCAAAGCAGTCGGACTGGATCAAGATCTCGGTGGGTGTTGGTGTGGGGCGATCGGCAGGTTCGGGGGGGCCGTCGCCCTCGGCCGACGAGCCAGGCTCGTCTGTGTCATCACAGTCCCGCGTGGGCTGCGATATGCAGTCGGTATTCATTGGTGTGTCAGGTCGCCGCCGTTGCGGGACGTGTGCTCCTCTTTCAAGCCCGCCTTCCGGGCGAGCAGGCTGGCTCAGCCTACCTTCCGCTTCGGTCCTAGGCCAACTTGTTTTCAAGATGTGGCTGTGAGTACGCCTGTAGTGCCTCGAATACGGGCTTCGAACTCGCTTCGGAACTTCTTGACGATTGTGCTGACGGCCCAGTTTGTGCCGTCCGCAAGCCCGCAGATCGTCGTGCCTTGCATGCTTCCCATCGACCCAGCCACCTCCACGAGCAGGTCAAGGTCCGCCGGCTTCGCTTCGCCTTGTTCAATCTTCACGAGCAGTTTATAGACCCACTGCGATCCTTCGCGGCAGGGGGTGCACTGGCCGCATGATTCATTCTTGAAGAAGCGGGCGATGTTGCGAGCAACCATCACCATATCGGTGCCTTCGTCGAACATGGTCGGGCAGGCTGTGCCGAGTCCCATGATTCCGTTCTTGCGGCCGATGTCAAAGTCGAGTTCGGCGCCAAACTCGTTTTGATCGAGCACGCCCATGCTCACGCCGCCTGGAATCGAAGCCTTGTAGGCGCGGCCGGACTTTATGCCCTGGCAGTAGTCCTCGCGTTCAATGAGTTCGTTGAGTGGCGCGCCGAGACCGATTTCATAGACGCCGGGCCGATTGACGTGTCCGGATACGCCGACGAGTTTGGTTCCAAATGAAGCCGGTTGGCCGATCGTCGATTCGACGCCGATCGACGTCCACCAGTCGGCCCCGCGCTCGACGATGTGCGGCACGGCTGCGAGCGTCTCGACATTGTTGACGATGGTTGGTCTGCCAAAGAGCCCTTCGATTGCGGGAAATGGGGGCTTCAAACGCGGCCAGCCACGCTTACCCTCGACTGCTTCGAGCAGCGCTGTTTCTTCGCCACAGATATAAGCGCCGGCGCCGCGGTGCAAGTGGCACTCGACTGCAAAGTCAGTTGCACCGCCAAGCAGTCCTTGTGGGCCGAAGATCCCGGCCTCGTACGCTTCGCGGATGGCCTGTTTCATGACCTTGGCCTGATGTCGATACTCGCCGCGGATAAAGAAGTAAGCCGTATCCAGGCGGCATGCCCAGCAGGCAATGGCGATGCCCTCGATGATCTGGTGCGGGTCGTAGTCGACAAGAAGACGATCTTTGAACGTGCCTGGCTCGGCCTCGTCGCAGTTGATAGCAAGGTAACGCCGGCCACCATCAATCTTGGGCAGAAACCCCCACTTGACGCCGCACGGGAAGCCCGCACCACCGCGGCCACGGAGTTGCGAGTCCTTGACGCACTGAATCACGTCGGTCGGCTCCATAGAGATAGCCTTGCGGAGCGCTTCATATCCACCGGTGCGGCGATACTGATCCACCGAAATCAATGTTCGCTCGGCCGGGTCGCCCCAGGGCCATGTCGGGATACGCTTGGTCAAAACCGGCTCAGTCAGAAACATTTTGGTTGTTCCTCGGCTCCTGCCCCGTGGGCAGCTCGATCTCGTCGATGGTGGTCCGCCGAAGCGTAACCCCGTTCTCAGTTCGTTCCTCAACACGCCGCGAGATCTCCTCGCGGTCAGCGTCGGCGGGCGTACGGATGCCCTTGATGATTTCGCCGGCGAACTCGCCGAAACACCGCATCAGTGATTTTCGTTTCTTGGCCATCACGATGAAAGCCGATCGATCACCTGATCAATCGCCGCAATGGTGAGGTCATCGTGGCGATCGTCATCGACGAGCGCGCACGGTGCTGTGTCACACGATCCAAGACACTCAAGGGCAAGCAAGGTGAACTTGCCGTCATCAGTCGTTTCGTGAGGCTCGATGTCGAGCCGGTTTCGTACGTGGTCGATAATCGCCTGATGACCACATGCCTCACACGCAATTGACTGGCAGATAGCGATCACGTGTTCGCCTACTGGATGCGTGTGAAACTCCTCGTAGAACGAGGCGGTGTCGAGCACCTGCGAAGCGTCGATCGAGAGGAAGGCGGCGATTTCCTCCATGGCCTGCGGGGGAATCCATCCGTACTCGCGCTGTACATCATGCAGAATTGGCATGAGGCAGGCGAGTTTGGTTTCATACCTCGGGACGATGACTTCGCGATACCGCGACAGCATGTCGGCCGAAAGGTACGGCTCGTTGCGTCGGGGGATCTCCATCGTGGCAGAGGGTTTGACGGTCCAAGCCATCGTGGTGGCTCCTATCGATCCAACTCGGCCGCGATGACGTTGATCGATCCGAGAATCGCGACGAAGTCGGCGAGTTGGTGCCCCTCGAGTTGCCGGGCAAACGTCTGGTAGTTGATGAATGATGGCGATCGGACACCGACGCGCCACGGCGTTCGGTCGCCATCGGCGACGATGTGGAAACCGTATTCTCCGTTGGGGGCTTCCATGGCCGAGTAGATCTCACCGATGGGCGTTTCGAAGCCACGGTTGTCCATGATGAGCTCGAAGTGTTGAATCGTCCCCTCGATCGATCCATACACCTGCTCTTTGGGAGGCAGCACGGCCTTACCCTCGGGGTCGACGTTGATCGGCCCAGCGGGGATGCGGTCGATGAGTTGACGAATGATATTGGCCGACTGTTTGATTTCCTCAAGTCGCACGAGGTATCGGCACAGGCAATCGCCGTCTTTGGCGACCGGGACATCGAACTCCACCGCGGTGGCGCCGTCGCCATCCCAGTTGTCGGCGTAGCACAGGTTCGGCTCGTCCTTACGGAGATCGCAAGCGACGCCAGATGCTCGAGCAAGGGGGCCAGTGAGTGACCACGCGGTCGCTTCTTCGGCCGTGAGAACGCCGATCCCTTTGACGCGATCGATGAAGATTCGATTGCGATTGAGCAGCGTTTCGATGTCGGTGATGGCCTTGGGAAGCCGTTCGTCGAGGAACGAGTGGATCATCTTGCGGAAGATGGCTTCATCTGGAATGTCTCGAACAACTCCGCCGACGCGCGTGTAGTCGGGATGAAACCGCTGCCCGGTGAGGAAGTCGATGATGTCGTAGATGAACTCGCGTTCGTTGAATCCGTACAGGAATCCCGTGAAGGCGCCGAGGTCGAGCGCCGCAGCACCAACACAGAGCAAGTGGCCTTGAATACGGCCGAGTTCCATCAGAATGGTTCGGAGGGCCTTGCATCGCGGCGTTAGTTCGATGTCGAACAGGGTCTCGACGGCGTTGTGCCAGATGATGTCGTTGCAGATCGGACCGACATAGTCAAGGCGGCTGGCTGTGCAGACAAACTGGTTGTACGACTGGTGCTCGCCGAGTTTCTCGAATCCGCTGTGGAGATACCCGATATGGGGCGTGACCCGCACGACCCGCTCTCCGTCCAATTCCAGCACAACCCGCAACGTGGTATGCGTTGCGGGGTGCTGTGGCCCGAAGTTGAGGACCCACCGGTCGCCAGAGTCTGGTCGATTGGCCAGGTAATCAACGTCGTCAACATCGACGTCCCAAGGCTGCGCGGGGGTGAGGGTGTAGGGCATGAAATGGACCTGTCTAGTGGGTGAAATGGGCAGTATAGAGGGATGCCCCTCCGAACTACGCTGGCCCGCCCATCAAGATCTCCAGCGATGGAGTTCAGGGATCAAGGACGTCGGGCGATGGCTTCGGTACATAGATGACGTGGCATCCGTTGAGGGTTCCTTCCTCGAGACCACCCTGATACCAGTTTTTGCAGCGAGTGCCGTTGTTCGGGCATTGGCCATCCTCGCACGTGAAGGTGACGGCGTAGCTTCCATGCCAGGACGTGCACATGCACTCGCAGATGCAGTGGTGCGTCGGGCTGAGCATGTCCAAGGATCCCACCCACAGTGATCGACCCGGAGGCAGGTCGATGATCTCACCCTCGGTCGTCAAGATTGTGATGAGTGATTCGCCCGTGTTGGTGAGCGCCCCTTGCGTAATCAAGTCGTCCGATTGGAGCATGCGGGGGCTGAGTACGCTCGTGCCGTCGCAAATCATCCCATGGGCTTCGAGCGGCGGGCTCAGGGCGCGGCCACTGGAACCTGGAACGTGCCAGGCAATTGCGATTTCGATAGGTCCTTCGTGTATATCGTCGATCACAATGGGCGGTGCCATCACCTGTTTGCAGGGGTCTGGCGGAGGCGCCCCCGTGCTGGATCCGATGAGCGCAAAGACTGCGATCAAGATTGATCCAAGAGTCGTCATTGTTCGATCCTCCATTCGCTGATGCGGGCACTATTGCCTGCACGGAGGACGCTACAACGCAAAACGGGCTACTCCCTCGAGTGCTGCCAAAAAGCAGTATGCGGCTGAAAGTCGGGGTTGGCGTGGCGGCCTCAGACTCGGAAAATGGCGCCCATCTTTCGGCCCATCAGGACCGACGCGCCAACGAGCGTGACGGCAAGCAGCGCCATGGCCCAAACGCCCATCGCGCTGGCGATGCCGGGACCATCGCCAAGACGTTCAAAGAGAACATAGATCGCCTTGGTAATCGGGTAATCACTCTCTCGCTGGGCGAGGATCAACGAGTCGCTGACCTCTAGCATGGCGAAGGAGAATGCGAGCAAGCCACCAGCGATGAGATTCGCGGTGATAAGCGGAATAACGACCGTTCGGATCGCTCTCGTCCGCGAGGCCCCCAGATTGAGCGCAGCTTCTTCGAGTTCACCGCTGGTCTGTTCGAGGCCCGCAACAGTTGATCGAACGACATAGGGCAGCCGGCGCACCGCATAGGCGATGACCAGCAGCAGGACCGGATTCGGGTCTGCACCAACGACCGAGATCACACCCTCAAGTGGATCACCCTTGCCAAATGGCCAGCGGAGCGTCATCGCGACGTAGCCGAAGGCCATGACAAGGCCCGGAACTGCCAGCGGCAGCATGGCGAGCGCATCGACGAGACCTCGGCCCCTCACCTTCACCCGGACGATCAGATAACCAATCGCCAGACCGATGATCAGGTCGGCACCGACTGCGAGAGACGAATACAGAAGGCTGTTTCGGATCGAACCGCTGGCAAGCGAGTGTGAAAGCGCTGTGTCGTAATTGTGCATCGTCCACTGCGTCGGGAGTACGCTGTCGTACCACGCTCCCTCGACAGAGAGTGATGCAAGCACGACGCTGATATGCGGCATGACTGCTGCGAGCGTGACACCACCGAACAGGCAAATCGCTGCGATGCCTCCGAGCGGTCCGAGCCGCTTTGGAACTGAGCGAATTGAGGCTTTGGCATACATGGTGCTCGAGCGGCCACCGAGGAACACCTTGCCGATCAAGTAGGCCGCTGCCGCCACGATGAGCAGAACCGCTGTCAGGGCATAGGGCTGCGTCGAGCCCTCCATTTCCTTGATGCCATTGAAGATTTGAACGGGCGTGACCTGCTGATAGTCGAACATCAGCGGCGTTCCAAGTTCGGTAAACGACCAGATGAAGACGATCGTGCCGCCGGCAAAGAGCCCCGGCCTGATGAGTGGCAGCACAATCTGCCTTAGTCGCCGCCACGCCGATGCGCCAAGCCCCGAAGCAGCCTCTTCGAGGGCCGGGTCAAGATTCGCCAGGGCCGCGGCTGCATTCAAGTAAATGATGGGATACAGATGCAGAGCCTCGATTAGTACGATGGCCCAAAAGCCACCTTGGCCGATGAAATCAACTCCATGATCGGTCAGCCCGAGTGAGATGAGCAGTTCGCTGATGGCTCCGTGCCGCCCGAGCAGATGGTGTAGCCCGATCGCGCCGACGAATGGCGGCAGGATGAGCGGTACGAGAATGACCGCGTTGAAAGCGGTCTTGCCTGGGAAGTCACACTTGACCGAGACGAGTGCGAGGGGAATCGAGATGATGATGGCGGCCGTCGTCGTGCAGACGGCAATTCCCAGTGCGTTGAGCAGCCCGATTCGGGTTGAGGGATCGCGCAGCACTTCGAGCACGTGGTGCAGCGTAAAGCCGCCGCCCTTCGACTCGAAGCCGACCGCGACCGTGAGCCAGATCGGATAGATCAGGAAAACGGCAAAGCCGGCGAGGACGAGAGCAAGCAGGAGATAGGAGCCAAGCCGGGCGCGCCGCATGCCGGGCATGGTAGTGGACGCGATTGGCCCGTCCGGTGGGAGCCTGGGCCGGCTACGCCCCCCAGCGGGCGATGAGCAGCAAGAGATCGGTTAGGTCGAGCACGCCGTCTTGGTTGAGATCGGCGGCACAGTCGGTGCATGCTGACCAAGAGGTCAGCAGCGACAGCAGATCTTCGATGCCGACGACACCGTTTTCATCAAGATCGGCGTCGACCACCTCGCCCGTGGTGTACCAGGCCACCGCGACATCGACGTCGCTTCCGCTGGCATCAGCCCGCTCAAGCCGCAGGACATAGTGGCCTGCAGCGAGACCCGTGACATATAGGTGCTCCACCGGATCGATCTGGCTCTCGCTGCGGACGTTGCCGCTGGTGAACACCTCAATGCCGGCATCGCCGGTGAGCGGTTGGGGTTCGCCTTCAAGTACGCGAAGCAACTCAAGATTGAGGTCGGCGAGTGACCATGAATTGAACGTGGAGGACACTTCTCGGTTCCATGCTGCGCTGGCGACGAACATGTCGGTTGATCCGAGTGCATTGAAAGACCACTCGGCCTCGCTGCCTGGAGCGAGCGTTTCTCTCGACCACCCGGCGGCAGCGGCGGCGCCGGCGGTTTGCATACCAGCGGTCAGAATCACATGGGCGCGATTGACATCGAGATGCCCGGCCCCAACGATCGCGTCGAGTGGCCCGGCTGTGATGCCGCGGTTCGTTCCGGTTTCGGGTGCTCCGTTGGACCAGATTCTGTCATTGTCATCTCCAGGGCCGACGTGATTCGCGGACGCCATCAGGATCGCCTTGATGACGCTCGGTTGCTCGCCATCGTCGGGCAAGTCGTCATCTCCGCGAACCTCGCCGATCAGCATCGCTGCTGCCGCTGAAACCGGTGACGTGGAGTAGCTGGTTGTGACCTCGGGGCCACACAGGTCCGGTCGCTGACGACCTGCGCCGTCTTGCCCAGCGGGGACGGCGCCGTGACTGTGATCGCTGTTGCGGCAGCCCACAGCAATGACATTGAAGCAATTTGCGAGCAGCGGCATTTGCTCCGAGCCGTTATTGAGTCCGACGCACACCACCGGCTTGGTTGCGTGCGAATCAACCATCCAGTCAATACGCCGGCAAATTTCGGTGTTGTATGAATCAGAGCCCGCATCGCCGGCCCACGAGTGGTTCCAGACCCTGACGGCCCCCGAGACTTCGGGCTGGGAAGAACTGTTGCCGGTCTTGAGGCAGTCATTGCCAATGAATCCATTGACCTCGTAACACTGCACCTGCAGAATTTCAGGAGCCATGCCCGAGTCGTGCCCACACAATCGAATCCCGACAGAGTGCGCGTGACTGGACTTCCCCGACGCTCCGGATCTGAGCGTGATGAGTTGGCCGTCGAATTCTGGATCGCAGGCCCAAGGGGAGCATTCGTCGAGGGCGTAGTTTCCATCACTTCCACTCTCGACCATGGCGATGATGACACCGTCGCCGCGTGGGACGTTGTCTTCACCAAGTCGCTCGACAAGATCTGTCCAGCCGCAGACGCTTCGATAGTCGGCAGCGCAGGTTGCGGCGGTCCCCAGAATGCAAAGGCACGCTGTAATAGGTTTCATGACCAGAACGACAGTAACAAGAGCAAATCATTGACGTCAACGAGGCCGTCGGCGTTGAGGTCTTCTGGGCAGTCGGCGCAGTCACCCCAGGCAGCGAGCATGAGGAGGAGATCATCAACACTGATTGTTCCATCGCCGTTGATATCGCCGGGAATACCACCGGTCTCTGTCTCTGACCACCAAGCTACGGCGATGTCCACGTCGCCGCCGCTGCCATCCACACGTTCGGCGCGAAGAAGATAGGTACCGGGTGCCAGGTCATTCACATTGATGAGTTCGACGTTGTCGACTTCGCTTGCGCTGGCGACATTGCCACTGCCGAAACTGACGTCATCGCCCACGAGTGGCAAGACATCTGCGCCGTCAACCACGAAGAGTTCGATATTGACATCAGCCAAACTGTATGAGGTGAAGTTTCCTGAAACTTCACGGTTCCATGCCGCGACAATAGAGAGGTTTGACGAGCCGCCTGGAAAGCTGAATTGCCACCAGCCCTCTTCGTCGAGATCCAGTGTGGCCAGATCCCAGCCGTGCGTGGTGGCGGCGCCGGCGGTGGCGGAACTACTGCCGCCCTCCGTTCGCCCACCCGACATGACCTGATGAGCGCGATCTACATTGACGTGGCCGGATCCGACGCTTTCATCGAGCGGTCGGTTTGTCAGTCCTCGCTCGGGACCATCCTGCGGGGCGTTGTTGGACCACTCGGCTCCCTGAGCGCCGTTGTGGTCTGCCGATGCCATCAGAATCGCTCGAAGCGACTCGGCGGCTTCTCCCTCGGTGGGAAGATCGGCGTCGTCACGGACCATCTCAGTGAGCATGGCTGCGGCCGCCGAGATAATGGGTGTAGCTTCGCTTGTCGTGTATCGCGGCCCACAGATGTCGGGACGCATTCGTCCTTCGCCTTCGTATGGAGCCGGGATGTCCCCGGCAGAATGATCTGCATCGCGGCGACCCACGGCGACGGTGTTGAATCCGTAACTCAGCAGTGGAACTTGTTCGGTGCCGTTATTGATACCGACACTGACGAAGACATCGTCCCGGTCGACGACCCAGTCCATCCTTCGGAGTGCCTCATGATCGTAGGTGAGGTTCCCAAAAGACCCTACCCATGAGTGGCTCCATACTTTCAGGCCGCCCATCGAGTCGAGCGGTGGCATCGAAGTTCCGATGTTGAGATAGCCAGCTTGCAACCAATTGTTGACTTCGAAGCAGTTGATGAACCACACACCCGAGGCCATGCTCGTGTCGTTTCCGTAATACAACTTGCCGACTGAGGTGGCGTGTGTTGAGCTATTTGTGGAACCACCGGATCGGCGAATCAGGTACTTGCCGTCGAACTCGGGGTTGGATGCATCGGGCATGTAATACCCATTTTCGGTGGGGGCCTCGACCTGACCGACAATGACGTCTACTCCGGTCGGAACGTTTTCCAGCCCAATACGAGCTACAAGGTCATCCCAGCCACACTGTTCGCGATAGTCGCCCATGACGCCGCCCGTGGCTGTGGCCACGATCACTGCGGTGATAGACCATTTCATCGTCTGATGCGCTCCTCTACGCCCAACATCCACGTGTAGCGAACACCCGAGCGTACCACCAGCCGTGTCGCTTGCAAGGCTCCTTTATCGATACATAGGGCGATTCAGCTTGTTGGCGGCTCAGATTCCGCCTGAACAGGCTGGTTGGTCTGAAGGGCCTGCTCGATCGCCGCGAGCAGTTTTCGTTCCGCGCTGCGATCTCGGCTGGTCGGTATCCAAATGACGCCGCCTGGAGGCTGCTCCCACTGCCTGTCGTAGCCGGTTCGTTTGGGTTGGGCCGTGAGTTTTGGACTCCAAGTGCTTCGCATCAGATTTGGCTTGTGGCCGTGTTCAACGTACACCCAGGCCCTGAGATCGAGGGGCTGATCGAGTTGGGTGAGATCCTGCAGCCCTTGGCGGGCCACATAGTCTGGAGCGTCGAGTACTGGTTGACTGGACCGGGCCAGCGTGGCAGGTCGAGTGGGTCGGAATTCGATCCGGACCCGTGTTCGCGTTTTGGAGAGGGTGTTCTCGATGATTGTGTCGAAGTCCTCGGTATTGAGCCGGAACGGCTCGATCAGCGAACCAGCCTGGACCGTACCCGACTCAATCACGCCGCTGCGGCGGTCCATCAATTCGGGTTCCCAGCCACGGTGACGGACCAGCTCGACGGTTGTTGAAAACGCCTCTGAATACTGTCCAGACGCGATGGTGAGCATCTCGGGGCCCCGATGGGCGGAGCAGCCAGTGAGTACCAGAGCAGCGACGGCTATGCAGGGTCGGATCATGTCGGCCCGAGTCTATCCATTCATCCCCCGATCCGCCGGACGGCGCTTGACGTATGCCAGACGAGGAGTACCGTCAGGGAGGAAGGTGGTGGCTTCTCGCAGGTGGGGGCGAGCAGGCCTGAAGTTGAAGAGGGAGTTCCCGCGTGAACGACAGGTATTCGGTGGCTAGCCTGCTGGTCTTGGTTGTCGTTGGGGGCATGGCGGTCAGGGCTCAGTCTGATCAGACTCAGGTTCCTACGACGGCCGAGGATTTCTATCAGCCAGGGAGCCAACCGCTTCCAGCCGGGCTGGAGCCATTCTCGGAATCTTGGTCCTGCAGCAGTTGTCATAACTTCACCGACGACGACAACCCGGATGCTGTTACGTCACCGTTTTTCAACTGGGCCGGCACCATGATGGCGCAATCAGCCAGAGATCCGGTCTGGCAGGCGGCGGTGATTATCGCAAGCCAAGACGCTGCAGGCGCCGGCGAGTACTGCATTCGATGCCACTCGCCCACAGGCTGGGCTGGCGGCCGGAGTACGTCCGGTGATCTCGACGACCTATGGGACCCAGATGATTTCGATGGCGTGAACTGTGCCTTCTGTCACCGACTGGTTGATCCGATCTCGTCGAATGAGAATCCAGCTCAGGACTCGGATATTCTTCAAGCGCTCATCGATGATGGGACGTATCCCGATCCGGCCCACCCCGGTAATGGACGATTCATCTTCGACCCGGAGGACGATCGCCGCGGGCCGCTGGATGATGTTGGCATCAACATGCACGGAGCGGCGCAAATTGTGCATTCGCCGCATCACTCCGAGGCATCGATCTGCGCATCGTGCCACGATTTGGGGAACCCAGTTTTCAGCTGGAACGAGGCGACCGAGTCGTTTGAACTCAACGACATGGATGCAGCGCATCCGACCCAGAACACCTACCACATGTTTCCCGAACAACGCACGTACAGCGAGTGGCTCAACAGTGAGTTTGCTTCGAGCGGTGTCGCATTTCCCGATGGTCGATTTGGTGGTGACGGGCATCCCGATGGCGTGATGAAGTCCTGCCAGGATTGCCACATGCCCAAGACACACGGAGCGAATTGCAGTTTCTGGTATCTCCCGGAGATAGGTTCACGTGACGACATTGATGTTCACAGCTTTGCCGGGGGCAACACTTGGGTGGTCGGTGCTGTCCACGATCTCTGGGATTCGACGTACACGGGTTTGACCGATGAGATCGTGAACATGTCCATGCAGCGGACGGCGGACATGCTTGCCGCAGCGAGCGATATGGATGTCAGCCAAAACGGCAGTCAACTTGATATTCGCGTGACGAATTGGTCGGGCCACAAACTTCCCACCGGCATGCCGGAGGGGCGACGCATGTGGTTGAACATCGAGTTCCACGACGTGTCCGGTGCCATAATCGAAGAGCTGGGCGATTACAACTGGATCGATGCGAGTCTGGATGAAGCATCGACACACGTATGGGAGGCGCGGCTTGGTGTTTCGCAAACGATCGCCGACGCGACCGGTGTCGATACAGGCGAGTCGTATCACTTGGTGCTGTGCGATCACGTAGTCAAGGACAACCGGATTCCACCCGTCGGATTCACTAACGCCGCCTTCGAGGCCATCCATGCCGCGCCGGTTGGCGCGACGTACGTGGACGGCCAACACTGGTCGGATACTGCTTTCGAGATTCCAGCGGGCGCTGTGGATGCCGTCGTCACGATGTACTTCCAGACGACAACGCGGGACATGATGGAATTCCTTCGTGACGCCAACGTCACCGATGACCGTGGTCAAATCGCGTGGGATGCCTATGTGGCCCGAGGTATGTCCCCGCCGGTTGTCATGGACGCGACCACAATCGAGTTAGACGAGGTCGCGGTGGTCCCTGGCGATGTGAATGGCGATGGCGTGGTGACGATCGACGACTTGCTTGAATTGCTCTCACAATGGGGCCCGTGCACGGGCTGCTCGGCTGATCTCAACGGCGATGGGGAGGTGTCGGTCGATGATCTTCTGGAGTTGCTCAGCCACATAACTTGATGCCCGGTCGAATCCGATCGCGGATACCATGTGATCCCGGATGACAACGACGAGTGTCAGTACGCGGCATCTGCTTGGTTTGCGGGAGATCTCCCGCGAGCGGCTCGTTGGTCTGCTTGAATCAGCAGCGTCGCTGCTACCGATCGTGACCGGTGAGGTATGTCCTCGCGACACCCTCGACGGCCGGATCATCGCCAACCTCTTTCTTGAGAACTCGACCCGGACGCGGGTGTCGTTCACGGTGGCTGCCAGACGACTCGGCGGTACGACGGTCGATCTCATTGGATCGTCGAGCAGTGCGAGCAAGGGTGAGTCGCTCATCGACACGGCTCGCAACGTCGCGGCGATGGGTGTGGATGCAGTCGTTGTGCGGTGCGCCGCCAGTGGGGGCGCTCATCTTGTGGCTCGGCACGTCGATTGTCCAGTGATCAATGCGGGCGATGGGACATGCGAGCATCCGACACAGGGTCTGCTCGACGCATTGGCGCTGACACGAGCGGTGGGATCCATGGATCTGACTGACCGCACGGTCGGAGTTACCGGTGATATTGCCCATAGCAGGGTGGCGCGTTCGGCGGTCTTTGCGATGACCAGTCTTGGAGCCGATGTCGTGTTGATCGGGCCGCCGTCAATGACGCCAGCCTCTCTCGGAGGCCTGCTGGATGGTCTGGACGACACGGGCCGCGGGACTGTGAGCGTGTGCCACGATCTTGACGCAGTGCTGCCGATTTTGGATGCGGCGATGATGCTGCGAGTGCAGTTTGAGCGAGGGGCCGCGATTACGAGCGACTATGCCTCGATGTACGGAATGACCGAGCGACGGGCCGCGAAGCTTCCAGATGGGGCATTCATCATGCATCCGGGACCGATCAATCGAGGGCTGGAGTTGGCTGCTGAAACAGCCGATGGACCTCGCAGCATCATTTTGGATCAGGTGACCAGTGGCGTGGCAGTGCGAATGGCCGTACTGCTGGAGCAACTCGGATCTCATATCTGACGGAGTTCTCAATCCATGCCACGTGACATCCCGGTCGGCAACGGCGACATGCTCGTGACCTTTGACCGGAAGTATCGCATTCGTGATCTGTATTGGCCGCATGTCGGCATGCCCAATCACACGGGTGGGCATGTGCAGCACTTCGGCGTTTGGGCCGACGGCGACTTTGCCTGGGTTGAGGACGATAGCTGGGAGCGTTCGCTCAGATACAAGCCCGACACGATGGTGACCGAGGTTCTACTTCGAAACGACCGTCTCGGCTTGGAACTGCACTGTGAAGATGCGGTTGACTACAACAACCCCGTATACCTGCGGTCGATTCGTGTCCACGATTTGAAGAATGTGCAGCGTGAAGTGCGGGTGTTCTTTCACCACGACATTTCTATCGGCGGATTTCGTGTCGGCGACACGGTCAACTACGACCCCAAGACCATGGGCCTGGTGCATTACAAGGATGGCAGCTACTTTCTTGTCAACGGCTGCGACAGCCGGAAGTGCGGGCTCGATCACTTTGCGACCGGCACGAAACGGCTTGGCACTGCTGAGGGGACATGGCGGGATGCGGAGGATGGGCAACTCGTTCGAAGTGCCATTTCGCAGGGCTCGGTTGATTCGACGATCGGCTTTGATCTGAAGATCTCGGCCGGCGGCAAATCGCATCTCGTCTATTGGATCGCGGCAGCGCATTCATACAAAGAAGTCAGGGCACTCAATCAGAAGGTGCTCGATCGAACGGCCGAGCGAATGATTCGTCGGACCGAGGCGTATTGGCGGCTGTGGGCATGCAAGGAACCGCTGGACTTTTCGCCGCTGCCGGAACCGCTTCGAGACCACTACGTTCGCAGCGAGATCATCCTGCGAACGCAGGTCGACCATGACGGCGCGATCATCGCTGCCAACGACACCGACATCACGCACTTCGCAGGTGACACGTACTCGTACATGTGGCCGCGAGACGGCGCGCTCTGCAGTCAGGCGCTTATTCTTGCTGGTCACAGCGAGCTCTCGCGGCGGTTCTTTCGATTCTGCCAGAACGTCATCGAGCCCGAGGGCTACTTTCTCCACAAGTACAACCCAACAGGAACGTTGGCGAGCAGTTGGCATCCGTGGTTCAAGGACGGCCGCCCGAGCCTACCGATTCAGCAGGACGAGACGGCGCTCGTCGTGTGGGCGCTCCGCCGGCACTTTGAAGTGTTCCGCGACGTCGAGTTCATTCGAGAAATGCATCGGGATCTGGTGACTATCCCCGCAGAGTGGATCATATCCTTCCGCGACCACAATGGGCTTCCGCAGCCCTCGTGGGATCTGTGGGAAGAGCGGCACGGCGTGCACCTCTTTACGGTTGCAGCGTGTATTGGCGCGCTTGAGGCGGCGAGGGACTTTGCCGACGACTTCGGAGCCGCCGAAGAGACGGCCAGATATCGGGTGGCGGCCGATCAGATGCGTCATGCCATGAATGAGTACATGTGGTGCGAGTCGGCGGGGCATTATGCCAGAGCTGTGACGCTGCAAGATGACGGTTCCTACACACACGACATGACACTTGATGCCAGCGGGTGGGGGCTCTTTGCGTTTGATGCCATGCCTGCGGAGGATTCACGGGTCGCCTCGCATATGGCGGCGATTCGTGATCGACTGACGGTCGCGACTGGCATCGGTGGTGTGGCCCGGTACGAGAATGATTATTACCACCAGGTTGAAACTCAAGACACTGCAAGTGTCCCTGGAAACCCGTGGGCGATCTGTACTTTGTGGTTGGCACAGTACGAGATTGCGACTGCGACGACGGTGGAGCAATTGCAGGCGGCGGTGTCGAAACTCGAGTGGACACGACTGCGATCGCTCGAGTCAGGCGTACTTGCCGAGCAGTTTGATCCGTACACCGGCGCCCCGATCAGCGTGAGCCCGCTGACGTGGTCTCACGCGACGGTGATGACGACCACGGTGCAATACCTCCTCAAGTACTCGCAACTCACCGGACGCCCGGCAGGAACCGTGGCTGAACTCATCCGAACTCGCCGGTAGTGCACCGATCAGCCAAGCCAGATTCATCGGGCTTGGATGCGGTCTACTGGCTCTGGCTGCCGGTGCTTTGCCGCGCGTCCCAATCGACAATTCCACTGTTACGAGCCAGACATCGTCAAGTACGCGGGGGCATTTGGAGCCCAGGGACAATGAGCGAAAACTGGTTGATGTACTGACCCCATGACCGGCGGTTACGGGGTGTCTGCGACGGTTTTTGGGGTTTGACCGAAGTCGGCCCTCTGCTGGGTCGATGCCGGGCACATGGCTACCCCCCGAATCGACCTCATTCCGCCGGAATCGCCCTCCACTGCGTTTGCAGAGGCTCAGGCGGCTCATCGAGGCCGGATGGGCTCGATCGGGCGGGCGGCCTGTCTTGGTTGGTACCTCACCATCGCATTGGCTGCTGCTGGTGATACGGTCATGACGGGGCTGCCTGCCGCTTCCCTTGCAGCGGTATTTGTTTTTGCATCGCTCGCAGCCTTCCTCTGGGCTGGCGGTCTGACTGCTGAGCGGGCAATGCTTCGAAGTCTCCTTGTGGGGCTGATCGGGCTGGCGGCTGGTGTGATCACTTGCATCAGCGCGCCTCCCGATTCGGGAGCCGCCGCCGAGTTCTTGTGCTTTGGGGCTATGGCCATGCTCTTTGGAATTCTTGCAGCCTTCCCGCCGGCCTTGGCGAGCGTGGCGACGCAAGTGAAGTGAGCGTGCGCGATCAGCGGCCGTTGCCGCGATGCCGCAATTCGTGCCAGGCCTGCTTGCAGAGCATGCCTACGAATCTGGGATCATCAATCAGATATCGCTTGTACATCCGCTTGGGTTCTTGGACCAGTCGGAAGAGCCACTCAAGGCCAATCTTTGACACCCACTTGGGTGCTCGGCGATACACGCCAGCAGCAATGTCGAAGCTTCCCCCAACGCCGAGCACAAAGCCCACATTGGCAAGTGCTTCGCGGTTGCGATCGACGAACTCTTCTTTCTTCGGACTCGAAATCGCGATGAAGAGCATCTGAGCACCTGACTCCTCAATCTCCTTGGCGATCTTCGGCTCATCTTCTTCGGTGTAGTACCCATGGTGGTATCCACCAACGGGAAGGCCGGGATGCCGATCTTTGTAGTTCTTCACAGCCACTTCGAGGATGTCGGGCTTCGTTCCGAGGAAGAAGATCGTGTAGTCCTTCTCGACGGCAACTGGGAGCAAGGCCTCGAAGAGATCGATGCCAGTCACGCGTTCGGGAAGGCTCTTTCCGAACAGTCGGCTCGCCCACACGATTGGCGCGCCGTCAGCCGTGACGAGATCGCACTTCTCGACAATGTCACGGAACTCCGGCTGATCCTTCATCTTGATCAACTGGTCGACGTTGACTCCGCACCCATGGTGCAGCCGCCCGCTTCCGAGGAACTGCTCGACTCTCGCCACAGCCCTAGGCATGTCAACAACATCGAATTGGCACCCGAACAGGTCGACCCGTTCGGGGGCATCAATCGTGGTCACACCGTGCACTCTTCTTTAGTGTCTGCCTTGACTGTCATGTCCCGTACGGCCGAGCTTGCGCCGGGGCCGAATGCGTTGTAGGCCTCGATGGCATCCCAGTTTTCACGCATCCACTCGATCTGAAGCATGAGACCCTCGTGGAAGTCCTGGTCGGGGTTGTAGCCCAGCAGTGTGCCAGCCTTGGAGACGTCGGCCCGCAGCCGCTTCTTGGTGTCCCACTTGCGAACCTCGGCCCACTTGATGCCGGCACCGTTGCAGGTGGCATCGTTGATCATCTCAGCAAGGCCCTTGATCGATGTTTCGCGGCCACTGGCAAGATTGAACTCCTCGCCGATCGCGGCAGGGTTCGTTCCCGATCGCAGCAGGCCATCGACGATGTCGCCGACGAAGGTAAAGTCCCGCGTCTCTTCGCCGTTACCGGTAATGGGAAGTGGGAGACCCTTCATGGCCCAGTAGGTAAAGTTCGGAATGACGTTGCGGTACTGTCCTGGAATCTCACCCGGTCCATAACTATTGAAGAACCGAGCTTTTACGATCGGAAGATCGAAGTGATGCCAGAAGAAGTTGCCGTAGAGTTCGCCGAGCATCTTGGTGATTTGATAGGGCGTCGTCAGGTGCATGCTGACGAAGTCCTCTTTGAGCGGCAGCGGCGCAGCCGATCCATAGATCGAGCATCCAGAACTTGCGTACACAAACCGATCAACTCCGGCAAGAACTGAGTACTCCATGAGTCGGAGCGTACCCATGCCATTCACCATGAGATCGCTCTCCGGGTGATCGACGCTGTTCTGGTTCGCAAAGAATGCTGCGAGATGGAAGACGATGTCGGGGCTCTCGAAGTAGCACCGCTTCAGTTTGACTTCATCGAGAATGTCGCCCTCAACAAACATGACGTTCGGAAGGCTTGGGATATTCCAGCGGGCGGACGAACACAAGTTGTCAATGACAACAACCTGTTTGCACAGCGGGCTCAACGCTCGGACGAGATTGCTCCCAATAGCTCCCGCTCCACCCGTCACAAGAACGGTCTTGTCCTCATAGGCCCCAATGTGATCAAAATCACCATGAAGATCGCGCATACCAAATACTCCTCGTTGAGCTCACTTGCGGTCAGGGTTCCCAGAAAGACAAGCCCGTATGATAGCCGAAAGTCGCAATTTTGGCACACGCATATTCCGTGTGAGCACGCTTTCTACGCCTCTCGCTACAGCACAATTAAGTGCATGTCAGACTCGGCCTGCACCACCTCAGATGGAGGATGGTGCACACCGCGGGCCATTTCGGTGAGGCCGCGATCGGCCATGTGCTCACGAGTTTGCTGGTCGCAGAATGTGCCTGCCGATTCTCCTCGCAGCGCTGCGAGAAGATCGATGCCGATCTGCGACTCGCCTTTGCACCATCGCTTCGGATCGACTGCACGGTAAAAAGATTGGATCCGACCGGTCGCGTTCTCGAACGTGCCCGCCTTTTCCATCCAGGTCGCACCCGGAAGGAAGACATCGCAGCATGCTGTCAGTTGGTTGGGCAGCGTGTCGATCAGCACCGTAAATCGGCCGCCGTCGATCGCATCCATGAGGTCTGACGTGATCCAGTCGCTCGGATAATTCCCGGTGACAAGGACGCCGCCGATCGACGCCTCGTCCCGAAGATTCGCCTTGAAGGCTTCGGCATCGAGCACCGGATCCCCAAACGACTCAAGGACCCTGCGAACGCCGCGGGCGTTCGGGGCCTTTTCGCCGCGGATGACGTAGCCATCGAGCATGGTCTGGTCTTCGCCCTCAATGGGGACTGGCCCGATGCCAAGTACGGCGTGCGGGTCGATGGCGCGGGCGAGTTCGGCGAGATGCCACGCATCCTCGCACGAGAGCATTGGACTGATGAGTGCGGCGATGTGTCCGGCGTCCTGCAGGCCATCGAGCGCCGCTGCCTCGGCTCGCTCCCATGCTTCATCGGCCGCATCGTCTGCGAAGGCCTCGGTATTCTTGACCGCGGGCATGAGACATCGATCGTCGTTGTTGATGAAGTGCCATCCGTAGCGAACTTCGTCGGTTATCCACCAACGGTTGACGTCCATGTTTTCGCGAGGTTTGAGCCGGTAGACCTCGCCCTTGTTGTGCTCAACGAGGATGTTGTCGCCCGATGCCGTCAGCCCATCGATTGAGGGTGCTGACTTGAGGAACCACACTCGCTGCGCAAAGAGAAAGTCTTTGTCGATCATCGATCCGACGGGACATACATCGACCACGCATCCGCTCAGTGGGTTATCGAGCGCCTGTCCTGGAAACACGTCGATTGACTCGGTCGCACCGCGTCCATCAATCATGAGTTCGCGAGTGCCGGTCACTTCGGCAGTAAATCGAACACACCGCGTGCACATGATGCAACGATCGCTGTAGAGCAGTACATGCGGACCGATGTCCTTCTTCTGCTGTGTGATCTTCTCTTCTTCGAATCGCTTGCACGAACGGCCGTACCGGTAGGCGTAGTCTTGCAAGCCGCACTCGCCCGCCTGATCGCAGGTCGGGCAATCGATCGGGTGATTGAGCAGCAGCATTTCCATGACCGCGCTCTGATTGCCGCGTGCCTTCTCGCTTTGGGTGGTGACAACTTGCCCATCGCCTGCCGGGGTCTGGCAGGCCGGGAGTAGTTTCGGAATCGTCTCCAATTTGCCATCGTTGCGAGGATTCGGAGCGGCGACTTCAGTGAGACAGATCCGGCAGGACGCGGCGACCGAGAGCCCCGGGTGCCAGCAGTAATACGGGATCTCCAGACCGTTGGCCTTGGCGACCTCAAGAATGGACTGTCCGTCCTCGAACTTGCAGACGACGTCATTGATGGTGCATGTGGGCATGGGGGAGCAGACTCATGGGCCGGGATGCGTCAACCGTCGACCCTCGGACCACTTCCGAGGACTCGGGCGGGATCGGGCATGGTAGCGTCAGATGTACCAAGAACTTCTGACCATGTTTCAAGAGAAACAGGCAAACGGACTCTATAAGGCACTCACAGAACGGAACGACTCACCAGGCGGAGTGAAAGATCGTGCATTCCAGTGGGAAGTCATGCGAAGACTTGCCGACAAAGCATCCAAGGCTACTGGTAGGGAGGTTAATGTCAGTGACGTTCAAGCAGGGCTTTGGTACTACGAAAAACGGCTTGTTAGTGAACTTGGCGGTAAAGGCAAAGTCCGTGATATAGGATATTCAGAAGCCGCAGAACTCCATTTATACAGGAGAATCTCATGCCAACTTCCGACGCACCCTCGAACAAGACGGGTTCTCATTCAAGCGGAATACGGGACATGAACGAGTTGATGGATCAGGAGATGTCCCCGGAGGACGCGCAG
>JAAERN010000125.1 GCA_024230295.1 Planctomycetota bacterium
CAGGCACCGCCAATGTCACCGGCGCCTCAACTTTCTCCGGCCCGGTCATGATTGCTGACAATGCAAACATCCAGCAAGATCTCGATGTGGCCGGCAAAATCAATGCCGAGCGTCTTTACCTGAACGGACCCGAAGGCGAAACCCGCTTCGATGGCGTAATCAACCGTATCTCGGGCGACATCACGGAAATCCGCAGTGACCTGGTGGTTGAGCGCGAAGCATTCTTTGAGCGTGGTATCCACTTATTCGGACCCGAGGGCGAAACCCGACTTGATGGGTTCCATAACCGCATCTCGGGAATGGTTACCGAAATCCGCAGTGACCTGTTGGTTGAGCGCGATGCATTCTTTCAGGGGGATGCCAGATTCGATCGTGAAGTGCGCCTTGAGGGCCCGATTACCGAGCCCAAGCACGCCACCACCAAGGAATATGTGGATGCGCTTTCCGCGCGCGCCGCTGCCCGCGTGGCCGCCCTTGCCAATGTCGACCTGCAGAACGCTTCCCCGGAGATTGACGGGGTAACCCTCGCCGCCGGTGACCGCGTGCTGCTCGCAGGCCAAACCAGTGCTGCCGAGAACGGACTCTACGTTGCCGATGCCAATGGGGCCCTCACCCGCGCAGGCGACTTTGATGCTGCCAATGAAATTGACGGTGGTGCCCACCTGTTTATCCAGGAAGGCAGCCAGGCAGGACAGGGATACGTCCTTGCCGACCTCGGTGAGAACTTCGAACTGGGAACCGGTGACCTTGCCTTTTCACGCTTCACGGTGGATCCCACACAGAGCCTTGCGCTCGGTGATGACCTCGATGTGGCTGGCCAAATCAATGCCGAGCGGATTTATCTTGAGGGCGGCCCATTCGGGGACATCCGCTTTGACGGGTTCCACAACCGTCTCTTTGGAGAGATCAACGAGTTCAGGAGTATTGAATCACTTTTCAGAAGTGACTTCTCCATCTTTGATGGTCATCGTGTTGATTTCAGGAATGATATCACATTGTTCCGCGGCGATGAGGTTATCTTCGATAATCACAGGACAATCTTCGATACCGAGGTCCTTCTTGAGGGCCCGATCACCGATCCCAAGCACGCCACCACCAAGGAATATGTTGATGCGCTTT
The DNA here is from genome assembly GCA_024230295.1 of Planctomycetota bacterium. Classification (GTDB taxonomy): domain Bacteria; phylum Planctomycetota; class Phycisphaerae; order Phycisphaerales; family SM1A02; genus UBA12567. Next base: position 1,120 of record JAAERN010000125.1, read on the forward strand.
CCGCGCGTTCGGCTGCCCGCGTGGCCGCCCTTGCCAATGTCGACCTGCAGAACGCTTCCCCGGAGATTGACGGCGTAACCCTCGCCGCCGGTGACCGCGTGCTGCTCGCAGGCCAAGCAAACGCCGCCGAGAACGGACTCTACGTTGCCGATGCCAATGGCGCCCTCACCCGCGCAGGCGACTTTGACAATGCCAATGAAATTGACGGTGGTGCCCACCTGTTTATCCAGGAGGGCAGCCAGGCCGGTCAGGGATACGTCCTTGCCGACCTCGGCGAAAACTTCGAGCTGGGAACCGGAGAGCTTTCCTTCTCACGCTTCACGGTCGATCCCACACAGAGCCTGGAACTCGGCAATGACCTCAATGTGGCTGGTGAAGCGCACCTTGATGGACCAAGGACACGAATCGGCGGCGACCTGCTCGTTGAGCGCGATGCATGGTTTGAGCGCGAGGCCAGGTTCATGGGCCCAGTACGCTTGGAGGGTCCCACGGAAATCCGCAGTGACCTGTTGGTTGAGCGCGATGCATGGTTTGAGCGCGAGGCCAGGTTCATGGGCCCAGTACGCTTGGATGGTCCCACGGAAATCCGCGGTGACCTGTTCGTTGAGCGCGATGCATTCTTCGGTGGTGAAGTGCGCTTGGATGGACCAATGACACGAATCCGTGGCGACCTGCTCGTTGAGCACAATGCATTCTTCGATGGTGAAGTGCGCCTTGTGGGCCCGATCACCGAGCCCAAGCACGCCACCTCCAAGGAATATGTCGACGATCGCTATATAGAAAACAGGGTAAGAATCGATCAAGCACGTGCCGACAGCCTTGATCAATACGACGATAACAGGCAGAGAATCGATCACGCACGTGACGAAAGCCATGCTCTACACCATGAGAACAGAGTAAGAATCGATCAAGCACGCACCGACAGCCTTGATCAATACGACGATAACAGGCAGAGAATCGAGGCGGCTCAGCAATCCCTGCAGGCCAAGCCCGCTGCCCGCGTGGCCGCCCTTGCCAATGTCGACCTGCAGAACGCTTCCCCGGAGATTGACGGCGTAATCCTCGCCGCCGGTGATCGTGTGCTGCTCGCAGCCCAGACAAACGCCGCCGAGAACGGGCTCTACGTCGCCGATGCCAATGGTGCCCTCACCCGCGCAG
>JAAERN010000126.1 GCA_024230295.1 Planctomycetota bacterium
GCCGATCTCCATCCTCATCTGCTGATGCGTGATGAACAGTTCGCTCTGGTCGCCGCTCTTCTTGCCCATCGCCATGGTCCCCCGATCGTACCCGCTCGGCTTCCATTTCGCGATCGTAGATTCGGCTCGCGAGCTTCGCGCACTCGAGGTAGCCCCGCGGACTTTCACCACGGCCTGCTAGCGCCCGGGTCCGCCCGATCTAGTGACCATGCTCACAAGCCGCAGTTCGCAGGTGTGCAACGGGAAACCCCGTGCACAGCGGATCATGCGAAACCGCGAAACTGCTTGCGCATGGGTGAAATCCGCGCAGTCGAGAAGGTGGGACTTAACCTCTCGTAACCACTGGCCCCATTTGGAATCCGGCACCGGAGTCGGCATGACGGCTCAGAGGTTGCACCAAGTCAGCGCGGAGACCGCGTATGCCCAGAGCATCCGAACATTCCCCCAATCGCAATCGTGGCGTCGATATCCTGGCCCGCTCCATGTTCCGCCAAATGCGCGAACAAGGCTACTCCACTGACCAGATTGTCCGCTTCTCTTCGGAGCTGCTGGACCTGGTACAGACGGACATCAAAGAGGACTTCGACCCCGCCGAGTAGCATTCGATCCGCCCGTGGGATCGTTGTGATCCGACTCCAACCACCCGGCGCTGCTTCCCAGC
>JAAERN010000127.1 GCA_024230295.1 Planctomycetota bacterium
ACAACCCAGCATCATGACAGCGGCAGAGCGTCCTCTGACTCGCGCCGATATGTATGACCGGGATCTGATTCAGCTGTCAATCAAACATGCCATGAGCGAAGACTTCGTGTTGCACCGCGGGGTATATGCCGGATTACTCGGCCCTACCTACGAAACACGAGCCGAGTATCGCTTTCTGAGACGAATTGGCGCCGATGTGGCGGGCATGTCCACCGTCCCCGAGGTGGTTTTTGCATCTGGGCTGGGCATGCGAATTCTCGCCTTCTCAATCGTTGCGAACGTCGCCAAGCCCGATGTTCTAGAGCCGACTTCCGGACAAGAAGTGATCGATGCGGCTGCGGTGGCTGCCCCGCGACTCTGCTCGCTGGTGATCAACGCTATCCAGCATACGTCCTGATTCCTTGGCAAGGCCCCCCTCAATTTACCCTTCGGATGGAAACAAATTCACCGCTATGCTTGCTAGCGGTTTCGCACCCGCGATGAAATCCATCTTTTGATCCGTAAGATTCCTGCTAGACTTCCCGTCCGCAAATTGCT
>JAAERN010000128.1 GCA_024230295.1 Planctomycetota bacterium
ATCGACCGAACCTTCTGCATCTCGGCTTCGAGGGAATCAATCGACTGTTTCAGGCAGTTCAGCAGTTCATCTGCAAGATCCCAACTGAGGCCCTCCTTGACTACGATTCGAAGAGCCGCGAGATCCTTGCGGTTCTTCGGGAAGGTGTAGGCGGGAAGTTGCCAACCGCGGTGCAACATTTGCTCGGAGAGTTGGAAGACATCCCAGCAACCTTTGTATTCATCCTTCAATCGGAATGCAAAGACCGGGATGTCGTCGCCCCTTGTGAGAAGAGTAAATGGCCCCATCTTCTCGATAGAACTCGACAAGTGCAGCGCTACGTCCTGCGAATTCTGCTGAATCCGGCGATAGCCCTCACGGCCGAGACGGATGAAGTTGTAATACTGCGCAACGACCTGATTTCCGGGACGTGAGAAGTTGATTGCAAAGGTCGGCATCTCTCCACCAAGGTAATTGACCTTGAAAACAAGATCCTCTGGCAAATCTGCTTTGTCTCGCCAGACTATCCAGCCAACACCAGGGTAGACAAGGCCGTACTTGTGACCGGAGGTGTTGATGGACTTGACCCGCTCCAAACGAAAATCCCATTCGAGATCTGGCTGGAGGAAAGGTGCCACCATCGCGCCACTCGCGCCGTCGATGTGGATCGGAATGTCCCAACCCTTCTCAGCGTTGAGTTTGATGAGGCCGTCATTGACTTCTTTCGCGGGCTCATACGAGCCATCGAAGGTCGAACCCATGATGATCACGATGCCGATTGTGTTTTCGTCGCACAGAGCGAGCGCTTCCTCGGCCCCGAGGTGGTACCGATCGCCCTCCATCGGAACGAGGCGCTGCTCGATGTCCCAGTACTTGGCGAACTTGTGCCAGCAAACCTGCACATTGACACCCATCACGATATTAGGCTTGTCGACTGGCTTGCCCGCAGCTCGCATCCGCTCTCGCCACCGCCACTTCATGGCCATGCCACCGAGCATGCCCGCCTCGCTTGAGCCGATCGTGGACGTGCCGACGGGCTTCTTGTCGCTCGGCGCATTCCAAAGATCCGCAAGCATGTTGACGCATCGACACTCAAGTTCCGCTGTCTGCGGGTACTCGTCCTTGTCGATCATGTTCTTCTCGAACGTCTCGGCCATGAGCTTCTTGGCCTGCGGCTCCATCCACGTCGTAACAAAGGTCGCGACGTTGAGGCGGGCGTTGCCGTCAAGCATCAACTCGTCGTGGACGATCTGGTAGGCCGCATCAGCCGGAATCTGTTCCTCCGGGAGGCGGTACCTCGGCACGGGCGCATCAAGGAAGCGTGTCCCGAAGGCTGGCCCGATCATGTCGTTGCGTTCGTCGTCTTGCCGCGTATGCATGTGTACTAATCCCTTCCTCAGGCCTCACGAGGGCCGCTTGGATAATACTAGACGATTGTACTGATTCAATCCTTCGGAGCGAGGCAGCCCTAAAGATGTTTCAGAACGATGGATCTGCCGGTGACTGCCCTGTAACTCCATTCCACAACGAGCGACACAATCGCCATCGCCACCAGAACAGGAACTTGCCAGGCCTGCCCGGGGGTCGCCACTGTTTTCCAGATCAGAGCAATGAGCGCGATCAGACAGGCGAGCACGCCAAGCAGAGACATCCACCACCACAAAGATGGCCAGCAGGATCATCTTGATCTTGTTGAAAGCGTTCTCTGATTTGATCGCCAAATCGATTCCGGCAGCACAGGTCGCATCATGAGGCGTGACATCCAGAAATATGACGGCACCATCACGGCCGGAAGCGACGGAGAAACATCGACGCTTCACACTTCGATCGGCAGCGTGAGCGCCAACGTCCGATAGCAGATCCTCGGCGACACACTTTTTGCGTGCATATTGCAGTTCGCAGCGTCGTCGTGCCGACAGTGTGTTCGGTTCGCCATGCCAAGAGGAGCACACCGCGATGACCGATGGACCTACCGATACGGAATCTGCCTGCTGTTCAGGCCACAAGAAGGCGTCTTGCCCCGGTTTCAAGTGTCTCTACGCAGTGTTGCACATTGCGATATTGACCTGCATTTCCATGGCACTCTGGAAAACGGCGTGGGCCATCGAAGCGCTCACTGAAGCAACCGCACATACGCACTGATCTGACTTCCACAATCTGAACTCCTAGGAGCCCTTCCCATTTCCACTTTAAGGAAACG
>JAAERN010000129.1 GCA_024230295.1 Planctomycetota bacterium
GTGACCAGGATGTTTCCGGGCTTGAGGTCGCGGTGAATGATGCCCTTGGCATGACCGTGCTGCACGGCAGCGCACACCTTGCTGAAGATGTCCAGACGCTCCCGGGTGCCGAGTTTCTTGTCCTTGCAGTATCGCGTCAGTGTCTTGGCGCCCTGGATGTACTCCATCGCAAACCACGGCCTGCCTCCGGTGCCGTCGTCCCAAGTGCCTGCTTGGTAGATCTGCGCAATTCCGTCATGGCGAAGACGACCCAGTGTTTGCGCCTCGTACTCAAAGCGACGCATGGCACTCTTGGAAGTCACGCCACGCTTCATCATCTTGAGCGCGACCGTGCGGCGGGGCGACTGCTGCAGGGCCTCGTACACCACGCCCATGCCGCCCTCGCCGATTACCCGCTTGATGCTGTACTGATCAACCGTGGTGCCGACGAGTGGATCCCGTGACGGCTTCCCGCCAAGCATTGCCTCGGAATCACGACGCGTCGTGTCTTCGGGTCCGGCTGGATTGGGCGGTTGATCAGTCATCAACGTTCTACTGTACCCCGGGCTCGGGGACGTGATTGAAGGCCATCACACCCGCATGATCTATGCCCGGAGGGCGGCCACTGCACGATTTTTCGGCGTCCGGTGCGATGTCCGTGTTCGTGGCGAGCAATAGCGGAAGGGGGGGGTGCTGCCAATTGGCAGCAGATCACTCATGGAAGTCACAGGGGTTACGGGCAGGGGCCCCAGTTTTTCAGTAGGACGAGCAAGTCAACTGTTGTGATGTGCCCATTCTGAGTCACATCGCCCAGGCAGGAA
>JAAERN010000130.1 GCA_024230295.1 Planctomycetota bacterium
CGAGGCCCTTGATGGAGTTGTGGAGGGTTGGGTTGGTGCTTGCGAGTGCTAGGACGGCGGCGGTGGTGATTGTCATGGTGAACTCCCGTGCTCACACCTAGTGGGGGGCAGTCGGATTATGTGACTGAGGAGCCTGCCAAGCTCCGGAACCCCTTCGCTCGCAGAGCAAAAAACGCACGGCGGCCGCTCTATGAAATTTTTGCATAAGGGTTAGCACCTCGACCGCCCGCCAAGTGCTTGAGTGGGTGATGAGATGTAGTGGTCGGCGAGCGCTGTGGTTCAGCCAGCTTCGACTGTGTCGTGCAATGGTCGCCGGCCGACGCTGTAGTAGGCGAACCCCTGATCGTGCATCGCGTCGTCGTGCCACACATTTCGGCCGTCGAAGATGACCGGTGTGCTGAGCCTAGCTCGCATTTGATCGATATCCGGCGTGCGGAACTCATCCCACTCGGTGCAGAGCACCAGTGCGTTGCAGCCTTCTAGGCACTCGTACATGTCGTCCACATAGTCGATGTCCAGTCCGAACTGCGGGAAGGTCTTGCGGGCGATCGGGTCGAAGGCCCGAATGGCCGCGCCGCGGCGGAGGAGTTCTTCGATGATGGTTTGGGCCGGAGCCTCTCGCACGTCGTCCGTGCGGGGCTTGAAGGCAAGACCCCAGATGGCGAAGGTGTGGCCCGAGAGATCTTCGCCGAAGTGCTTCAGGACTCGCGCGAGGAACCAGAGCCGCTGCTGCTGATTGACTTCATGTACGGCCTCGTTGAGAAGGCATGGGATTCCAGAGTCCTGCCCCATTTCGATTACGGCGAGCGTGTCTTTCGGGAAACATGAGCCGCCATACCCCAGACCGGGGAAGAGGAACTTATCGCCGATCCGTTTATCGGCGCACATGCCCTCGCGGACTCTGGCAATGTCGGCGCCATAGTGCTCGGCAAGTCGAGCGATCTCGTTGATGAATGAAATTTTGGCCGCGAGCATGGCGTTGCTTGCATACTTCACCATCTCGGATGACTCGATGTCCATGAACATCAGAGGATTCGACTGCGTTACGAACGGCTCGTAGAGCTTCGTGAGAAGTTCGCGGCCGCGTTTGCTCTCGACACCACAGACCACACGGTCCGGATGCTGGAAATCCTGAATAGCATCGCCTTCTTTAAGAAACTCGGGGTTGTCAGCGACGGAGAAGGGCTTGCTCGTAACGGCTGCGATGGCATCGCGAACCTTCGCTGTTGTTCCGACCGGAACGGTGGACTTGACGACCACGACCGGGTTCTCGACCGTACACGCACCTGACTCGATCGCCTCGCCGATATCGTGGGCAACGGCCATGACGGCTGAAAGGTCGGAGCGTCCATCGGCGCCGGTGGGAGTGCCGACACAGATAAAGATCAGTTCGCCATCGGAGTAGCCTTCGGTCTTATCGCCCGTGAAGTGCAGGCGGCCACCCTTGATGTTCAGAGTCATGAGTTCGGAAAGTCCCGGCTCGAAGATCGGGCACTCGCCGCGAAGCATCATTTTGACGCGATCCGGGTTGATGTCTAGACAGGTCACCTGGTTGCCGGTGTTTGCGAAGCAAGTTCCGGTGACGAGGCCGACGTAGCCGCTGCCGACGATGGTGAGATGCATTGGGAGTGATCCTCTTCTAACTGGGAAATCAGGACAGAACGCATCAGTTTAGCGTGAGGTCATGGTCACCGCTCGGCGTCTCAATTCTGGGGTGCCCCGCTCATCATGAAATGCTCCGCTCATACTCGAGAATGCCGCGTTTCAAACGCAGGTTCGGCGAGTCGCCCCGAACCGTCCCCGCATACCCGCCCATGCCGCTGGCCGCCACGACGCGGTGGCAGGGCGTGAGGAGCGACATTGGATTGTTTCTCATGGCGGTTCCTGCGGCACGGGCGGCTTTGGCGTTGCCCGCCATTTCAGCGAGTTGCGAGTATGTGCGGGTCTCGCCAAGGGGAATGTCCCGGCAGGCCGCCCAGCATCGGCGACGGAAGGGGCTGGCTTCGGGCACGGAGATTGGCGGGGGGCCGACTCGCTCACGCAGGCATGCTGCGATCCACGTTGCTGCGTCCGGAAGCAGGTGGTGATCTTCATCGCCTGTTGGCGGATCGTTATGCAAGGCTGTGAACTCGGCCGTCACCCAGTCATGCTCGTCGATAGCCAGAACCATATCGCCCACGGGCGTCTCGATGCTTCGCCAGAACGCCGCCATGTCAGTGCGGGAGCGGATGCGCATCGCACATCTCGCGGATCTCGCCACGAACTTCGCGGGCAACGGCTTCATCGCCCTTGCTAGCCATGACTCGGTCCAGCCACGATGCAATCTGCCGCATGTCATCGGTTCCAAGTCCACGGGTCGTGAGCGCCGCTGTGCCGAGACGCAGGCCGCTGGTCACCATTGGTGGACGGGGATCATTCGGAATGCCATTCTTGTTCGTAATGATTCCCGCGGCTTCGAGCCACTGCTCTGCGTCGGCGCCGGTGAGGTCGGCGTCGCGTGGCTGGAGGTCAACCAAGAGCAAGTGGTTGTCAGTGCCGCCGGTACACAGGCGATACCCGTGCTCGACGAGTCCCTCCGCCAGAGCCGCGGCGTTGGAGACGACCTGGGCGGCATAGTCATTGAACGATGGCTGCAATGCTTCGCCGAATGCGACGGCTTTCGCCGTGATGATGTGCATGAGCGGGCCGCCCTGCGAGCCAGGGAAGACTTTGCGATCAACCTTCTTGGCGACGTCTTCATCATTCGAGAGAATGAGTCCGCCTCGCGGTCCTCTGAGCGTCTTATGGGTCGTTGTTGTGACGATGTGCGCATGTGGAAACGGCGAAGGATGGGCACCGCCGGCGACGAGCCCTGCAATATGCGCGATATCGGCCATCAGGATCGCGCCGACGTCGTCGGCAATCGCTCGGAATCGCTCGAAGTCGATGGTGCGGGGGTAGGCCGAGTAGCCGCAGATGATCATCTTGGGCTGCACTTCACGTGCCCGCGCCGCAATGACGTCGTAGTCGAGCCGCTCCGACTCGGGATCGACGTCATAGTCGTGGATCTCGTAGAAGGTCCCGGAAAAGTTGGGCTTCAATCCGTGGCTTAGATGTCCGCCCGATTTGATCGGAAGCGACAGGATTCGGTCGCCTGGATTGCACATTGCCATGAATGCTGCGATGTTCGCGTTGGCGCCGCAGTGCGGCTGCACATTGGCGAAGTTGCATCCGAAGAGCTCCTTGGCCCGATCGCGGGCGAGATCTTCTGCTGTGTCATGATGTTCGCAGCCACCGTAGTACCGCTTGCCCGGATATCCCTCGGCGTACTTGTTGGTCATCCATGTGCCCGCTGCGTGCATGACTGCCGCGCTGACATGGTTTTCCGAGGCGATCAATTCAAGGGTGTTTGCCTGTCGATTCGCTTCGGCCGCAAGCAAGTCGGCCACGCCCGGATCGGCCTGCTCCAGCAGGTTCAGCAGGTCCAGCGAGAGGGGGTCGAGCGATGGGTGGTCAGTCGTCTTCATGGGGGGAATCGTACGTCGAATCGGCCACAGACGGTATGGTCACAGAGATGCAGGATGAACGATTTCACATCGTGCTCGTAAGCCCGGAGATTCCTCCGAACACGGGTACGATCGGTCGCACCGCGGCGGCGACGAACTCGGTGCTGCACATCGTGCATCCAATCGCCTTTGACATGTCGGAGAAGGCGCTGCGCCGGGCGGGGCTGGACTACTGGGCGCAGGTGGACTGCCGCGAGCATGACGACTGGGAGGCCTTTCTGGAGACCGAGAAGCCGCAGCGGCTGTGGATTCTTACCGCCCGTGCGGAGCGACCCGTTTGGGAGGCGGACCTCCGCGGTGGCGACTACCTGATCTTCGGAGGAGAGACGTCGGGGCTCCCCAAGCCACTGCAGGATTGGGCTGTACGCCAATGGGGGCCTGGGTGCAGAATTGGGCTCCCGATCGAGCCTCCGGCCCGGAGCGTCAATCTGGCCTGCGCCGCGACGGCGGTGGTCTATGAGGCCATGCGGCAGGCTGCATCGTCCGGGTAGGTGCCAGCCCGGCCCTCCTCCCAAGCTTCGCTATAGTGGATGATTCTGGCTCATTTTCAGTAAACCCCGCCCCTCCGTCCGGAGTTCCGACCATGGCAACCTACGACACTGAACAGATTCGAAACCTCGCGCTCACCGGAACTAGTTCCGCTGGCAAGACGACCATTGCAGAACTCATGCTCGCCAAGGCTGGCGTCATCGGTCGCGCCGGAACCGTCGAGGACGGCAATACCGTGAGCGACTGGGACGAACTTGAGCACTCCTTTGGCCACAGTGTCGATTCAAGTGTTCTGAATCTCGAGCATGCCGACTGTCACTTCAACATTATCGACACGCCTGGACGAGGCGACTTCATCGGGAAGGCCATGTCGTCGCTCCCCGCGGTGGAAACGATGGTTCTCGTACTTGATCCCACCGCTGGCATCGACCCGGTGGCTCGCCGCATGATGAAGATCGCCAAGGAACGGAATCTTCCGCAGGCGATCGTGATCAACAAGATTGATGCTGCTGGCGATCTCGCCGAAATACTCGACACGATCCGGAGTACGTTCGGTAGCGAGTGCTGCCCGATCAACCTGCCCTGCGGTGGCGGCGATTCCGTGGTGTCCTGTTTCCAGGAATCCTCCGGCGACTCCGATCTCGGAGACATTGCGGACTTCCACACGTCGCTCGTCGATCAGATCGTCGAGGTTGACGAGGAACTGATGGAGAAGTATCTCGAGTTGGGCGAGATCGCCCCCGAAGATCTTCTGCAACCGTTCTGCCGCGCCATGCGAGAAGGACATCTGGTACCGGTTTGCTTTACATCCGCACGGAACGATGTCGGTGTGACTGAACTCATGGCGCAGATTGCGCGGCTGTTCCCCAATCCAGCGGAAGGCAATCCTCGCCCGCTTGAGCGAGTGAATGGCGACGATCGCGAAGCGATTACCGCTACGCCAGATTCGTCAGGATCACCAATCGGTCACTGTTTCAAGGTGGCATCCGATCCCTTTGTGGGCAAGTTGTGTTTCTTCCGCGTCCATCAGGGGACCTTTGACAACTCAACCAACCCGCGGGTGGCGGATCACAAGAAGGGCGTGCGTCTCGCGCACCTGCACCACTACTGTGGCAAGGGGCATGACGAGGTCCACACTGCCGTCCCTGGCGATATTGTGGCGGTGTCCAAGATTGAAGACATCAGCTATGACGATGTGCTCCACGTGGATGGGGCAGGTTGGATTGCCATGCACTCGATCACGCTGCCGAAGCCGATGTTTGGACTGGCGATCGAGCCCGCGACCAAGGGAACTGAAGCCAAACTCGGCGACGCACTTTCCAAGATGCTGGCCGAGGATCCGACGTTTGTGATTGAGCGCAATGCCACGACGCATGAGATGGTGATTCGTGGAATCGGTGAACTTCATCTTCGAGCAAAGCTGCAACTGCTCAAAGAACGCTACGGCGTTGAGGTTGAGACACGCCCGCCGAAGGTCGCCTACAAGGAGACCATCACGAGCAAGGCCGAGGGACATCACCGGCACAAGAAGCAGTCCGGTGGCTCGGGTCAGTTCGGCGAGGTCTATCTACGGGTTGAACCGGTTGCCGAGGAAACAGAGACGATGGTCAACGGCCTCGATTTTGTTGACGACACATTCGGTGGATCTGTGCCAAAGCAGTTCCTTCCCGCGATCGAAAAGGGTGTTCGCCGCGTGATGCTGGAAGGCGCCATCGCGGGCTACCCAATGCAGAACATCAGGGTGTCCGTCTATGACGGGAAGCACCATCCGGTCGATTCCAAAGAAGTGGCGTTTGTAACGGCCGGCCGCCGCGCCTTTATCGACGCAGTTCAGAAGGCCTCGCCCGTGCTGCTTGAGCCGTTTGTGCGGCTGGAGATCACAATTCCATCCGGAAGCATCGGCGACATTTCGTCGGATATTTCCGGGCGGCGTGGTCGAATCCAGGCGACGAACATGCTTCCCGGTGATCTGGCTGTCGTGCATGCTGAGGCACCTCTGTCGGAGGTCATGACCTATGCGAATCAGCTGAAGTCGATGACCGGCGGTGCAGGCAGCTACGTCATGGAGTATTCCCATGACGAGAACACGCCGCCCAATGTTCAGGCCACCGTCATCTCGGCCTTCAAGCCTCAGAGCGACGAAGACTGATGCGCCGAGCACTCGCCGGAACCGGCGGGGCGGTACCCTGTGGCCATGTTGGTCCGTCGATGTGATCCTGAGGCAGCTACGAAAGTCTCCATGAAAGGAGCAGCCGGGGTTGCCATGCAGATCATGGTGGGCCGGGCTGATGCTGCACCCTCGTTCGCCCTTCGGCACTTTATTGTCGAGCCGGGCGGGCATACGCCGCGCCACAGTCATCCGTATGAGCATGAGGTCTACGTGGTCGCCGGTTCACTTGCCGCGGAGTGTGACGGTTCAGTGAAGGAAGTGTCTGGGGGAGATGTGCTGCTCGTTCCAAGCGGCGCAGTGCACCAATTTGTCAACCAATCTTCCTCGCCAGCTCGATTCCTGTGCGTCGTGCCTTTGGAGTCGGACTGCGGCGAGGATGTACCAGGGAGTTGATCTGGATGGATCAGCGGGCCAAACGAGATTGGGGCATGCCCAGCGTTGCGCTGCTTCTGGCAGTGTCTGTACTTGTTTTGTTGGCTGGGCTGGCATTTATGGCGGAGCCTTGGGGCGTGGTTGCTGCGGTCTCCGGTGGCGTTGCTGTGGCACTCTGTCTGATCGGACTCATGCTCAGACATCCGACGGTCGCATTTATGGGCACGCTCGCCAGCTATTGCTGCGGCTTGGTCGCATCTTCCGTTGTCGCATCCGATGCCTATTGGGCTCCGTCGGTTCTGACAGCCGGACTGCTTGGGTTGGTCGGCCTTGGCTTGCTCGGTTCGTACCGACTCCTTGTGTGTCAGAGCGGATCCAGGAGTAACCAAGGCGAAGAATCGATACTGGCCCGGATTCTCGAGGCGAGCATGCTCAGTGATACAGCCAAGCGGCTGATCTATCGCGAACGAGAAATGGGGTTGCTTCGAAGGACAATTGAAGAGGACATCGACCGCGGCGATTTCAACTCGGGCCTCGTTCTGTGTCGAGATATGGAACGCTTGTTCGGATATACCGAGGAGGCCGAGCAATTGCGGCATCGAGTGCTGCTGGCAAGAAATAGCCAACTTGCGGCTCGGATCGACGAGGAAGTAGCGAGTGTTGCGGCCATTCTCGATAGTGGTGATCTTGAGTCTGCGGAAGAAGCAGGGAAGCGGCTGAAGCGGATGTTCCCGGATTCACCGGGGCTGCACGGACTTGAAGCGAGAATCCGAGGGGCAAAGTTGCAGGCCAAGCGAGACCTTAAGGCTCGATTCATGACGGCGGCCGCGCGCGGCGATTCAAGGGGCGCGATGTCGCTGCTCCGCGAACTCGATCATTACCTTGGACATGAAGAGGCGACGGAGATACAAGCGGTCGCTTCGGGGGTCATCACCCAGCATCGTGAATCGCTGTCTGTTCGTTTCAAGATGGCGGTGAGCGATCATCGTTGGGAGGAGGCGATTGCTGCCGGTGAGGATATCGTCGAAGACTTCCCCAACGATCGGATGGCCCACGAGGTGCGTGAGATGTTGCCAACGCTGCAAAATCGAGTTGTCGAAGGGGCAGAGGAGTCACACGAATGAAAGCTGTTCTGCTGATTGGAACGATGATCGCCGGTGCCTTGCTGCCGTTCGGATGCGTCATGGATGACTTGGACGATATCGGTCAGATGTTTGAGGCGCCGACTCCGGGTCAGGCTGCGCGATGGGCTCTGGATCAGCATGATCCCGATCGACGGCGCCAAGGGCTGGTTCTGCTTTCGACGGCAACATTTGGTGGGGCGGAGGTCTACGTTTCGCTCTATCGAGACTATGTGGAGAACGATTCCGACCCACTCGTGAAGGCCACGGCGATCACTGCGCTGGCACGGCACGGAACTTCTGAGGATGCAATTCTGATCGCACCTTGGGCTGATCGTCGCGTGAGTTCCAGTGAAACGGTGCGGTGGGCAGCGGCGAAGGGCCTGCAGCGGCTGCACAACACGGACGTCGTCCCAACGCTGATCGCTGTCGCCCTCGACCGTGACGAACAGGGTGAAGTTCGAAGTGCGGCGTGCGTTGCCATGGGGCAATACCCCGAAGATCGAGTTATGCAGGCATTGATAGCGGCACTTGATGCCCGGTCGCTTGCGGTTAATGCAGATGCCGCGGAGTCATTGGCATTGCTGACCGGGAAACGATTCGGCATGGACATCACTGTGTGGGAGAACTGGTATGAGGCCGCCCAGGCGAGCGGCGAACCGTTTTCTGGTCAACTCGAATATCTGTATCCGACATACTCCCGCGATAGTGCGTGGTGGGAACACATTGCATTCTGGTTGGACGAGCAGCATGAGCCGGCACTGAGACCAATCGGTCTGCGAGAAGTGGACGAGCAAAGCACTTGGGATGACTTTGGTCCATCCGGGGGTCAACACGAACGGGTCGATGATGGCTAAACCGGTCCGCCGGGAGCCCGAATCTTCTGGATCCGAGGACACTGGAAATCGAATTCAGTCCGGCGCACTGGTGGGGCGGACGCTTTTCGGTGCCATTCTGATCGTCGGTCTGCCGGTGCTGCTTCAGCAACTCCTCGGAGCCACAGTTGGCCTTTTCGACAAGATACTTGCGGGCGGATTGGATGAAGACGTCGTCCTTTCGGCAATGGATGGACTCGGCGTTGGTTCGTACGTCGGTTGGTTCATTGGAATCGCCATGGGGGGACTTGGGATAGGTGGGCAGGCCATCATCGCTCGAGCGATCGGTCGTGGGGACGTGGGCGAGGCGGAGCATGCGCTCGGGCAAGCAATCGGGATCAGTTTCGGATGGGGAGCCCTCGTGGGCGTGGCTTCCTGGCTCCTGGCGCCGTCGATGGCGGCGTTGTGCGAACTTCAAGGTGCGTCGTCGGCGTATTTCGTGGAGTACGTTCGCGTTCTGTCTTGGTCCATGCCTTTCTGCGGCATGATGATGGTTGGAGCGATGTGTCTGATAGGGGCAGGAGAAACCATCCGGCCTGCGCTGATTGCCCTTGCCGTCAACGCCGTCAATGCCCTTGTGAGTTGGATTCTTTCCGGTGCGACTTTGCGGCTGCCTGGCTTTGTGCTGCAGAATCCATTCGGGTTGAATTACGAGGTCGCAGGAATCGCAGCGGGTACGGCTGCTGGTTACACCTGTGGCGGCCTGTTGACTCTGGTCATACTCTTTCGCGGTGTCCGCGATCTGAAACTCCGACGACGTTTGATGTCGCCATTCCGATCTCTGATCGGAAGAATTGTGCGTGTCGGCCTTCCGAACTTTTTGGAAGGCATTTCGATGTGGACCGCCAACCTGGGTGTGTTGACAATCATCGGACTTATCGCCGGTCGAGAGGCGCGTACCGCTATTGCCGCCGCCAGCGGAATGGGATCGATGTCGCAACCAACGGCCGGCGAAGGCTTGGCTGGTGCGCATATCATCGCCGTTCAGTGGGAGTCATTTAGCTTCTTGCCGGGATTCGCGATCGGCACGGCTGCGGCGGCGCTTGCCGGACAGTTTCTCGGGGCTGGCAACATCGCCATGGCCAAGCGAGCCGTTGTGGTGTGCACACTTCTGGCCGTTGCGCTCATGGGTTCGCTCGGGGTCGTGTACATGGTGTTCGGAAGCGAGTTGACAGAGCTGATCAGCTTGCAGTCGAAGCACGTGAACCTTGTTCCACAACTCCTCTTCATCTGCGGAACGACGCAGGTGTTCTTCGCGATCTCGATGGTGGTTCGTCAGGCACTCAGAGGCGCGGGCGATACTGTCTGGACACTCATCATTACCACGGTTTCGTGCTACGGAGTCAGATTGCCCGCGGCGTGGTTCCTTGGGATGGTGATGGACCTCGGTTTGGTCGGTGTATGGATTGCTCTGTGTGGCGAACTCGCAGTCCGAGCCTGCCTCTTCCTTGCGAGGTTCCTCCATGGCGGATGGATACTCCGGAAGGTGTAGCAGGTGCCCTGGGGTATTGCGACAGCAGCGTCGAGTTCCTCGACGTGGCGACTTTGACGACGCGGTAATCAGTCGGTAGAAGCGGCGGTCTCGTTGGAATCCGCTTGGGGCGACGCCTCGTTCTCAATCACGGCGGGCGCATCTTCGGCTTCTGGAGTAGGAGCCTTGGATTGCTGAGTCTTCCGTTGCTCGGCAGACTTGATTCGATCGATCTTGCCCTTGTCCGGTGCCAGAATGAGACTCATGCGGCGTCCGGCCATCCGGGGCGTCATCTCGACTCGAGAGATGTCGGCCAGTTGTTCGATGACGTCGGCCATGCGTTTGTTGCCGCGCTCCTTATGGAGCATTTCTCGGCCGCGGAAGTTCTGGACAATCTGCACCTTGTGACCGTCCATCAGAAACTTTCTGGCCTGGTCCATGCGGATGCCGATGTCATGTGGGTCGATCTTCATTGATCGACCGAGCCGCACTTCTTTCATCTCGGCCGATTTGGACTTGGCCCGGTTGGACTTCTCTTTCTTCGACTGCTCGTAGCGGTACTTTCCGAAGTCGAGAATGCGGCAGACCGGGGGGTCTGCTTCCGGAGAGACTTCGACAAGGTCGAGGCCGGCCTCGGTCGCCATCTGGATGGCATCCCGGACGTCAACGACTCCGATCATGTTTTCATCTTGATCGATCAGTCGAATGGGGGACTTGCGAATCTGGTCATTGACCCGGGGGAGTTTGCGAATGTTCTCCTGTTGTCCAAAGTAGCGGCGTCTGCGGGCGATGATTCGTTCTCCTGAGTCAGTATGCGATCGCGACCCTGTCCCGGCGGGATGGGGTCAGAGGGGGGTGGATGGAAAAGGGGGCGCAGCAGCGACTCATGCGCGATGGTCGTCGGATCGGCTCGAAGGGCTCGGCATAGTGAGACTCGGCATGGGTCGTGTGAACATGCGATGAAACGTCCACCGCGAATGCGCAGGCTAGCCGGAGCGGGGCCAAGGAGCAAGAACCAAGCGGGAGCAACCCCCCTGAGATCTTCAGGTATCCCGCCGAATTGTCCATGCTGAGCGAATAGAGGGCTGTGGGTCAGGCCGGGTCTGAGTCACCAAAGAGCCCCCGGACGACTCCGTCACAGCGGTCTTCCGTTTCAGTACTGATGGCATCGACAAATGCCTGAAGTGGCACGGCACCGAGGTCTCGCTCGGTTCCCCGGGCGCGAACGCTAACAGTGCCTGCCTCGGCGTCCCGAGGACCAACGATCAGCAGGTAGGGGATCTTCTCTTCGGCTGCGACACGGATCCTGGCCTGCAATCTTTCGTTCCCCTCGTCGAGCGTGACTCGCTGGCCGGCGGCGCGAAGCGTGCGGTACACATTCGAGGCGTAGTCGCTTGACTTCTCGCTGACCGGAAGCACTCGGACTTGCTCAGGCGCGAGCCATGCGGGGAAAGCACCGGCGAAGTGCTCGATGAGGAAGCCCACGAATCGCTCCATCGAGCCGAACGGGGCTCGGTGAATCATCACCGGGCGGTGGGGGGCGTTGTCCGCGCCGATATAGGAGAGATCGAACCGTTCCGGAAGGTTGTAGTCAACCTGGACAGTTCCGAGCTGCCAAGAACGCCCGATGGCGTCTCGAACGATGAAGTCAATCTTCGGTCCGTAGAAGGCTGCTTCACCTTCTTCGGCATGCCATGCGTCGCCGAGCGTCTCGGCGGCGGCGCGGCAAGCATCTTCCGCTCGATCCCAGACTTCTGGATTGCCAACGTACTTCGTCGCGTTGGGGTCGCGTAGCCCGACGCGTACATCGAATGAGTCGATTCCAAGCGTCTTGAAGATGATCTGAACCAACTCGAGGCAACCGGCAATTTCATCCTGTACCTGTTCTTCGGTGCAGAAGATGTGCGCGTCATCCTGTGTGAATCCACGGACGCGAAGCATTCCGCCGAGCTCACCGGACTGTTCATACCGGTAGACCGTGCCGAACTCGGCCAGACGGACCGGAAGGTCGCGGTAACTTCGGGGCTCGCCATCGAAGATGCGAATGTGCATCGGGCAGTTCATCGGCTTGAGCAGATAGCCATCGATGTCACCTTCTCGGAGACGATTTGACAGATCTGCGCATGAGCACTCCTCGTCGACCAGCCGACTCATCGCGTCGGGGTCCACGAGTGGGGGATATTGGCTGTCCTGGTAGTACGGGAAGTGTCCGGATGTACGAAACAGGTCGAGCTTGCCAATGTGGGGGGTGAAGACGGGATCATAGTTCTGGCGTTTGAGCTCAGTGCCAATGAAGTCCTGCAACTCTTGGCGGATGATGGCACCCTTTGGAGTCCAGAGAATGAGGCCTTGTCCGACCATGTCGTCGATTCGGAAGAGGCCCAGCTTTCGGCCGATGACACGGTGATCACGCTTCTTTGCCTCCTCCAATTGTTCGAGGTGGGCTGCGAGCCGTTTGCGATCGGGGAAAGCGGTTCCGTACAGACGGGTGAGGCGATCGGAGTCGGCATCGCCGTGCCAATGGCTCGCCGCGACTGACATGACCTTGAAACCTCCAACGCGGCCGGTTGATGGAACATGAGGTCCGCGGCAAAGATCGTCCCAGTGCTCTCCCGGAGTTCCGGTGGTATACCACGAGAGCGAATCTGCTCCTGCTTCGATGGCCCGGCGGGCATTATCAATCTTGTATTTGCTTCCTTCCTGTTCCAGACGCGACACCCCATCGTCTGCTGACATGTCGCATCTTGTAAACGGCCGGTCGGCTGCGACGATGGCCTCCATCTCCGCTTCAATTTTCTCGAAGTCATCGGAGCTGATCGTCTGGCCCTCTGGCATCGCAATGTCGTAGTAGAACCCCTCCTCAACGGGCGGTCCGTACACCAGCATGGCATCTGGGAAAACCTTCTGAACAGCTTCGGCCATGATGTGGGCACCGCTGTGTCGGATTAGCCAGAGGGCATCGGCATCGCATGGGTTCTTTCCACGCGGCCCGGTGATCAATGCGATCTCGGCGTCTTTGGCTATTGCATGGTCCAGCCCAACGAGTTCGCCGTCGACTCGAGCACCGAGCGCAGCTTTCGCCAACCCCGGCCCGATATCGGCAGCGACAGCGGCAGGTGTCGTTGGCCCGTCGAAGGTCCGGGTCGATCCATCGGGAAGCGTGAGCGTGGGCATGGGAGGCTTAGTCCTTGAAGAGATCCTGTTGACCAGGGTCGTCCTTCGGTTGTGATTGCAGGCTGGATACTTCCGTGGCCAGTTCAGTCAGGTCTTCGAAGCCTCGGTATTCGCTGGCATACCGGATGTATGAGATGTCATCGAGGTCCTTGAGGAATTGTGCGACTCGCAGGCCGATCTCCTGACTCGGCACTTCCAAGTCGAAGTCTCTGCGGACGAGCCGTTCGACATGCTCAACCACACTTTCCTTGTCGGCCTCAGACACCGGCCGTTTTCCACACGCCGCGAGAATGCCTCGAAGAATATTGTCTCGATCGAAGGGGACCCGCGAGCCGTCCTTCTTGACGACGACCAGCCTGCCGGATAATTCGCAACGCTCATAGGTGGTGAATCGCCAACTGCAGCTCTGGCACTCGCGGCGTCGCCGAACGACATGGCCGCCGTCGGATCCTCGGCTGTCGATGACTTTGTCATCATCCTGATTGCAGCGTGGGCAGATCATCGTTGAGGGCGGCATGGTACCCGCGTGGACGCCGTCGTTGGCCCACACCGGCAACGTGGTTCCATTGGAATAGGCGTTCGGGGCTTGAAAAGGATTCCCCTAATCAGACCAGCCGATGCGGATTCGTGGATTTGAGCGACAGCCTTGAGGGGGCAGGGGATTATCCGACCAAGGCCTCGCGGGCATTCTCGCTTGCGTAGAGAATCCGCAGGCATCCCTGACACTGGACAATCTCGTCCGGACGGCCGGTGACCCGGCTGACGATGTCAAAGGGAAGGTGGACGTTGCATGTATCGCAGGCGTACTCACGTCGACGCTTGTCGATGAGTTCGATGCCGGCCATGACTTCGCCATCGAAGTCATCAGAGAGTTCATCAAAGAGCCGCTGCGTATCACTCGGGATATTGGCGGCCTTGGCGATTCTCTCAGTATCAAGTTCTTTGAGCGACCCCTTGATTTCTTCACGTCTCGTCGCCAGTTCTGTGGTGGCGGCATCAAGTACGGTGCGGCGTTCGGCGATCTTCTCGTCCAACTCACCAAGTTCGGTATCGATTTGCTCAACTCCGGAGAGTTCCACGAGCGTCTGTTCGTCGACTTCAGCTCGCTTGTCCTTGAGGTTGTTGACCTCATTCAGGACAGCGTGGTACTGCCGAGTATTGGAGGCGGCGTTGAGTTCATCGCGGAGTTTCTCGGTCCGCTCGTCGATGCCCGTAGCTTCGGTTTCGAGATTTGCAGCGTGCGCTTGCCGCTGGCGTTTTCGAAGATCCAGTTCGTCATGTCGCTCCTGAAGCGAGTGCATTTGGCGAGTCTGAACTGCGAGATAGGTCTCGGCGGAGTCGACGCGGCTTCGCAGACTACGGAGCCTTCGTTCAACGTGAAAGAGTTCGAGAAGATCTTCGATGAGCGTCATGGGGCACTCCGGCCAGGCAATGTGACAGTCACGAAGTGTAACAGGTTGTCTCGAACAATCACATGGCGAATGTGAAGATCAGCCACGCCAGCGGCGCGGCGAGCAGTGGGGAATCCAGCACGTCCATGATGCCGCCCATTCCGGGAAGTGTTGCGGCGCTGTCTTTGACGCCGGCGTCCCGTTTGACAAGGCTCATGCACAAGTCGCCTGCCTGACCACCGAGTGCCAGCACGATCCCGAGAACAACCGCCCATGGCATGGAAAGGGCGAAATATCCCGACTCCGCCAACAGCCATGCTGCGATCACTGCAACGCCAATTGCCAGCACTACTCCGCCTATCAGTCCTTCAACAGTCTTGGCCGGACTCAGCCAGGGGATGAGTTTGTGCCTGCCAATGAGCGAGCCCGTGAAATAGGCGCCGATGTCACAGGACTTGGTGATAAGCACAATCGCCACGATCCACCATGCAGATACGTCCTGCCGGAGTAAGAGATAGAACGAAAGCAACCCCCCGAGGTAAAGCGTCATAGTCACTGTTGCGGCGGCTTCGGCTGGAACGCCGCTCGTCTTGTTCCCTCGGGTGTGGACGCAGAGGGCTACAAACCACGTCGCCGCTAGGGCAAAGAGTGTCCACGTTGTGCCACCGAGCCACGTAGCAAGAAGGAGTGCTTGCGAGCCGAGAATGACGAGCACCGGGTTTGTTTGGCGACCTGCTGTTCTTGCAATCACTGCGAGTTCTGCGCCGGCGAATCCAACGATGAACATGCACAAGGCGAGAAGGCCAATGCCGGGCGGCCAGGGATTGGTCGTGTCTGTGCCCGGTTCGAGTGATTGATCGATCCATAGAACCAGCGCCAGTGCTGCGATCAGACAGGGACCAGTAATCAATCGAGCCTTCAACATTCGCATGCTCCCGGATCACGCTGTTCCCATGACTCAATGCCTCCGGCAACGGATCGAACGCACCTGAATCCTCGTTCGGAGAGATACCTTGCGACAATGCGTGATCGTCTCCCTGAGCGGCAATAAATGAGAACGACTCGATGCCGCCAGTTTTCAAGCTCCGGTACCCGAATGCTCATTTCCTGGAGTGGAAGAAGTTTTGCTCCGCGCACATGCAGGGTTCGGTATTCATGTTCGGTCCGGCAATCAAGGATGAGCAAGTCATCAAACTGGATGCGCAAGCCCGAAACATCTTCTGGCAAAACTTCCCATGTGTCGTGTTGGTCAGTTTGGGCTGGAGGAGAGGCGGCCATGGGGCGAGATAGTACCGTCAAGAGAGGCTTGTATCCTCGTCACCCAAGCACGTCGTGATCGCATCGGTGACAGACTCCTCGGAGAATCCCCGCCGCGACAATCGACTCGCCAGTCGCCTCGCCGCCGTTTCGCGTGGAAGTGATTGGAGCGTTCCCATGCACTGTTTGGCGGCCTGCAGCACGTCCTGCCGCTCATTATGCGTTGCAAGGACCTCGTCGACGACACGCTCGATGACTTCGTCAGCGAACTGGCGATTGAGAAGGAGCACCCGCAGCCGCTCGCGACCGACCGGTGTCTTGCGAAGCGTGTCAACCGCGATACGGCGGGCTGTGTCATGATCGTCGAGTAAGCCTTCTTGCGTCAGCTCGGCGAGCACTTGTTCGATGTCGTTCATTTCACCGCCACTTTTGAGAAGCCGCGAAGTGAGACGGCCAGAGCTTGCCGTCGCGCGTGAGAGTGAGCGAATCGCCTTGATCCTGAGCGTGGTACGGCGATGCGCCTCGGCCAGTGTGAAATGGGTTGCGTCATCAACGGCGGCGCCAACCTTCAGCGAAAGATCGTCGATGACATGGCGACGAACATGCGCGATGCACTTCCTGCCGACCCATACCGTGCGTAGGTCTGGCTCAGCGGCATCGGCTTTGATTGCAGTGATGGTTCCGAGATCAGTCATGGCGATTGAGCAGTCCCTGCAAGTCCGCGAGCTCGTCTGCCGCCTTGTGATCTCCTAGTGTTGTGGCGGCATCAATGCCAGTCTCGATGGCGACCGCAGCTTCATTGATGAGACCCATCGCCATGAGACTTCGAGCTCGATGAAAGTGTGCGTAGGGCTGGTCGGGATCGGTGGCGAGTGACTGCTCCAAGTGCGCTGCTGCCGCCTCGTGCTCGCTCCGGCTGGCATACTCCATGCCGAGGGCATACAGGCAGAAGGCATCCGTGGGGTCACCCTCCAGCATTTGCCGTAGTTGTTCAAGCCGATCGTTGGTCATCTGGTTCTGTTCGTCCTTCGTCCGAAGTATGCTGCGGGAATGTCTGAATACCGAATCATCCTACTCTTGGGCTGCGTGATCGTGCTCACTGGCTGCAATCGGTCATGGAAGCCTCCGGTTTCTAATCGGCCAGTCACCGAGGGAATCAGTGTGGAGCACCAGTCCGGGGGGACTCACAGGTCGTCTGCAGTTTCGAACGGGGTGTGGTACCAGTTGATGGGGTCCGACCTCATCGTGCTGGATGATCAAGGACGGCAGATCTCTCGACATACCTTGGCGCCAGTGGGGACATCTTTGGCGGGGCGCGATATCGAGGTTGCAGGAGATCGATTGGCGGTCCTGCTCGGGGACAGCGAAGTGGTCGTCCTTGATATCGAGGATCCTTGGCGTCCAGTCGTTACAGAGCGGATCGACGCCCGGACGCTAGGGCTGTGGCCAACCTCGTTGGGCATATTAGATGGCTCGTTCATCATGATGGGGCAAGAGATTGCCCGGACCCTTGATGGCAGCATTGTCGTTCGTTCGGATGGTGGCGAGATCATGTCGATTGTGAATCATGAGGGACGTCTCTTGTACGTCGCTGATCGCAGGATCCACCGGCGAGCGGGGGATGTGTATCTCGGAACTGCTTCTCTACTGAAGCCAGCCGCCCCACATCGATACCTGCCGACCGGGGCGTTGCTGTTCGCTCGACACGAAAGGTCGGGATCCCTTGTGGGGTTCCTCGGTTCAGATTGTCGTGAAGTCGAGTCCAACTTGTGGACCACAGGATTGCCTGGAACTGTGCATACGCTCGACCAGCAGGGTGGCCAAGTTCTGGCTGTGTCAGATGAAGGTGTGTTTGTACTCGGCCTGACTCCAAGCGGACTTGCTCAAGTGTGGTCGTGGCCGCGGCAGGGCGTGAAGAGCGCGGCTTGGATTGATGAAAGCCATTTGGCCGTGGCGGGTTCGTTTGGCCGGGGAGTTGTTCAGGTCGGGGCGACCGATCCGGTGTCTTCCGCAGTCGGTTGGGTTTCCGTTCCCGCCGGTTTGCGAAGTGCCATGTCCGATGGCGATACGATTATCGCGGAGTCGACCGATGGCTATTGGTCCTATCGGGTAGGCCAGGATCCAGAGCGAATTCCACAACCCGACACGGCGATGACGCCGCCACGAAAGTCCGCAGCTGTGCTGGGATGGTCCGTCGAGATCGGAGACGATGGGATCGCGCAACTGTCGGCCCCATCGGGACCGCAGACGCTCCGCGCCCCACGGGATGGCCGCTTCTACTGCGTCACGGCAACCGAAGACGCCTTTTGGCTTGGCCACGATCATGGAATCTTGGTTGTCATGTTCGGACCGGGCGGAGAAGAGCGTGCGACTTCACCTGCGAAGCGTCTCGGTGTGCTCATCGACGGGCCAGTGATCTGTATTGAACCACTGATGCTTGGGGGCGGTGTCGCCTACGCGGCCGAGCACGGGGGATTCGGAGTGGTCCGAGAGGTCTACGGCGCTTCGGCGCAGGTACAGCGGCCTGATACACGGTAGCGCCGGCATACCGAGTGCTCGCCACATGTGCAGTTCCGGGCCTTGCATGCGTAGCGACCGTGAAAGACGAGAAGATGGCTGAGCATGGTCCACCGGTCTCTCGGAAACCGGGCCATGAGATCTCGTTCAATTCGATCTGACTTGCCCTCGTGCTCCGTCAAGCCAAATCGCCACGAGAGCCGCATGACGTGGGTATCCACGACGACGCCTTCTTGAACACCGAATGCATTGCCGAGCACGACATTTGCCGTCTTGCGAGCGACACCTCGGAGGGTCACGAGCTCTTCCATGGAGTCAGGGACTTTTCCTCCGTAGACATCGACGACCCGCCTCATGGACTCGACGACACTGCGTGCTTTGTTTCGAAACAAGCCAATGGTGGCGATGAGCGGCTCAACATCGGTGGGCTCAGCTGCTGCGAAGGCTTCGGGCGTAGGAAACGCCTTGAAGAGCGCTGGTGTGGCAGCGTTGACTGCGACATCGGTGCTCTGCGCTGAGAGGATCGTGGCGATTAGAAGTTCGTGGGGGCTGTTCCACGTCAATTCGCAGGTCGCTTGAGGCCAGGCCTCTTCAAGTGCCCGGTAGAGGCGCATAGCGCGGCTCTTCTGCGCCGATGTTGCTTTTGCTGGCTTCATGGCGCTCACGGTCTCACGTCCACCGCTGCGCCGTCTACCCACGTCGTGCCGTCCTGCCAGACTTCTTGCTTCCAAATGGGAATCCGAATCTTCAGCGTATCGATGAGCCATCGGCAGGCCTCGAAGCTTTCTCCGCGGTGCCCGGACAACACTTCGATCGCAACGCTGGCCTCACCCGGTGCAACGCGACCGTATGCATGTTGGATACGTACCGCGAGCAGTCCCCATCGCGACGCGGCTTCATCGGCGAGCTCCCTCAGGAGGCGTGTGGCCATGTCAGCGTGAACTTCATAGTCCAGGCAGACCAGAGCGCCATGCTCGGGATGTGTTTCCGCACGTGTACGGCCGAGGAAGCAGAGATCGGCACCTCCCTCCGAGTTGGTGTCGAAGCCGCGGCTCTGTACCGGGCCGTCATGAAGGCAAGTCTCTATCAGGGGGGGGGTGGTCATGGCACCACGGTACCGCGTCGGTACAGTGGGCGGCAATGGACCGTCCAACAACACCCTTGGCGCCGACTGCCGCCGAACTCGGAAGCGACTTGCGGTCTGTGCTGGCTGCATTGGGACGACGTGCCTACGCCGCGGTGCAGCTTGCGGCATCCGGGCCGACAGGCCTTCGCCCGCGATTGCTCAATGCTTCGGCTCGTCGTGACTTGGTCGTGACGCTGCGGCGTCATGAACTGGTGTGTTCTGGTGTGGACCTTTGGATTCCGCCAGCCCACTTCACGGATCAGGCAACCGTGGACCGGGCTGTATCGGCGGTCGGGGATGCGTGTGAGCTCGCCGCTGATCTGGGTGCACCAGCCGTATGCATCGAACTCGACTTGGAGCGTGATCCTGCCCTCAGTGACACCGCGCAGACGCTTGTGCAGGCGGCCACTGCCTCGGGTGTTTGCTTGGCGGTGTCCGTGGCACCTCCGGCCGAGCTTCCCAAGGGGGCGGTGCTGTGTGTGGATCCACCCCGATGGCTTCTTGCGGGGCAGGACCCTGCGATATCGGTTGCAGATCCGCGTTCGGTTCCGAGGCTCTGTGATCTGGTCGGCGGCGTGCGATCAGCTCCAAGGGGTGGTGGCGGCTTGGATGTCATGGCGTACCGGGTGGCTTGTGAAGTGGGGAATCCCGCGAGACCTGTCGTTGCTGACCTTCGGGGGCTGAGCGAGCCAGCCGCTGCCTTGGCGGCGATGGAGCGGGCTTGGCAGTT
The DNA here is from genome assembly GCA_024230295.1 of Planctomycetota bacterium. Lineage (GTDB taxonomy): Bacteria > Planctomycetota > Phycisphaerae > Phycisphaerales > SM1A02 > UBA12567. The sequence continues at coordinate 20,239 of JAAERN010000130.1, forward strand.
GACCGAGGAGCCGAGGCGATGAGGCACCGAGGAGGCCCACTGAAACCGATACACTTTCCGAATGGCGGAACTTGTTCACGGCGTCGATCTTGTGGAAATTGAACGCATTGAATCGTTGCTTACCTCACACGGAAGCCAGTTTCTTGAGCGCGTTTTTACCGAGGATGAGCAGCGGTATGCCGAAACTTCACGGAACCTCCGTGGAGAGCGGTATGCGGCAAGGTTCGCGGCCAAGGAAGCAGTATTCAAGGCACTCAAGTGTGGATGGGCTGGCGGTACGGCGTGGACGGATATCGGTGTAACGCATGAACCGGGTGGGGCACCATGCATTTCGCTTGGCGGACGGACTGCAGTGATTGCCAAGGAGCAGGGAATTTCGACATGGATCGTGAGTCTTTCCCATACTCGAGGACTTGCGATGGCAAGTGTCATCGGTGTGGGATCTGGAAGTGAGAACTGAATTATGGCACGCAGGAATTCCAGACCATCGCTGTACGAAGTTGGCAGGCAACGGCTCGATAAGACTGGCCAGCGGGTCGATGAGCCGGACGGCGTGGAAGCCGAAGGGTCGTCTCAGCAACGGCTCGTTCCTGGGAGCAGCGTGCGACTTCCGCTTGGTTTCATTTTCGTCGGGGCGGTGGTTGTCGTCGCGACCGTCATTGGGGCATGGTGGATTGGTCGGGGAGCCGGTGTCGAGGAGGTCCAACGCGATATCAGGGCCTCGGGACAAGGGAGGGTTGAAGTCGATCCTCTGGCAGGCCGGGTCGCACCCGATGTGGCAGAGATCGATGGAGAAGTGCCAGACACGATTTCTCAGCCGGTTGTTTTGCCCATGCCGGAGGCTCCGGCAAGCGTCGATACCGGTGCTTCAGAGGGCAAAAACGGTGATCCCAGACTTTTGGGGCAGTGGTACTTTGTGCTTGCGGAGACTAGGTGGGGCGGTGCCGAAGAGATTGCAGCATTCTGCAGACAGCAGGGACTTGATGTCGCGGTCGTTTCGAGTCACAATGCACGGCTCGCGAAAGTGATTGCCCTTCCCGGGCTCTCATCGGCTCGAGCGACGAGTTCGGCATTTCAGGATTTGGATGCCCGGATCGAAGCAGTCGGCCGCCGATGGAGGGAGTCGGGACGGCGTACGAGCTTCGCAGATAGGTACTTGCAATTGAAGGGCGATACCCCATGAGTCTCCATCGCAGCCTGAAGACCAAGCCCAGTGGGCTCAACCAGCATCGCAACGTCCTGAAGAGGGACGAGCGAGTCGCGCGACTCATCGAAAAGGGTGAGTTTGACCTAGAGAACGATTCGCCAATCGGCATCGTCAAAGTGGGTAATCGCGCGGTTATTGCCAAAAAGCCGAAGAAGGCCGAATCCGAGGACGCTGGTGGCGACGAAGCCGCCACAGAAGCGACCGAGTGATCTGAATTGGCAATCGCGGCTTTCTGACAATATCCGCGCATGGATACATGTCTGGTGTAAGGTTGCATCGTGACGACTCCAGAACATCTCTTGACCGATCGCGCCAAGTGTGTTGATTGTTCGGGTGTTCGCCGGGCATTTCAACTTGGTGCAACACTTGATGATCCCATCAACTTGTCCATCGGTCAGCCGGACTTCGAAGTTCCCGAACCAATCCGTCGTGCTGCGATCGAGGCGATTGAGCAGGGCCGGAATGGATACACGCTGACCGGTGGGGCCGATGACTTGAGAGCTGCTGTGTCGGCGCATCTCCGTAAGGATCCGGGGTGGCGGATCGGCGAGGGCGATCTTGAACTACTCATCACCAGTGGCACAAGCGGCGGGCTGTTTCTAGCCTTTCTCGTGCTGTGCGAACCGGGGTGCGAGGCAATCGTCCCAGACCCCTATTTTGTGATTTACCCGGCGCTTGGTCCGATGACAGGCGCGACAATTGTGACATGCGATACGTATCCCGACTTTCGGATGACGGCCGAGCGTGTAGAACCACTGATCACCGAACGAACGCGAGTGGTTCTGGTCAACTCTCCCGCAAATCCAACGGGCGTCGTGCTTCGAGATGACGAGCTTCGGGATCTTGCGGAATTGTGCCAATCTCGTGGCATCATGTTGATCTCGGACGAGATCTATGACCTGTTCACCTACAGCAATGGCCTCGGTGATGCGGGGACATGTCCAAGCCCTGCGAGGTGGACGGAGAACATGCTGCTGCTCCGTGGCTTCGGTAAGACGTACGGTTGCACCGGGTGGCGCATGGGTTACGCGGCTGGTCCATCGTGGCTCATTTCGGAGATGGCGAAGTTCCAACAGTATTCATTCGTCTGCGCACCGTCGATGGCGCAGGCTGGCCTTGTCGGTGCCTTTGACATTGACATGTCGGACGTCGTAAATGCCTTTGAACGGCGGCGAGACTTGGTGAAAGAGACCTTCGCAGGCATCGCCAATGTGTCGGATTGCGCCGGAGCTTTCTATGGGTTCGTCGAAGTACCCGAGCACCTTGGTATCACCGGGACTGAGTTCTGCGAACACGCCATCAAGCACAACGTCGTCGTAATCCCCGGCGATGTGTTCAGCGATCGTGACACGCATATTCGCATCAGCTTTGCGTGCCCCGATGAGAAGTTGAAGGTCGGGCTTGAAATTCTCGCAGACATGATGCTGCCTGCTCGTGAACCCACATTGGGGTCGTAGTTCGAGTCAGAAACTCTTCCGACTCACTGCTCAGAAATCGCATCGGGGATGTTGTTCCCAAGCCACATCAAAGACCCCCGTCCCGACACAAGGCCGAGACGGGGGGGAGGGGAGAAAGATCCGTGGAGTTCAATTCAATGGAGGCATGTACACCCCACACCGTCATGGTTGTTCGGCCGATTGTGCGGTTTGCGATGAACTTTCCGGTGCGGCCGAAATTGCCGCGACAGCCCTATTAACGCGTTGTCTGTGTATTGACAATGGGATAGGGCGCCGGCTCGGCAGACGACGTAATCGCCGTAATCCAGGCTGCGATAGCTGTTTCAGCCCGGCATGCCTTGAGTGCGTGCGTTCGCCCTGTTTGGGCGAGCCGCTGCCGAAGCGGGGGATCGGAAAGGAGCGAGCCTAAGGCCGCAGCCCAGGCGGCGGAGTCTCCTGGATTCAGAATCAGCGCGGTCTCGTTGTGAACCAACAAGTCTTCGCATGCCGACGAGGCGGCAACGACGGCGGTTCCGCCGCACATCGAGAGTGGGATGAGACTTCGGGCTGGGCCACTGGGATCGGGGGCCACAAGAATTGAGGACTCAGCCACAAGCGGCGTGAGTGATCCCATTTGATCAAGCACGGTGACTCGCTCAAGAAGGTCCGCTTGTTGCAGCATTCGCCACAATCGCTGGGAGGATCCTCCTTGAAGTTCGAAGAATGTTTCCAGATCAGGTCGCTCAAGAAGCAATTGGGCGATCGCCTCGACGAGGTACTCGGCGTCGCGTGTTCGAGAGCCCGGGTCGAGGACGACCAGCGTAGGTCTGGTATCGGGGAGTCTCGCCATTGCAGTCGTATCGACCGGCGGCCTTGCCGTGACGAGGGTTCCATGACTGACTGCATCACGGAGCAATGATCCAACTCGCTCGGATCGTGCAATCCACGTATCGACCCATGGGTTCCGGCGGGCTCTCTCGACCTGATCAAGCCGCCACACGTCGCCGATGAGTGGAACTTCGAGGTGAGCAGCCAGATCGTGGGCCAGCACGGTGGCCGCATCACCGCTCCAGAAAATCGCGTCGATTGATTGAGGTTCGAGTTGTCGTGCAAGCGTTGCTGCTTGAGCACCGCGGCGCCACCATCGGACGGGCATCTCCGTCTCTATCGGAACCACATCTTCAAGCAGCGGCTCAATCGCCTGCTGATCTTCTGGCGCGGCGAGGATGTGCGTCTGCTCGACAGAGGCATCGCGGAGACCGCGTGCAATATGTTGCAGCGGGCGGCGATCATCGTCCAAGCGTGGTCCATCGATCACCATGAGGAGGTGCATCATGTTCGTTGCCGCCATGGTGATTCGCCGGAAACGTCAATCGGTGAGAGTGCCTTGGCCATGTCCTCCGGAGGGTGGGTGGGGCGGCGCGTGCCCAGATCGACATGGACCCACAACGTCGATGCTGTGCAGACGATCTCGCCAGGCGGTTCTGGACGCCAGATCACTGTGTCTCTCCAGGATTTGACCCGCCGAATTGATCGAACCCAAGTGGCGACAAACAAAGTTTCTCCAGCATAGGCTTCCCGCCTGTAATCGATTTCATGCCGCGCGACAAACCACATTGCACCCGCATTCACAAGTGTTTCCGCCGACCACCCCAAGTCTTCGAGGTGGCGTTGCCCGATTTGATCAAGCCATCTGACATACTCAATGTTCGAGATATGCGATACCAGACGACTTGCAGTGTCATCTCCCGGAACAATGCGTCCGAACCATGGTGATGCATTAAAGGGAATTGGAATCTTGGGCAGGCACGCAGGCTGCTGTGGCAGCCTATCGATATGAGTTGAAGTCACTGTGCCTCCTCTTCGGAGTCTGCGCCAGGCGGTGCGATGGACCGAAGCCATTGCCAAGAGTACAGGCCGGTACGATGTCCATCGCTAAACATGATTCGGATCGCATAGTGGCCAACTCGTTCGATGTCGGTGGCCTCGAGATGAGTTGGTGTTGTTTCTCCACTGGGCAGTACGGCTAAAGGATTGGACGCCAACTCGCGTCGCATTTGGACGGCTTCCGCCGATGGCGACCATCGGCGGAGATGCGCGACCGGGTACGCGGAAACCGAGCCGTCGGACCATGTGACGGTCAGACCTTTTCGGCGATCGAGATGGAGATGCGTCGGGGCCTCCATGC
>JAAERN010000131.1 GCA_024230295.1 Planctomycetota bacterium
ACCGCCGAGCCGGCCACCACCATTGCCCCGGCGGGGGAGCAGTCCAACCAAGTGGCCAGGTGGATGCCCCCCACAGCACTCAGCAGGGCGTGGACGACCGTGATGCCAAACATCGGCGGCAACCGATGCGCCAGCAGCGAGGCGGTCGCCCCAGGCAGGATCAACATCGCAATAACGAGAATTGCACCGACCGCCTCGAACGCGCTGACAATGATCACCGAAAGCATCCCCATCAGCACGTAATGCACCACGTTGGAGTTGATACCCAGTGACGACGACAAGCCGGAATCGAAACTTGTCACCAGCAGTTCCTTGTAAAACAACACGATCAGCAGCAACGTGATACCGGCAACCACCGCCATGCGAATGACCGACGGCGGTGCAAGAGTCAACAGATCGCCATCGAGAAACATCTCCGAATTGAGCCCGGGAATTTTCTCCACCACCGATAATGCGTCTGACCCCAACTTAGTCTGAACAAGGTCCAGCGGCACGAACGCAATTTCGCCGTAAAGCACACACTCCGTATCCAAATGCACCGAATCCGACAGACCGACGCTGATGATGATCACACCGATGGCGAACAGGGTCGAGAAGGTGATCCCGATCGCTGAGTCCTGTTTTACGCGGGTTTTTTTGTGGATCAACTCGATCAACACCGTTGTCACGATGCCGGCCCCGAGAGCCCCAAGAAACATTGGTAACGTACTGAGACTGTCCGCCAGCAGAAAGGCGATCGCCATCCCTGGCAGCACGCTGTGACTGATTGCGTCACCCACCAGCGCCATGCGACGCAGGATGAGGTAATTGCCGATCAGCCCGCAGGCGGCGGTGATCAAAAATCCCATCAGAACGATCCAAAAGGTCGTCGACAGATTCTCCGTCCAAGGTTCGACCAAGACCCGCTGCCACTCGAAGGCTGGAATGAAATCGGTCACGAGCTCCTCCCATACCCGCTTGGCCCCGGGACAGTCGGCGCGAACGGCTTATGAATGTCCACAAAGCCGGGAATGGCCCGGCCGTGCGGATCGCGTGTCGTGTCATCGAGCATCCGCTCCAACTCGCGCACAACGTCGTCCCCGAGCACGTGCTCGATTTGCTCAGCGTCGTCGTGCACGTGGTCGGCGGCGATGTTGGCGGCATTGGTTAGGTACAGTTCCCACAGGCGATGGTTGCGGACGATCGTGCAGGCCAGTTGCCAGCCGTTCGGCGTAAAC
>JAAERN010000132.1 GCA_024230295.1 Planctomycetota bacterium
ACCTATCGACTCAGCTACGAAGATGCCGATGAGTTGATCGAATTGGCACCTCCAGAAGACACCGATTTGGCGGAATTGGATGCGCTCCTCAGCCGGAGGCGTGACTGCCGAGTACGCCATGGAGCCTTGCTCATGGATCTTCCAGAGGGCCGCATTCGTTGTCGAGATGGTCAGCCATCTCTCGAGGTGAGTGAACCCGGCAGATCAAGGCAGATGGTGGCTGAAGCCATGATCTTGGCGGGAGCGGTCGTGGCCCGATTTGCGGAAATCAACGACCTGGCCTTGCCGTTCCGCAGCCAACTGACTGCTGACCTCCCCCCCAGCTCCGAATTGGATGCCCTCCCAGATGGGGCCGTTCGATTCGCCGCCATCAAGCGCTGTCTCAGTCGCGGAATCATGGGGACCCAACCCGCAGCGCACTTCAGCTTGGGACTTGCCTCCTATGCCCAAGCCACATCCCCCATTCGCCGCTATGGCGATCTCGTTGTGCAGAGGCAATTGCAAGCCCTACTCAGCAGCAAGGAGAGTGGCGAAGGCAGTTGCGAAGAACCGCTTGACCG
>JAAERN010000133.1 GCA_024230295.1 Planctomycetota bacterium
CTTTGTGGTGCGTCGTGAGATTTTCCGTTTGATCGCCCGGCTCAAGGAAATCGGCGTCACCACGGTGATGACCACCGAGCGCATTGACGAGTACGGCCCTATCGCCCGCTACGGCGTTGAGGAATTCGTTTCCGACAATGTGGTGATCCTCCGCAACGTGCTTGAGGGAGAGCGGCGCCGGCGCACTGTTGAAATTCTCAAGCTGCGGGGCACGACCCACATGAAGGGTGAGTTCCCCTTCACCATGGGAACCCACGGCATCAGCATCTTCCCGCTTGGGGCCATGCGCCTCACCCAACGGTCGTCGAATGTTCGGGTGAGTTCTGGTGTGCCTCGCCTCGACGACATGTGCGGTGGCGGCTTCTTCAAGGATTCGATCATTTTGGCCACCGGTGCCACGGGCACGGGCAAGACGATGCTCGTCTCCAAATTCATTGAAGATGCCTGCCGTAACAAGGAACGCGCCATCCTCTTCGCCTATGAGGAATCGCGCGCCCAGTTGCTGCGCAATGGCACCAGCTGGGGCATCGATTTTGAACAGATGGAGCAGGACGGACTGCTCAAGATCATCTGCGCCTATCCCGAATCCACCGGTCTGGAAGATCATCTGCAGATCATCAAAACGGAGATCAGTCAGTTCAAGCCGTCGCGGATGGCGATCGACTCCCTCTCAGCCCTGGCGCGCGGCGTGAGCCATAACGCCTTCCGTCAGTTCGTGATCGGGGTGACCGGATATGCGAAGCAGGAGGAGATCGCTGGCTTCTTCACGAACACCTCCGAGGAGTTCATGGGCAGCCACTCGATCACTGATTCCCACATCTCCACCATCACCGACACGATCCTGCTGCTGCAGTACGTCGAGATCCGCGGTGAGATGGCCCGTGCCTTGAATGTGTTCAAGATGCGTGGTTCCTGGCACGACAAGGGCATCCGTGAATTCGTGATCACGGGCAATGGTCCACAGATCAAGGACTCCTTCTCCAACTTCGAGCGGATCATCTCCGGTGTGCCTCATCGGGTGACATCGGATGAGCGCAGCGAGTTGTCGCGCATCGCCCGGGGCGTCTCCAGCGAGGATTGATCTAAAGCTCGACGGCCTCGGCGATGGAGTTGCGACTGCGACGCTCTGCTTGTAGTTGCAACTCATCTTTGTCGGCTACCGCTAACGGCAGCTCGAACCAGAAGGTGGTTCCGACTTCAGGCTCACTCACCATCTGAATTTGAGCCC
>JAAERN010000134.1 GCA_024230295.1 Planctomycetota bacterium
CGGCGATCGCGGCCCAGGTCGCGTCGGCGTTAATAGCCGCCTCGACGATCTGGGTGATGATCTCCGACTTGTTTACCTCGAGGCGCTGTGCGATCGCGGAAAGCCTTGCGGCCGTCCGGTGCTCGATGCGGATCGTGTTGTTCCACGGGTTCCGGTTGCTGTCTCGGTATCTCGATCGTTTCTGTATCTGCACGCTGTTCCCTTTCGGGGAAGCGTGTCCGCCAACTGACGCCAATGCGGAAAACGTCAGTCAGATCTGGTGTTCTGTGGTCCGATCATTGCGCCACCTCAGAACATCGATTATCGGCGGACACTAGGTCCATGTGAACCCTATCGGATCAGCAGCCGATTCGCCATGAAGGAATATTCTGAACTTTCAGGACCGCCAGAAACCGACAGCAGATCGTGCCCGGGATTCACAAAGTCACCAGTTCATGCGTAAACCGTGCTGGAGCTGCTCGCCTTTTTTCGTTTACCATGCACTAACTAAGTCCAGTGCGAGCCTTTTCAAAGGTTGGACGGCTGCACTCCCAAATCGTCTGGATAGGCCAGCCATAAGGGCCTAGACCCCTGCGAACAATTCGCAGGGGTCGTCTTTACGCCGATGGGTTTTTCTTGGCTTCGATCTCGCCTTCCTGCTTCGCCAGTTGCTGCCGCCGGCGTTGTCCAGGCGTCGGGACCAAGAACCCGCCGGCCGCACCGAGCAGGCCCGTCAGCATCGCAGGCGCACCGACGCCGGCCGCAACGCCCTGAGCCGTCTCGAGCATGCTCGTGATCATGCCCTGTTGCTGGTCTGCGATCTCAGTCAGCGCCTTGCCTTGTGCTGTCGCGATCGCTGCCGCGCTCCTGAGCTGTTGTGGAGTGTGAAACGTCCCGTCGAGCTGCGGGAATCCCTTCACCGAACAGCCGGTGTTCGAGCAGAGAAACACGGTAATCCAAACGATCCAACGCACGGGAAACCCTCCGAAGTTCACCACCGAGCCAGAACAGTCCAGCCGGCACCATCACTTGAGCGATGTCAAGAATGAATTCACTCAGCATCGTCCTCGTCCTCGTCTTCGATCTCTTCGACGTCTTCGCCGATCTCGTCTTCACAGAGCTCCGCATACGCTTGCTCAGCAAGCCCACGGCAGGC
>JAAERN010000135.1 GCA_024230295.1 Planctomycetota bacterium
GTAGTCATCGAACCGATAGCTCTCGTACACGAAGACATTCGGGGACGGGTCAGACGGCGACACCAATTCGTTTGGGGTAAACAAATTCTGCATCACGCTGATGGAGCAGACGGCTGAACCGTGGTTGAAGCCCCATTCGGGAGTTCCTTGCCCTGCAACCTGCATAAAGTTGCCTCCGCCTGTATCAATCGGCTCGCGGTCGATGAAGGCAGGGATCGGATAGGCCCCCTTGTTGCTACCGGCATAAGCAGTCCAGCCGGAGTGAATCTGGCGTAGCAGGTTCTTGTCTGTCTGCATGCGGGCGTTCTCTTGGGCCCGTGAGAGCGCGGGGAGAAGAATGCCCATGAGGATCGCGATGATGGTGATAACCACCAGCAGTTCGATCAGGGTGAAGGCTCGTCGCTTGTTCATACTGAATGTCATCCTGAAAGGGCCAGAGGCCGTTTTCGTTTGTTGATTCAACGCTCATACGGAGAGAGTGGAATTCTGAGGGCAATTGCTCGGGCCCGCCCGCTACCAAATCTCCAAGGCACCGTTTCTGGTGTCATGGGCAGCCTAAGGCGATCCCCAACAAACTATACGGGAATGTGGGGGAGGTGCAAGGAGAGGTCCGCAGATCTGTCGTTTCAGGTTCCATTTGGGAGGTAAAAAGGCTGTTTATGGTGAAGAACTGATGGGCTCGGCGATACTGCCGAGCCCATCAGAGGGATTCAAATGTAATCCTAAGATCAGCAGGAGATGCCGAAGGCCGCGATTAGGGCCAGAAGATCGTCCACATCACCGATTCCATCACCGTTGACGTCTCCGCCAGGAGTGCCGAAGCCAGCGATTGCCATCAAAAGGTCGTCGACGTTCACGATGCCGTCGCCAGTGAGGTCCTCAGGACAGTCAGCCTGCTCGCAGTCGGGGACCAGAGTTTCCACAAGGATTGTGGCGGCTCCAGGACCAGATCGCCAGAGGCCAACCGTGAGGTGGTCAGCGGTAGGCTCAGCGTCCGCATCGAATCGGAAGTTCGCCGAGGTTCCCCATCGGATGGCTGCGCCAGTCATGTTGTTCTCAGGTGTGTGGGCATCGGTCCAGAACGTCAGGACGCCACCAGAGTGCTCCCACTGCCACGGGGCATTGTCAATGGTCTCGCCAGAATGGTAGATCGGCAGCCGGGCTTCGACATTGGTGAGGGTGACGCAATCGGGTACGGGGACGCTGAACGAACCGACCGAACGATGCGAAACCTGATTGTGTACGAGGAACTCGTAGTGATGGGTGCCATTGCCATTGTCGGTGGCTGAATGGCCAACGTGCAGGAGGCCCTGCGCAGTGCCTTCGCCACCTTCTCCGTACTCGTCGGTGAGGACTTCTACCACGGTTGCACTGGGGTCCACATCGGCCCATCGCATGACTGCTGGAAGCGTGTGGTCTGTCGCCCCGGGACTATTTGAGATCCCAACGCAGTTGGAAGTAGATGTGAATCGCACAGCCCGGGACGAAGCGTTGTTGTGGTGCACACCCCAGACGCTCTCGCCCGGTTCCGCATATTCCCCACTACCGTCGACTCTCGGCGTCACCACATACTGCCCTTCAATCCAGAATTGGGCACCTGGGTTCTCTGAAGGGTCGATGTCATCCGGGAGCAGTTGGATTCTGGCCCTGATGGTGCTCGGCCCGCTCGGCGAATTCGTGAACGGGTAATCGTACTCGCCGGTGGTCGCATTGATTTCGCTCCGAGGAGCGTCGATGTTTGCGTTCAGATCAGCCCAGTAGGTATCAGCACACCCGATACCAAGGGTGTCGCAGCCTGTGCTCTGGTAGCTGTCGGCGCAGCCTGGCTCGCTCACGGCACAAAAACTGTGCTTCAGCCAGCTCAGGCCGATTTGTTCGAATCGGCCATTCTTGTATCGGTATACGTTCTGCCCAATAACCGGCGCGGCTTTGGTGCCGCCATACCAAGGCGCTTCAATGGTGCCCAAATTGCAGGCCGTGGTTCCAACGGCCCAACCCGAGAGTCCGCTGTTGGTGCCGTAGTACTCGATATCGCTGCCACCGCCTCCATAGCCGTTTTCTCCGACGAACACGGTGGTGACATCGTAGCAGTCGGTGTCTGGGGGGCAGCCGCCGTCAACACCAGCCTGGGCGATGGTGGACAAGCCGAATGCAGTGAGTGCAATGCCGAACGTGCTTCGCATAGCTAGGGCGTCAAACATGGTTTCTAACCTCTCTCATGTCTCTGAATGGGGGCAACAGTCAACGCAATGGCAATCCGGAACTATTGAGCCTACAGCCTAATACAAATCAAGCCAATGACAGACAGCCAATTTCCGGCTGTTTTTGTCAACTGGTTCCACGATTTCGGAGTCTGTGGCTGTTATTTCAAAGATGCTCTACAGAGGTTCTGGCGCACCGATGCCCTGTTCGGGCTGTTCGGGTCTCCTCGGTCCCTCGATCTGCCATTTCCATCGCAGCCAAAGTGTCTGGGCGATATTTCCGGCCGCAAAGGCCGCGAGCGTTACCAGAAGGCCATTCCAGTGACCAATGAGGACGCCTGCCGCAATGACGATCACAGCCACTATGAGAAAGGCAGCCACCGATCCGGTCACGGCTCGCGTCCGGTGTCGGGACACCAGCATGCCCTGCCAGTACGACTCCAGAAAGGTCAGCAGCGGAAGTGGGGCGGCGAGCCAGAGGGCCTGCGTACCCAACCGGGCGAGTTCGGGCTCCAGGCCGATGACCCCGCGAAACCACAAGTCGGCCAGAGGGGTGACAGCCATGATCGTCAGAATGCCTGAGAATCCTGCACCCCAACTCCACGCAAATCTTCGCAGCCGCCGCCGTCCGTCGGGTTCATCGCATCGAGCGATGACCACCTCGTTGAAGGCGATTCCCGCCGACCGCAGCAGGAAGATCAGTCCTCCCAAGGGCCCCCATACGGCCAGACACTCCAGTGGCATCGGCATCCGAGTGATCCCAGCTGCGGCAATTGGTTGCAGCGCCAAGATCAGCATCGGGGTGACGGCCAGCGGCACATAGAAGGCAACGAGTGAAGTGGTCGGTGGCGTGAGACTTTTGGTATCGGCAGCGGCCAGATGACGTGGCAGCAGCACCGCGGCCCGCCATCGAACAAAAAATGCCTCGACCAGAACTCCGATTGACAGGCTTGCGGTGGCGGTCACGATGCCGCTGAACCCGTTCCGCCAGAACATCCACAGGGCCAGAAATGTTGCTGCCAGCCGGACGACCGTTCCCCGTGCGATCGTTTCGCGATGTCCGAATCGAATAAGCGATCCTTGCCGAAACCGGCGATCGGCAATCGCCAGATTCCACAGCACCATGATCCGAAGCCCGAGTAGGGCCGGCGGCTGAACCGGCTTGGGGACATCAAGCAGCGGCACCACGACCCACTGATAGAGCGGCGTAAACGCAATGGCCGCATGCAGGATCGTGAGCGCGATGGCAGCGCGGTACATAAACCGTTCGAGTTGCCGAAATGACGCGGTATCCCGGCTCCATGCCGTTGATGCCGCAAGCATCATGATGATGGGCGATTCGATGAGCAGCGCTATTGGAAAGACGACGCCGCCAAACGCAGCGAGCATGATTTCGGCGTTTGGCAGGCGGCCAACCACGCCACTGATGGCGGGCAGTTCGGCGCCCATGAGCAACCAGCTTGCAGCAAGCGGCCACCATGTTCGAAGAATCGATGCTTCCTGTAGGGAAGAACTCCCGGGCGTATTCACGCAGAAGCCTCTTCCCTGCAGGGCGAAGTGATCTGCAGCTGGCCATCATGCAAGTGGCAGTCCGTGTGGACTGCGTGGGCATCCTGCGCCGGGAAGTCAAGACGATAGTGGGCGCCGCGCGATTCGTTCCGATGGGCAGCAGAGTCGGTCATCGCCTGCGCGAGCAGAAGCATGTTGCGAAGTTCCCATGCCTGTGGCACTGGCGGAGCGAGGTTCTGCGTGACGGTCGCCCAGAAGGCAAGTTGCGATGCTGCCTCGCCGAGATGCGTGCCTGTTCTCTCGACGCCTACATGCCGCCACATCAGCGATTTCATCGAGTACGTCAGATCGGTGAGGTTGAGCCGAACTTGCGGTGAACGCTCGCCTGCCAATGATCGCACCCGCGCAGGGCCAGCATCGCGTGGCTCGATCGCGCCACCACACCGATCCCCGATCACCAGGCCTTCGAGCAGTGAGTTGGACCCCATCCGATTGGCACCGTGCAATCCGGAGCTGGCGCATTCGCCAACCGCCCAGAGGCCGGAAACACTTGTGCGACCATCAAGGTCGGTCCGAAGTCCACCGATCATGTAGTGCGCCCCCGGGCGTACTGGCACCGGGTCGCTGGCGATGTCGATGCCGAATGCCCGGCACGTTCGACTGATCCCGGGATACAGATCGTGCGGATTGCCGGAGATCTCGCTCAGGTCGAGGAATACATTGGTATCGCCGTGTTCGGCCATGCGAATACTGATGGCACGGGTGACGATGTCCCGAGGTGCCAATTCGGCATCTGGGTGCGCTTCGACCATGAACCGGTCGCCATGCTTGTCGCGTAGCACGCCGCCACCGCCGCGGACAATCTCGCTAATGAGGACCCGGGCTGCACCTGCGATATACAGGCAGGTTGGGTGAAACTGATAGAACTCAAGATCTCGGGCCGTGGCCCCAGCTCGAAGACCCATGGCAAGTCCGTCTCCGGTTGCCAGCACAGGGTTGGTTGTTTCGCGATAGATCTGACCTGCACCGCCTGTCGCGAGCACGACGTCGGAAGTCTCGAAGGCGACGACCTGCCCGCCGTCGAGCGTTGCAATCAGCCCGGTGACTTGGCCGTCGTCCCCGGTGAGGACATCAAGCGCAAAGGCATTCTGAAACGTTGTGATTCGGTCGGCGTGCTGCACACCGTTTCGCAGGGCCTGCTGCACTTCCGGGCCCGTTGCATCGCCTGAGGCGTGCACGATTCGATGGCGTTTGTGTCCGCCTTCGCGCCCAAGCGAAAGCGTGCCGCAGTCTCTTCGGTCAAACGTTGCGCCAAGATTGATGAGCCGTTCGATTGCTTTCGGGCCGCCCTCAACCACGGTTCGCACGACCCGCTCATCGCACAATTCTCCGCCGCATGCGAGCGTGTCAGCCACATGCTGGTCGAAAGAGTCATCCTGCGAAAGCACTGCCGCGACGCCACCTCGGGCCCAACTGGTGTTCGTATCGGTGCTGCATCCTTTGGCGATCATCGCGACGCGAAGTCCGCGGGCCGCAGCCGAGAGCGCGCATGAGGCGCCCGCAGCGCCGCCGCCAACGATGACGATGTCAAAACGCATGGTTGCGATGCGGTCGGAGGGGACGCCTATAGGCAGGATGTTCATCGGTTCGACGCCTCGGTAATGCTGATCATCCGCTCCAGAGCCATCTTCGCCTCAGAGACGAGCACTGCCCGCTGCTCATCGGGCAGCCGCTGCCTGCTTCCAGTGTCTTCAGCGACCTGATCGCCTGCAAGGACACGGTTGATCTCGGGTGCCTCGCCTCGCCGAAGCAAGTCGAGCATGCCTGCGAGATGGGGAGGGTCGTTTCGGCTCATTGTGGCGCATCCGCAGCCAGCAGGGGTGGTTTCGGGAGTTTCCGTGAGGTGCCGGACTTCAACCCCTCGCGAAGCGGCGAGTGTCTTTGCGTTCTGAACAAAGTGCCCCTCGGTTCCGATCGCAAGTTTGGCCCCTTGGGGCGCCGCCTCTACGAGCTTCCAGAGATAGTTGGTGCTCCCCGCGCCGTCGGCTGCGAGGACGACATCAAGCGGGCACTCGGGATGCACGTGGACTTCCCAGCCCTGCTCATGCCACCACGACACCTGCGAGGTCGTGAACACGGTATGGACGCCGCAGTATCCGCCCCAGACGATCATCTCCGCCTGATCAATCGCCGCAAGGCCACCCACGCAGTCCGAGATCTGGAAGTCGGGCGGCATATGCGTGGGCTGCGGCAATACGATGACGCGATCTTGTTCAATTCCAAGCCGGTGCGCCGTGTTTCGTCCGAGGTGTTCATCGGGGACGAAGAAGATCTTGGATGCGCCTTCACGGATCGCTGCAACGATGTGATGTGCATTGCTGCTGGTGCAGACAGCGCCGCCGGTTCGGCCTGCGAGTGCCTTAAGCCGGCCGGATGTGTTCATGTATGCCACAGTGGCGATATCGTCGCCGTATCGCTCAAGCAACTGCGCTGCAACGGGGTCGACCATCCAGTCCTTTGCCATCATCTCCATCGTGCAGCCTGCTCGGGGGTTCGTAATCCAGACCGACTGGTCATCTGCAGCGAGAATCGCCACCGTCTCGGCCATGAAGTGCACGGCCGACTCGACGATGACCTTCTTCTCAGGCTGGCGAAGCGCTTGCAGCGCGAGCATGTAGCTGTCCGAAACGGCCCCGCCGTATCGCTCGACGAGCTTTACGATTTCGCCGCCCATGTAGTAGTGAGCAAGCAGGAGCAGTGAGTCACCGAAGTGATCCACCGCAGGCGTGATGTACCCATCAAGCCACGGAAGGATCGTTTCGGGCGTGCGATCGGGAAGGGCGAGGTACTCCTCGGCGTACGGCCGGAAGGCGTCCTCGTACCGATCAAGCGGCAAGTCCTGCTGACAGATCGGCAGGTTTGGCTGCAGCAGCAGGCCGCTCGAAGTTGGTTGGGCGGTGGGGCGAGACATGGAGCCACGCATTGTAGGGGCCAGCAAGAACATCGCCCCCGGCCAGACATGGCCGGGGGCGATGGATTCAAAGCAAGGACGGTGAAGAAGCGATCAGCAATTGCTGCCGTAATTCTCCAGAACGAGCAGGATGTCATCGACGTCATAGTCGGTGCCATATCCAGACACGGCTTCCAGAATGTCGTCAACATTGACCACGCCGTCTCCATTGAGATCGCCGTCGCACGGTTCACCACCGCAGTCACCTTCCGGGCCGGCGATCGTGAGAGTGCCGGTACCCATGTCACCCTCATCCCAGCCGCCGAGGCGGATGATGACCACATCGCCCTCGGTGACGTCTACGCTCACTTCGGAGGTGTATCCGCTGCACCCATCGGCGTCATCGTTGCAGGCGATCATGCCACCTTGGCACGAGCCTTCATAGAGCACCAGATCGGTGTCATAGTCGGCCGCGTCACAGGTGCTGACGAGCAGAGGACCGTCGCCACATGCGGTATAGCTGTACCAGATGTCATGGTAGGTCTGGCCGTCGAAATCACAGTCGGTGTGTGGGTCACCGTCGGTTGTGGCGTTCAGCGTGCTGAAGTCCCATTGGCCATTGGGCAATTCGAATGCATTATGGCAATCATCCGGATGCGGGATTGCACCGACTTCGATCGTTACGGTCGCCTCGTCGGAGTAGATGCTGTCGAATGTGCGGTACGTGAATATGTCAGCGCCGAGGAAGCCGCTGTCAGGCGAATAGGTCACCACATCGCCGTACGAGGCGAGTGTGTATGGAACCGAGTTGATCGGTCCGGCGCCTGGATCGGTGAGATCGCCGTCGGACGGCAGGCTCCTGATCTCAAAGGAAAGGGGATCGCCTTCCGAGGAGGCGCCATGCAGTTGGATATCGACGGGTGAGTCAATCTCCGTAGCCGTATTGACGTCTTCTGCCGAAGGTGGGCAGGCTTCTCCAGTTGATGCAATCTTGATCGTCCATGCATCGAGTGAGCCCTGATCGGCGCCGGCATTGTCGCTGACGCGAAGGGTCCAGGTGCCCGTCACGATCTCGCCGACGAAGTCGGACAGTTCGCCCGGGCCATCGGGCATCGTGCCGCCATCATCGTCATAGGTGACGTGTAGATCATCGTCGCCTGAGCCCGAACGATCATGGAGCCGCACAGTGACGCCGCTGGGCGCCTCGAGATCGACGATAAGGTCGCCGATGTAGGTGTGCGTGATGTCCAGTTCCACATCGATATCACCAATGCAGTAGGCATCGCCCACATCAATGGTGCTGGTGATCTCGGTGTTGTCGACGATCGGAATCGGTACGTCGTAGGCCGTGTAGGTGAATCGACCGACATCGAGCGTGACGCCACGTGTGGTGTCGCCTTCACCGATTGGATCGAGGTTGTCGAAGGTCACGATGGCGTAAGCAAGCCCTGGGGGCAGCGTATTGGCGTCCCCGGAGAAACCGACCACGATGTTGGCCGTTTCGCCGACACCGTTGAAATCGTACTGAACGGGGCCGGGGGCACCATTGAACGAAATCCACGGCATATCAGCCGAGACTTCGAGCGTGAAGGGAGAGGGCCGGTTGCTCACGACGGAGTAGATCTGCGTCGTTTCAAACGGTCCACCGAGCGGTCCGCCAGCGACGAAGTCGTGCTCGGGCGTCGTGTCGAAACCGGTGAGTCCGATTTCGAGCGTATGCGTACGGTTGACTTCGACGTCATTGGACTCATCAAAGATTGAAAGGATCGACTGATAGGCGCCGTTTGCCCAGCCGTTGGCGTTTACTACGACCAGAAGATCGGCCGTTCCATCGGGGGCGATGTTCCCAGATGAGGGGCCATCAATCGAGAGGAATGGACTTCCCTTGACGGATGCCGACCACGAGATGGTGTCGGGCGAAGCGTTCGCGATTGTGTAGAGCACGCTGGCGGGATCAGGATTGGCGCACCCTCCAACACAGTTATGGGTGACATCGCCACCGGGCTGGACGTTCATGCCCCGTCCGGGGAGGGTGTCGCAGGTGGTCTGGCCGGTGCCGTCGGGATCGAGCACATCGCTCAAGCCGGCATTCCATGATGTGTAGAGTCTGCCATACCAATCTTCGGAGTCATTGCCACAAGCGGCGTACCCGCCGTGCAGTTGTCCGATGACGCGATGGTTCTGATCGAAGAGCGGTGAGCCGGACGAGCCTGGCTCGGTTGTTCCGAGGTCCCAGTCGTGGATGCGGATGTGGTCATCGCCGGGGTTGCCATAGCCATAGACATCACTAGGGTCATAGTCGATCGACCACCGCTTCGCGTCCACGTTGGGGTGGTGGATCGCGACCGACCACTCCGAAGCCTGTGGTCCCGAATCCCAGCCGCAGTATGAGATTTCCCATTCATCCTGGGGCGAATCGTCGAGCCGCACGATCGTGTAATCGCTCGCGGAACCGGAGTCGAGGAAATCCGAACCGGTGAGGAACTGGTCGAGCGAAGCGGTTTCACCGCCAGCGCCGGGGCAGTTGACAGCCGGATCATTTTGATAGTTCCAGAAGGTGACAAGCGAGGATGCGTTGCCCGAGTTGATGCCGCAGTGGTTGGCCGTCATGAAGAGCGGATCGCGGTCATTGCGAATGTTGTTGACCATGAAGCCCGTGCAGAAGAGCGAGCCACCGGTAGAGATGGCGGCGACGCAGGGGATTTCATCTTCCCAGCCAGCCGTCTCGGCGCACGTGACGTCGTAGTTGCACGAGCCGGATCGTGCGATATCGATCATGTCGTAGAAGCCGCGGTACCCAACGTTGATGCTGGTGAGCGCGATCTGCGACTCGACAAGATGCCGATCCTTTGGATCGACGGCGATCGACAGAAGAAGGTCATCGCCTGGCACTGGCGGCGTCCACAGTTCGCCATGTATTTTGTTGTCCATGCTTGTAAAGGCACGAAGGCTGGTGCGACCATCAGCGGTCGCCACGGTCATCTCGGCCGAATCGGGAAGTTCCCATCGTTCGAATCCAAGATTGATAGAGACTGCCAGCGGGGAGGTGATGCGAAGCCGCCAATTCAGACGTCCGTCGGGAAGCTGCTCCCAGATACCGTCACTCCCTGGCGTGTGTGCGATGGGGTGAGGAATGGCGTAGCGTGGCGCCATGCCAGCTGCTTCACGATCAATATCTTCGATTTCCACGGCATGGAAGTCGATGGGCGGAAGTTCAACCGTCGGCACGATTTCAATCGGGCTCGCGAATGCAGTCAGTGTGAAACCTGCCAGCAGACTGACAGAGACGGTGGCGCGCATCAACATTAGGAACTCCTCAATCTCTCATCCAGACGGCCCTGACAAGGGCCGATTCCAAACGGTACCCCAGCGGGGAGGAGGCTACAACCCAAATCTTGATCAGGAGGGAGTTTCCGGGGCAGATATCGAGGCTGCATCCGCGGCCTTGCGTATTTCCCGCATGGCAATGCGGGCGACCACCACACTTGCGAGAATCGCGGCTGCAAGGCCCACAAACAGAGTGATCTCATGTACCCAACTGTCTCCAGGGGGCAGATGGCCATCCGCGTCCTTGACCCGTGTGGCGAGATCCGAAGCATGCTTTGCAGCGAAGCCGATATACACCGTTGAGAAGTTCCCCGGGAACATTCCTAAGCAGGCCAGCAGGTAGGGGCGAAATCGTGCTCGGCTTACTGCAAGCAGGTAATTCAGAAGCGTGTAACTCAGCGGCGAGAGGCGAAGCAGCAGCATGAGTCGAAATCCAGCCGATGAGGCTGCTGCATCGATTGCGCGAACTTTGGGATGCCCATTGAGAATCGACTCGACACGATTTCGCAGAAAGTGCCTGCCAAGGATGAACATGAAGACAGCAGAGATGGTTCCTGCAACAACCACCCACACAAGCCCCATCCAGAGTCCAAAGATCGCTCCAGCAGCGATGGCCAAGACAGACTCAGGAACAAAGATGGATGTGCCGATCAGAAAGATGGCGACGAAAAGCACAGGGCCCCAGCCGCCGAGTTTCACAACAAAGGCTTCGGCTTCAGGCATGAATGGTTCAAGAACAAAGTGAAAGAGCAGAAAGAACGCGCCCACCGCGAGGAGGGCGACCACACCTTTGATCACGACGCCACGCCACGAGTGATGTCTCGATGGAACAGCATTGACATCAAGATGAAGGGTTGGCTCGGCAGATGTCGAGTCTGAAGGTGGCCTCATGTGCTGAAGGATACTCGCCAGATTGGGCGAGGCACTCTTTGAAGGCCTGCTCGCGAGATGGCACAAAGCCGATACAATGCCCCTCCACGCGGGCGTAGCTCAATGGTAGAGCGTCAGCCTTCCAAGCTGAATGTTGAGGGTTCGAGTCCCTTCGCCCGCTTTCTCGCGCGTCGCCGCACGAGACTCCCCAAAGTCGCACCGCGTCGCAGTTTGCGATTCACCAGCAGCGCCGATTGACACACTTTCACGCTGCGCCGCTTTGCGCTGATTTGCACCGTTTCGCGTGCGCTGCGCTACGACCGGGGCTACGCACGCCGGCGGAGCTCACACACGAAAAAGTGGCGGACGGTGCGATGTCCGTGCAAAGGCCGCTAGCGATGGCGACGGGGGGTGCCCATGGGCAACAGGTTGCAGAAGGACGCGTGCGCCCGTCTGCGTTCCCTGTCAGCAAGTTGGCACGACCGTTGTCTTGATCAGGGATTAATCATCGCCAGCGGGCAGTCACTTGGCGGGACGACGTTGGGTGGTGCTGGGCCCCAGTCCTTAATGACTCTCAACAGATCATCAGTACCCACCATGCCATCATCATCGAGATCGGAGAGGGCTGCCAAGCCTTCGTTGGGATCGCTGATGACATGCCAGCCGGAGTCACAAACGTAATCGCCACATGAAGCATTGCGGCCCCTGAGGGTGCGCCCTTCAACGCGGCCATCGGACCAAGCTCGCACAAGTGTCCACGCATGATCATGAACGAACTGTCCTGTTGCCAAGACGTTGTATCCATAATCAGTGTATTCCTGAACAGTCCCATACCAAACAATCGTCGGCTCAGTATCACCTCGGTAGTCATATCCAGCGTTCATTGAAGCATTCGCTTCTGGGCTCTTGCCGCCAACCATATTGAATGCCATCAGGCAGATCGCAGCGGTCATTGCAC
>JAAERN010000136.1 GCA_024230295.1 Planctomycetota bacterium
ATAAGCCGAAACGTCACCGGCCTGGGTCTCGATGATCGGAAGGGCAGTCATGGAACCCTTGCCCATGGCGTCAGACAACTTGGCTGCACGCTCGAGCAGACGGCTGTGGCAGTAGAAGACGTCACCGGGGTAAGCCTCACGACCGGGCGGACGACGGAGCAAGAGAGACATCTGGCGATAGGCGGCAGCCTGCTTGGAGAGATCGTCGTAGATCACCAAGGTGGCCTTGCCCTTGTACATGAAGTACTCGGCGATGGTGGCGCCGGTGTAGGGAGCCAGGTATTGCAGTGCAGCGGGCTCGGAAGCGTTCGCAGCCACGATCACGGTGTAATCGAGGGCGCCACGCTCACGCAGCACCTCAACAACGTTGGCCACGGAAGCAGCCTTTTGCCCCACGGCGACGTAGACACAAATCATGTCCTGATCAGACTGATTCAGGATCGTGTCGATCGCGATGGCGGTTTTACCGGTCTGACGGTCACCAATGATCAGCTCGCGCTGGCCTCGGCCAACGGGGATCATTGCGTCAATCGCAGTGATACCGGTCTGCATCGGCTCATGCACCGATTTGCGCTGGATGATGCCGGGCGCCATGGACTCGATGAGGCGCGTTTCGCTGGTGGCGATTTCACCCTTGCCATCGATGGCACGACCCAGGGAGTTCACCACACGGCCCAGCAGGGCTTCACCGACGGGAACTGAGGCAATTTTGCCGGTTGCTTTAACCGTGCTGCCTTCCTGAATGCCATATCCCTCTCCCATCAGCACCGCGCCGACGTTGTCGTCTTCGAGATTGAGGGCGATGCCTTCGGTGCCGTCCTCAAATTCAATGAGTTCGCCAGCCATGGCTTGCTGCAGTCCGTAGACGCGGGCGATGCCGTCGCCCACAGTCAAAACGGTACCGACATTGCTGACGGAAACCGACTTGTCGTAATCCTCAATTTGCTGTTTGAGGATGGCGCTGATCTCGTCAGGACGGATGGAAACCATGGCGTGTGATCCA
>JAAERN010000137.1 GCA_024230295.1 Planctomycetota bacterium
CGGCATGCTGGATGTGACGGCTACAGCCGGCGACGCGTCCATTGGTGGAAATCTTGATGCCGCAGGCGATCTCACGATTGCCGCGGACGCTGGCACGCTTGTTGGCACAGGCACGATCTCGGGTGGTTCGCTTGACTTGCACGGCGGCGACGTCGATCTCAGTGGCGACCTGACTGGTGGCGACATCACGCTTCGCTCGCTCTCGGGCGACCTGGACTTCGCTACTGCCAATGGCGGCGCAATTTCTGCGACCTCAGCTGCTGCGCTTACGACCAGCGGTATCGTGACGGGCGACTCGGTGAGCCTCACGGCCGCAACGAATGCTTCGATCAACGACACGGTGAATTCCAGCGGCACGCTAGATGTGACGGCTACGGCCGGCAAGGTGACAATTGCCGGCGCCCTTGATGCCACGGGCATCGGGATTGTCGGCCAGAGCGGCGTTCAGGTCAGCAACCGAATTGAGTCTGATACCTATCTCAGCATCGTGTCTCTGGCCGATGTGGCGGTCGATGGCGAACTTGACGCTGGGGGGACCGTGTCTGTTGTCGGCTTCGGTGCGCTTGAGGGCGATTCGGCGATTCATGGCGAGGCCGTTGAACTTGAGGGTGGCGACGTGAATCTTGGAGGGGACATCAGGGCGGATGCCGGCGAGATAGATATCGAAGGCATCAGAGGGGTGCAACTTCGGGGTCACCTCCAAGCGACTGGTGGTGGTATCACTGTCACCGGATCGAACTCCGTGCTGCTGGAGTCGGCCGAATTGAAGGCTGATGGAGACGTAAGGATCAGCGGTGCCAATACGATTTCACTCGATGCTGCAACGCTCGAGAGTGTGGGTGGAAGTGTGCGGTTGCAGTCCGGCGATCAGACATTGGTGAACTCCACAAGTTCAATCAGTGCGTTGAACGATGTGAGTCTGCTCGGTACGAGTGGGGTTGGCACGGTCCAACTCTCCAGTGACCTTTCTATCGAATCTGGGGGCGATACCAATCTGATTACATCGATCGATGGTGATGGATCGCTGAATGTGAGTGCTAAAGATTGGATTCTGCTTGGTGGTGATATGGAGCTCAAGTCAATCACCCTCACCGGCGGTGCTGTTTCGCTTGGCGGGAATTGGCAGGACACCGCGTACGAGATCAACAATGTCACTGCAAGTGGAGACATTGGAATCAATACGACCGACGGATCGCTGGCAAGCAGCGGCTTGCCCTCGATCTTTGGATTTGGAGACTCGCTCACAGTGCAGTCCACAGGTGGAGATCTCACGCTTGGGGCGAACCAAGGTCTTTCCTACGCCGGTGATTTGACCTTGAACGCGCATCAGATACTGACCGTGGGCGATGTCACGGCAACAGGCAATCTGACGTTGATGGGTAACCAAGTCACGGTGATCCGCCGCGGCGAAGTCATACTGGAACAACCTGGTGACTTCGTTCCGTCGCCGCAGACATCGATTGTCGCGGGCAAGACGTTGGACGTTCAGGGCGTACTGTCGTACGTAGGATCGGGTAACGACCCTCTCTTCGGGGGAGTTGTCGACGCCAAAGGGGTTCCACTCATTGATCGGGCCGCTGTCGATGCGTTTAGTAGGGGTACGCTGGAGATCGATAGTGCCGACGGTGACCGGATGGCGCTGATGGAACTCAATGGATTTACGCCTTCCCCAGAGCCCGGCGACGAGATCGCCGCGGAGTCGAACCAGGGTGAGGTCATCGTTGAATTGGCACCTGGCCGGCCAGATTTACGAACGCTCCTGCTCCTTGCCGATCTCGGCGTCGAAGTGATTGACGGTCCCGATCGACCAGCCGGTGATCAGCGTTTGGCCCGCGCGGGTCATGTTGTCAACGACTATCGCCCAGGTGCTCCGGCACTCGAAACTCTGCAGGCGACGAGCCTCATTCAGGTATCACGCTCAAGACTCGATCCGCGGTATGCCCGTGATGCCGTCGCGAATTATGCGTTGGCACTTGAATCAGCCCCCGAAGGATCGCTGGTGAGTGCAGCTGGCATGGTTACCAAGGCTCACGAGGCCTATACCGTCGCCTCCGGCAGCGAAGGTGACGCAGTGCCGTTCCGTACATGGCTGGCATCAGAAGACCCCACCGGCGGAGAAGCCGTCTCTCAGTTGCTCAGCCGCCTCGACAAGGCCCTTGTGGACCTCCGCCGAGCGGGATTGACCTCCGCCGAGGTCGAAGCGAGCCGCCGGTTTGTGATGACTCGACTGACTTCAATTCCACCGGCATCGCCAGAAAAAGTGGCGGTGCGTGCCGAGCAGTCATCTTCTTCGAGTTGATCTTGCACCCAATTTGGCTTGAGGGATTCAGCGTGAGGATCTATCCTCGCGCTGGAGGCGGATACACATGACTAACTCAGGCCCTGATGATGTCGCTGGACGGTATGAAGAAGTCAGAGATCGGATTCGAGTTGCTGCTGAGCGCGGCGGCCACGATCCCAAACGTGTCTTCTTGGTCGCTGTCACGAAGAACGCAACCCCATCGCAGGTTCGGATTCTGCATCGGATGGGACAGGTAGACTTCGGTGAGAGCCGAATGCAACACTTTGTCCGAATGGCCAGCCAAATCGACGAGTTTCGATCGCGTCAGCAGGAGTTGCATGCTGGGGGAGACCTTCCAGAGTCGATTCGATGGCACTTCATTGGGCATCTGCAGAGGAACAAGGTCCGGCGTGTTCTCTCGACCGCCAGGCTTGTTCACAGCATCGACTCGCTCAAGCTGGCAGAGGAGATTCAGGCAGCCCACCGGGACGACGAGCCTTCTACAGAGATTCTCATTCAGGTCAACATTTCAGGCGAGCGGAGCAAGCAGGGGATTGCTCCTGCTGCAACACCCCATCTGGTTGATCAGGTGCAGACGATGTTGGGCGTCCGTGTGCGAGGTCTGATGTGCATGGCCCCCAAGACTGAAGACCTCGACGAAGTGCGGCAAGTGTTTCGGCGTGGTCGAGAGTTATTCAGCGAAGTTCGACAGGTTGTTGCCGGCGACAGCTTCAATCTACTCTCGATGGGTATGAGCAACGATTACGAGATTGCTGTCGAGTGTGGTGCCAACGTTGTTCGAGTCGGTCGCGCGATTTTCGGAGATGGCACCGAGTCAGAAGCAACGACCGAGGCCACTGCTGCGGGCACGTGACGCTCAGGTTTCGGAAGAAACCCGGAAGGCCAACTGCTCAAGTGCTCTAGAGAGATCGATCGGTTCAACCGGGATATTGACTTTGAGTCGAGTTGGCGCGAAGTTCAGAATGCCTCGTATGCCAGCGGAAACCAGATTCTCCGCAACGCCCTGAGCGTATTCCGCAGGTACGGCGAGAACTGCAAGTTGGATGTCCCCTGCGGAAACGACTTCGGTGAGCCTCTCAAGGGGGAGGACTTCAACGTCTGCGATGATGGTCCCAGCGAGTTCTGGATCAGCATCAAAGGCTGCGACGATCTTGAATCCACCGCCAGCAAAGCGTGGATATCTCATGAGGGCCGAACCGATCTTGCCCGTTCCGACGATCGCAAGATTCCAGGTTCGGTCGAGTGAAAGAGCTCCGCGAATGCGTTTCGCGAGGAAATCGGTTTGGTACCCAACGCCGGGGCGACCGGTCTGGCCGAGACAGCCGAGATCACGCCGCACTTGGGCGTCGGTAAAGCCAAACGCTCTCGCAATGGTTGAAGAGCTGATTGTGTGCCGCCCCTCGGCCTCTGCGATATCAAGCTCACGCAAGTACAAACTGAGCCGCTGAACCGTTGGTCGTGGGATGCCGGTCGGAGGTGGCATGCAACCATGGTACGGCTGGCGGCCGTACCATGACTTGTATGCATATCCGCGACATCATGAAGCGGGACGCTCGCACCGTGAGTTTCGAGTTCTTTCCCCCGAGCAGTGCCTCGGCGGCCGAATCGCTCCAAACGCGGCTGGGGCAGTTTGCGGCGTTAGCACCCTCATTCGTTTCGGTGACATATGGCGCTGGTGGCTCGACCCGCACTCGAACGCACGATCTGGTCATTGGGCTTCATGAGCAAGGCGATCTAGACCCCGTTCCGCATCTGACATGTATTGGGCATACCACCGGGGAGATTGACGAGATTCTGGCGCGATATGCCCAGCATGGGATTGGGAATCTGCTCGCATTGCGTGGCGATCGATCCGAGGCGGTTGATATCGGGGGCGATCTTTCACACGCCGTCGATTTGGTGCGGCATGTGGTTGCCTTCAATAACTCAGGCGAGCACCCGGACTCCCGGGGATTCGGGATTGGCGTTGCGGGATTCCCTGAAGGTCACCCCGAGACTCCTAACCAACTTCTGCACATGGACCATCTGAAGGCGAAGGTTGAGGCGGGGGCCGATTGGATCACCACACAGCTCTTTACGGACAACAGCCACTTCTACGATTGGAGGGAGCGGTGTGAGTTGGCCGAGATTGACATTCCGATCGTCGCCGGGATCATGCCAATTACGAGCCTCGCCACGATGGCCAGAATGGCCGATTTGGCCGGCGGAACGACCTTTCCAGCCCGGTTGCAGCGTCGGCTGATTCGTTTTCAGGACGATGCCGCTTCGATTGAGCAGGTTGGGATCCAGTGGGCGGTCGAGCAGTGCAACGATCTCCTGGATCACGGGGTTGCCGGGATTCATTTCTACACCTTGAACCGCTCGGATGCGACGACACGGATCTTTCAGGCCCTTGGTGCGGGATCGTCGGCCGATTTGCGGCCAGCACATCCTGATACCTGAAGCAGTGGTATCCTGCCGGAATGCGAAGAACAGTCTGCATCATCACAACACTGGCCTGTGCTTCATGGGTCCAGACCGCCCTGGCCACCGCAGGCTCCTCTGATCTTGCGAACCGTCTTGTTGGCGACTATGTGCCGCAGAATCCGCAATCTGGTGGGCTCTCTCCACTCTTTGGGCTTGGGATTTCAATATTGCTCGTTGCCGCGATTGTGTCAGCCAGCCTGATTCCTTCGAAGCGAGGGCATCAGGACTGATGCCGCGGATTGCGAAGCAGTGGCGTCTTCCATCGCTCCTGATGGTGTCCGCTGCGGCGGCGTCCATCATCATGCTGTGTCTCCCGACCGTACCCATGGCCGAGGCCATTGCAGGTGACCGGAGCAACTATCTCGCCGTAACCGCTCGCAGTGGACGAGGTGGGGAAGAAGCCGTTTGGATCTTTGACACCCGGACTGAAGAGCTGATTGTTGTGGCTTGGGATCGCAATGCCTCGTCGGTGCGAGCACTCGATCGACGTGAGGTCTCGCGGGATCTCTTGCGGGTTGAGGCAGGCCGCTGAGATGAAGACTCCTGCATTCATGTCGTTGATCAGCGTCTTAGTCTTGGTTGCTGTCGTTGGCCTGAGCCTCTTCGGCGGCCGTGGAACCGAAGCCCACGCGTCGTTTGAGGTCGCCAAGGATGGGTTTACCCTCTTGACTGCCCATTCGCGGGATATGCGAGTTTCCGAAGAAACCGAGGTTGTGTACCTGCTGGACCATCATCGTGGCATGCTGTTGGTGTACGGGCTGACCGATATGTCCTCTCAACCGACGATATCGCTCTTGGATGGCGGCCGAATCGAAGTGCTCTTTGAGCAGGGCCGAGCGATCGATCGAGGCCGCGCAGGGCAGTAACAAATCGTGGACTGCTTTGAGCGGCGTGCAAGCCCTGATACCCTTTGGGGTATGCGCCATCCAGTGGATGCAGTAATGCTCGCCCGGCGAGCGGCTTCTTTTACGAAGCGTTCGATCAAAGCCGATTCGAAGCGGTCAGGCCTGCGGCTCGCTGTTTCGATGCTTGATCTCACGACGTTGGAGGGGGCTGACTCGCCTGAATTGGTGCGTGCGTTGTGTCGCAGAGCGATCGCACCATGTCCCGTGCCACCACTCAACCCTCCGATTCCGTCTGTGGCGGCTGTGTGTATTTACCCTCGGCTCGTTCCGATCGTCCGGGAAGCGCTCGCAGGAAGCAGCGTTCGCGTTGCCTCGGTTGCGACGGGGTTTCCCAGTGGCCAAGCGCCATTGGCGATGCGACTGCAGGACACACAAGCCGCGATCGAGGCTGGTGCCGATGAAATTGACATGGTGATCAGCCGTGGCGCCTTTCTGGCGGGACGATGTGATGAAGTTGCCGATGAGGTCCGCGCGGTGCAGGATGTGTGCGGCGACGCCCACCTCAAGATTATTCTCGAGACGGGCGAGTTGGAAACACCTGACAATATTCGGCGCTGTGCCGATCTGGTGATCGAGGCCGCATCGCGTGACAGAGATCTTGGGGATGGTCAGGTCTTTGTGAAGACATCCACTGGGAAGATGTCGCCTGCTGCGACGATGCCGTCCGTCTTGTTACTCCTCGAATCCGTCAGGGACCACTTCAACGCGACGGGTGTACGGATCGGCGTGAAGCCGGCGGGTGGTATTCGCAAGGCGAAAGCAGCTTTGCACCTGCTTGTCATGGTGCGAGAGACTGTAGGTCAAGATTGGCTCACTCCGAGTTTGTTCCGCATAGGCGCTTCGAGCCTACTCGACGATCTTGTTCGTCAACTCCTTTGGACCAGCCGCGGACACTATGCGGCAATGCATGATGTGGCGGTGACTTGATGACACAGACCGAAGGTGCCGTAGCGGCCGCTGGGTGGGACTACAGCCCGGCTCCAGAGCGAACGAGGCCTGATATTGAGTCCGAATACGGACTCTTTATCGACGGCGAATTCAGAAAGTCCAGATCCGGCAAGGTGTTTGACACGATCAACCCAGCGACCGGCGAGCGACTCGCTCGAATCGCTCAGGCCGACGAAGCCGATGTGGATGCCGCGATGGCCGCAGCCCGATCGGCGGGACCAAAGTGGGCCCGGATGAAAGGCCGTGAGCGAGGCAAGTATCTCTTCCGGCTTGCTCGGCGGATTCAGGAGTGCTCCCGGGAACTTGCGGTGCTTGAAACCATGGACGGCGGTAAGCCGATCAAGGAGTCACGAGACGTTGACCTACCACTGGTCGCGCAGCACTTTTTCTACCACGCCGGATGGGCGGATAAGTTGCAGTGGGCCTTTGCTGGACGGCCGGTTCGTCCTCGCGGCGTCTGTGGGCAGATTATTCCTTGGAATTTCCCGCTGTTGATGGCGGCGTGGAAGTTGGCGCCTGCACTGGCATGTGGCAATACCGTCGTGTTGAAGCCAGCTGAAACGACTCCCCTGACAGCGCTTCATCTAGCCCGGCTCATGCAGGAAATTGATCTTCCGCCGGGTGTCGTCAATATTGTGACGGGCTTCGGCGAGACCGGGCGACTTGTGGCAACGCATTCTGCGGTGCGTAAGGTGGCCTTTACCGGATCGACGGGTGTCGGCCGCACGCTCATGCAGGAAACTGCTGGAAGAGAGATCCCACTGACATTGGAACTTGGCGGCAAGAGCCCCAATATCGTGTTTGCTGACGCTGCGATAGATCAGGCGATCGAAGGTGTTGTCGGCGGAATTTGGTTCAACCAGGGACACGTTTGCTGTGCGGGATCACGGCTCTTCGTCGAGGAGTCGATTCTTGAGACATTCGTGTCGGCGCTTCGGGATCGGATGAAACAGTTGCGAGTCGGGGATCCACTCGACAAGAACACCGATATCGGGGCGATCAATAGCGAGGGACAACTCGAGCGGATTCGTTCACTGGTTCGAACAGGGCAGGAGGAAGGGGCCATTCTGCACGATGTGCAGGCGGAACCACTGCCAAAGAAGGGGTGCTGGTTTCCGCCGTGTTTCTTCACGGGTGTGCAGCCTTCGCATACGGTTGCGCGAGAGGAGATCTTCGGCCCCGTTCTCTCGGTCATGTCATTCCGAACCCCGGAGGAGGCCATCAGGCGGGCAAATGCAACGCCCTACGGTCTCGCTGCGGGGATCTGGACCGACAAAGGCTCCAAGATTTTCGAGATTGCCAGCAGAATGGATGCTGGCATTGTGTGGTGTAATTCCTACAACCAGTTTGATGCCGCTGCTCCCTTCGGAGGCGTGAAAGAGTCGGGCTTTGGTCGAGAAGGTGGTCTGCACGGGCTTCGAGCCTACGTGCGGTGAGGAGACGGTTATGAGCAGACTCGAAGTAGTCAAGACGGGCAAACTCTGGATCGGCGGCAAGTGGCCGCGCTCTGAATCTGGGGCGACGTTTCCTGTGACCAATCCGGAGGGAGAAGTTGTTGCCAGGTGCGCATCGGCGAGCCGCAAAGATTCACGTGACGCTGTGGAAGCAGCTCGATCGGGGTTGGGGAAATGGCGAGATTCAACCGCAATGCTTCGTGGGCAGGTCATGTATCGAGCTGCGGAGATGTTGGAAGGGCGGGCTGCAGAACTTACTGAGGCGCTGCAGTTCGGCGGAGCCGGAGCTGCGGCAGCGCGGCAGGAAGTGGATGCTTCCATCGACCGAATGGTCATGCTCGCAGGCTGGTGCGACAAGATTCATCAAGTACTTGGATGCCAGAATTCAGTCGCGGGTCCCTATCACTGCTTTACGATTCCTCAGCCATGTGGTGTCGTGGTGGCCTTCTCCCCTGCCGAGCCTGCCTTGTTGAGCTTGGTGACGTTGGTTGGAGCTGCCATGTCGATTGGGAATTCGGTTGTGGCTGTGGCACCGCCGCAAGCTGGCCTCGCAGCAGTATTGCTCGGAGAGGTGCTGGCTGTTTCCGATGTGCCGGCGGGCGCTGTCAACATTCTGACGGGAAATCAAAAAGACCTCGTTGAACCGCTTGGCGGACATCGGGAAGTGGCTGTTGTTGTTTCTGGTGGCCTTTCAAAGGCCTCACGAGTGGCCGTTCGGATGGCTGCGGCCGATGGCATTCGTCGCGTGCACGCCGTGCCATGGACGGGGTCAGCTTGGGAAGATGACGAAGAAACATGCTCGCCGTGGTTCTTGGAGCAATTCGTCGAATTCAAGACACTCTGGCATCCCGCCGCGAGCTGACCGCATCGCTACTGCAACTCGGGTACGAGGACGAGCCGGGTGCGTTGGGGGACGACACCGAGGTCGGGTTGCCCCTGTACCGGGAGTCGCAGTTCCTCGCCATTGGTGAGCCGGTTTGGGAATCTCCGCTGCCACTGCTCGACTTCGCTGCTGAGCAAGCCAGAGGCAGGATCAAGGGCCTGTTCTCCAAAGACACCAACAGTAATCATGCTGAGATCAGAGATCGGATCATGGTGGAAGTAGGCGGGGACGCCTTGCCCCCGAAGTGAGGCGACCTTCGCTTCCACTCGGGACTGTCGTTCGGTGTCTGAGAGCATGCCCGAGTCGAAGTCTCCCCAGACTTCGATTTCAAGGGTGTACACGGTTCGGCCATCGGGAAACTGCTGCCGCACGGCGAGAAGTTCGTGGGGGTGAATGCTTGCTGGATCACGTCGTGGCTGCACTTCTGTCCGAACGATCGGTCCAAAGATACGCTTGTTATTGACTCGGACGTTTCGAAGGAACTCCATGTCGGTGCTCGCCTGAGGATCGTCCCAGTCCTCATATTGGCCATAAAGCACCATTGAGCCCTTGGAACCAACATGAACCCGTATTTTCTCAGCGATCGGCGGTACGACTGCGGCCAACTGATCTCGCCACAGTGTTGCAGCCCGCCCATCGTTGTCACCTGGGAAGGTTTGAAGGACAAGCGCGTGCCAAGCACTCTGAATGGGCGGGCGCTGGGTGCCTGGCGAAGCCGCGGTTCGCGGCGGTTGGCCTGCAGACTGCCCAGGATCGAGCATGTGCTCCATAGAGCTCCAAGCATCGTCTTGGTCGGCTGGCTGCTCCACTGCGGCGATCTTTGGAACGGGGGGAGCCGGGCGGGCTTGAGGAGCAGATTCGCAGCCAAGATTGGCACCAGTGGCGACCGTTCCTACCAGGACCGATGCAAAGGCTTGAAGGCCTCTTTTTCTTTGTGAGTGGGACATGTGACTACAGGCATCCAAACTTTTGGTATCACTGGTGTTGCATCAAAAAACCCAAAGTTCAAGGGGCTCGGCGGGATGGGCCGATGTACTACCTACGGTCAGTCTGAGGTGCTATTGGGCTGACCACGCGATTCAGGGAAGAATCACGAGCAGTGTAAGGATTCTGAACGAATACGGTGGTCTCTTTTGAAGGGGGCCGCCGAGGAGCATGGTTGATGTCCGACATCGCATTGGTGGGAACAAATTATTCATCCGACGGATCTGAGCCCGTCCGTAGGCGAGCCACGGACCGATTGCGGCCCGGAACCGATCGCTGTCGCCCATGTGAGGGTGACCTGTGGCGGTGGCAACAGCAACTCTCTCAGGCGGAATCACCCAGCATTCGCTGGGATCGGATTGCAGGTATCCGAGCCAAAATTAGCTCAGGAGACTATCTGACTCCGGCACGGCTTGATGCAGCAGTCGATGGGCTGCTGCGAGATATCGACGGCTGATGGCCCTTCGCAGGCCGTTCAAGAACTCTGACGGCCTGATTGCAATCTTCCATCCCGAATACACCGTTGGCCCTCGATGTATTATCGAGGAGATGCCATCGATATGCGGGAGTAATCAGGGCGAAACCACATTCGGCCTCGGTCAGCGAGTGATCCGCTTGGCCTTGGGCGGGGCCATAGTTTGCGGCGTATTCGGGTGCGACGCGACTCCGGTGGTGGCCTCCGGCTCCCATCCAACCAAAGCGAGGTTTGCACCAATCCGGCTGGAGGTGCATCCATTGTCACACATATATGTTCAAGACAACGGCAGCGTCGTTTTCGATGCCTCGGTTGAACTTCTTGACGCCGATGGCTTTCCAGTCCGCGGAGTTGGTGTACTCGAGCTTGAACTGCATCAAGGTGGCCGCAGTGGCGAGGCGATCATGCTCCGTCGAACATGGTCGAGAGATCTCAATGACGCCGACGTCAATGCCGAATCCTTCGATGATGCGACACGAACCTATATCGTGCAGGAACACATGGAGTATGCCGAAGTGCCGAGGTCGCCACATCTTACGGCTTCGTTGCGACGCCCAGGCAAGGCGGCGTTGACGGACTCTGCAGACCTGCCACTATTGGGGGCAGGCCCGAGTGACGCCAAGTCGCAGGGAGCCGATTCTCCGCTATCTGAGTGAGGGTGAGCCCTGTTACAGTCTTCCTCCATGGATGCAATTTCACCACAAATCGGCACCCGCATGCGAGTGACGCAACAGACCCCACTAGGCGATCAGACTTGGTCAGAGGCCGTAGAGGGTGTCGTGACGCGGTTTCGGCAGACTGAAACCGGATCATGGTTTGCTCATTCGCGAGGCGATCGTTTCTGGCTCGATCGATTGGAACTCAGACAGGATGATGGAGAACTCGTTGTCCTCAACCTAGATCAGTTCAGCGTGGTGGAATTTGTAGACCCCCAGTAGGTCTTGCGAGAGCGCTCTATGGGTGGCCTGTCAGAGAAGGCATTTCAGGGTACGGAAGACTTCCCGCGGGTCCGATTGCAACAATCGTTGGATCGACATCTGAGTATCTCCGGGAGTAGTCCTGTACCTCCGCTACTGATATCGCCTCGTACTCTGCCCGTCGCTGAGCAAGCGTCTTGCACGTTCCTGTACTTGCAAGACTGCCCGCCAGACGGCCGGCTCGCGCAGCTGTAGATTCTCCACGAAGCACAATAGAACTGATGATCGATTTCCTCGCCCGTTCAATGTCGCCCTCTGAGAGATCTGACGCGATTCTGTGAATCTCGGCAATGCATGTTTCAACCAGTTCCGGTGCGTGATCGGGAGTTGTTCCGGCATGCAACGCGCACCATCCTTGATTGCGGGACGGGAGGTATTGGCTTGAGATTGAGTAGCACAAGGAGCGACGTTGCCGAACCTCAGTAAAGAGCCTGCCGCTGGTCGTGCCGCCCAGTGCGGTACATACCACGTGCTCAAGGACCTTCTCATCGTTGTTCGCATCTGGTGCGTCCCAGGCCATTCCTAGGTGTACCTGTGATGTGTCTTGGGCGATGAATCGCTGTCCGCGGGGTCCGGGTTCAGTCGGCGCAGCGGCCGGGGGTGCTCCGTTCCATGACTCGGTGAGACGAGCAATCGTGGAAAGGCATTGATCCACCTCGCAGGCCCCTGCAATGGACAGAATCGCCCCCTCAGGCACACAACAGGCACTATGCCGAGCTGCAAGGTCAGCCTGAGAGAGGGCGGAAAGCCCGGATTGGCTCCCTCGACCCGTTCGATGAAATGGCCGATTGAGGTGGCGAAGTCCGACGGCGAGGCCCAATTCATCTTGTGGGTCGTCAGAAATATGCTGCAGCGACTGCAGGCAAAGCTGCCGAGCGTGCTCCAGGTCTGCGGCTGCGAGTTTGGGTTCGATTGCGATGGAAAGGAGCAGTTCCAGCATCTGTTCCAGTCGATCGCCGGTTGATGTCGCGTGGAGTTGCACATGTCGGCGACCCGCGTGAATGCCTCGTTGCATTCCTGCAAGATCGAGTGCATCGGACAATTCTTTGGAAGACAAATTGCTTGTGCCACGGAAGAGCATTTCCGAAAGAACGGCAGCACAGCCATCGGTTGCATCGGTATCGAACATAGATCCGGCGGGAAGAAACAACTGAAGAGATGCTGACTCAACGCCGTCAAGACGCTCTATAGCAAGCTGCAATCCGTTTGCGAGTGTGTGCGTGGCAATCATTGTGTGGGAGCATACTGCGCGTGGAAAGACCGCAAGCATACGAGAGAAACACAGGCCAACTCGATCCAATACGCTTGTGAAGACTTCTCTCTTTGAAAAAAAATGTGTAAAGAGTCTTTAAATACTTGTCCGATATCGGTAGAACGTGTTGAAGCGGGTCCGCCCGGGTGTACGTGCATCCGGCGCTCCGACTACTAGCCGGACCCGAGCGGATTTCATGGAGGTCATCTACATGGCCAAGAAACGCGCTACTCGAAAGAAGGCCACTCGTAAGAAGGCCACTAGAAAGAAGGCCACTCGTAAGAAGGCCACTCGTAAGAAGGCCACTCGCAAGAAGGCCACTCGCAAGAAGGCCACTCGCAAGAAGGCCACTCGTAAGAAGGCCACTCGCAAGAAGGCCACTCGTAAGAAG
>JAAERN010000138.1 GCA_024230295.1 Planctomycetota bacterium
ATCGTTCATGATCAACAGGTAGAGGACGGGGTCGTCAGTCCGAGTTTGGTTGCCAGTTCACGACCCCAGTCGGCCGTTGCTTCGAGGTGCTGGATTGATGCGTGGTCCAAATCCGGATCGCTCATGAGTTCTGTGATGTGCAAGAGCCACTCCGGCCAGGGCACGTCACCTCGGCCGGGCGGATTTGTCAAGCGATCGGCGCAGCGGTCTCGCCATCGTTCGCGTTCGTTCGCATCCAGTGTCTCCGGATAGTTGCGAGCGCGGTAGTGCAGCAGCAATTCGGAAAGACGGCTATCTGTGAATTGGCCTGCAAACGCATTCAACTCCCGGGGATCGGCCGCTCGCGTTTGGATGCAGATCTTCCGGTCATGATCCTTGACGAAATCATCGTAGAGCGCGTCGTCGGCATCATTTGCTCGGGCCATTGGTCGATTCCACGCCTCGGCGATCACCGAGCTGAGTTGTTCCATGCTCGCGGCGAGTTGGGCCCAGTGCTTGCGACATGTGTCCAGATCGAGGTGAATGCGATCAGTGTCAATCGAGTCCATCAACTTCGATGTGGCCTCGATGATGATCGGCGCCCGGTTGCTTCGGATGCCCTTGAGGGCGAATCGTTGCAGCCCTTTTTTCTCGAGTTCCTGACGGCTGACAAATGTGCGGTCGCGAATTGTGTCGACATCGGCTTCGAGTAGTTCGCTTGGGTCCTCCCGAAGGTCCCATGTAATGAATTCGCTCGGGTTGCGAGGGTTTCTTCCGACGACATGGACCAGCGATGCGCAGCCCTTGGTGTTTGCGATCTTTGGTGAGACATGCAGGAGCGGTTTGCCCAAGGCGAGCAAGTCGCCCGCGGTTCGCTTTTGGGTGAGGCCATATGCCAGATCCCAGAGTTTCGGTTGGGCGGCCTTGATCATGCGGGCGAACTCGATTGTGGCATGCACATCAGCAAGCGCGTCGTGCGCATCTGAGTGCTCGATGCCGTTGGCTGGTGCGAGCATGTCTAATTTGAACGCGGGGGGACCGTCCGCTGGCGCGATGGGATCGTGTTCCTTGTGCCATGGCCTGTCCACATAGGCAGGCCAGACGATGCCCGAAGGCCGGAGTGCGTAGCAAGCCCGCGCGAGGTCGATGATGTCCCAGACGCGGCACCCGCGCGCGTACCCATGTGAGTACGGGTCTTGGAGTGTCCGCCAGAATCCAAACCGATTGACGATGTCATCGAACCGGAGGCTGTTCCAACCAAGTGACGTCGTGCCCGGCCTGTTGAAGAGTTCGTGGATCTCGGTGAAGAACTCATTGTCCGTTCGGCCTTCGACCATGGCATGTTGTGGCGTGATACCAGTGACAAGCACCGCCTCTGCCGCTGGCAGGCGATCCTCCGGCGGTCGATACCAGCGAATGAGGCCATCGCCTTCGGGACCGGGAACAGGTTCAAGGTTGCTGTCGGTGCGGATGCACGCGAACTGGGTCGGTCGGCAGCAGGTGGGATCGACTCCGTCCGTCTCATAGTCGTAGAAGAGATAGGTTGAATCCACGGGGAAATCCTATCACTCAAGGGAGTATCGCGAGTAGCACAGCCTCAGAGCGGTCCATATAGCTGGAAGCCTGATGTTGTCATCTTCCTTGGTGTGGTTTGCGGCAGCGGTGGTAGGGCTGGTCATGGAGGGAGAGACACGATGGCTATTCATCGTGTCATGATCGCCGCGATTGGCACAACGGTTTCCTTCGTGTGCTGTGCTTTAGCCACCGCTTAGGCGGGCTTCGGCCAAGGGAGTGCCGTGCCAGCCGAGTTCGAGCCAACGCCGCCTTCGGCGGCTAATCGGGGCGACACGATTCGAACGTGCGACCTCCTGCTCCCAAAGCAGGCGCTCTACCAAGCTGAGCTACGCCCCGCGCAAGCAGGCATTCTACTGGAATGAAGACGTCTCGCCTCGGTTCTTATGAACCGGCTACCGTAGGTGCATGCCGAGCGAGCCGGTCATTCTGCACTGTACCCCTTCGTGGCTGATTCTCGACAAACCAGCCGGGTGGCACTCCGTCAGGGGTGCTGGGGCTGAGCCAGATGTTGAGTCATGGCTCGCAACGCATGTGCCGGCGTGCGCCGATCTGGAAGAGGCGGGGCTGGTCCACCGCCTCGATCTTCCAACCAGCGGCTGTCTGATGGCGGCGACCGATGCTCGGTCGCGAGCCTCACTTCGAGCCGCCATGGGTGGGATGGGGGAGGTCGATATTGCCAAGCAGTATCTGGCGCGGTGCGCACCCGGCTTGCCTGACCAGGGCGAGTTTGATCTCTGCTTTACCAAACGCCATCGCGGCTCACGCAAGATGACGGTCTCTGAGCGTGGGAGCGATGCGTGCCGCGGGCGATGTTCGTGGCGGGTGCAGCAGCGGGATGCGCAGCGAGGAGACCTTGTGCTCGTGGACTTGCACGGGCCTGGAAGGCGGCACTGCATCCGGGCGGGTCTGGCATTTGTCGGCGCTCCGCTCGTCGGAGATCTCCTGTACGGCCGCGACGGGGATGGCGCGGTACAACTGCACGCCTTGCGGTTGGTGATAGACGGCACCGGCGTTGAGGCGCCTCCGCCGCTCTGGGCTTGCTGATGCCAGAACGTGAGTCCGATCAACTGCTGCTTGACGGTGTTCGCAGTGGTTCAGCCGAGGCGTTTGCCGCGCTGTATGAACGTCACCGCGAATACGTGTGGCGGGTGGCTGTGCGAATGACCGGCGATGAACATCTGGCGCTCGATGTCGCGCAGGAGACCTTCGCATGGCTTCTCAGCCGGTGCAGGAAGCGACGGCTCGTGCTGACGGCTCGGCTGACAACGTTCCTGTACCCGGTGATTCGCAATATCGCCATCACGCGGCGGCGGCAAGGCGCGAGAGAGGTGCATGGTGAGCTTCCGGAGGTCGCTTCGCCGGAGCCAGCCCACGACACCGATCTGGGGCGCGTGCTGGCGGGGCTTCCGGAGCATCAGCGGGAAGTGCTGCTCCTGAGGTTTGTCGAGGACATGAGCCTGCTCGAAATCGCGGCGGCCCTTGAGATTCCGACCGGAACGGTCAAGAGCCGCCTTCACAATGCGTTACAGCGGCTGCGGGAGGCTCCTGCAACCCGTGATCTGCTTGATTGATGGCCGCAGGAGCGATTTCTAAGAAACCAATAATTGGCGTGAACCAATCCACGCCCTTGCGCGCTGTATGGGGGTCACTATGAACCACGAACGTCATCAATCCAACGTCTCAGGCTTCCCGGGGAAGAACGAGCATCCCGATCTCACTGCAGCCCTGCAGCGGGAATCGCAGCGGACGCCGGTTCCGGAAGCGCTGGATAGGCGAGTTGCGAGCCTTGCCATGCCGGTGGCTACTCCACGCCACGGATGGCGAATTACCGGGCTTCGAGTGGCTGCCGCAGCGGTGGTGGCACTCGGGCTCGGCATTTTGGCGCTGCTGGCCCTGCCGCAGGCCGAAACCCGTCAGCGACTCTCAATGCCGATGAGCCCTGCTTCTGCGATGCGTGATGTCAATGGTGATGGCAAGGTCGATGTGCTGGACGCATTGACGCTTGCTCGCCAGATCGAACGCCGTGATCCTGGTGCTGTTGATTCCAACGGTGACGGCGCGGCTGATACCGGGGATGTCGATCATCTGATGACGATGATCGTCAGGCTTGCGCCCCAGAGGAACGACTCATGAAGACGAAGATCCTTGTCGTAGCTTCCATGCTGCTCGCAGTGGTGGCCCTGATGGCCGCCGGCGACGATGCACCAAATCAAGGCGTCAGGTTTCAGCCGGTGGACATCTTTATCGACAGCGGGGACGTTCCACTCGGCGCTTGGCAGGTTGAGTTCGGCGGCGGCGACGCCGTGGAACTCGTCGGAGTCGAGGGCGGTCCGGCGCCGTGCTGGAGCGAAGCGCCTCGGTATGACCCGGCGGCCCTCATGCAGGACCGCGTTGTCGTGGCCGCCATCAACACTCAGTCCGAACTGTGCGCGGGCCGTGTTGGCGTCGCTCGGCTGCATCTGCGTGTGCAAGGCACGCCTGCCTACACCATCAAACTGATCGCCGCGGGGAATGCCGAAGGCGAGCGAATCGAGGCCGAAGTGTCGGTCGCTGAAGGAGTATCTGAATGAATCTAACTCAACGAACTGCGCGGACCGCCTTGGCCATGATGCTGAGCGCCGCTGTCGCCGTAGTGGCAGTGTCCTGTGGGACATCGGAACCATCGCGGGAGCTTGCGAAGGTGTTGGGCCCGGTTCCGCCGGCCTCCAGCCCGCCCGTTCAGATGACCAATTCGTCCGTCTCTCTCAGGCTGTCTCCGCCGGGTTTCGCAGACAGGGCTAGCGGGGCGGCCATGTCGCAGGATCAAATGTCGCAGGATCAACATGAACTCGCGATGTATGGAAGTGCGTGGTCCATTCCGGCAACCGAGACGATGTACATCGGCCGAGAAGCGATTGCTGGCAAAGCCACCCGTCGGCGGAGCGGCGGCAATTTCGAGGTGGCGGTGGAAGACGATGCTGTCACTCCGGAAATCGGTGGAGGAACGCTGGCGTGCATTCCTGCTGGTGCAAGCGGCCCGGACGAGTACATCCCGGTGCCCCTCGAGCACACCGATGTACAGGCGGCGATTGATGGATTCATCGCTCGCGTCGGCGTGACGCAGACGTTCTTGAACCCGTACGCCGAGAAGATTGAGGCGGTCTATGTCTTCCCGCTTCCACAGGACTCGGCGGTCAGCGACTTCATCATGAAGGTCGGCGATCGGACCATTCGCGGCATCATCCGCGAGCGAGAAGAAGCCAAACGACTCTATGAAGAGGCCCGCGCGCAAGGCCACGTCGCCTCGCTGCTGCAGCAGGAGCGGCCGAACATCTTTACGCAGAAGGTTGCGAATATCGAGCCAGGCAAGTCGATCGATATCGACATCACCTACTTCGGGGCACTTCCATACCGCGGCGGCGGATTCGAATTCGTCTTCCCGATGGTCGTTGGACCTCGCTACAACCCGCCCGGAACGACCGATCCGATTCGTCCGCTCCCTCGCGGCGTGGTGTATCCCACCCGAGGGTCAGACATACCCGCGGCTTCTGGAACGAACGTGACCTATTTGAAGGACAATGAACGAAGCGGCCACGACATCGGCATCACTCTGGAGTTGGATGCGGGCGTATCCATTGAACATATCGATTCACCAACGCACGCGGTAGCGATTGATCGCACATCACCGACAACCGCCAAGGTGGCGCTGAGTCCGCTGGACACGATTCCGAATCGTGACTTCGTGCTGCGGTGGGAAGTGGCCGGCGATGCGATGAAGACGGCGATGTTGACGCATGAGGATGAGCGAGGTGGATTCTTCACGCTTATGCTGGTGCCACCTGCCGAACTTGAAGACCTTGATCGCGTTCCCATGGAAATGATCTTCGTGCTCGATTGCTCCGGGAGCATGCGAGGACAACCCCTTAATCTTGCCAGGCAGGCGGTCAAGCGAGCGCTGCGGAGTATGCGACCGGGAGATACGTTTCAGATTATCCGATTCGCTCAGAATGCCGCCCAGTTCGAGGCTCAGCCTGTGTCCGCGACGCCGGACAACGTGGCCCGAGGCATTCGCTACCTCGATGAACTGCAGGTCGGTGGCGGAACCAACATGATTTATGGGATTCGGTCGGCCCTGAGCTTCGATCACGAAGACGATCATGTGCGGAGCATTGTCTTCCTGACCGATGGATACATCGGAAATGAGGGCGAGATTCTTGGGGAGATCGGTCGCAATCTGGGGGATGCGAGGATCTTCAGTTTCGGCATCGGCTCGAGTCCGAACCGGTATCTGATGCAGCGAATGGCGGATATCGGCAATGGCGTGGCTTCGATGATCGGGCTCGATGCGTCTCGCGTCGATGCCATAGACGAGTTCTTTGAACTGACGAGCCACCCTGCGCTGCATGACGTGGCGATCGACCTTGGGGGCGGCGCAACGGATGTATTTCCCTCGAATATGCCCGATGTCTTTGTGGGCCGACCGGTGTTTCTCAGTGGCCGGCTTGCTGATGGGTTCGACGGTGATATCAAGATCACTGGCCGAGTCGGTGACACCGCTCAGTCAATCGAGTGTCAGTGGGATGGTCACCGTGACCGTCCCGCGCTTCCTCAGATCTGGGCGCGCTCGCTCATCAAGGATCTCAACGATCGAATGACATGGTCGACCGAGACGGGGCTGGCGGATCGCATCCGCGATACGGCCCTCGCCTACAGCCTGGCCTCAGCCTTCACGAGTTTCGTGGCGGTGGATTCCAGCCGTGTGACCGAAGGCGACCATGGGACGACAGTCCACGTGCCGGTGCCGGTCCCGGAAGGAGTGCGATACGACACGACGGTGGGTCGTGGCGGGTGATAGTGCGGGGGTTAGGGGCCGCAGCGAGGGTTTAGGACCCTGCGCCCGAGCCGGCTCCTCCGCCTACCGAACCAAGGTCATAGAGCACCGCGAGAATAATGATGATGAGTCCGGGGACGCCCGTAGCGCCGCTCTCGAATGTCACAGCGAGCGCGTAGGCGAGCGCCGTCATCGGCATGAAGATGAGGCCGAGAAGCGGAATCACCCAGTTGCCGTAGGCATTGCTGATGAAGGCCGGATTCAGGAACCACGTTACTACAAGAATGATTCGTGGAAAGATGAGTGCGAGAACGATAGCGAGACAACAAGGCATGTACTGATTCTCCGGTAATCAATCCCAGCGAAACACACCCTTTTTCCACGCGTATACATACGCGACGATTGACATGAGCAGGAAGAAAAGGATTCGGCCGAGGAAGAGCCCGCTCTCGGCACTTCCCGGCTCAAGGGCGGCAAAGTCGACAGCCCATGGGTAGAGAAAGATGATCTCGACGTCGAAGACGAGAAACGTCATCGCCAGAATGTAGAACCTCACATTGAAGCGGCCCCGGGCAGTTCCGATCGGATTCATGCCCGACTCGTAGGTGCTCATCTTCGTTTTGCCCGACGCTCTGGGGCCGAGCAACTGAGATGCGATGATGTTGAAGACGCCGAATCCAACCGCCATCAGGATAAGGATGGCTATGGGGAGATAGAGGGGGAGTTGGCTGGCGAGCGTCATGGCGTGAAGTGTAACGCGAGGCAGCAGGGCCGCCCTCCTTTGGCAAGCCTGTCTTTGGGCCCTTGGCCTAAGAAAACCCCCGAGCCAGCGGTGGGAGCTGGCCCGGGGGGGAGGGAAGAGATGGACGTGTTCCGGCCTGAGCCGGACCATACGTCCAGAGGGCCAAGGTGAACCTGCGGCTTCAAGAGCCGTGTGTTGGCAGCGAGGTCATGGTGGGCGTCCTGCCCCGCGGATCGCTTCCTGTTCCGCCGAGCCGAGCAACTTCCTGTCGCAGCGGCTCATTTGTGTCTCAGGTGCTTCCTGCTCCCGTACCTCGCATCTGGGCACCCCGCCGCACCTTGGCCTGCGGGGGGCGCAAATCAAAACTCCTTAAGTTCGTTCAACTGCATCCCATTGAGTTCCCGCAGTTCATGCACTTGTAGCACGTGCCGTTGCGCACCGTGATGGACCCGCAGTTGTCGCACGGGGGCGCGTCGCCCATCAATGCTGCTGTTGCTTGGTTGAGGCCCGACGTATACGCGAGCGTGCCGTCCGGATTCTGTGTGCTCATCGAGGCGACGGGCATCGTGTCCGTGCCTCCACGGCGCGATTCCGAGGCTGTGTCCGATGCACTTTCCATCCGTCCCGGGGTGACCGCTGGCATCTCCCTGGCTGACCCGGTATCTGTCGTGGTCGACGTCCTGTCGTCCTTGCATGAAGCATCCTCCTTGATTGCTGTTGTCGTCTTGGGTCGCGCGGGGGCGTTTGCTTCCCGGTAACCCTCGATGAACTCCATGCCCATCCACCTGAAGATGTAGTCAACCAAACTTTTGGCGAATGGGATGTCGTTGTTGGTCGTCATGCCCTGGGGCTCGAACCGCTGGTGAGCGAACTTCGTGACGAGACTCTTGATCGGAACGCCGTACTGCAGCGCGACGCTGATCGCCGTGCCGAGACTGTCCATCAGACCTCCGATTGTGGAGCCTTCCTTGGACATTGTGATGAACAACTCACCCGGCGCGCCGTCTTCGTACATGCCGACAGTGAGATAACCCTCGTGGCCGGCGACGTTGAAGTGGTGGGTGATGCTTCGACGCGTGTCGTCGAGGCGCCGTCGCATCGGTCGCTCGATGATCCGCTCCACGACACGCTCGACATAGTCGATGCGGCCGACCGCGGTGGCCGCTTCGGCTGCCGTGGCGACTTCAACGGCGACCTCGTCATGAGCGATCGCGATCTCAATTTCATCCTCGTCGTCTTCGAGCAGACCGTCATCGGTCACTGTGTTGAGTGGCTGGCTGAGTTTGCAGCCGTCGCGGTACAAGGCATTTGCCTTGAGCCCTGATTCCCAACTGAGCCGGTAACAGCGAGCGATGTCTTTTTCACACGCTTCGTGTGGCAGGTTGATCGTCTTCGAAATGGCGCCGGAGATAAAGGGCTGCGCCGAGGCCATCATCAAGATGTGCCCCTCGGCCCGAATGAATCGTGTGCCCAATGGACCGCATCGGTTGGCGCAG
>JAAERN010000139.1 GCA_024230295.1 Planctomycetota bacterium
AATACCGTGCGCGTCACGATCGGCCCCCGCGGTCGCAACGTTGTGCTCGAAAAGAAATTCGGCGCACCCGACATCGTCAACGACGGCGACTCGATCGCACGCGAAATCGAACTGGATGATCCGTTCGAGAACCTCGGCGCCAAGCTGATGCAGCAGGTGTCGTCAAAGACCAAAGACAAAGCCGGAGACGGCACCACGACCGCAACAGTCCTGGCTCAGGCCATGGTGCGGGAAGGTCTGCGCAACACAGCTGCTGGCGCAAGCCCCGTGGAACTCCGCCGTGGCATGGAGAAAGCCGCCGCACAGATTGTTGCGGGACTGGGCGAGCGGAGCCAGGCCGTCGCCGGCGATGCCATTCGTTAGGTGGCCACGGTGAGCTCCGGGGGTGACGAAGAAGTCGGCCAGATGATTGCGGAGGCTATGGACAAGGTGAGCACCGATGGGGTGATCACTGTTGAAGAATCGAAATCTCTGGCAACGGAACTCGAAATCACCGAAGGCATGGCCTTCGACCTCGGCTACAGCTCCCCTTACCTCGTCACCGGTGCCGATCGTCAGCTCTGTGAAGTCGAACACCCACTGATCCTGCTGACGGACCGCAAAAT
>JAAERN010000140.1 GCA_024230295.1 Planctomycetota bacterium
CGGCGGGTCGGTCGTCCTACAGGTCCCTACCACGCTTGCCGCCGGCAGCGCGGAGCAGTTCTCTCATCCTTGGAATTGGCAAGCCCATCTCTGGGTTCTCCCTCAACGCAAGATCCAGCGGCGTTTGGTTCGACAGAGTTACAGCGTTGACATCAGCTCCAGCCTCGATGAGGACCTCGAGTATCTCTTCGTTATTGTTGTGTTCAGCGGCTTCATGCAGCGGCGTCCTGCCGTTTTTCATGCGATGGTTGACATCTGCTCCATGATCGATCAGAAGTGATGCGGCGTTGGGATTCTGGTTGAACCCCGCGGCCTTGTGAAGCGGTGTCTGCCAACGCTTGTTTCTTGTATCCACGCTCCGAATCGCCTTGATGAGGAAGGCAAGGGCACCGAGGTCTCCACGAGCCTGGGCGGCAGCGTGGAGAAGTGTGTTTCCACTCTCTGTCCGAGCATGCAAATCACCAGTGGC
This sequence comes from Planctomycetota bacterium, assembly GCA_024230295.1. Lineage (GTDB taxonomy): Bacteria > Planctomycetota > Phycisphaerae > Phycisphaerales > SM1A02 > UBA12567. The sequence goes on from JAAERN010000140.1 coordinate 470, forward strand.
CATGATGAGGAGCGTCAAGACTCCGATATTGCTGTTGGTACGGGCCGCAAGGTGGGTGGGAGTTTCACCATGCGTGTCTTCGGTCGCATTCGCATCCGCTCCGGACTTGAGGAGAAGTTTGATGACTTCGGGATCCTGGCTGTGCGTCGCAGCGAAATGGAGTGGCGTGTAGCCCCGCCTGTTCCTGGTGTTCAAGTTCACGCGAAGGTCGATGAACTCCTGCACCTGCGCGGGCGTGGCATCGGGCGACTTGCACAGGTCGATGAGGGTGAGATACACCGGTTCATTGTCGGGCTGATCTGGCATGTGTTCCTTCGAGCGTGTCAGATGCAGAACCCAGAATACGTCACCGACGAGATTCCGCCAGGCCTTGAGGCCAGCCCGCTCCCATTCCTTGCCGTCGACTGTTCACCGTGGTGGGCGGTGGTCGCGGGGCAGCGTCTTCGGTCGCGGTGGCGTCATGTTGTGCGGGTTGTTCCGCGATGCTCCGACCGCCGGCGGCCACTGTTTGCTGATCGGTCGTCCTGGGGCCTGGAGTGGTCTGGGCAGGCAGTGGATCATGACATCGACGCGATTTCGTCTGCGCAACGGGCGTCAGGCGGGTGGGATCATCACGCTGGCACCGCCGGCGATGATGAAGTCAATTCGCCGAACGGATCCTGCTCAGATCTGAAAAAACGCGGGTTGAAATGGACTGGGTGAGTCGACTTTGCACGCGAACGACTTCGTTCAACCATGCTTCGGCCAATCTGATCAGGCTCATGTCGTTGGCGAAGGAAATCCCGTTCTCATCAAAGCCGCCGAGGTTCACTTCGAGTCCGTCAAAGGTGATCTTGGCCGAGGTGGACGCGGCTGCGATTC
>JAAERN010000141.1 GCA_024230295.1 Planctomycetota bacterium
AAACACCTTACTTCCCGACACAAAAACTCGCAAAGACGCGATCAAGCACATCGTCTGGAGGAACTTGCCCCGCAATTGCACCAAGATGATCAAGGGCCTCTCTGAGCATTGACGCGGCCTCGGCTGGTCGGGCCAGTCCAATGGTGGGGGAGTCCGGCAGTGCTACAGAAGCAATGGCGTGCGCAGATGTCATTGATGCGATGGCGTTCTCAATCAAGCCTCGCTGCCTCAGTGAAACAGCGAGCCCAGTACCGGAAGCACACCGACTCCTTTGAGCCAACACACGTGCCATGCAATCGCGAAGCCTGGCAAGATCGGCTCGGTCGAATGCGCAGACGGCGAGTACATCACCCTCAACCCCGGGATGAAGATCGCACTTCGTTCGAATTGCCAGCACGCCCTCTGGCGTTTCGTCTGACACCAAGGAAGGGTCGCACCACAACACAAGGTCGGCCTCTGATTCGGCTGTACTCGCTGCTTCTGCAGTAGTCACATGATCGCCAGGTGTGTCGACGAGCACTATCGACATGCCATCAAGAGACATCGCCTCGGCGATTGCATCGCGCGTCGTACCGCCAACAGAGTCCGTCACAACACGATCTCTACCTACAAGCGCATTGAACAAAGTTGACTTGCCCGCATTGGCTGGACCACGCAGGACAACGCGCGGCACGCCATCGTTCGATTCAATTCCATGCAAAGCGGCGAGATCTCCCTGCAACGCTTTAGTCAGGATCCTGAGTGAACTCGCAAGATCCTCTGCTGTGATTGACACAACATCTTCCTCATCGGAGAAATCTATCCCCGATTCGACTCGAGCAAGGAGGCAAACAAGTTCCTCGACGTGCGGCTCCAGATCGCGCGCAACGCCGCCGCTGAATGCCCACTGGGCCGCGTCGAGTTCGGCATCCGAATCTGCAGCAATGATCGCCGCCACACCCTCGGCCTGGTCAAGTGAAAGCCTCCCATAATGCCAGGCACGAAACGTAAATTCGCCCGCAAGTGCTCTCCGAACTTCCAAACCTCTCGCAACACCAGATTCAACAAGTTCATCGACAACGCGCTCAAGCAGAAGTGGGTTGCCAGGAAGTTGCAACTCCACAACATCCTGTGTCGTGTACGAACCTGGCCCTGGCATACACATACAAAGAACCGGGAGATTCCAGTTTCGGATACTGAGTCGAGCAGCCCCGATGCCTCGCTGCGAGAGATCCACGCCACAGCAATGTGGCCCAAGTACGCTGCGGACATCTTCTCCGCTCAAACGAACAAGGCCCCTTGCAGATCGTCCCGGGGGGGACGCGACGGCAATAATTGTGCTCTTTGTGTCCATGGGCATTCGCCCGATACGCGGGCGCTATTTGCGCTTCTTGAAATTCTTGTCTGGACCGCGACCTTGCTTCTGTTTGCGCCGCGCCATCATCTTTGAATAAGCCCGTGACTGCGGATCCTTGGCACCCCGACCAGCCTCCTTCGTTGGAGTGGTTCGCTTGCTGGGCAGGGCATCCAGATCCATAGCGTCGACCTGCTTCCGAATATGACGGCTTTCCATGATGCCGATGCTGCTCGACGTCAAAATGTAGAGCGTCAATCCAGACGGTGCGCTGTAGAGCATCACCGGGAACAGCACGACCATCATGACTCGCATGATTTTCTGCTGCGTTTCCTGCTCGGGGGACATGCTTGTCTTGGGAGTCATGTACTTCTGCTGGAAGAAGAAGATGACGCCCATCAGAATCGGCAGCAGATTGATGCCTGTGACATTCCACAGGAAGAAACTGAATGGCTCGGGAGCTTCCCAGAAGAAGTGGTCAGGTGATGCCAGATCGGCCAGGAAGGGCCAGCTCCAGAACTCCTGGAAGACACCCCAGAAGGCAGGCTCCTGCCGAAGATCGAATGAGAAGTACAACGCCGCATACAACGCCACCCAGATCGGCATCTGCAGGAACATTGGCAGACAGCCGAGCATTTGCAGTGGATTGATACCGCGTTCTCTGAAGAGCTTCATCTGCTCCTCTTGAATCTTCTTCTTGTCGCCGCCGTACTTCTTCTGAAGCTTGTCCATCTCCGGCTTCAGACGCTGCATCTGCTTGCCGAATTTCTGCATCCCCATCTGGCTGCGGCGTGTCACGGGATGGAGCAACGCTCGCACACATACCACCAGCAAAATGATCGCAACACCCCAGTCGAAGACGATCCAGTGATCAAAGAATGCGAGTACCGCCAGCAGTAAATGCGCCAGCCACTGGAACGTGCAGATGGCGCAGAAACTCGACATCTGATACAGGATGAGGCCCTGCATGTTCAGCGAGCGGTACGGCTGATCCTTCGCAAGAATAGATTTCTCAAGGGGGCCTGCAAACACGCCCATAGAGAGTGACTTCACGCCGCCGGTGGCCAGAATGTGATCGGGTGCACCCGCCGCGGGCCAAGCGAGGCCCGTCAGGATGATCGGCTCCTCATTGACCTTCGCAGAAAACCGTGTGATTTCGCCTACGACACTCTCAAGCGAGGGGTCTCCGCGCCCTTCGGCATCGAGGACCGGATGTACGGCCATGCCGAAGTAGCGATTGGTCGTTGCAAACCAGGAGAGTTCGAAGCCCTCCTTGCGGCCAAGCTCATTAGGCCACAGCACGGGGCTCTCGCCCTCGCCAGTGACATCGGTGAGCTCAAGCAGCATGGAACCATCCGCGACAACCCCAGCCAGCTGATCCGGATCAATCTCTTGTCCAAGCAGATATCCGAACCGAAATCGCCTTCGATCCATGTACCTGCTGCGATCTGCATTCAGATTGGGCGGACCATACTGTGACCATCGAATACCAAGTTCCCGACCCGAGACATTACTGACGTGTTGGTTGAGCGTGATATCCCAATCATCTAACGTCCAACGCCGTGTGATCTTCAGAATCGGTTCGTCGGCTGCATTGACAATGTCAGCGACAAATTCGCCTGGTCCTTTTGAAGACCAACAGGTCGCGGGAACCAGATTCAGTTCCGTTCCCTCAACCGTGACGCTCCGCGCCGCGAGCAGCGGAATCGTGACGAGTTGGCCGCCCATTGGAACGAGCGACTCGTGAGCCAGTACAAATCGATCATCGAGTGGTGGCGGCTCAATACCACTTGTATCGCCACGCTTCAGTGCGGCAAACCAGGCAGCAGCTCGACGTTTCGCTCGCGCAGTCACCCAGATGTCTGCAAATGGGATTTCGGCAATGCCGGCACCCTGATGGGTGAACTGCAACTGCATCTTGGCGAGGGCTGGATCATCCAGACCGCCAAGCATCGCCGGTGCCGGTCGGCCTTCTGAATGCTGTCGAACCCGAAGCCCTTCGAGCGACCGATCCCCGCTCTTGGAAACAGTGGTGGTCTCATCTGGTTGAGAGGACGGCGCGTCCGCTACGACGGGGGGTGGCTCCGCCTTGTCGTCCGAATCAGCCGTCGCAGGATCGCCTTCGCTGGCTGTCCCACCACCAGCATCTTCCGACACTGGCAAAGTTTCTTTCTGCTCGTCGGCCGATGTAGCAGTTGCATCAACGCCACGGCCCGACCGTGGGGCCGTCGCAATGAGGACGACGATAAGAACAATGATGAATCCCAGCGCCAGCGGAATTATTCGCCGCAGTTTTGCTGCGGCAGCGGCGCGGGGATCGTTCGATCCTCGAGGATCCGGCATGTGTCAGCGTCCCTCGCGAAGTCGATCCCCGAGCCAATTCGTCAACTCGGGAATGGCATATATCTTTTGAACCACAGACTCTATGTCGTATTCCAGTCTGAAGAACTCCACATCCTTGGCCTCGGAATCCAGAATGGCGTAACTCGCTCGCGGATCAAGATCTCGGGGTTGCCCGACTGAACCCGGATTGATGATGCACTTGTCGTCCCCAGTAATTTTCCACTTTGCGTCGTCCATGTCTTCCGAACCGTAAAAGTCGGGCTCGTCAGTGAAGACACCGGGAACATGAGTGTGACCTACCAAGCAATTCGATGGGATGTACTCGAACAATTGCTTCATCTTCACCGGCGAGTTGATGGCGTCCTCCGGGAAGATGTACTCGTTGATCGGGCGGCGTGGTGAGCCGTGGACACAAAGGAAATCATCAAAGCTCGTGCGTACGCGAAGTCGCCCGAGGATCTCCCATCGCCTCGCAGCCGCAGTCTCGTCTTCTTCCAACTCGAGTTGTGCGCGAGTCCAATACGCAGCCTGCTCTGCTGCTGCGTTGAAGTTCGTGGGCTCATACAACGCGCCGTAGTCATGGTTGCCCATCAGAGACCACTCGCACCGCTCAGCCACCAGATCGACGCACGCCACGGGATCTGGCCCGTAGCCGAGAATGTCCCCGAGACTGATAATGCGATCGACAGTCCGCCGATCGATGTCGTCAAAAACGACATTGAGCGCCTCGAGGTTGCCATGAATATCACTGATCAGCGCGGTTCGCACGAATTATCCTGTTCTGTTGGTTGGAAGTAAGGTTCGGAATCGTACGTCCCCGGTCCACCGGGCGTCAACGCAGGCCCCACTCGCCAGAAGATGTTGCCGACTCACCAGGGGCCACCCCTTCAGTCTGGGGGGGATATCATGCTCGTTTTTCGGAGGCAGAGAGGCCTCCATTCACCCTATTCGGTGTTGATACACGCTTTGGAGTTTGCCGTGGCATCTGAGAATCACTTCGATCTAGTCATCATCGGTGGGGGGCCGGGCGGTTATGTGGGAGCAATCCGAGCGGCACAACTCGGACTGAAGACCGCTGTCGTTGAACGCAATAAGCTCGGGGGCGTCTGCCTCAATTGGGGCTGTATCCCGAGTAAGGCCCTTCTACACAACGCCGAACTTTGGTCGGAAGCAGTCACGCATGGCTCCGAGTGGGGCATCAACTTCAAAGATGCCACGCTGGACTGGTCAACCGTCATCGAGCGAAGCCGGGGCGTAACTACCAAATTGAACAAAGGCGTCGGTTTTCTAATGAAGAAAAATGGCGTCACTCATATCGAGGGGCATGCGAGGATCACATCGGGCCGCTCTGGCGGCTCGCCATGCAGTATTGACATTCTCAAGGCAGATGGCGACTACTACCACGGAAGTGGCGAAGGCGTCACCGACCAAATTACTGCTGATCGCATCATGATCGCCACTGGCGCAGCTCCACGAGAACTTCCGTTTGCGCCGTTTGATCACGAGCGCATACTGAGTTCGCAGGATGCAATGGTTCTTCCGGAGCGCCCTGAGCGCCTCATTATCGTCGGCAGCGGCGCCATCGGCATGGAGTTCGCCTACTTCTATAACGCCATGGGAACGTCGGTGACGGTCATTGAAATGCTCGATCGCATCCTTCCTGTAGAAGACGAAGAAGTCTCCAAAGAGGCGCTCAAACTCTTCAAGAAACAGGGGATCGACTTCAAACCCGGGCACGTGACGACCGGCATCGAACGAACTGGTGATGGAGTCTCGGTCACGATCGCAGCAGCAAACGACGAAACGAAGACGGAAACACTGCATGGCGACGCGGTACTTGTCGCCATCGGTGTGACGGGACGCTATGACGGGCTCTTTGGTGATGGCGTTACGGTTGACATCGATCGCGGGCATATCAAAGTCGCCTCTCAAGAGGTGGAGCAGCCGACCTATGAAACTTCGCTCTCTGGCATCTACGCCATTGGTGACATCATTGGTCCCCCGTGGCTGGCGCATGTCGCGAGTGAAGAGGCAGTCACATGCGTCGAGCGGATCGCCGGGCATCGCACACTTGGCGTGGACTATCAATCCATTCCGGGTTGCACCTACACCAGTCCGCAGATTGCATCGATTGGTATGACCGAAGCCGCTGCGCGGGAAGCAGGACATGATGTCCAGATTGGAAAGTTCCCATTGACGGCCCTTGGCAAGGCAATCGCCACAGGCGCCGCCGAGGGGTTTGTGAAGATCGTGGCATCGGAGCCATATGGCGAGATTCTTGGTGCACACATCATTGGCAAGGACGCCAGCGAACTCATTCATGAGTTCTGTCTCGCCATCAGGCTCGAAGCCACAGCCGAAGATGTCATCTCGACGATGCACGCCCACCCGACGATGGCCGAGTCACTCCATGAAGCGGCGCTCGCCATCGAGAGCCGGTCCCTGCATTCCTAACAGGCCGATATCGAACGCAGACGAATTTGATTTCGAGCGCGGTTTCATCCTGATCGCCCCGGTGATTCAAAGGAATATTTGCGGGATACGCCGAGAGCCGATGGGGCGATCAGGACGGAAGGTCACCGAGATCGGGTCGTCAGTGTTTTAGCTGCGACCGGTTCATCCACACATCGTCCACAAGGACGTCGGTGGCGACCAACCCGCTTCGAGAGGGGTTTTTTGCAGTTATTTGGGTTTGTTTCACGGGATTACGTATTTCATCAACACCGCGTCTGGTGTTCAGTCACCACCACCAAGCCCCACCCAAGCATGAACTCACGCCGAGATTGACCCAAAACAGATGCTCCGATAACCCTGCCGCCACCAAGCCTCGAAGGCCAGTACTCGCCCTAACCGGGCCAATAGCGGCCTCTTTGTCAAGTTGGGGAATCTCCCGATTTCGCTCCGAGGGTGGGGCCGCGACCGCCTGCTTGGTCGCCTGATCGCCCTTAGATCGAGGGCGACGAAGTCGCCTTTGGGATCATCCGACCCATCACCAGCGGCTGCGTCGGCCAAGTCTCGGCAACGCCGCGAACAGTTTCCAACGTCACCGCGTTAATGCTCGCCAACTCGTCCTCTAGCGGGATGTACCGCCCGAGCGTTGTTTGCATCTGACCAAGTCGCTGCATTCGTCCGGCTGGCAACTCGCCATGCAACGTCACTGCAGTACGCAGCATGGCCCTTGCCATCGAAAGATCTTCCTCCGTCAACGAGTCCGCGAGGGCATCGTGCTCGGTTCGCATCACCGACTCCACATGATCGACACGATCTGGATCGCACACCGCCCACGAAACCGCCTGCCCACATCGATCGTGTCCCTCGTATTCGCTGCGAGCTTCCTCGGCATCGCCGATATCGACGAGCGACCAGTGCAGCCTGGACCCATCTCCGCGACCAAGCACCCAGTTCAGGATCGCTGCCGCGTGCCGGTTCGCATCTTGAAGCGCCGGTGCTGGCGCAATGCCCAAGACATATGCAGCGGTGACCCGATCACTCTGAATGGTGAACTCACTTTCGGAGTGTGATAGCTCGTGCAGTTCTCGAGTTGCCCCCGTGCGATTCCATTCCCCACACAGCCGATCGACAACCGAAACGATGTGATCAAAATCCACGCGTCCTGATAGTGCCAAAACGGTATTGTCCGCGCCGTAGCGATCTGCATGCCAAAGACGGATGGCCTCGGGGCTCATCGAACCAACCGTTTCTGCGGTGCCAAGCACGCGATATCCCATGGGGTGGTCGCCGAAGTACACCTCAGCAGCACGTTCCCAAAGTTGCCAGAAGGGCTGGTCTTCGTACATCGCGATCTCTTCGATCACGACCTCTCGCTCGTCATCGATATCCGGTTCCCGAAGTGCAGGCCGCATGATGCTCGCCAGCACGCTCAGTGCAGGCTCAAGAACATCAGGAAGACCGTGCACGTGAAATGCCGTGATCTCATGATTGGTCCACGCATTGTGGTTGACGCCGAGTTCATCAAACGCCTCGTCGATCTCTTCGCCGGACCGATCATCATTCCCTTTGAATACGAGATGTTCAAGGAAGTGACTTATTCCCATCAACTCACGAGGCTCATCCCTCGCACCACTTCGAACAAAGAACCCGGCCGCAGCCGAAGCCGAGGACGCGTCGATTTCTCCGACAATCTTGAGTCCGTTATCCAGAGTTTCTTCGACATAGTGAACAGCCATTGGCGCAGCATACCGCTCAGCACAGTTCGGGAAATGCATGCCGCATGGCTTCGGAGCCGTCGCCAAGAAGATCTCGCACATACACGGCCATCAGGCCGCTCGCGCGAACGGCGGCCGCCGGCTCAATGGCTGTTCCAGATGAACCAAGGGACGCAAGCGCCTCAACCGTTTCCCGTCGAACACGCCAGTCTTGCTCGCCAGGGCACGACACAATGCCACCGGCGGATGAGCGAAACCCAACGACATCGATATCCGCGGGAATCGACTCGCCTGTCACGACATCACGGGTGACGTCTGGCTGCCACCCGACATGACCAAGTAGAGACCACTGAAATTGCAACAGATGCGTCGATGGACACGGTGGCTCGGCAAGCGTCTGAAGCACGCGATCCAAATCGTCATACACCGATGGGTGGGGGTCTTCGTCCCGAAGTAACCGCGAGACCAGATCCAGAGCGTAAATCCCGGCGCGATTCGCTGCTGGGTCCTGCCGAGTCGCCCAGTAAACGTCCTCCAGCATCCACTCCGTCAGAATTGCCAGATCCCGACCTGGCTTCACCAGCCACCCCAGGTGCCCGCGGGTCAGCGGTTCAAACCCGCCCGAGAATGCGCTCCCGCTCCGCAGTGCTCCTTTGGCGAGCCCCCGGACGATCCCGTGCTCACGAGAGATGGCCGCCACAGTCTGCGATGTCTCGGAGTATTCCCACCGCCGGAGAACGATCGCGGAATCTGTCGGACGCGTCATACGCTCAGTGTCGCTGATGCATCGCCGTTCGACCAGCCCCCCACCAGAGTGGCGATGCCGTACACTCGCACTATGGACGGAGATCGACGAGTTGTCGCCATTATCAACCAGAAGGGCGGTGTGGGCAAAACGACCACCACCGCCAATTTGGGTGCGGCATTGGCACGATCCGGCGTCAAGACCTGCCTGATAGATCTCGATCCACAGGCACACCTCTCGCTGCACTTCGGCGTCAAGTGCGGCCCAGACGACTCGACCATCTACGACCTGCTGCTCGATTCCGAAGTGCAGGCATCTGACGTCGCTGTTGAAGTTGAGCCCAATCTCGACCTCATTCCGGCTGAGACCGATCTTGCCGCAGCTGAAACCGATCTTGCAGCTGTCACCGATCGTCAAGACCGGCTGAACCGCGCACTCAAAGCCACCGATGATCGCTGGGACGTTGTGCTCATCGACTGCCCCCCGAGCCTCGGCGTACTCACGATCAATGCCCTCGGCGCTGCAACCGAGGTCTTTGTGCCCATGCAAGCGCACTTCCTCGCCCTTCAAGGAGTCGGGAAACTCCTTGAAACCGTCGGCCTTGTCTGCGGAAGCGTCAATCCTGGCCTTCGGGTGACCGGAATTGTCTTGTGCATGCACGAAACCCAAACGACGCTGGCCAAAGAAGTTGTTGAGGATCTCCGGGCCTTCCTAGAGGGGTGCCGAAGCCAGAGCGTCCCGTGGCAGACCTGCCGCGTCTTGTCACCTCCGGTCCGCCGCAATATCAAACTTGCCGAGGCCCCATCATTTGGTCAGTCCATCCTGAACTACGACTCTGGGTGTCGTGGTGCACAGGACTATCTGGCTCTTGCCGAATCCGTCATCGAGATGTGGCGTCCATCACCGCCTGATGTCGAAATCAAGATTGATGCCACTCCCGCACAAGGTGCCGACACCGTTGGATGACCTCGCCAGCAGGCCTCGCCGGGCCATTTTGGTGTGGCGATGGGCGTGTCTCATTTTCTTCACCTCGCTGACCACGCTCACGCATTGGCCAACGATGGATCCGCTCGGCCCCGAACATACCCCCCCAGACAAGCTGCTTCACTTCCTTGCATTTGGCCTGCTTGCAATTCTGGTCGAACGAGCTGCGTTGTTTCCAAAGGCGTGGATGGCCTTTCTTCTCGTAGCCCTCTGGGCACCTGCGGATGAGTGGACCCAGCAGACATTCTCAAGTAACCGAACGTTGTCCATGCTGGACGTTGCCGGAAACTGGATTGGTGTACTCGCCGCCGTCATCATTGCTTTCGCGCTCGCGCCGGCCCACCGGATCGTTCGCGCCATCGACGACATGGCGATTCCAGGAAACGGAGGTCTCGTCGCGGGCATCGTCGGCGCCGTAGTCTCGCTCGTCGTATTTCCACTCTTGTTCGCTGGACTCTGGCTCGGGTTTGCGATTTCCGCGGGAACGCTCTGCACCTTGCTCGCACTCGCCACCGGGGTGCTGGTGTCGTGGCCGCTGGTGCGTCGAAGTTGGAACCGGGTGGGTGGCCCGCGGTGGCCGATCCCGCCTGCAGTGAGTTGGGTTGCTATCCCCATAGGAATCGCCGCGGGATGGGGCCTGGCTCTTGCATCCGCCTATGGCGGATACCCAGGCTTGGGCACACCATGGATGCTCTGTGGGGCCATTGGAGGATCGGCCATTATTCTTCGCGTTGCCATAGCTCTACAGGCAAGGGAATCCAATGTCTGACGGACTCGAACGCAACACGCGCACCGTCATGCTACTGACGACGCTCAGTCGTATCACCGGCCTGATTCGCGATGGTGTATTCAGTCGGCTCCTTGGAACCTATATCGAAAAGAGTTGGTTCGACTTCGCCTTCCTGATTCCAAATGCATTCCGGCGGCTCTTTGGAGAAGGTGCACTTTCGGCGGCCTTCCTGCCGACCTATCAACGCGTCACCGCTGAAGACAAACGCATGGCCGCGGCGCTGGCCGGGGGGGTGCTCGGCGCACTGGCGGTGGGCCTCGGCGCCATTGTCGTATTGGGCGAATCGGTGTTATTCCTCGTGTCGGCAGCGAGTGGACACGAGGATCCTTCACTCTTCCTGTTGATGCTCACGCTGCCGTACATCCCACTGGTGTGCATCGTGGCCATCGTTGGGGCCATGCTCCATGTACATGGAAAGTTTGGACCAACCGCAGCCACTCCATTGATACTCAACGGTTGCATCATCACAGCCACACTCATTGGCTGGAAGATGTTTGACACCACCACGCCAAATGACCGACTTGCGATCACCGCCATGGCGGCCGGCAGCGTCATCGTGGCCGGGTTTTTTCAAGTGGCATGGTCACTTTGGGCTCTTCGCGGTAAGGCGACGATGTTGCTCGACGTTCGCGGCGCTTTGCAACCGCTTTCCGAAGTGTTTCGCCGGGCAGCGCCCATGATCCTCGGCCTGGGCGTTTTACAGATCAACACGCTTATCGACGGACTCATTGCCTCGTGGCCCGCCCTTGTTGATGATCCCACGGTCTTTGGCCACGAGTACCCGCTAAATGAACACGCCATGGCCGTCATTTCGTATTCGCAGCGGCTCTATCAGTTCCCCTTGGGCGTATTCGGTCTCGCTGTCGCCACAGTCATCTATCCATTGCTCACGGGCCTTGCCGGAAATCCGGGGCGGTTCACCACAACAGTTCGGCGAGGCGTTCGGCTCGTACTCTTCATCAGCATCCCCGCAAGCGTCGGGTTGCTACTCGTTCGAGAGCCGCTGACCCGAGTCATACTTCAGGGCGGGGCATTCACCGAAGCCGATACTGCCAAAGTGTCCTTCGTGTTGATCGGCTACGCCGCCAGTATCTGGGCGTACATGTTGATTCAAATTCTGACTCGTGCCTTCTATGCACGGGATGAGGTCATGACACCGGTGCGGATTGCGATGGCGATGGTGTCACTCAATCTCGTGCTGAATCTCACGCTCATTTGGACACCACTTGGTGTCGCAGGACTCGCGTGGTCAACGGCAATCTGCGCAGCCATTCAAGCCGTATTGCTCATTGTGATTCTTCGAAAACGCGGCGTCGCACCTGTCAACCGCGAGGTTTGGTCGACCTTAGGACGGATTCTCATCGCCACGGCCATCATGGCCGCGTGCGTCTGGGGACTCTCGCTCGTGTGGCCCGCCAGAGAGTCGATGTTTGGATCAATTGTGCGACTGATGGGGCTCACCGCTACTGGTGGGCTGGTCATCCTTGTTGTAGCCTCGGCCATGCGAATGCATGAGTGGCGATGGGTCATCGGCCACGCCAGCGGCCTTGATGGTGATGCATCAACGATGGACGATCACTGATCCGTTTCGATTTCCGGAAACAGTGATGCGATTTGTTTTGGCGTTAAGTGGACGGCCCGAATAAATGGCGGTTCACCTTTGATCCAGTGGCCGTAGGTGATCGCAACAATTGTTCCGTCGGGAAGCCGCTCAAGAGCGGGGTACGCGCAGTCCCACCGGTGGTGGTTGTCTGAGAGGCGAACAAGATAGTCTCCCCCCGAACAGTGTTCGAGATCACCCCACGACCCGATCCACGCAACCCAATCTCCACACCAGGGGCTCTTAGGATGAGTGTCTCTGAATGAGACCATCAGCCGACCATCGGCCAGATAGATACATTGATGCCGGTCACCCGTCAGCGCATCAGGAAGTTCACGAGGCGCTGACCAAGTCTTGCCCGAGTCGTTGCTAAAACAGATGTGGCTGTTCTTCTTGCGGCTGTTCTCTCGAAGAAGCATGGCCCACCACGCCTCGTCCGGTGATTGAACAAGTCCGGGCTCGCACAGGTGCGCATCAGGAAGTTCCGCAACGACACGAGGCTCGCTCCATGAGATCCCACCGTCCGTTGTATCAATCGCGTACACCTTAAAACCACTGTCGGCTTCACCAGCCTGCCGCAGAAACCGTCCGTCGTCATGAAAGACGGCTGAATAGCAACCGGCCGCGGTCGGCATGACATCAGCCACCGCGACAATGCCGCCATACGTACCAATTGCTTCGAGCTCGGACCATGTCCGGCCGTCGTCCCCGCTGATCGACGAGCGAATCGGGTACAACCCCGAGAAGAGCACCAGCCGCCGAACACCATCTGCACTCAGCATCTCATACACATGGGGCGTTTCCTTGGAAGTCTCCCATGACGCGGGCGTCTTCAGGCGTTCACTCCACGTACGACCGCCGTCGTCACTTCGTTTGAGCACAATCGGGCCGCGACCGTGTCCCTTTGGATACACGCAGAACATGGTCATGCCATCGGGAAGAAGTACGGTTGACGGGTGGCCGAGGTACTGCCCGGCCTCCTGGTCAACGGTTCGCTGCAACGCGGTATCGCCAGCGAGATCCACCGAGATCGGGCCCGCGACGCATGCCGTGATAATCGCGGTGGTGATCACTCGATCGACCAGTCGGCGCCATCTCTATGCACGGGCCGATAAAATGTGTCGCGTTCTTGAGGCCGCAGCCCCGCCTCACGAATGAGTCGACGTAGTTCTTCAACGCCGGTTTCCTGGTGCGTACCACAGCCGTCAACCTTTGTGATGTCGTACCAGACAACCGTTCCGTCGATGTCATCAGCGCCACCCATTTGCAACATGAGTTGCGAAAGCGGAAGCGTCTGCATGATCCAGAACGCTTTCATATGAGGGATGTTGTCGAGCATAAGGCGGGCAATCGCGATAGTGCGAAGGTTCTCCAAACCGCTCGGCCCATGCAATCGTTCCAAAGTACTGTCATCCGGAATAAATGGCAGCGGAATACAGGCCTGATACCAGCCGGTCTTACACGATGCCATCGTCGGAAGCCGCTCGCCCGAGTACTGCTCGTTCGGGCCGGTCAACACAACAATTCCGTCCGAACCATGTCCCTGTGAACACGCCCAGTCCCGCAGTGTTTCATCCTGCTGCGATCGGAGAATCGCCATATGACGCACGCGTTCTGCTCGGCCCTCGATGTGGCCGTACAACATCGTCGCGTTTGTGTGGAGTCCAAGTTCATGAGCAATGCGATGGACATCCATCCATGCATCGGCGCGAATCTTGCCCTTGAATGCCTCATCGTGAATCCGGTCGTCGAACACTTCAGCGCCACCACCGGGAAGTGATCCTAGACCGGCGCCCCGAAGATCTTGCAGCACCTCTCGGATGCCATCGGCGCCATCACGACCCCGTTTGGAAATGCGAGCCAAATGAACAATCTCGACCGCTGTAAACGCCTTGATGTGAATGCTCGGCGCTACCTCCCGGATCGCGCGGACCATGTCGATATAAAAGTCAAAGGGATGCCATGGATGGAGACCGCCCACAACGTGCATCTCCGTGGCGCCTGACTCCACTGCCTTTCGGGCCTCGGCGCGGACTTCCTCGATCGTGAATTCGTAAGCACCTTCGTCACCACGCTTACGGGCGAACGCGCAGAAGTGGCACGAGAGCGCACAGACATTCGTGTAGTTGAGATGCCGGTTGACGTTGTAGTACGCAACATCACCGTGCATTCGCCGGCGGACCAGGTCGGCCAGCCCACACACCGACCAGAGATCATGTGTCCCATATAGCTGCAATCCATCATCGATCGTCAATCGAGAACCACGAAGCACTTTCTCTCGTATGGGTGCCAGGTCGGGATCTTGAACCGTCGGCAGGGGGTTGGATTCGATCGTCTTCATGAGTCCCGCATGGTAGCGGGGGACTATCGGACGTCGGGTTGCGCGGACACTGCGGATAAGAACCTCCGCCGCCGCACATTGGGGACGGTTTGTGCCCGATCGCTGACCTACAGCGAAGTGAATTGCTGATCGAACCGATTGTCATTCATGCGGCATATGCCGCCTTGAACCATGTATCAACGCGACAACAACCATCTCGGACCCCAGCCACGAAGCGTGCTCGCGTTCCCTGTTGACCGCGCCCGGGCCATTGAGACCCCAAGACAGCACCTCAGACGGATTCACTCCGAGTCCAATCGCCAACTCGAAGCACTCGCCGAACGATTGAATTGCCTTGGTTGGTTTGATCCACCCCGTGGTGATCCCCGCGCAGCTTGATCGACGCCGTACGCTGTACGTATGTCCGATCGCACTACGAAACGTTCAACCGCAGCCGCCGTCCTGATGGGCGGGCGGAGCCGTCGCATGGGACGCGCCAAACAACACATCGTCGTTGGTGATGAATCAATGGGACAGGCCGCCATTGCAATCGGCCACGAGTGCTGCGAAATAGTTGTCGTGGCGGGGCCGGCAGACGCCATGCAAGCCCAGCAGTGTGTCGCAGATTTGCCCGAGCACACCGGCATGGGACCGCTGGCAGGCATCGAAGCTGTCCTCGCCAGTGGTCTGGCGAGCCGGTGGCTCATCATTCCTTGTGATATGCCTGGGCTTGATGCATGCGCACTCCAACAACTCCTTGATGTCGAAGATCCGGTGGCATGCTTGGGAAATCCGCAGGCTGCCGAAGATCGTCTGCAACTACCGCTCGCGATAGACGCCACACTCCTGAGATCCGTTCGGGAATTTCTGAAGAGCGACCGGCGAAGCATTGGGGCATGGCTTGAATCGGTCGATGCTCGCATCGTCATGCAAGCAGAGGCGTTTCAAGCACAGAATGTCAACGCACCCGAAGATCTTCCCGGTGGATCCTGAATACCACGCGGATTCGATCGGCTTGCTGGTAGAGTGATGGGTGGCCCAAACCACCCACCGGAACACCTCCCGAATCCCCGATGATTCCGGGGCAAGGTCCCGGGACAAGGAGGTGCCATGAACGACCACCTCGACATGGATCGTCTTCTTCTTGGCATGGCCGAGTACGAGGCGAGTGACCTGCATATCAAGCCCGGATCCCCGCCGGTCTATCGCATCGCGTCAAAGCTTCAACCGATTCAGGCTCCTCCTCTGACCAAGGAGGAAACGCGAACCATGTTGTACACAATCATTCCGCCCGAACAAATGGTGGTGTTGGAGGACAGTGGCGGAATCGATTTTTCATACCACACGCGAAAGGGGGATCGCTTCAGGTGCAGCATCTTCCAGTCGGGAGGTGCCGTGCACGCTGCCATCAGACGTGTGCAGCCAACCATTCCTTCATTCAAGGACTTGCATCTTCCACCTGTGTATCACGACATCACTGACAAGACGCACGAAGGGTTGGTCATCGTCTGTGGTGTCACCGGCAGCGGTAAATCTTCAACGCTCGCCGCCATGATCGATCACATCAATCACAACCGCCACTGCAACATCATCACCATTGAAGATCCTGTTGAGTTTGTGTTCAAACCGGCCCGGTCATACATAAGTCAGCGAGAGATTGGCATCGATGTCCCTAACTTCCCGACGGCGCTCCGCTCAGCGGTTCGTCAAGATCCCGATATCCTCATGATCGGAGAACTTCGAGACCGCGAGACAATGCTTGCGGGTATTCAAGCAGCCGAAACTGGCCACCTCGTTTTCTGCACACTGCATACCGCGGATACCACACAAGCATTTGCCAGAATTCTTGAGTTCTTCCCGACGACCGATCATGCTTTCATTCGATCCAGTCTGGCCGTTGGGCTCAAAGCCATCATGGCGCAGCGACTCTTGCCTTGTGATCGCAAAGATGTACAGCGGGTACCCGCCACTGAAGTGTTGATCAGCACGCCCACAGCAGTCGATTGCATTCGAGAAGGGCACGAAGAGGATCTCACAGCTGTTCTCGCATCCAACCAAGAACTTGGCATGCACGACTTCACAACAAGTCTGGCCCATCTGGTCGAGACGGACTTTGTGGATCTCAAAGTGGCGGAGCAGTACGCGCCAAACCGCGAAGCGCTTCGAAGCCGCGTTCGTGGAATTGAGGTTCGCGCCGATCTTCTGATCGGAAAACACACTAGCAGCCACTAACTTCCGAGCGTAGCGACAAAGCCCTTGAATGCCGGAGTCTTGCTCGCGGGATCGATCGTCCGCGGCACCAGAACATTGCATTCGGGAAAGTACATCGCCGCGCCACCGCGAACGATATCGAAGGCGTGTGCGACTGCCATCATGGATCCGGCGGTCGTAGTGACTTGAATCCGATCGCCATGGGCGATATCCCAGCCACGCATGTCCTCATGGTTGAGCAGAATGGCGTGGCGGGGCGCCCGGCCGCGGTACACGTCTTCGTCCTCATACACCACGGTGTTGAACTGCCCCTCACTGCGAACCGTGATAACTCGCACCTGACGCCCTTCAAGCGGTGGCGGCTCGGGAACATCTACATCATGAATACACATGCGCCCGGTCGGCGTGGCGAAAACTGGAGTATGAAACGTCTTACCGTCAATCTGGAACTCCTCGCCTCGCGTATCGACACGGTCGACGGGGTCGTATCCCGGAACAACCGCCGCAATAGCACGGCGAATGCCGGCGTGCGTCCGCATCTCATCAAGATCCACCGGGATGTCGCCCGAGAGACCCGCCTCCGCAATGGCGGAAATGATGTCTGTCTCTGATCTCGGACCCTCATGTCGCCGCAGCCCGCCATCACTGATGCGGACATAGTTGAACATGCTCTCTTGTGTGGTTGACTGTGGATCCTCGTCACGCGCGAGTACTGGAAGGATGATCGTTTCTCGTCCCCGCGCCTGCACATGGCCGGTATTCAGAGTCGTGTTGAGATGCACAACCGTGCCAATTTGCTGCATTGCCTCTTTGGCAAAGTCGGTGTCGGGGTTGCTTCCGAACAGATTGCCACCGAGACACACCGCGAAATCCATTTCGCCGCGGTGCGCCGATTCCATACACGCCATCGTGTCAAGACCGGGATCCGTCGGAAACACATCGCCCCAGCGTGACTGCATGGCCTCAAAGTAGGCATCCTTGAGAACTGGAACAACGCCCATACTTCCAATGCCCTGCACGTTGGAGTGACCACGCAACGGAAGCAGCCCACGTCCGGGCGCGCCAATCATTCCGCGCGATGCAGCCAACGCTCCGAGGATCTGCACGCCCTGAACACCTGCCACGTGATGCGTCAGTCCCATGGCCCAGGCATATATCGTCGATTTCGAAGCCGCGCACATGTCTGCGATGGCATCAATCATCGATCGTTCAACTCCGCTGGCACTCACAATGTGATCCCACGAGAGCGACCGCAGACGAGTTTCCCACGCATCCCACCCCTCGGTGTGGGCATCAATGAAGTTGCGATCGAGTTCGCCGCACTCGGAATGCCGCTTCATAATCCCCGCCATCAACATGGCATCGCCGCCTACTGCAGGCTGAACAAAGAGATTCGCCACTAGTGAAGCGCGAAGCATGCTTCGCAAGTCGCTTGGAATCTTGAACTTCATCAACCCCGGTTCTCGGATGGGGTTGATGACAATCACCTTGCCACCCCGGCGGCGGACGTTGATAAGACTCCGCATGAATCTTGGGTGATTACTCGCTGGATTGGCGCCGATGAGAAGAACAAGATCGGCACGGTCGAGATCTTCCAACACGACAGTCGCAGTGCCAGATCCTGTCACACTCGACAATCCGACGCCCGATGCCTGATGACAGTAATAGGAACAGTTGTTGACATTGTTCGTGCCACGAAGCCGCGCCGCAAGTTGCAACAGGAATCCCGCTTCGTTGGAGGAACGTCCACTGAAGTAATAGAACGATCGGGCTGGATCGGTTCGTTCCATCGCAGCACCAGCCCTGGAAAGCGCCTCATCCCAACCGATTCGACGAAACGTCGAGTCGAGTGAGGTGGCGATCAGCGGCTCGGTCAGACGGCCACTGTGCTCAAGCTCTCGCGGCGTCATCCGCTCAAGTGTCGAAAACGGAGTGTGATCCAGCACCTTCGCAGGGATAGCCCCCTGAAGATCCGCCGCCATGGCCTGCACCGATTTCTTGCAGACCTCTGGGAATCCCCCGGTTTCGTTCACCATTCCCCCGCGTCGCCCGCCCATGCCCAAAGCGCATGTCTTGCAAGCATTTCGAGACCGCAGCGCTCGCCACATACGAATCAGACCACCGCTGCGGCGGGCTGCTCGCAAGGTATAGGCGATCGATCGCCACCCACCGCCATGTCGAACCACTCCCATATCGCGATGGTACGTACCATGTGGCCTGTGAGTCAGACACCCAGCATTCTGGTGGTGGATCCCAACCCAGCGGTCAGGCGAATGCTTGAGGCGCATCTGAGCAGGCAAGGGCTCGGCGTAGCCTCTTGCCGCACCGCTCATGAAGCGGTCGAACTGATCGAACAGGCCCACTTTGATCTGGTTATCAGCGAGGCCGAGACGCCGGACGGCTCCGGATTCGATGTGCTACGCCATATTCAGAGCCGGAATTCTAGCCACCGCATCGCGACCATTATCACGTCCGACCTGGAGCAGCCCGATCGGATTCTGCGGGCGCTTGAACGCGGAGCCGACGACTATCTCACCAAGCCGATCAGCCCGGCCATGGCTGTGGCACGAGCAACGGCGATTCTCGAATTGCAATCATCCGGGCTGCTCGACTCAGCCGGCCCTGGTGTACTCGACCTTCCTCGGCTCGATCGGACACTTCGTGAGGCCAGCGGCGGCGCCGCCAAACTTCGCGCAATCTGCGACGCGCTGCGTGACGGGCTGGATGCAGAGCGAGCATCGGTCTACCGGCTCGATGAACCTGCAAGTGAACTTGTGACGGTAGTCGCCCATGGTGAACAGTCTCAAGAGGGAACGCCCTTTATTCGCATGTCCGCAGAGGATGGTCTCGCCGGCGCCTGCTTGCGCCTTGGGCACCTGATTAATATCCCGGACGCTTACCAGGATCAACGCTTCAACCCGTCGTTCGACGAGAAGACTGGTTTCACGACACGCTCGGTACTTTCTATTCCACTCCGTGGCGACGACGGCTCGACCATCGGCGTCGCTCAGATACTCAATCATCGCCACGGACCGTTCTCGGCGGCCGAGGAAGTGAAAGCGCTTCAACTGGCCCCCCGGTGCGCCCTCACGCTCGCCGAGGCCTTCTTTGAGGTGGATCAAAACTCAACCTGGCAGCAACGATTGTTGCGCAGCCGGGAACTGCCACATTCCTGCCAACGGTACTCCCAAGCTCTAGAAGTATCAGTACAAGTGTTCTTCCGAACGATCACCAAGTTGATCCAGAAGAGTTCATCGGAACCGAAATCGGCCGATACCGCGTTACCGCCATATTGGGAACCGGCAGCCAGGGATTTGTGCTCGATGGCGAGGATGGACTTCTCGACCGCCGCGTCGCTATCAAGGTGCTCGGCCCCGACTCTGCACGGATCCCCATGCTTCGCCGCCAGTTCATGCAAGAAGCGAGGACCATGGCGCAACTCAGCCATCCCAACACGGTGGCGATTCATGATGTCGGTGAACGCAATGGCGCGTTGTATCTCGTCATGGAGAAGTGCACCGGAGGAACAACATGGAAACTGATACAGCAGAACTCTGGTATTGATTTCCGAGTGTCCACTCGCATTCTCCGAGATGCGTGCCGCGGTCTTGATGCAGCCCACCGGCGAGGCATGATTCACCGCGACATCAAGCCCGACAACATCCTGCTCGACGAGCATGGAACCGCCAAACTCAGTGACTTCGGTCTGGTGCTCGCGCCAAACACGGTGGACATTGCCGGAAACGATCGCATCATCGGGACACCGCACTACATGAGTCCCGAACAGTGCAGCGGCGGGCTGGTCGATCATCGAAGTGATATTTATGCGCTTGGCGCCACGTGGTTCCATCTCATTACAGGCCGGCCCCCATTTCAAGGTTCTTCGGATGTGCAAGAAGTGCTTCGATGTCACCGCGAAGTGCCGGCACCTAATCCGCGGGAATTCGCTACCGATCTGCCCGAGGACATCTCGTCCGTGATCGCCACTTCTATGGCCAAAAAGCCCTCTGATCGGTATCAGAATGCCTCTGAGATGTTGCGGGATCTCGAAGCTGTGTTGGCATCCTTCAACAGGGATGTGTAGAGTGGAAACATCTTTTGAGAGGGCACTCGCATCGGCACCACCGAAAAAAAACTGTTCATTCAGTTCGCAGAAGACGATGATGCGCTCGTCGCATCGATTCATGCGCCGACTGTAAGCCAGCGAGAATCGGAGATCATCTCAGTCGCGCTCAGCGAAGCACTTGATGATGCAAACGGATATCAGTGGCTGGTCATCGATATGCAGCAAGTCACCTTCATGAGCAGCATGGGAATCGGCATGCTTGTTGATGCGCGGAGTCGCGCGTCGGGTCGGAAAATGAGGGTCGTCTTGTCCAACGTGGCAGCTGATATGGATCAACTGCTTCGCATGGTGAAGCTTGATAAGGTCTTCACGATTTGCACGAACGACAAGCAACTTCGCAAGGCCCTCAAGCGATGATGTCAACCCTCCGTCCAGAGAACCCTTTGCCGCCGGATCAAAACGGGCTCGGCACGGCAGCGTTCGTTATCTCGATCATTGGACTCTTCTCGGCTGGCATTCTCTCCATCGTGGGTCTGATCATGGGTGCAATCGCGATGAAGCGCGAACCCAAAGGGCTCGCCATCGCTGGTTTTGTCATTGGAATTGTCGGTATCTTCTGGGGCTGCCTCCTAATCGGTTTGTACGCCGCCTTCGTTGGCGCACTCGGGGTGGGAATCGGATTTGCCATCCTCTCAGCCGTGTACTCTCAGATCGAGGATGGTGTCCAAGCGGTTGATGCCGCCTCAGCAGTAATTACAGAGTGGCGAGATACGCACGGCGACGTGCTGCCCGATGAGCAGATGGCCAATGAGATCTTTCAAGCTGCGGGCATCAACGCCACCTATCAACTCATCGACCCCGACGAATTCATAATCACGCTGGTCATCGATCCGGACAGCGGCGATCCGTGGACATTCACCGGCGCATTTGAAGCTGATGGTGATCGACTTCGATTCAATTGGAAGTCCGACGACAGATCATCGCAGGGTCATTTTCGCGGGTTCTAGCACTGCTCCAGTACTTCGATCAGCGAGTCAACCGATTTCCGATCAACCGCCAGCGTGCCAATCGCAATCCGCATCACAAGCGCGCCGTCCAGACGACAGTGAGTTGCCGCAAATCGCCCATCACCATTGACCATATCGAGGAGTTTCTGAGTTCCAGACTCGCCGTCGGTATGCCGAATGCAAAGCAGCGACAGGCTCCGCGGAGCAGCCAACTCCAGGTGCGGATGTAAGTTCACCGCGTCTTCCACAATGCTCGCCAAGTCGATGTGAAACTGAATCATCTCAGATAGAACTTCAACTCCCGTGCACCGCAGTAGCACCCACAATTTGATCGCTCGAAAGCGGCGGCCAAGTTGCACGTGCCAATCGCGATAGTCGATTACATCACCACCCCCGCTGGCTGCATTGCGGAGGTATTCCGGATCGATCGACATAGCGGCGATCAGCGGGGCGCGGTCCGCAAGCCACAAGCAGCAGCAGTCGAAGGCGGCGCCCATCCACTTGTGCGGATTGAAACTCCATGAGTCTGCTCTCGTAGCCCCCGACGTAATCTGCGACTGAAGCTCTGGCACCAGCGCCGCTGTTCCGGCCCACGACGCATCAACATGGAGCCAGCAGCCGTGTGTATCGCAGGCATCGGCAATCGCTTCCACCGGATCAATCGCGCCGCAGCCGGTCGTTCCTACTGTCGCGCAGCAGAAGCAGGGGCGTAACCCGGCTTCGATGTCGGACTGCATGAGATCTGCGAGCGCGCCTGCATCCATCCGAAAGTCGTTGTCCGTCGGTACAAGTCGTAGGTTGTCACGGCCGACACCGCATATTCCAGCCGCCTTCAAAACCGATGAATGCGCCTGTTCACTCGTGTACGCGGTCAATCCACCGCATGCAGCGCTGCCCTGGCGTGTTGCTGCGCCGTCGGTTGCGATGTCTCGCGCCGCGACCATGCACGCAAGTACGCCACTGCTGGCTGTGTCCTGGATGACGCCGCCCCCTGCGCCGCCCTCGCGGAATATTTCGGGCAGCCCCAATGCGACGCGCAACCACTCAAGCATGCGACTCTCAAGCTCGGTGCAGGCCGGGCTCGATGTCCACAGCATGCCTTGCTGCGCCGTGACGCTCGCGAGGAGATCCCCCAGAATGGCGTCGGGATGCGCATTGGACGGGAACCATGCAAACCAGCCAGGAGCATCCCACCTGACGAGCCCTGGTTCAATGACGGTTCGCAAATCATCCAGAACGGCCTCGAGCGATTCCGCTTTAAGGGGCGGTGCCACTGGAACCTTGGCGGCGAGCTCACCCGGAGCGCAGGGTGACCAAGGCCCGCGGTCACACTTGAGGTACTCGACGATCCACGGAATCGACTGTTCGATCCGCGAGGCGAAGTCCTCGGGCGTTCGCCGCCAGGCAGGCAATTTCATGCTGGCAAGGCAGCCAGTTCGGCCTCCACCTCACTCAGCAGACGCGCGATCGTGACGGGGCCAAAGTCGAACACGAGACCAGCCTCAGCGAATAGTTCGGGCAGCGGCCTGGAGCCACCAAGCGACATCGCCTTTCGGTAGAGGTCGATGGCCCGTTGGGGGTCTTCGCGGTAGATCATCCACATTTGAAGCGCGCCGAGTTGGGCGATGCCGTACTCGATGTAATAGAACGGCACTTCAAAGAGGTGCAACTGTCGGTGCCAAAGTTTCGCTCGCTCACTATGGAGACCATCCCAAGACACGTCCGGTCCAAAGTTTGCGTGGAGTTCCAGCCAGTAGATATCCCGCTGCTCGGAAGTGTGATGTGGATGGGTGTAGAGCCAATGTTGGAATGCGTCGATCGTGGCAACCCAGCACAGTGTCGTCACAACGCCCTCAAGGTGCTTGCGGCGCGCTCGCCCGGCGTCTTCCTCTGAAAGGAATTCATCGAGGTACGGATGCGCAATGAGCTCCATGCTCATTGAAGCCACTTCGGCAAATTCGATCGGGGGGTGCCTGTAGGCCACCAAGGGTTCATCACGCGAGAGCATTGAGTGGAACGCATGCCCAGCCTCGTGCACCATCGTGTCGACATCGCGCATGAGCCCAGCGGCGTTCATGAAGATGAACGGCAGTCGGCGCCGTTCGCGATCGTACTGATATCCGCCCGGCGCCTTCCCCTTTCGCGACTCCAAATCCAACGCATCGCCTTCTCGCATGGTGTCGAAGAGTTCACCCAACGACGGGTCCATGCGGTGGAAGATTCGGCTGGCACCGTCAATGAGTTCGGTCGATCCGTCGAATGGACGAAGTGGTTCTCGTCCCAGCGGATCGACGTCAAGATCCCATGGACGCAACGTATCCAATTTCATTGCCTCGGCCCGATGCCGGTTCATCGCATGCATAAGTGGGACGGCGTGCTCACGAACTCCCCGATGAAACGACTCGCAGGTCGCAGGCGTGTAATCGAAACGGTGCTTCGCGCGGAAAGCCCAATCGCGGTAGTCATCGAGGTCCGCGTTATCCGCAATCGTGTTGCGAAGTTTGACCATCGAGTCGAAGATCGTGTCGATCTTCTCGCTGTCTTTCAGGCGGCGCTCGGCCACAACTCGGAAGGCATTCTCCCGAACCTGCCGGTCGTTCTGTTGCATGTAGGGACCCATCTGCGGCAAGGTCTTCTCTTCGCCATCAAACTCAACGGTCATGGCACCGCAGATTTCACTGTACTCCTGGCCCAACTTGGTCTCTTCGACCTCAATCGCAATATTCTCTTCACGGAAGAGTTTGACATCTGCATCAAGGCCACGAAGGAGCACCTTGTATCGCTCTTCGTCGAGGTCGTCGGCAAATGGACATTGCACGATGCGTCGGTCGAGCTTGAAGGAGATGTCCTTGATCTTCGGGTCCATCTCCTCGACGAACCGGAGGAACGCGGCCTTGGTTGCCTCATCATCGGTGTGCCGCGTCATTTCGATGTAGAGCGTGCCACGAGACTCTCCAACGGTCGCATCGAGTTCGCTGCGATCGAGCAGCAGTTTCTCGAGGCACCCCTTGCACTTGAGAGTCCGTTCCAACAAAGACTCGTAGAGTGGCCCAACCTGAGCCCAATCGGTTCCATCCAAATCGGCGGAGGCGAATGCGGTTGCGGTGGGATAGGTCGTCAGCAGTGTCGTCATAGGAAGCTCCGGTGTCCCCAGGGGGCTCGTTGATTGGGTCAGACCGCCTCAGTCCGAACTGGTCGGACGGGAATGGTGGGTACATCATGGCGAGACTTGATAGCTGTTGCAATCGCACCAGCCTCAAGACCCGTATCGCATACAAGAAATAGCGTCGAACCGCTCCCACTGACATGTACAGGGCGTCCCGTGGTTGCTTCGATCGAGGATTGCAGCGTGGCGAGTTCGGGGGCCTCCGTCGCTGCGGCGGCGGCCAGCGCGTTGAAGAGTGGTCCGCCTGAGACGGCTTCGCGGACTGCGGCTTCGTCGAGGCGGTCGGCGCCAGCGGCATCGAAGTGCGCATAGATCGAACCGGTTGGGCAGGATGCTTCGGGGAACACAAGCACGGCATGCGTGTCACACGGTCCGTCCAACTGCTCAACAGCCTCGCCAAAGCCACTCACGATCGCGCTGCCGCCTCGAATCAGGAAGGGGATGTCCGACCCGATCGCCGAGGCGACGTGCCGAAGCACATCGTTTCCGAGGCGAAGATCAAAGAGTGAATCGCATGCCCGAAGCATGGCGGCGGCATCCGAAGAACCGCCCCCAAGGCCTCCGCCCACCGGGATTCGTTTTTCGAGTCGGAGCTGCACTGGAAGTCGCCGGCCTGTGTATCGCTCCAGCGCGAGATGGGCCTTGACCGCCAGATCATCGGTAATGGGCCAATCAACGTCGGCCACTCGCTTCGCTTCGCCGTGCCACTGCACGGCATAGCGCGAGATGGAGTTGTCGTCCAAACGCGTCACCGTCAACTCATCCATCAGATCAACCGTCACCATCCATGAGCAGATGGGGTGCAGTCCGAAGGCGTCATCCGGCGGCCCGACGGAGAGTGCCATGTTCAACTTGGCCGGGGCGTATTCGAGGAGGCTGGGGCGCATGAGAGCCGCACAGGATAAGGTGCATTCCACCCAAGGGAGAAACACTTATGAGTTTGCCGTGCACAACCACATTCGATTTTGATGGACACCGCGTTGATGAGTACAAGGGGCTCGTTCGCGGCATCGTGGTCCGCGCCCCGACCATCAGTCAGGGCATCGTGGGTGGACTCAAGAAGATCGTCGGGGGCCGAATTGGGGCGTACCGCGAAATGTGCGAGCAGGCGCGGGGCGAAGCGCTTGAGTCCCTACTTGAACATGCCCAGCAGATGGGCGGAAACGCCGTTATTGGGCTTCGTTATGAGTCATCGGCAGTTGACGATTCGGCTACCGAAGTGCTCTGTTACGGCACGGCTGTCGTGATCAAGGCCCTGTAAGCCCGTCAAAGAAGTTCCCATGGCGATGGCTCAGCTTCCGACACCCGGATATCGGTGCCGGGCATCTTTGCGGCGAGCGTTTCACAGAGAACCGGAAGGTAGCCTGCCTCGGTATTCGCATGCCCGGCAAGCAGCACGTCGACACCGTGGGCTGCGGCCTCCTGGAGGTCGTGATGCCTCATTTCGCCGGTGATAAACAGCGTAGCGCCCGCCCGCCGAGCGGCATCCAACATCGATCCACCAGCGCCCGGGCAACAGGCGGCGATCGTGTGTTCGTCGCAACCACCCTGGCCTCGGGTGTAGCGGAGTGTTTCGACTCCGAGATAGTTCTTGAGCCTCGCGGCAATGTTCTGTGTTTGTTGCGGTGAGTCGAACTGCATGATGCGTCCGCCACCCGATGTTTGGGATGGATGGGACTGCAATTTGATGACGTGAACGGGCGGCCGCTCGTACGGATGCGCGGTGTGCAGCGCCGCAATCACGTCGGCTAGGTCACGCGATGCACACACCATCATCAGTCTCGATTCATCTACTCGCTCGAGCGTGCCAGCATTGCCGACCGTTGGATTCGTATCCTCGCCGCCACGGAACGTTCCCACGCTTTCAATCAGCGTCGAGCATTGATCGTACGCGCCAATGTTTCCTGCTCCGGCCGAAGACATCGCTTCCCGAATTGAATCAGCCGCCGACCGAGGTGCGTACGTGATGATCATCTGTCGCTCGGATTCTGAAAGATCACACTGGGGTTCGATGGGGCGGACTTGCCCATCGCCCATTCCCGTTGACAACCACTCCGCCATTCCACCAGGCGCCGCATCAAGGGCCGTGTGCGGGCTGTAGACCGCAATACCCGACTCGGCCAATCTGAGGACGATCTCGCCGCCGACCTGATCGGATGTCAACCGCTTGGCGCCTTCAAAGAGAATCGGGTGGTAGCTCACAATGGCGTCAATATCACGCGATGTGGCCTCTGTGAGCACGGCGGTTGTGAGATCGAGGCAGATCAATACTCGGCTCGATGCGGCCGACCGCCGGCCAAGCAGCAGTCCGACATTGTCCCAATCGGATGCCCCATTGAGCGGGGCAATCGATTCCATCGCTACGCACAGGTCATTGACAGTCGGCATGTCACAAAGATACCGACTGACAGAATCTTCGGGCTAGTAGTGCCGCTGGCGGCGACGTTACACTGGGGGACTTGTCATGACCGCCACATCCACCCTCAGCCCGATTCCCGAGATCTTGGCCGACCTTCGCGCCGGACGCCCTGTCGTTCTAGTCGATGATGAAAGCCGCGAAAACGAGGGTGATTTCGTCGTTGCTGCCGAGCATGTGGATGTCGAGGCGATCAACTTCATGACCCGCGTTGGTGGTGGCTATCTCTGTGTTGCTATGACCGGTGAAGATTGTGATCGACTTGATCTCGGACCACAAGCATCCGTCAACACATCGCTTCGTACGACCGCATTTACGGTCAGCGTAGATGGTCATCCAAAACATGGCGTCGGAACAGGCATCTCCGCGGCAGACCGCGTCAAGACGATTCAACTGCTCGCCGACCCCGATTCTCGCATCGACGACTTTGTCCGCCCCGGACATATCAATCCACTTCGTGCTCGAACGGGCGGTGTTCTTGCAAGAACCGGGCAAACTGAAGGATCGGTTGATTTATGCCGCCTTGCAGGGCTCAGACCTGCCGCCGTCATCATTGAGATTGTCAAGCCGGACGGTGAAATGGCTCGTGTGCCCGATCTGGAACTACTCTGCGCGGAACACAACATTCGAATGTGTAGTGTCGAGCAGATCATCGAGCATCGGCTCGCTCAGGAGACGCTCGTCTCCCGCTTGGAACCGCGAAGCGGAACTCCTGTATCGACCCCTTGGGGCGAGTTCACACTGATCGCCTTCGAGAGCGCCGTCGATCCACAACCCCACTTCGCACTCTGCCTCGGAGGTATCGGTGAGATTGATGCTCATGGTTATCCGGTAAAGGTTGACGATCCCGTACTCGTCCGCGTGCATCGCCGCGATGTTCTGGGTGACATCTTTCGGGTAGGCGATGTGCCATCGGGCAATGTTCTGCACGACTCAATGAGTGCCATTGCCGAGGCGGGCCGCGGCGTGTTCGTCTACCTGCGACCGGAACACTTGGGAGACAGCAACCTCTCCCAATTGCTCCACAGGGTACGTAGGCCGAACGAGGACGATCCTGATCGGCCGGATCTCACGCGGGCCGAGGGCGTCGGCGGCAGAGCCGTACCAATCGACACTCGCAATACCGGCACGGGAAGTCAGATCCTTCGCGAACTTGGGCTGCAAAAAATCCGTCTGCTCACAAACACCGAGCGCACGTGGCACGGCCTCCACGCCTTTGGTCTGGAGATCGTCGAGCAAGTAGTTCCCCCACGGACCTGACTCACATCACGAATTAGTTCACACCGTTGGTCATGATGAACCGTCGAAGGGTCTCTGCGCTCCCCGCCCTGTTGTCCAATTCGTTCTGCGCATCCATGACGACCCACGCCGCTGCATTGCGCACAGACAACATCAGTGACTGGTCGCCAATCATGGGGCCGAGCATTTCGATTCGCTCATTGGGTCCCATCCGCTCACGCGCCTGCCAAACACCAAAGATGGCCATCGCTTCACCGTCACCAAGACGCTTCGCAACACGGTTGGTCATATCGATCTTTTCTGCAAAGCTCTCGGCTTCACGATTGAACCCGTCTCTGTTGTGATCACCATGATCTCCGTGTGGATTCCCACCACGCATGAGCGCGTGCATGATGACTTCGTGCTGCTCACGCATGTCTCCGGGCAGTCCATCGATCATCTCCCATACGGCGTGGGGGTCCTCTCGCATCTCATCAAGAAATCGCATGTGCTGCCGCATCATTCCTTCGTCCATACGGTTGTTCATGCCTGGGTGGCCCATACGGTGACTCATATCAGCGTGACCTCCTCCACCGTGGCCCATCTCTGGTCGACCATGCGATCCTTTCCTCGCACTGCCCGGCCCACAATGGGGGCATTGACCCATTCCGCGACCGGCGTGCTGGTTGCCGTGGTGGTTGCCTCGCCATTCGCCCGCGGCGTGGTCGTTGGCCGTGAACATCATCATGAGTTCACCAAGGTCAGTGTCCTCGCCAAGAAGATTGATCCGCCGCTCCTGCCGCTCGCCATCCCCATCCTCAAGCACAACAACGACATCGGCCCGAGCTTCCGAACGCACATCGCCTCGCATCAGTTTTTGGAACACGTCACCAAGATCTACTCCCTCGGCGCCCATTTCGATCGTCATCTCGCCAAACGGGACATCTTCAAGATTGTCAAGGTCGATTTCGAACTCACGTTCTTCGCCGCTGCCATGCACGACCACTGTTCCCTGGCCATCGAATACCTCAACCTCGACAGTAACCTCGTGCTCCTCGGTAGTTGCCATGGCCGAGCAGATGAGCGCGTCGGGCGTAATCGGTGTCGCAGCAGCCACAAACTGGCCCGGCATGACTGATCTAAGTTGGTGGGCCGCAATGAGCGGCATTGCGCCGAGATCCACCTCGATCACATCGCCGTGTTCATTGATCACCGCGATCATGTCGCCACCGTCCACAATGAGGTCTGCTGCCAAGCAGTCATTGCTCGACTGTTCTAGAGCAGCGGCAAACCGTCCGGTGATGCCTGAATCAAAAACACCGCCGGTCGGGGCGGTGATCCAGGCGGAAAGAACGGCGATGGTGGATCCGATGGCAAGCGTGTACATGAGTGACTCCTTCGTTGGCGGAAGGTAAAGCCTCGACTCATGAATGTCGAATGGGGATGCTGGACCGGGCGGGGGGAATTGGACGAGCCCTCAGGACTTGTACTCCCCGGGCATCTCTTCTGGCACGCCATCGAGATTGTCGGGGTCCTCGTCGTACTCATATTCGTACTTGAAGTCATCGCCCTGCACAGCTTCGTCCGTCTCACCCGAGCCGCCCTCCGACGCTTCAATTGCCGCCATCTGCTCCCACTCCTCGAGTGAGATCATGACCTCTCGGGCAACGGATCCTTTGTGCTCACCGAGAATGCCAGCCTGCCCCATCTGGTCGACGAGACGCGAGGCGCGGCTGTACCCAATGGCGAGTCGACGTTGCAAGAGCGACACACTGCCTCGACCCGATTCGATCATGATTCGGACCGCTTCATCGAACATCGGATCACGTTCAGTTGGCTGGCCGCCAACTTCACCGTCGCTGCCTGGTCGCATTTGGATGAGTGATCGCTCGAAACTCGGCGAGGCCACATCCTTGAGGAAGCGAACGACCTTGCGACTCTCCCCGTCATCCACCAACGTGCCTTGCGCCCTTCGAACCTCCGGGTTCCGAGGCGTCACAATCATCATGTCGCCTTGGCCAAGCAGAAGTTCGGCACCCTTGGCGTCGAGCACGATGCGGCTATCCATGCCACTAGAGACTTTGAAAGACATGCGGAATGGCATGTTGGACTTGATCAGGCCGGTCACAACATTGGCCTGTGGCCGCTGGGTGGCGAGAATGAGGTGAATACCGACCGCGCGGGCCTTCTGCGCGATGCGAACAATCGCCTGCTCGACTTCCTTGTTGGTCATCATCAGATCGGCCAACTCGTCGATGATGAACACGATGTAGGGAAGTTGCTTTGGAATCTTGGCGTCTTGCAGGTCATTCTCCGGCGCGAATCGTTCTCGCTTCTCTTCTTCGCTCAGGCCGTTGAAGGACCGAATGTCGCGTACGCCAGCTTCGCGGAAGATCTCATATCGCTCTTCCATCTTCCGAACCGCCCAGTCAAGAATCGCCGCAGCCCGGTTCATTTCGGTAATCACGGGGCATGCCAGATGCGGGATGTCGCCGAACATACTCAGTTCAACCATCTTCGGATCGACCAGAATGAGCTTGACCTCATCGGGCCTCTTGAGGAAGAGCCAGGACATGATGATCGAATTGATACACACACTCTTGCCCGAACCCGTTGTGCCCGAAATGAGCATGTGGGGCATCTTCACCAGGTCTTCGACGAGCGGCTCGCCACTGGCATCCTTGCCCAAGAACATCGGCAGCACCATGCCTTCGGCCGCGCCGCTGCTGATGAGTTCCTTCATCCGAACTTTCTCTCGGGTGGTATTTGGAACTTCAATGCCGATCGTCGTCTTACCGGCCATCGTCGGAACGATGCGGATATTCGGCGCACCAAGACTTCGGGCGAGGTCGCTTGCAATACTGTTGATGCGCGCCACCCGTGTTCCCGGGGCGAGTTGCACGGAATAGAGCGTGACGGTTGGGCCGGAGTCGATCCCGGTCACTTCGGCGTCGATCTCATATGTGTTGAGCGCGCTTTCAAGCGACTCGGCCTGTTCGCGGACCATCTTCTCGGCGCGTTCTGAGAAGTCGGTCTCTGGTTCAGCCAGCAGTTCCACCGACGGGAACTCGTACCCTTCGTAGTTCTCGCGTTGGATGTCTTCGTCCTTGGCAACATCCTTATGGCCGCCAAACATGCGAATCGGAAGCCGGGAGATCTTGGCCTTGAGTTCCTTCTTACTCAATCGGCGGCGAGGCTCTTCGTCCGATTCCTCGTCTTCAATCTCCTCGTACTCGTCTTCTTCGTATTCATCCTCGACTTCGGGATCATCCTCGTACTCTTCCTCTTCCTCTTCGTCTTCGTCTTCGTCTTCCTCTTCGTAGTCGTCTTCGACCTCGTCGGTGTATTCCCAGTCTTCTTCCTCATCCAGTTCGCCAGGCTCGGCAATAGCGGTTCCTGCTTCGGGCCGCAGGCCAAGACGGCGAATCCAGGCAAAGCTCGGCCGCGGCAGATTTGCGGCAATTGGCTGTTTCGCCGATCGGGTCCGCGCCCATATCCAACCGGGAACGGCCAGCATGATCTCGTCGGCCATCACGATCAAGCCAACGGTCAACAGTACGAGAACAAGCAGCGTGGTTCCGATGGCACCAAACTCTGGCGTCAACATGGCGACGGTGGCATGACCGACCAGCCCGCCGGGCGCGCCAGCCAAGCCACCGACACTCGGCAGCACCGCCGCATGGAGTGAGGACAGTCCCGCGGCCGCAATCACAAGTCCGGCCGCGCGGAGGATGGGGTGTCCTGGCCGGCGGCCAAATGCAACGAGCCCAAGCCAGCACCCGAGGCTCAGCACAATCAGCCATGCTCCAACGCCAAGGAGATGAAGTGACCAATAAGCAGTCCAAGCGCCGACCCGGCCACCAAGGTTGGCGATTGGGTCACTCCAGACCGACACGGTGTGCGACGGTGGGTCGTCTGCGGAGAATGAAATGAGCGAGAGCACCAGAAACGACCACACGCCAACGGCGATGATCCAGCCAACCCACGGGAGTGGCCTCGGCTGCGAGTCTGCCCCCGGGCGAGACCCGCTGCGTTGTTGGCGTGAACGTCCCCGGGTTCCGACAGTTGCTGATGTAGCCATGACCAGACTTCATCGGCGTTTGGCATGCCCGCAGACCAGCAAACACATCGTTGAAACTCGCCCCAGATGGATTCATTCTCGGACCTTGGCCCTGCGAAATGTCCGCAGATCGGGGAAACTCTCCGAAAGTATGAATCCAGAACACGAGCACGACGCGATGGGGGCTGATGCGTTCACCTGGGCGACGCTGTTGGCGCGGTGGATGGATCTCGCCCGAGCCGCAGTGGCGCTGGAGCGGCTCGGCGAATCTGGTGTTGGGCCAGGCCAGATGGATCAGTTGGGTGGGTCCGAGGGGCGGGGGTGGCGGCAGGGGATGCCCGCGCTCATCACTTTTGAGGCATTGGCGCATGCAATGGGCCAGCTGGGAATGCTTCCCGCCGATGAGCGGAGCTTTGCGCTCGATCAGGCCGTCGTATTGCTGGAGTCGCGGCGATCAGATCTCGAGGATGCCTTTGAAATAATGCCCGATGCCATTGCCCAGTCAGAGAGCAATGCCGTCCGCGCGATTGAGCAGGCTCGGCTTCAATTCGTCTGGACAATTTCATGGGAGGGGCCTGGCGCACTCCCGATGCCGGACATCCCAGGCGTCCCGGCCACACGCACGGATGAGGGCGCTGTCGCGATCATGCTTCCAGGGACGCTGGCCGTTCCGGGTTCGCCGATCGCCTGGTGGACCGGTCGCCATGAGCCGATGCTGGAGCGAGGTATTGCGGGCTGCCAGGCGCGGCCACTGGACTGTGGTCTTCAGGTCTGGCGGCGGTTTGATTCTGGAGGAATCGCCCTCGAAGATCGCATCCGCGACGTCAATGACGAGCCGCCGGATGGGGGGGTACCGCTGCTTGTTCCACTTGTTGTCGGTGGGCAGCGATTGAACCGGCCGGCGTGTGATGGGTGGCTCCCGGCAGATCCGGCATCCATTTCAGACACACTTCCACTGCTCAGGTGGGACATCGATCCATTGTGACGGCAATGGCGCCGCTTGCTTCGTGTTGCGATGCGATCGTTATTCGATCCAACATATGCGGAGCTCGATCACGCCAAAGTGATTCGATCACGCGAGGGCAATTGCACTGCTCGGATCGATGCAGCAGCACCACGTGTTGCAGCTCGCAGGCGTCGTCGAGTTCAACGACGATATCCATGGCCTCGTTGTTAGAGAGGTGCCCCCAGCCGCCGGTAATGCGATCGATCAAAAACGGGGGACGCCCACTTTGAGCCTGCATCTCACGGTCATAGTTTGACTCGATGCCGAGAATGTGTGGCGATGCGGATCGAAGAAATGAGGCGAGCGCAGCGTCGATGCGACCAACGTCCGTCGCCCAACCAACCACGGCGTCGTTATGCCGCACAACGTACACCACGGTTCCGTGCGTGTCGTGCGGCGCCAAGGCTGTTTCGATGTGAGTATCGGTGAATACGATTTCTCGATCGAACTCCGCGATGTACTCCGGTGCAATCCCCGACGCTCGCACGCGATTCACGTGTGATGCATGCGTATGGATCTTGAATCCCCATGACCCAATGGCCTTGGCCCAACCACCATGCAAGTGATCTCCGTCACCGTGTGTCAGCAGGACACCGGCGATATCTCGATGTGTGCGACCTCGCGTTTCAAGTGCCTTACGGGTGCGGCGTGGCGACAGGCCCGCATCGAGCATGAACAGCGTATCGCCACCCTCTGAGGATCCCAGCGTAAGGAGCGCAGTGTTGCCACGGCTACCACTGGCCAGTACTTCCAGTTCGATCACTTTCGGTCCTGGCCAAGGCAAATGCCTCGGCTTGATGCCTCGATGAAGTCTGCGTACTCAGTCGCTACCACATCGCCGTCATCACGGAGTTGTTTGATCACGCTCGGCATCGACAGGCCCTTCCGATAGATCAGCCGAAAGACTGCCCTGCGACGCTGTATCTCTTCGGCCAGCATTCCAGATCGGCGCATCCCGACGAGGTTCAATCCTGCCACACGGTTGATCTCGATCGCCACGCACCATGGTGGAACGTCCATCGATGCACCTGCGAGACCACGGAAGAAGACGCCCTCTCCGACGCGGCAGAACTGGTGCACACCAGCTCCGCCACCCATGATGACTCGATCGCCCATCGTTACGTGGCCCGCTAGCAGCGCGCCATTTGCCAGTTGGATTCGATTACCGACTTGGCTGTCGTGCCCAATGTGTGAGCACGACATCAGGTAGTTGTCATCTCCAATTCGGGTCGGCGCATCAGTCTTAGCGCGGTGCGCAGAAGAGCCCTCGCGGAAAACGTTGCGATCACCGATCTCAATACCAGCGCCGGGCTCGAGTGGGTTCCATCCAACGTCCTGTGGCGGCGCGCCCAGCGACGCGCCCGGCCATACTGTGTTGTCTTCACCCATTCTGAGCGGACCGGTGACATAACTATTGGCCACAAAGCGGCAGCCGCGGCCGACGCGAATGGGGCCGATGGTCCCGTCGAACACGCAGTTCGGTCCAACCACGACACCCTCAGCGAGGGTGACATCGCCCTCGATGCTGGCGGATGGGTGGATCGTCTCAGTCGGAACAGCCATGGCGGCATCGTATCATCGGGGGTCGCCATGGCCTCCACATCGGACAACCTGACGGTTCGCGACCTCGGTCGGATGCCCTACACCGAGGCCCTGTCGCTTCAGCGGTCCCTGCAGGGCGAAGTCATCGGTGCACGCGAGCACGGAGGCCATGGCGGATACTTGCTTCTGGTCGAGCACGATCCACCGGTCATCACCATCTCACGGCGGGCCGAAGCCGACGCACATTTGCTGGCAACTCCAAAGATGCTTGAGGATGCAGGTGTTGAGGTTCACGAAACGGACCGGGGAGGCGATATCACCTACCACGGCCCGGGACAGCTCGTCGTGTATCCCATCCTCGATCTAAACCAGCTTGATCTGCGTCTGCATGGCTACATGCGATGGCTGGAGGATCGCGTCCTTGAAGTGCTCATGCAGTTCGGCATCGAAGGCCACCGCGACACAGAAGCGACGGGGGTGTGGGTGGGTCCAGCAGACGCCGACCGAAAGATCTGCGCAATGGGCGTGCGAGTTTCCCGCTGGGTCACCATGCACGGTCTGGCGCTCAACGTCGATCCGGACCTCTCACACTTCGAACTCATTATTCCATGCGGACTGCATGGCCGATCCATTACCAGCATGAAGGCAGAACTAGGCGAGGCGTGCCCCGACCTGAAAGACGTCAAACACGCCATCGCCAACGCATTCCGACCCGGGGCGTAATTTGTCTGCCTGCCATTGCACCGCCTACAACGATCGGGGGTTGTAAGTGGTTGGGATATAACAAGGACGAATGACCCGTCGGGTCGGGTTATTCGATTCCGAGTTCTTCCAGGACTTCGCCTGTAATGTCAATGTCTTCGGGATACCGCAGCACGCTTCGGAGTCGGATCTGGAGCATCGCGGCTTGGAAGGCCCCTGGACTTGGCTGAATCTCAAACGAGTCATCGGTCGGAATGAAGCGATGCACGGTGTCTATCTCCAGCCGGTCTGCGACCACATTGACCGCATCGACGAGTTCGCGGTACGCCCGCTCCACCTGCTCGGCCCCCAACGTCGCCTTGGCCACGTTGGCCTGCTGCATGAAGCGGTCTCGCTGCTGCAAGACAGCCTGAGCCTCCATGTTGATGGACTCGAAATCGGGATCATCCGGCGTAATACCCTGCATCTTCTCTTGCATAACCTCGAAGGTCTCGGCAATTGCCTGCTGCGCTTCCTTCATTTCATCCGCCAGCGCCTGCTGCTCTTCGACAAATGAGTCGCCCTTCATCAGTGCCGCGAGCGCCTTGCCTATGTGAACATACGCAACGCTTCGAATTCGCATTTGGGGCTCATCGCCCCAAGCGATCCGCTTCTCTTCGACTTTCAGCGTAATCGTTTCGGCGTCCTCATTCTCGAGAGTGAGTTGCGATGCCGGTCCCATCGCGGGAGCCTTTGTCTCGTCTTCCGCGCCTGCCTGGACCATCAGACGATCGCTCATGAGAACAAGGACGGTTACTGCCAGCGCCACGATCGCAAATTGGTGAGTGGTTCGATTCGTCATGGTTCTCTCTGGGGAAAGCCCCTACTTATTCCGTCTGATCAAGGATCGAAAGGAATGCTTCCTGTGGAATTTGCACCGAGCCAACGGATTTCATCCGCTTTTTGCCCTTCTTCTGCTTCTCAAGCAACTTCCGCTTTCGCGTCACATCACCACCATAACACTTGGCTGTGACGTTCTTGCGGAGTGCCTTCACTGTTTCACGCGCAATGATCTTGCCCCCGATCGCCGCCTGCAGCGCGATTTCAAATTGATGTCGATCGATCTGCTTCCGCAGTTTCAGCAACATGCCACGTGTCCGCTTCTCGGCATTGTCGCGGTGGCAAATCATGCTGAGCGCCTCAACCGGCATGCCGTTGACCAGAATGCTCACCTTGGCAAGCCGCTCCGCGCGGTACTCGATGACTTCATAGTCCATCGTGCCATACCCACGGGTGATCGATTTCAACTTGTCGTAAAAGTCGTAGATGATTTCGGCAAGTGGAATCTCAAAGACAAGCATCTGCCTGCCTTCTGAAATGTAGGTCTGCGTCTGGAAAATGCCACGACGACCATCGCAGAGGTTCATCAGATCGCCGATGTTGTCATCCGGGCAGATGATCTCGATCTTGACGATCGGCTCGCGTATTTCGGCAATGTGTACGGCCTCGGGCAGATCTGCTGGATTGTGGATCTCCACCAGGCTGCCGTCGGTCTTGAGTACTTCATAGGTCACTGTCGGCGCCGTTTGCACAACCTCGACACCGCCCTCGCGTTCCAGTCGCTCCTGCACGATTTCCATGTGCAGCAGTCCGAGGAACCCACATCGAAATCCAAATCCGAGCGCTTCAGAGTGCTGCGCTTCAAAGGTGAACGAAGCGTCGTTGAGACGCAACTTCTCGATCGCTTCTCGAAGCGATTCGAAGTCGCTCTTCTTTCCCGCCTCCGTAGTCGTTGACGGATAGAAGTCGCAATACACCATCTGCTGGGGTTCTTCGTATCCCGGCAGCGGCTTCGGGGCAAGGTTCTTTTCATGTGTGATGGTGTCGCCAACCCGCACGTCTTCGAGCGTCTTGATCGCGGCGACCATCCAACCAACTTGAGAAGTTCCGATGGACTTGACCTTCTCGGGTTGGGGTGTATTGCGACCAAGTTCAGTAATGGTCCACGTAGTCCCGTTCCCCATCATGCGAATCTTGTCACCCACACTGAGTTCACCGTCGAACACACGGATGTACACGATGACACCGCGATATTCGTCGTAGTGGCTATCAAAGATGAGTGCCCGCGTCTGAGGCATCTCGGCGGGTCGCGGGTCTGGCAGATCGCGGCAGATTCGGTCGAGCAGTTCGGTGATGCCCTGCCCTGTCTTGGCGGACACGTAGATGCACTCTTCGGCGGGCAGTCCAAGCACCGACTCGATTTCCATCGCAACGCGATCGGGGTCGGCGGCTGGCAGGTCGATCTTGTTGACAACCGGAATGATGTCGAGGTCGCTCGCAATAGCCAGATACGCATTGGCGACTGTTTGCGCTTCCACGCCTTGCGTACTGTCAACAACCAACACGGCACCTTCGCACGCCGTGAGCGCCCGCGACACTTCGTAAGTGAAGTCGACATGTCCAGGTGTGTCGATAAAGTTGAGTTGGTAGTCCTTGTCGTCACAGGCGTGATGTACGGTGACGGCAGATGCCTTGATTGTGATGCCACGTTCTCGTTCGAGATCCATCGAGTCGAGTAACTGCTCTCTCGCTTCGCGGTCGCTCACAGCCCGGGTAGCCTGCAGCAGACGGTCGGCAAGCGTGCTCTTGCCGTGGTCGATATGCGCGATGATGGAGAAGTTTCGGATTGGCATGGGGGGTAACAGGGCGTGAAACGGTCAAGTATAGGTGGCCTGAAGGAGCACGGTGCTGGCCTGGCCGCCAGCAAACCGATTGATTGGGATGCGTCTTGCAGAGCATCATTGCTGCAGCCTCACACTGCCCAGCCTCTCGACTGCCGGTGGGCGGCTCGCCAGTCAGGGCCCTGGGCGGCTACCTCGGGTCATTGTTGCCGATGTGTCGTAGACGTATGCGCTCTATGAACGAGATGGCGTGTGGGTCTTTGGCTGCCCTGTACGCCCCGCATCTGCAGCGATCGAATTCGACATCACAATCAAACCCAATTGCCACCCAGCGCGACACCATCAACGAGCAGTTCCAAAGGGTCAAAATTCAATACAGAATGGGACGACTTGGTGGCTTCGTGAGAGCGTGGTCTATGGTTGGGGCACAGACACAGGTCTCGGGGCTGAATCAGACAGATCGTTGCCTCGCATGATCCGCCACCAACCCAATCCACTCGACATTCGGCTCCAGTGCGTTCCTTGTTGGATTGCTGCTTCGTCAATCGGTACGCTTCCCCAATTCTCAACCACGCCTCGTTCCGGATCGTGTACGAACCCGGGTCCGACAACAACGCCCGCGCCCGCGGAGAACTGCGAGGAAGCATCGCGATTGAACATATCGCATCCAAACGAGTGGTATGCGTGGCCCTCTGGCGCGATCATCTCGATGAGGGTTGGTGCAATGTCAAGATGGGAACCGTAGAAAGAACCGTCACCTAGAGCCTCCATGGACTGTGGTCCGTACCACACACAAGGGCTCTGGCACTTGGCCGTCAGTGGTGGTCGGTGGGTTGGATACCGCCTCGACCAATGGTCTCCGGTGACAATGAACAACGCATCTGGATACTTGCTTTCGACCGACCGCACAAAGTCTCCGAGGGCACGATCGGCAAACCATGCGTGACCAACCGTCTTGAGCCATTTCGGTGTACACGCTTCGCATGGCTCGGGAAGACCTTCCGGTGGCGCATCGACGGGGTATCCCAGTTCATGCACATCAAGGTCGTACGGCGGGTGGTAGGTCGTTGTCACAACAACATTGAAACTCGGCACTTCGCCAAGGGAGTCGGCGACATGTTCAAAGAGCACATCATCCTGCACACCCCACTCATTGACTGGTGTGTCGTCGCGTCGGATCACTTCAGCGCCTTCGATGCGACAAAATCCCTGTTCGCGTGCAAAATCTGCATACCGCTGAAACACCATAAAGCTTCCCTTGAAGAACCGGGGCTCGAATCCAATCGCCGCCATTTGTGGCGCAATCGATGTGGCGTAGGCACTGCGACTGTTGGGTTGGAAGTTGGTCGACACACCTACCTCGGGAAGGCCGGTGAGAAGGCTGGCAACAGACTCTATTGACCCATTACCCGACGCAACAAAAAAGTCCGCTGATCGGCCGCCCTCTGCGAGGGCTGCTAATTCATCGCCTAGGTGGAG
Source organism: Planctomycetota bacterium (assembly GCA_024230295.1). GTDB lineage: Bacteria > Planctomycetota > Phycisphaerae > Phycisphaerales > SM1A02 > UBA12567. Next base: position 39,815 of record JAAERN010000141.1, read on the forward strand.
AGGACGAAACTCCGGTTGCATGGCCCATGTGTCGGCGCTCTCCATAATGATGAGAAAGATATGGCTTGGCCGCTCGATCTTGGCACCGCTGGCCGATTGCAACGTCGCCACATCAACACTGTCTACGCCGTCGCGCCCACTCACCACCGTTGCAGCTTCATGAATCGACTCTGTTCCCAAGTGCGTCTTGAGTCCCTCGGACGACACCAATCGCCAATGTTGCTGCACAGCGCACCGCAACGAAAAGATCGCGTTTGGAACAATCTTGTTCAGTTCGGTATCCGCTATTACAGAGGAGTCCTTGAGTTGAATCGGGCGGTGCCCGACGCCGCCACGAACTGCGACGACGATCAGGCCCACGAAACACACCATGAGACCAATGCGAAGCGGCGGCCACCGTGTGGCATGAAGCAGGCAAGGGCGGCAAAGCCAGTTCCACCGAAAAATCCACCGCAGGAAGAGTACACAGAGCGCGACTACAACAATGAACCCAAGTGACAACCACCCCAGTGGGTACTCGGCCCACGCCGTTTCAATAACTGGACCGAGATAGCCCTGCATGGCACCGAGCGCGAAGTGGTTGAATTGATCATGGAACTCCGCAAAGAACACGCCGTCGATAACACTCAGCAGCACTACGAAAATGACGGCCACAGGGGCCCAGATGGATCGAACAACCCTCGCGAATATCCGAGCATCTCCAAACAGACAGGCCGCCGACGCAAGAATGCAAGGCAGCGTCAGGTACATACTGATGCTGACGTCGTACTGAAACCCACGAGCCGCGACGAGTACATAATCAGTTAACCCAGAATCTGATGACCACTGCCCGCTGAACGTAACCATCATGCCAACTCGTGCAAGTTGCATGAGCGTCACGAGGACTACCCAGAGCAGCAAGTCCCGCTGAATCTGGCCGAGCGTCCATCGCCACCTTAGATCTGATGGTGATTCGGGTTCGCCATTGTCGGTAGACAAAGTGGTTGATGGCATGGAAACCCAGCATATCGGCGACCCTTCCGAAGATGTTCCGCGGGGTCGTCAGAGCTGCCATGTCTCCCTGAGTACACGAAGCCAGTTGTCAGAGCAAAGTCGCCGCAGCGATTCCTCCCGCCACCCACGATCACGCAGCAACTTGATCAGATTCGGGAGGCAGGATACGTCGCGCATTTCCTCACACATGTCGGCGCCGTCAAAGTCACTTCCCAGGGCGATGTGCGCATCGCCCATGATGTCCACCATGTGTTCGATGTGTTCCGCCATTCGGCTCAATGGCATATCGGCACCAAACTCGCCGTCGCCACGCAAGTCGCCTGTAAAGAAATTGCACCCAACAAGACCGCCGGAGTCGGCAATGACGCCGAGTTGGTCGTCCGTAAGGTTGCGTGCGCTTTCCGCGATCGCGTGGCATCCACAGTGCGTCGCGACCAGTGGTTTGTCGCTGATCGATGCCACGTCCATGAACCCACGGAAATTTAAGTGCGAGAGGTCGACCATGATGCCCGTCTCATTGCAGGCAGCAATGAGGTTGCGCCCAGCCGGAGTCAACCCTGGCCCAACATCATTGGAACTGGGCCATCCAAATCGGATCCCTGTTCCAAAGCAGTTCGGTCTTGACCAGACTGGTCCGAGACTTCGCAGACCTCGCTCATACAAAGGAATGAGCTCATGCAGGTCAGGCGAGATCATCTCGCAGCCTTCGATATGAAGGATGATGCCGAGGCGGTCGTCGCACAGTGAGGCTGCCAAATCGTCCGTTGATCGAATCAGCCGCACTGCCTCTGGCGATGATGAGAGCAGCACATCAAAGTCGGCAAGGAGCCGATCGGTCTCCTCCGCCGCCCATGCGTACTCAATGGGTGGTGGCGTGAATGTCCAGTGCCCCCGTTCGCTCCGATCTGGACCATCCGGCAATGGTGGAGTTTCGCCGGTCGGCCGCTCTCGAATGAAAACGGCAAAGAAACCGGCAGCCAGTCCCCCTCGGCGGGCCCGTGGCAGATCGATATGGCCTTCCTCAGTGCCATCAATGAACGAAGAAACGCCACCCCCATTATCACTGAAGATGAAAGTCAGTGTGTCGTTGTGCCCATCGATGATTGGTGGGGAAGTGGTAGTCATTCCCCGTCAGGATACGGGGCGGAGCCAACTTGGCTACTCAGGCGGTGCGCATGGCCCCCAAGTACTCGCGAGAAACAGGAAGTCCTCTGAGTCAACCTTGGCGTCGCCAGAAATGTCTGCGCAGGCACCCTCGTCCCA
>JAAERN010000142.1 GCA_024230295.1 Planctomycetota bacterium
CCACTACCGCTACTGAGCCTCGCCGGCCAGCCATTAACACAGATGTTCATGGCTGGCCTGTAGAGTCTCCCCGCCTTTTCACGCCCCACCCCCGGAGAATTTCCTGTGGCCCGCGACTTCCCCCTGGAACGCGTCAGAAATATTGGTATCGCTGCTCACATCGATGCCGGCAAAACCACCACGACTGAACGGATCCTGTTCTATTCCGGTGTGGTTCACAAAATCGGCGAGGTGCACGACGGCGCCGCCGTGACCGACTGGATGGCCCAGGAACGGGAGCGTGGAATCACGATCACCGCAGCTGCCATTTCGACGTCCTGGCAGGACCATCGCGTCAACATCATTGACACGCCTGGCCACGTGGACTTCACCATTGAGGTGGAGCGCTCCATGCGCGTGCTGGATGGTGTGATCGCCGTCTTCTGCGCCGTTGGCGGTGTGCAGCCCCAATCCGAAACCGTCTGGCGTCAGGCCGATCGCTATTCCGTTCCCCGGATGGTCTTCGTGAACAAGATGGACCGCACCGGTGCGGACTTCCTCAAGGTTCACGGCCAGATCAGGGATCGCCTCAAAGCCAACGCGGTTCCGATTCAGCTTCCGATTGGTGCTGAGGGTGAGCTCAGCGGCATCATCGACCTTGTTGCCAACAAGGCATACATCTATAAGAACGACCTCGGCACCGATATCGAAGAAGCCGCTGTGCCGGCTGACATGGCCGACGAGGTGGCCGAATGGCGGAACACCTTGATGGAAACCATCGCCGAAACCGACGAAGCGCTGATCGAGAAGTTCCTCGAAACCGGTGAACTCAGCGTTGACGAGCTCAAGAAAGGCATTCGTGAGGGCGTGCTCAAG
>JAAERN010000143.1 GCA_024230295.1 Planctomycetota bacterium
CGTAGGGGAACCTGCGGCTGGATCACCTCCTTTCTAAGGGATTTCCTTAGACCCGGATGTAGAAGTGATAGTTGTCCGATTTCGGGCAGCACAACCCACTTCTTCGCAGGGAGACCTGCACCGGGTAGTCAGGACAACCTCGTCCGCTTCGGCGGACACTCGTGTCGCGAGACACGATGAAGCGTGTATCGACTGTCTACTTGTCCTTGAACAGGACCCGTGGCGGCCCGATCTTTGGATCGGGCCGCCGTTGTTTTTGTCTACCAATTGCCAGTTCAAAGCGGCTGGCGGGCTCCATCTGGCGGGCTCCATACCGAGCCAAGGTTCGCCCCGTTTCGCTCCGGCGATTCGGCTCCTCCTTCCCATGGGGGATGTTGGGGAGTCGTTATCGAGTGGGTTTGTACGGGTTGGTGCAGGAAACCGGTGATACGGAAGGTTCCAATCGGTTGTTGGAGATCTGACTGATAGGGGTAGAATGAGGTGGGGTGCGGTCAGGGAGGCCTCATGCGCAGCAGTTCAATGGTCATTGGCGGTGTGACGATCGGTGTGTTGGCCTGCGCGGCGCACGCCCAGTTGCGAGTGGCCCAGTGGAATCTCGCGGAGATGCGAGGCGAGTCGTCGGCCATCGATGCCGTGATCGAAGCGTTGGACGCGGACGATCATGCGGGGTTCGCGGTGCCCGTGACCATCCTGACTATTCAGGAGGCGGACAATGCTACGTTTGAATACCTCCTGTCGAATCTTGGCCCCGAGTGGTCCGCGGCCACGTACACCAATCACAACGAAGACAACTACGGTGGTGCTCAGGCGTGTTTTTTCCACGCAGCCACCCTGAGCGAGGATCATTCAAGCCACGACGACACCTACGTGGAAGCAGGACGCCACGCTGACCGGTGGAAGTTCAGCCTCAATGGCCATGACGACCCGCCGGTTGAGTTCTACGTGTATTCGGCTCATCTGAAGGCTGGCAACAATTCATCCGCCGAGGCTTCTCGGGAAATAGGCGCCAGCCGCATTGTCGCCAACATGAGCGAGATTCCAGAAGGAAGCCGGGTGATGGTCACCGGGGACATGAACTTCTACGACAACGCCGAGGCGGGCTATCAGACATTCCTCGCTGGCGGCCTCATCGATCCTTTGGGCTCAGGATCTTGGGCTGGGTCCTCCAATTCCATCAAGCATTCCCAGTCACCGCGGACGATTCAAGCCGGTGGTCTGGCCAGCGGCGGCCTTGACGATCGCTTCGACTTCCACCTTGCAACATCGAATCTTCATGGACTGGCTGGCCTGACTGTGATGTCAGGGACCTATCGGTCTCTCGGAAACGACGGCAATCATTACAACGGCGCCATCAATGACGGGACGAATAGCTACTGGCCAGATGACCCCACGGGGAGCGACGCCTTGGCGGATGATCTTCATGACGCGTCCGATCATCTGCCGGTCGTTGTGGACTATCGAATGCCGGCGGTACTCGACGCGAGTTTTGATGCCTGTGAAGTCGGCACTGTTCTTGAGGGATATCAGGTGGCCTGCTCGACTGACTTTGCGAACGCACTCAACGGCACGGTTTCTGGGGGTTCGGCAAACCTGAACTGGGCCATGAATGGAACCGGTGTTCTGGCGGGGAATTCTGAGACTGGGCAACTCTCCCCTGGAAACTCAACTCAGGTCGATATTGCCATCGACACATCGGTGGCGGGAACGTTTGCCGATGAGTTGCAGATCACATCCGATGATGAACTGACGCAGCATGCTCCAGCAACACTGTCGGTTTCCGGTCACGTTCTTCGCCATGCCAATCCATCGTTCGTGAGTGACGGGGACAACGACTTCTATGTGTATTACGTTGAGTTCGAGCCGAACTCCGGAGTGCAACTCTTGTCAATTCATTTCTGGAATTACCAGTGGGACAGTGATCAGGCGCGTATGGATGTCGATGATGTAACGACGCCAGATGCGCCGCTCACATTCTTGGGGGGCAGTTGGCAGAACGTCGGTCCGTTTCCGATCTCCTTGCCATTCGAGTTCGACACGACAGGGCTTGCGGTCGGCACCTATGTGCGACCTGTGACCATTGTCGTTAGTGATGAGGATCTGCCGGGCGAGTCATCCGAGTCACTTCATGCGACGTTCAATATCACGGTTCGTGACCCTGCACCCCAGTGCAGTGGCGATGTCACCGGCGACGGCGTGACGGACATCGCAGACCTTCTTGCGATGCTCGATGGATATGGCGGTTCCGATCCGGCACTGGACCTCGTCCCAGATGGCGTGATCGATATCAACGACATGTTGGCGCTGCTTGGAGATTTTGGCTGCGAGTGAAACACTCGTGCGTACTGCGTTGTAGGTATTACGCCTGTGACGTTATCGCTGAGGGTTGCAACACGACCTCAGCGGCGTCTCTGGGAACCCAGCCATCGTCGCCATTGGGGAACTCGACGTGCAGCCAGATAGGCCGCTCTTCCAGAATCCGAAATTCGACCCCCCGGTGGATTGGTTCGTCGAATCGAGGTGAGTAGCTTTCGGCATCACCCTTTCGGACGATAACCTCATCTTCGATCAGGACGCCAGTTGCTCCACCCGTGCCGAAGATGGTGACCATGGCACCTGCCCCGGCGAAAATGGAGACTGCCAGCGAACCTCCGGTGGCCCAGCGCCACGACGTGGTCGTCAACTTGTGTCGCCACAGAATGAGGCACCAGAAGGCCAGCCATGCGCATCCAAAGACGATAGTCCGCGGCCACGCAGACCAGCCGCTGATCCAGTCTGTCCACCGTTGCATCATCGCAGACGTTGGGTCTCCAGCAAATTGGGGGGATACGAGCGATCTGGCATAAGCGAGATTCTCCGCCAGCCTTGCGTCGCCCGGCATGAATCGTTCGCTCCGCAGGTAGGCCGCGATGCCCTTACCGAGATTGCCTGCTTGAATCCAAGCGTTGCCGATGTCATAGAGGAGTGGGCCATTGACGACGCCATCATCGAGTAACCGGGTCCACTTGGTTGCGGCGATCCCGAATGCCTCACGGGCTTCGGCGGGGTTGGTGTTGAGCAGCAAGGTGCCTTCGTTGAAAGCGGTTTGTCCCTCGTCAAGCACAAGTTTCCTCTGGCCATCGGTCAGACTGCCAAGCGCGTTCGGAGGAAAACCTGCAATGGCGGCAAGGCTAGCCAAGATGGTGATGAGTACGAGGCTTGGACGTGTCATCGGAGGTCGGTCCCCAATCGTCGAACGAGGTCACGAACGGCCTGTATTGGCGGTTCTTGAGTGGTGGCAGTATCGCCGGCGTAACTCATACGCTCAAGTTCTGCGAGTTGGGATTGCAGAATGATCGCAAGTTCCGAGTGGCCGGCGTCGTGCACTGCGGCAGCCGCTTCCCTACTCGTGATCGCATCTTCTGGCAGCCCGAAACGATCTGCCACATAGGCTCGGACAGCTTGTGCGGCGGCATCCGGATGACTCTGAGCAATGCTCATCCGTTCTTCGAATCGTCGCTGTGCATTTCTGAATCGTCGCCGTTTTGGATCACGCTGATCCGATGCGCGGCGACTCCGGATCCCCGCGAGCAAGCCGAAGGCGAGTGGGGGGGCCACCATGATTCCGGCCAGCCACGCTATGCCGGGTCGACTTGGTTGAGTGAGCAGGAGTTTCGGGGACGTGTAGTTGGCAAGGAGTCCTCCTCGTACCAGAGTGACTTCCTCTGCTGCGACCTCGCCGCTCTGCGAAGGGCTTCCCATCGAGGTGGCATCGAGTTGCATCGACGTTGTCACCGAGACATCGATTGGCCTGCTGAAGGCGATGTCATATTTCTTCGTCAGCGGATCGAAGTACGCGAAGGGAATCGGGGGGATAATGGTGACATCAGACGAAACAGGCCTGATGGACTGCGTGAACGTCTTGGCCCGATTCGACACGACTCCACCAGGTCGGTCGTCCGGAACGCGAAACGACGTCGTCAACGCTTCATCTTCGTCCAGTTTCGGGGCCTGCAATAACTCCAGATCCGCCGGTCCGTCAGCGACGTCGGTAATCTGCATGGTCAGTGTGATTGGTTCGCCAACGACGACATCAGTTGGGCTGGCTGTCACATCGAATCGGAATTGGCCGACCGCACCAGACCATGTTGCCGGTCGGCCATGGGTGGGCGGAGTATTCACCATAACCTGCACCAGGCCGGGGCTTGCCGTGATGGGGCGTTCAGAGACAATTGCAAGCCGTGACATGGGGGAAAAGAACGATCCTGAGTGGCGGCCGATTTGCACCGGGTAATTCATTCGTATCAGCACATCAGAGAGATCCAATTCCCCTTCACTCAGTAGTCGAATATTCGAAGAGATGTCGTAGGCGTACCACCTCTCTGTTTCGTTTTGTGCATCGAGTCGCACGATGGTCATAGCCGGAAACTTGTTCTCTTCCAGCATCTCCACGATCGCCTCGTGGAACGGCCCCCATTGGCTTTCGGCAAAGTTGATTTGCTTCCACATGGCAGCGGCCGACATCGAGCCATCGGGCAGTTGACGATCCTTGAATGGCTTCATGAGAATCCGAAGAGTGGCAGGGAGAATGTCGCCTATCCAGGCCTCAGATGGAGTCCCCGTGATTTGGGCACGGATGAGGGAAGGATCGATGGTTGCTTGAAAAGTCAGTTGGACCGGGGCCATTTCATAGGTGCGATCGTCGGCATGCAGTTCGAAACTGGGCAGTTTGTACTCGCCGGGTTCGGAGGCGTCTATGAGGAAGCGATAGGTCAGGGCTGATTGTTCGGTCCGGTGTCCATTGATGATGCTTACGCTTGATGATCGCGAAGGTGTGCCTCCACTGCTCACGTGCAGGCCGGGAGCGGATGGCACGGCCGGTGCTTCGTGGGATCGGGCATTTTCGAAGACGATTTCCAGCGTGATCGGGCTGCCGACCCATGAAGTTTGAGAAGACAGGCCGTGCTTGACGGTTCCGGCTCGCAAGGAAGCCGGGATGGCAACGGCAAGCGTGCAGACGATGAGTACCGACACGCGATAGGAGAATCTGAAGATCTGAGTGTTGTGAAACAGTCGCTTCATGACTACCAATCCCTGCCGGTTGGCGCCATTCCGGTCGCCTCCCGTTGAGCCTGTTCGAGCCGCCGTTTTCTGGCACGGTCCCGGACTGCCTGCAGCATGCGTCGTGCCTCCTCGGCGGTCATCCGGCCGCTTTCTTGTGGAGTTCCTGCATCTGAGACGTCCTGCTGGCGATCCTGGTTCAGTGGGTTCTGGCTTGATTCGCCAGATTGTGACTGCTGTTCTTGCTGTTCTCCAGACTGCTGCTGATCCTGCTGATCACCGGACTGTTGCTGTTCCTGTTGCTGGTCCTGCTGTTCGCCGGACTGCTGCTGATCACCAGACTGTTGCTGTTCTTGTTGCTTGTTCTGCTGTTCGCCGGACTGCTGCTGATCACCAGATTGTTGCTGTTCTTGTTGCTGTTCCTGCTGTTCGCCGGACTGCTGCTGATCACCAGATTGTTGCTGTTCTTGTTGCTGTTCCTGCTGTTCGCCGGAC
>JAAERN010000144.1 GCA_024230295.1 Planctomycetota bacterium
CGCCGTTAAGGCCGCGATGGCGCTGAACCTCAACATTGCGGAACACAGCAAATTCGATCGCAAGCAATACTTCTATCCAGATCTGCCAAAGAACTATCAGATCTCACAATTCGATGAGCCGATTGCAGAAGAGGGTTGGATCGAAGTGGAAGTTGCTGAGAAAGGCAAAGACACCTACCTGAAAAAGATCGGGATCGAGCGCCTGCATATGGAGGAGGATGCCGGCAAGTTGGTGCATGCAGGAAGCGATCGCCTGGCGGGCTCGACCCATTCGCTTGTGGACTACAACCGAGCGGGTGTAGCCCTCGCCGAGATTGTGAGCAAGCCAGATTTGCGCAACGGCAGGGAAGCGGCGGAATACGCCTCTGAGATCCGCCGGATCATGCGTTATTTGGGTGTGAGCGATGGAAACATGCAGGAGGGCTCCCTGCGTTGTGACGTCAATATCTCCGTGCGTCGGGGGCCGGATGCTCCCTTTGGCACGAAGGTGGAGATCAAGAACATGAACTCGTTTTCCGCTATTCAGAAGGCTTGCGAATACGAGATTCAGCGGCAGATCAAGGCCTATGAGAGTGGTGAGCCGATCGTTCAAGAAACGCGCCTTTGGGATGAGAGCAAACAGCTCACCAAGAGC
>JAAERN010000145.1 GCA_024230295.1 Planctomycetota bacterium
CAGAGTGGTTTTCCTTCCCGCTCTGACGTTGATGCTGGATGCCGAGGCCCCAGCCAAGCCAACGGAACAGAACAACGGCTTGCCCCAGGCGGCGAATGCTGAACAGCGTCGAATCGCAGCCATTGATATCGGGACCAATTCCTTTCATCTTCTGGTGGCGGCGGTCGATCCGAAGCTGCGCACCTTCCGCATCATCCAGGCGGAAAAGGCCACCACGCGTTTGGGGGAGCGTGATCCAGAGACCGGTGAACTAACTGCGGCGGCGATGCAACGGGGCTATGAAACCCTCCGCCAGTTCAGGGATCTCGCCGCTAGCCATCAAGTTGAGCAGATTGTTACGGCGGCGACGAGTGCCGTCCGTGAAGCGCCCAATGGTCGCGATTTTCTCCAGACCGTCCTCGATGATCTCGACATGGAGGTGGATCTGGTCAGTGGCCCTGAAGAGGCCCGTCTGATCTATCTGGGTGTGCTCTCAGGCATGCCTTTTGGAGATCGTCCGCATCTTCTGCTCGACATTGGAGGAGGCTCCACTGAACTGATCCTTGCGGATGGTCGCGA
>JAAERN010000146.1 GCA_024230295.1 Planctomycetota bacterium
CGAAGACTGAGCACGGCAACAAGTTCCGTCGCACCATCACTAATCCCTTCCTCCTGCCCGAGAAGGTCGGTGTTCGCTACTACGGCAAGGAGGGGCTCACGACTGGACACCTGCTGACGATGGTGGGCAACGCCAAGCGGATCGCCGGGCACATGTCGTCCGCGTCGGTGATGAAGTCGCAGTATCCGGCGATGTATGCCCTGATGGAAGTGGAACTGAGGCACCGGGAGATCCTGCGGTCGCGCGAAGACTTCCTGTCCACCGAGGGTTCTATGGATCACCTTTTACAGGAGATCTATGGCGACAAGCACGAGGCGCTGCTGCCCAGGGTTGAGCGTGTTGATATCCCTTTCCCTGGGATGCGGAAAAGGAAGTTTCCCGGGGAAAAAACCTATCGCATTCAACGCTCCGAGTTCCTTAACAGCCAGGACAAGCAGGACATCGAGGCGGTCTTCCGAAGCATGGCGACTTACAAAAAGACCCCAGACAAAGTCACCGAGGATACGTCCAGGGAAATGAAGGATGACAAGGGCTCGCCGTGGACGCCTTATCTCGAGGAGCAGCGTTCAGACTATGAGAAGATCATTCTGCAAGCCGAAGGCGACTGGGTCCGGCAAGGCGTCTCCGCTAATCGCATTCAGAACCGGATCACTATGATGAAGGTGTTCTGGGATCACTGGGACATGGAGTTAATTTATCGCGAAGCGAGGAAACGCAGTCCGGCGCCGGCATACAGGTCTCTGAACGATGAGGAGATGCGAGTGATCGCGGCGACGATCAAGAAGCATCGCAAGAAGGGTGACAGCTACCAGGCGATCATTGAAAAGTGTGTGTCCGATTGGACCGCGGCCTTCAAGAAGGAGCGTGAGTCGGCCGCGGGTGCGGATGACGCCGGGATCAAGGCCTTGATCGATGAGTTGTATGCGCGGATTTTGGAGCGTCCGCCGAGTGAATCGGAACGGGCCGAGAACGGGGAATTGCTCAAGCTGTTCATGGCCAAGATCGGGAGGCAGCAGGCCATGGCCAAGCTGATCGAGTCCTTGATCTTGAATACCGAGTTTGCCTACCGCCACGAATTTGGCGCGGGTGCCGCGGATAAACACGGACGGCGTATGATGTCGCCGCGGGACGCGAGTTACGCCCTCGCCTACGCGTTGACCGATTCCAGTCCTGATGAGGAGCTGGTGAGAGCGGTTCAGGATGGACGCCTCAAGACCCGCGAGGACTACGAACATGAAATCCGCCGGATGCTCAAGCGCCGCGACCGA
>JAAERN010000147.1 GCA_024230295.1 Planctomycetota bacterium
CTCGCCTTCAGGGAACTGCTCCGACCGCGATCGCATTTGCGGCCTCGTTGCTTGTGCTTCATGTTGCAGGTGTGTTCGATGACCGGCGAGAACTCGGCCCGTGGACCAAACTTGGCATACAGGTCGTTGTTACAGGTGTTCTTGCTGCTGTTTTCGATATTCGCCTACTACAGCAACTCGATGGTGTAGCTGGAATCGGCATCACATTCAGTGTGATCGCGAGCGTCATATGGATGGTGGCGATCATCAACGCGATGAACTTTCTGGACAACATGGATGGCTTGACTGCGGGCGTCACCGTGGTCGCTGGTGGACTCCTTCTCGTGACGGCGGTTTTGTCAGAACAGTGGTTTGTTGCCGGCACGCTGGCCGTTCTCGTTGGGTCAACGGCGGGGTTCCTGGTGTTCAATCTTCCGCCGGCCAAGATTTTCATGGGCGATGGCGGTTCGATGGTGATTGGACTGGCACTCGCGGTGCTGACAATTCGAACAACCTATGTCGAATCGACGGCGAGTTCGGGAGGAGTCATCGGTACGGCGTGGTATGGCGTACTTATGCCGCTCGCTGTTCTGGCGATCCCACTCTATGACCTTGTGAGCGTGACTTGGATCAGGCTTCGGCAGGGACGGAGTCCGTTTGCGGGAGACCACCAGCACTTCTCTCATCGACTTGTGGAGTTGGGGCTCTCGCCGCGGCGGGCAGTCTTTGTGATCTGGTGCCTCTCGGCTGTCACGGGAATCGTCGGAATGCTCTTGCCGAGCCTCGTGCCGTGGCAGGCTGCGATGGCTGGATCGCTCGTCGTACTGGTCATGGTTGTGCTTGCAGTGCTGGAATCAGGAGTGCATCGGTGAATTTGGCAGCAGTGTCGCGATCGGCTGCCGTCCTGATTGCGGCCATTGCTTCGGCCCGCTGCCTGGTCGTGCTGCTTCCTGAAACGTGGTTCGCGTTTGATCCCGTACTCGACCCGAAACCCTCTGTTGGCCTTGCCCCACATTGGCTCATGGCTCTGGATGCGCTTCTCTTGGTTGCTGCATCGGTTGGCCTTGTATGCGAGGGCGTACTGCGCCGCGGTGGATCAAGGTTGAGCATGATCTTGTGGGTTATTCCGGTGCCACTCTGTTTGCAGTGGGCCTTTGTCGGTGGTCATCATGGACAGGTCGTACTTCCTTGGATGGCGGGAGTGACAGCGGCGATGGCACTGGCGCACCTGTGTCGCGATCCGCATACGCGCCGACTTGTCGTAGCAATTTTGATCGCGGTGGCCGCTCCGATCGCACTTCAGGCATTGACGCAGTGGGGATGGGACAACCCCGACACTGCAGCGTGGTTCATTGGCCACCGCGACGAGGCGCTGGCCTTGATGGGGTTGGAGCCGGGCTCATCCGCAGCGATGGTGTACGAGCGGAGGCTTCTCGAGGGCACACCAAGCGGCTGGTTCACGAGCGCCAATCTTCTCGCGACTGTCATGGCGGCCTGCGCCATTGTCTTTGCGGGGCTGACATTTGCCGCTCAGCGGCAGAGCCGCACGGCTTGGGTGGGCGGCCCACTCTTTGTGGCGTGTCTTGTCTCAGCGGGCGTTGTCGGCTTGAGTGGGTCGCTGGCAGGTCTGGTGCTGCTGATTGCTGGCGTTGTGATAGCGGCGTGTGGGTTTCGATATAAGGCAATCCGCGTGTGGGGAGGTTGGATCGCAATCATGATGATCGCCATGGCGGCGATTGCTCCAGTCGCCGCAGCTGGTTTGGAGGCCATGGGTGGTGATCAGGCGGCGGGAATTCCTGGCGCGCGGTCGATGTTGATCAGATGGCAGTACGACATTGGCGCTGCGAGATTGGTTGCAGAGGCTCCACTCGAAGGCGTTGGGCCAGCTGGATTCCAAGACGCTTATGCATCGGTGCGAGTTCCTGGAGCCCCCGAGGAGATCACATCACCACACTCGATGATGCTTGGGTGGATGTCAACGATTGGGGTCGCAGGGCTCAGTTGGGTCTTGCTGGTGTTGGTATTGATGTGGCGAGCAGGCACATCACGCTTCGAAGAAGACGATCCGCCGTCGGTAGCGTTGGGCTTTGTGGCGCCGATCGGGGCGGTGTTGGCGATTCTTCCTTCCGCCATGGTGACATGCCAAGAGTGGGGCGATCTAGACGAAGCCTCCCAACTCGTTCGAGTGTTTGGGTGGGCCTTGATGCTTCCGCTGGCGTGGCTGGCGTGGCGTGCAATGCAGGGCATGGCCGTGAAGTGGGCGGTGTTCGTTGCCGCAGCCGTACTCATCACACAGGCGCAAGTTGAAATGAGCCTCGAGTCCTCCGCCACGGTCGTGTGGGTGCTTGCAATGCTTGGCGCAGCTGCGGCACCCATTGCAGGTCGAGGCCGCGCCATTCCCTTGGGTGGTGGCATGTTGTCGGGCGTTCTTGCAATCATTGTGGTTGCATACATCGTGCTGCCGTGGTGGAAGCAGGATCAGTTGATTGAGCGAGCGGCTCAAGCACTCGTGTACGCGCCCGGGGATGCCAGCGGACTCGAAGGCGCTGTGGTTCGCGGCAAAGCTTCCGCGTTGCTCAATGACGCATGGATCGTGCAGCATGATCCACGTGTGTTGGTGTACGCGGCAGAGCAGCAACTCGCGGCGGCCGCAGACGCGGCATCGCGGCCGGAGATCTCAGTGTTGCATCTCGGAGCCGCAGCGAAGGCGGGCGGAGTAGCAATGGATTCTGGATCGATTGCCGGTGGTCGCCTCGCGATCGTCGCGCTCGCTGCCAAGAGCGACGTCGGGAATGACCGGGAGGCCCTGCTTGCTGCCATGACTTTGGCGGAGCGAGTGGCTGCGGCGGATCCCAACGCGGCGATGTCCTGGGTCACCATTGCGAGGCTGGCAGATCGTTTGGGCGATCAGGCGGGAGCTTCGGCGGCATGGAAGCGAGCGATTGAATCGGACAACGCCAACACGCTCGATCCAGCGCAGCGATTACCGAAGTCCATTCGAGACGAGGCGATCGTTGTTATCGAAGGGCGCGGGCAGCCGCCACAGCGTCAATGACCTGCTCGACGGTGTAGAAGTCGCCCTTGAAGACTTCGTCGCCGTTTGGAGCGAATACAACGAGCAGTGGGATTTGATGCCGACCAACAGCGTGCAGCATCGCATTGCCTACCGTGTTGTTGCCAGTGAGATCGATCTTGATCGGCTCGATGTCGGGCTGCGAGAGCAGGTTCGCTACTTCGTCTGTTCCCAGAACAGCTTCCTCCAGCGCCTTGCAGTTCAGGCACCACTCTGCCGTGAATTCCATGACGACGACCTTGTCGTCTTTGAGCGCGGCTTCGAACGTCGTCGGGGTGTACCAGACCCATTTGATCGGTCCATGGTCGGTCAGGGTGACGGCCAGCGCAATTCCACCTGCTGCGAGCACTGTGCCAAGCACGCTCATCGATGTACGCCATCCAATCGCATGTCGTGGGAGAGAGATGTCCGTAGGCTCATGGCGTTCCATTTCGTGGGCTGGCGCCGAGCGAGCGGTCAGACGCCAGGTTCGAACGACCAACCAGACTCCGGCGAGCACAACGATGCCCGCGACGCCCCAGAAGTACATCCGACTCGGGGGCTGCGGCGGATCCACCATGAGCCCGCTGAATCCGACACCAATGAAGTACGCCGCGGCCGCCAACATGAGCAGTCCCATGACTTGCTTGATGAGCTCGCTTGCAGGGCCGGCCTTTGGCATCTTGTTGGTCATGCCTGGGAAAGCTGCCAGAATCAGGTATGGCACAGACATTCCGATGCCGATCGAGGCAAACGTCACCATGGTGACCGTCGGTGGCTCGGTTGCGGCCCACGCCATGGCTGCGCCCATGAATGGCGCAGTACACGGTGTTGCCAAGACGGCCGTCATGATGCCGAAGAGGAACGACCCGATGAGCGTGTCGTGCTTTGGGCTGACCATATAGACAGAATTTGGAAGTCGCACCGAGAATAGACCGCACATGCCAACCGCCATCGCCGCGATGATGACGCCGATTCCGATTGTGAATGATGGGTACTGGAACAACTGGTTGCTGGCAGTGAATCCCGTCAGAAGCGCGATGGCAAGGCCGATGCCAATCCAGAATCCGATGACGCCGAGGCTCATGGCGGCACCGAGCAACAATGTTCGGGCGCGGTTCCCCGCTGAACTTGAGATCGCCATGATCTTGAGTGGAATGACCGGGAGTACACATGGCGTCAGATTCAAGAGGAATCCGCCGAGCGCTGCCACGATGAGCAGGAGCACGACTCCGAGTGCGCCGTCGGTGTCCAGCCCGAACTCAAAGCCGAACGCGTTGAAGGTTACATCATCAGCGGCAAGATCCGGAGCGGCGTCGCCTCCTCGAATGCGTCCGAATACGCTGGCGTCAAAGCCTGCAAAGTCAGCTTGATTCTCTGCTGTCGTGGCGATTTCGCCGAGCGGCGCGATGTTGATAGTGATGGTCTCGCCATACTCAACCCATCGTGATGATGGCTCTTCACCATCCTCGGGTGGCATGGGTGTAGGCGCCAGGCAGCTGGTGTCGTCGCACGCCTGAAAGAACGGCCGCACAGTGATGGAGGCGGGGCCAGACGCTGCACCATCAGGAATCGTGACCGGAATCCACGCGATGGCTCGGCCAGCGAAAACCTTGTATGGCACGGGCGTCCCGCCAAAGCTCACACTGATTTCATGTGACTCCGGCCATTGGGTCCAATCAGGGTGTGGGATCAGCCGGTCGTCGGATGTGGAAACGTAGATTGCAGTTGCGTAGAAATCCTCGGGCGAGCCCAATGCTGGCGGAACCTCGGGATGGTTGGTGTGGATGTGCCAGTCTGTCTGTTGGTCGAACACGACTGTGATCACAAAGTCGCCGCCCGGTGGAACGCTTGTTCGACTGGGAATTACTTCGACGCTGACACGATCTCGAGAGTCGTAGAACTCGGGTGCTTGCTTTGGCTTAGGGGAAAATCCACCAAACCCACCAGATCCGTCGGGACCAGCCTCGCACGGGGCGGCAACATGGGCCGCGGCGGCCATACAGGCGGTCAATATCAGGGTTGTGAGTCGTGAGGGCGTGGTCCGCAGCATGTACGGCATCTCCAGAAGTCGGGATTGTGACTCGGGAGTCTAGTACACAGGACTCGGACCGCCACTGTCGGTGCCTCCAAAGGTCCCTTCAGAGGCTGCATTTGGTTGCGGCAGCAGCCGGGGGGGGATACAGTGCCGAGATCGGGCTGGCCCGCCGCGTGGTGGGTGCCATGGCTTTTTCTTGAGTGGAGTATCGCGGTGCGGAATATTTCCAAGCAGCACGCCTCCTGCCATGTGGAGTGATCGACTCCATCCCGTGTTCGTGGCCTCTCTGGCTATGAGCGATTGTAGACGGCCCGCCTCGGGTCGGTTTGGGGAGTTCCCCATGATCTGAGCATCGACCACATTCGGTCGTGCCGGATTACGGAGCCGCAGAATGCGGCTCCGAACCGGAGACGCGGGCCACGCCCCTGTGGGCGGTGGCCTTTTGTTTTTTGATTCGTGACTCGATCGCGATCTCATCCTTGATATCCCTGCCTAGAAGGCGACAACTTAGATGAACTCCGAAACAATCCGATTCATAGATGCCATTGCTAGAGACCGCAATATTGACCGCGAGTTGTTGTTGCAGGATCTCGAGCAGGCGATGATCAGTGCGGCCCGAAAGCACTTCAACTCACTCGATACCGAGGAGTTCGCGTGCAAGGTGGATCCCATCAACGGTCAGATCACCTTATGGCGGCTCAATGAAGATGGCACCGGCGATGTGATCCCACTTGAGGAGCTCGGACGGATTCCCGCTCAGACTGCAAAGCAGGTCATGATCCAGCGGTTCCGTGACAACGAGCGAGCCAGCATTCTCGAGGAGTTCGGCAAGCGAATCGGAGAGATCGTCACAGGTACGGCGCATCGTTACGAAGGTGGCGCCTTGGTTGTGCAGATCGATCGAACCGAGGGTTTCATGCCCCGCTCCGAGCAGATTCCGGGAGAGCAATTCCACCAAGGCGACCGTGTGCGATGCGTCATCCGCGACGTTCGTGAGGACGGCAACCGAGTCAAGATTGTGCTCTCAAGAGGCCACGAGGACTATATTCGGCGGCTTTTCGAAGCCGAGGTCCCCGAGGTTGCAGAGCACGTCATCGAACTCAAGGCCATGGCCCGCGAGGCGGGATTCCGTACCAAGGTCGCCGTCGCATCGATTGACTCGAAGGTCGACGCCGTCGGCGCCTGCGTCGGTGTTCGTGGGAGCAGGATTCGAAATATCGTCGACGAACTTGGCGGAGAGAAGATCGACATCGTTCGGTGGAACGAATCCAGCCAGGTACTCATCGGCAATGCACTCAAGCCCGCCGAAGTCAATGAAGTCAGCCTTTGCTTTGAACTGGGCCGCGCAACAATCATCGTCCGCGAAGATCAACTGTCTTTGGCGATCGGAAGGCGGGGTCAAAATGTGCGACTGGCAGCGAGACTTACTGGATGGGACATCGACATCCTGACACCCGAGGAATTTGCTCGCGGCCTTGAGACTCTCGAGTCGACCGTCAAGCCAATCGAAGGTGTCGAAGATTCGATGCTCGATCGGATGGGAGCGCTCGGCATGATTAGCGTCTTTGATGTCGAAGAAGTCGGCATGGACACCCTCGTCAACGATGTCGGGATTCCACAGGAACTCGCCGGCACCGTGCTTGAGTGTTGCGCTACCACCGCTCGCGAGGTGCAGGTACAGCAAGAGCGTGAGAAGGAAGAAGAAGAGCGTCGAAAAACCGAGGAAGACGCTGCTGCCGTCGCAGTAGCTGGCGAAGAAGGCGAGTCTGCTGCTGCATCCATTCTGGGTGATGGGCCACCGCCGCCAGCGGGGGATGTTTCCGAGACCAATCAGGACGGCGAAGCCGAAGCGGCCGCCGCATCGATTCTCGATGGCGGGTCCGAAGAACCAACGAACGGGGAGAGTGCAGGCGTCTGATCTCTGGAGAGAGACCAAGCCTGACACGGGAGCAACCTGTGGCCAAAAAAACCACCACAATCCGTGTTCACCAGATCGCCAAGGAACTCGGCGTCACATCGAAAGATGTGGTGGCGAAGTGTTCCGAAGAAGGCGTGCCGAACATTACAAATCACATGTCCGCCATCTCAATTGGATTGGCGGCCACGATTCGGGAGTGGTTCGGCGGCGAGGCCGGAGGTGGAACTGCGGTGCAGACTGCGGCTCCGGTTGACGTCAAGCAAGCACGTGCCAAGGCGAAGAAGAAGGCGACGAGGCGGACTGGAACAGCCGAGGCTCCGCCCACTACTTCGGAAGCACCGAAAGCTCCTCCTGAGGTCGAGTCGGTGGCTGTCAAAGAGCCGCCACCTCCGAAAAAGCCAACCGGACCACCCCCATCGGCGTCGAGGGGTACTGGTGTCATAGAGCCCCCGAGTCGGCGAACGCTCGATCCAGCAGCACCGGATGGGCCGGTTCCCAATGAGCCCTCTCGCCCCGAGGTTATTGCACCACTGGGTCGCAAGCTTGACGAACCTAAGAAGACGACACTCGCTGGCCCGAAGGTCATTCGGGTCGAACAGCCTGAGAACATTCGTGCGCCGCGACCTAAGGGGCCGCCACGTGGAGGCCCTGGAGGCCCAGGCGGACCGGGCGGACCGGGCGGAGGGCAAGGCTTTGCTGGTGGTGGCCCGCCGCCGATGGATGGGACCGATCGAGGACGCACAAGCCGCCGGAACCGAAGAAGAAGTGGCGCAGCGGACAGCAAGACCGACAGCAAGTCGGGCCGTCAGCAGCAGACCCCTGGTAGCGGCCAGCGAAACTGGCGAGAGCAGGACCTTCGTGAGCGAGAGCAGCGACTCTCCCGAAGTGGAGGGTATTTCCGCTCAGTTCGTCGTGACAGTGCGAAGAAGGCATCGGGACCGACAGGTTCCAAGGCGAAGTCGATTGTGGATCTTGGAGGATCAATCACACTTCCCGAGCCCATCACGATCAAAGCGCTCAGTGCGGCGAGTGGCGTCAAGACGCGGAATATCCTTCGATGGCTGATGAACGAGGAACACGACGCAACAATTAACTCGACGCTCGACCGCGATATCGCGATGGAGTGCATGCTCTCGTTCGGGGTCGAACTTGAAGTTATCGAGGCGAAGACAGAGGAAGATAAGATTGCCGAGTCGTTCTCAGATCGTGACATGAAGGATGAGCGGCCACGCTCACCGGTCGTGACGATTCTTGGGCACGTCGATCACGGCAAGACGACGCTCCTTGACGGCATCCGTAACGCAAACGTGGCGGACGGCGAGGCTGGCGGAATCACGCAGGCCACAAGCGCGTTCCGTGTCCCTGTGACGGTCGGCGACGATGATCACATTGTGACCTTCATCGATACGCCTGGTCACGAGGCATTCACCGAAATGCGGGCGCGTGGTGCAAAAGTAACGGACATCGTGGTTCTCGTGGTTGCGGCCGATGATGGTGTGATGCCGCAGACAATCGAGTCGATCAACCACGCCAAGGCCGCCGATGTACCGATCGTCGTGGCGCTCAACAAGATCGACAAGCCCGAGGCGACCGACGGCAATATTCAGCGCATTCTTGGTCAGCTCGCGGAGCACGAACTCAATCCGGTGGAGTGGGGCGGCGATACTGAGGTTGTTCGAATGGCGGCCGTCAAGGGTGAGGGTATTCAGGACTTGCTGGAGATTCTCGACCTGCAGTCGCAGTTGCTTGAATTGACTGGCGACTTCGATGGTCCTGCCGAGGGCACTGTGCTTGAGGCGCAATTGGAAGAGGGTCGTGGCGCCGTTGCAAGCATTCTTGTGCAGCAGGGCAAACTCAAGAAGGGCGACTATCTGGTGGCAGGCCGTGGCTACGGTCGGGCGCGAGATATTGTTGGCGATCGTGGCGACCGGATCACCGAGGCATTCCCCTCCTTCCCGGTGACGATCTCGGGACTTGGAGAAGTTCCGGATGCGGGTGATCGCGTGTTTGTCGTCAAGAACCAGCGCGCCGCCGAGTCCGCCGCGAAAGAACGCGTTGCGGCCGAGCGGGAGCGATCGTTAGCCCGTGAGCGTGTAACGCTCGACAATATTCTGGAGCACATGACCGAGGCCGGGAAGAAAGAACTCCCGATCATCCTGAAGGCCGATGTTCAAGGATCGGTCGAGACTATTACAGCATCGCTCGCAAAGATGACCAACGAAGAAGTTCGGGTGATGGTCAAGCATGCTGCGGTAGGTGGCGTATCCGAATCAGATATTGCACTCGCCGAGGCATGCGGAGCCATCGTGGTCGGTTTCAATGTGACGGCGACGGGCAAGGTTCGGCGCATGGCCGAAGACAACGGCGTCGACATTCGATACTACGACGTGATCTACGACATTACCGACGATATCGAGAAGGCCATTCTGGGCATGCTCGAGCCGGAGCACCGTATCGAGATTCTCGGCCAGGCCGAGGTTCGAGAAGTCTTCCGCATTACGAAGGTCGGCATGGTCGCCGGTTGTTATGTCACGAGCGGGAACATCAAGAGAAACGGCCTGATTCGTGTCACGAGAGATGAAATCGTCGTGGAGAACGACAGGAAGCTGTCCCAACTCAAGCGATTCAAGGACGATGCCAAAGAAGTGAAGTCCGGTCAGGAATGCGGCATGCTTATTGATGGTTACGACGACATCAAGGAAGGCGATGTGCTGGAGTGCTATGTCACGCATGAAGTCACTCCCGGAACCTGACCGTTGGTCGGGAGCATTGCTATGACACGGCACCAGGAACAGATTGACGCCGTCGTGCAACGAGGCTTGCAGAAGATTCTGAGCAAGGGTCTGAACGACCCTCGCGTGCGTGGTCTGGTAACAGTGACACAGGTCAGCGTCAGCCCTGACTCAAGCATGGCGAAGGTAGGGTGTTCGGTGATTCCGGCGGAACACACGAAGGGCTCGCTTCACGGGCTGAATGCCGCGGCCGGTTGGATTGGTAGGCGGCTTGGCGAGGAAGTTCGTATGCGTCGCATTCCTCGACTTCGGTTCGTAGAAGACGCGTCCATCAAGCGAGAGTCCCGAGTTCTCGGGGCCATTCAAGAAGCGGTACGGCGTGAAGATGCCGAGGCGGACCGCGGGCAGAGGGAATCCGATTCATGAAGAACTCGAAGGAATACGCAGCGAAGTTTGCTTCTCAGATCAAGAAGCTCAAGAAGCGATCAGACCCGCTCGACATGTCGGGTCCGCTTGAAGTGCTGATCTATTCGCAACTCCTATGGGAGTCGAATGCCTCTCAGGCTGATGAGGCGTGGGACAGTTTGCTGGCGGCACGACTGGACTGGCACGAGATCAGGGTCTCGACACCTGGTGAGATCGCCGAGATGTGTGGTGACACATCGGCGGAGGCTCTCGATCGCGGCGCTCGGCTCAAGGCGATGTTGAACCATCTCTATCAGCGGCATCATGAGGTGACAATTGATCCCGAACTTGAACTCGGCAAGCGGGATCTCCGTGCCTCGATCGAGGCGCTTGATGGTATGACGCCCTATGTCGCAACACGTTGGTTGCTGCTGTGTGGGGAGATCGGCGGTGTTCCCGTTGACGAACAGTTGTGTTGGATGCTCGGGAATGCGGGCTGTATCGACGATTCTGCGTCAGTGGATGAGGTATCCGCGTGGGTTAGCCGGCAGGTCAAGTCGGATGACGCGTATCGCGTGCATGCAACCTTGCAGGCGTGGGTGAACGGGCAATCGGATCGTGTTTCCAAGCGTCGAGCAAAGGACCTTCAGGCTGCAGAGCGGGCTGCCAAAAAGAAGCGTGGGGACATCATCGCAAGCCGCAATAAGGCTCAAAAAGTGGCTGCAGAGAAGCGAAAAGAGGCTGCCGAACGCGCGGCTGCCAGGAAGGCGGCAGCGGCCCTTGCAGAGCAAGAGGCTTTGGAGCAGGCCGCCAAGAAGACTACGAAGAAGACCGCTAAGAAGACCACCAAGAAGACCACTAAAAAGGCTACTACAAAGACCACGAAGAAGACCTCGAAGAAGGTTGCCAAGAAGCCCGCCAAGAAGGCCGCCAAGAAGACCACCAAGAAGACCACCAAGAAGCCTGCCAAGAAGACCGCCAAGAAGCCTGCCAAGAAGGCAGCAAAGAAGACCGCCAAGAAGACCGCCAAGAAGGCAGCCAAGAAGAAGACTTCTAAGAAACGCAGCACATCGCGAAGCCGAAAGTGATTCTTGGTGTACTGACCTTGGTCGTGTGCGGATCAGCCACTCCTGGAAGCGGTGAGTGGGCCGTCTCAGAGTTGGAGAGACTCGAGATCGACCGGCCCGAAGAAGGGCCACCATTGTGCTGGAGCCACGCCGCCTTTCGAAGCAGCGCGCTTGAGTTGATTCGCGGTCGTGAGGCTGAGCATGACGGGAATCAACGCGAGGCGGCTGTGGCCTACGGCGAAGCCATTTTATTCGATCCGACCAACGAGACCGCATGGCTCGGCCTGGCCAAGATCGCATCTCAGAATCGAAACCGAAAACTCGCAGACAAGGCATGGGCCAAGCGTCTTGAATTGTGCCCAAGGGACGTCAATGCACTTCGAGCAACTGCCGAGCTTGCATTTTTTCAGGCGCGGTATAGCGATGCCGTGGGACTGCTGTTGCGGCATCGCGCAGAATCGCCAGACTTGGACGAAATAGAACGTGCCCGATTGGATGCAGTGATCGGAACCTCGCTTGCCGAGATTGGCGAAGTTGAATCTGCGACGGCAATTCATGGGCAGGCTGAGGAGCAGCTTCGATTGCTTGCCAACACGATTGCGGTTGACCACTCAACTCGGCGAGAATGGGAATGGCTAATCCGGCAGCTCGCCGCCGTGAAGTCGACGGATCTTGCTTTGGTTGCTGCGCGTGCGAGATTGGAGAGCGGGAAACTCGCCATGTCAGCAGATCGTGGTCGGATGACGTCCATGTGCATCGTACTGAATGCACTGGCCCGCGATGCTGCGGCGACCACGGAACTGATCGAGTCACTTCCGAGTGACGATCTTCGGCTCCGATTGGAGTTTCGTGCTCCGTTGTCTCCGGCGATGATGCGATACCGCGCCTCGACGATTCATGCCACCCTTGGCGACCGTTCTGGCGCAATCGACCTGTTGAATGATGCAGTGCACTTGGATCCTGATGTGCCGGGTGTGCTCAACAATCTCGGGTACATGTTGCTTGAGCAGGATCCGAACTCGGTGGACGCCGCGAGGTATCTAGAGCGGGCGTTGGAACTTGATTCGGAGGATGCCGGTACGCTCGACAGCGTGGGGTACCTTCGGCTATTGCAAAGCCGTATTCAGGATGGGCCTCAGGGGCGTGGTGCTTTGAGCCTTCTGCGAGACGCCACTCGCCGCACCGACCATATGGATCCAATCATCCTGCTGCACCTCGGAGATGCAGAGCAGGCGGCTGGCCTCGATCAGGCAGCTCGATCGACGTGGAGGCATGCGTTGGCACTCATGGAGCATCCGGAGTTTCAGGCGGAGCGCACGCGTTCATACGACGGTGTGCAGGGCGAGGACTGGGGGATTCACGTTGTCCCTTCGGCGGATCTGTATCATCTTGAGTTTGGTGATGTCGCGACTGCACTTCGCCAGCGACTTGCCGAACAGACTTTAGAAGACTGACTTTTTTTCAGGAGGGTTCCACCGATGGCCGGTCACAGCAAGTGGGCGAACATCAAGCATCGCAAGGCACGCCAGGACGCCGTCAAGGGCAAGGCCTGGTCCAAGGCTAGCCGTGCCATCATGGCGGCGGTCAAGCAGGGCGATCCTGATCCCGATACGAATCTTAAGTTGCGGTATGCCATCGAAGACGCCAAGAGCGTCAACATGCCCAAAGACACCATCAAGAAGGCCATTGAGAAGGCAAGTGGTGAAGGTAATGATGGGGCGACGTATCAGGATGTCAGATACGAGGGCTATGGCGCTGGTGGTATTGCCATCATCGTCGACTGCCTGACAGAAAATGTGCAGCGGACTGCGCCCATCGTTCGCCATGCGTTCGAGAAGCACGGCGGGAATCTCGCCAAGACGGGCGCGGTGTCGTTCGGATTCCACACCAAGGGTGTCATCCTTATTGAAGATGGAAAGACGACGGAAGAGCAGTTGATGGAAGTTGCGCTCGAAGCCGGAGCCGAAGACATCGTCGAGCATGGAGGCGGGTTCGAAGTGACGACCGATGTGCCCTCCTTTATCGCGGTCAAAGATGCGATTGATGCAGCAGGAATCGAAACCGTCAGTGGCGAGATCACGATGGTTCCGGATACGACCGTGGCGTGCGATGCAGATCTAGCCGCGAAGGTTCTGAAGCTTATCGACATCATCGAAGAGTGCGATGATGTTCAGAAGGTCCACAGCAACGCCGATATCTCGGAAGAGGTCATGGCTTCACTCGAATGAGCGAAGCTCGCCGCGCCATCGTGTTTCGGGGGCGAGTACAGGGCGTTGGATTCCGGTGGACCACGGCGAAGGTGGCCGAGCGGTTCGCTGTTTGCGGGTGGGTACGCAATGAATCTGATGGGTCCGTGCGTTGCGAGATCGAAGGCGATGAGCGTGAGATCGAAGCATTTCTCGCCGCCATCGAGGAGGCGATGCCGGGGCATGTCTCGGATCGCGAAGACGTGCCGATGAGCACATCAAATCTCCCAAGGCGTGGATTCGAGATCAGGCACTGATCGATTGTGGCACGCGGCGCGGTCGCAATGCAGCCTGGCAGTTCAGCAAAGTGCGTCGAAAGCTCCGTCGATGTTTGAACTGACGATGGCTTCCCCTTGGCGAACTTGACGCCACCTATGCGACTCAAGCAATCGGTGGTGGGGCAGATTGACTTATGCAGGCCTGCCTCATCGTTGAGTCGAGGGCATGTGCCGCACGCGTCGCGATGACTTTGAAGTTGAGGATTCCCCAAGAGGAGTAACCGGGCGGCCAATATGCCTGTTGACCGCCACGGTCACTTCCAGAGAGGAGTCATTGAATTGATCATTGGTCACGTCGCTTGCCCTGCCGCCGTCGTTCATGGCGAGCATCTAACCATGGATTGCCGGTACTTCCCGCAATCCTGCCGAAAGTCACCGAAAAAAACCATGAGGTCTTTGGCGTTCGCCCAAGGCGGACCTGTGAAGAGTGGATACCCATCAACGCGCTTCAATACGGCGATCTTGGCCCTGATTGGTGGGTGTCCAGCATTGCGCTTCGCCGCTCGCCCTATGGCCGAGCAGGTCCATCTTCACGGAGCGGTGTCAGCCGGATGTTCCGCCAGCGAATCTGCCCAGGATCGGCCGCACTGTGCACCTGTAGCGCAACGAAGCCTTCAGCGTCCTGGTTGTCAGTGAGATCTGCGCACGGCACGCCGTTGATCCAGGTGCGAAGCCGATCGCCATCGGCTTCGATGCGCAGCGTATTCCACTCGTAGATGCTCGGCACAGCCGCCATGGCAGCGGCGTCATCCTTGAGTGGGGCGAGCCATCCGCGGCCAGCTTCGTCGTAGATGCCGCCGGTCCATCGCCGGTCTGAGTGATCGAGTTCACATTGATAGCCCGTGACGCGCTCGTCGCCTTCGCGCTGCCGCGAGCGGAACTGCACGCCCGAGTTGATCGCCGCGTCCCACTTGAACTCGAGTTCGAGAATGAAGTCGCCGTACACTTCATTTGTGCGAAGAAAGGTATTTGGTCCCGGCCCGCGCGTGCCGACGATCTGACCCCGCTCGACCGTGTATGTCGCATCGCCACCGACTTTGGTCCAGCCTACGAGGTCAGTGCCATTGAAAAGCGGCTTGGAGGCTGGGGCGCATGCTGTGAGTAGTCCGAGCCCAAGAAGCGCAAGCAGGCTAGGAGCATGTCGTCTGTTCATGCGGCCAAGGATACTGGGATCGCCACTGCCACTGCGAAGCCTTTGCGTCCTCACCGCATGCCACGCCGAAAGGCGCGGCATTGAGGATTGGATTTCGGAGATCTTTGGCCGTCTGGCTACATGGCTGCAGAACCGATGTTGCCCAGATCAATGCACGCGTGCGTCGGCTCGCAGACGGCTTCTGCATTCCACTGTTCGATGAGACTTAGCAGGTCATTGACACCGATTTCTTGATCGCCATCAATGTCGGCGCGGCAGGCGTGTGCGTTGCCGCTTGGTCCGGTGGGGACCTCGGTCCAATCACAGCTAGCTGTATCAATCTGGCATCCGTTGACGGATCCGGCATGTCGCATTTCGAGCCGACCATCTGACCAGAGTCGGTGGTACACAACATATCGGTCAGGATTACTCACTCCGCCGCCTTGTTCGCTCGTCACACCAAACCAGACGACAGTTGCCTCGCCAGTCGTGGCGGGTGCGGTCAAGCCCGCATGAGCAAGCCCTGCGTTACTACCGTTCAATCCAATGGCCAAGAGGCCGAGGCCGACCAAGCCGATTGCGCCCGCCATGAAGTGCTGTGACATTCTCTGTTCTCCCAATGTATTCGTTTTTGTTCGTACAAGATTGCAATGAACCGAGACTATCGAGCGTCACGTTCGTTGTCGATAGAATTCATCTCGATCTGGGGTCGGCCCATTACGAATCCTTTCGCTTCCTGGCGCAGGCGGCAACCCGATGCCGAGCCATCCTCCGTATCCTCTTGGCATGTCAACGTCACCCGTCGCCATCATCACCGCCGCTTCGAAGGGAATTGGAGCGGCCTGCGCTCGGAAACTTGCAGAGGACGGCTACCGCGTGGCCCTTATGTCTCGCAGCGAGGCGGGACGCGCTGTTGCCGAAGAGATCGATGGCGCGTGGCTTCAGGGCGACTTGACCAACGACTCTGACATTGCCGCGCTTGTGGATACGGCGCGTGAGCGGTGGAACCGCCTTGACGCTGCCATTATCAACACGGGCCATCTGGCGACCGGCCCGCTGCTCGAACTGGATGACGATGCGTGGCGGGCCGGGCTCGACATGGTGCTGCTCAGCGTCATGCGTGTTGCCAAGCGCGCCGTGCCACTCATGCGAGAGTCCGGCGGTGGAGCGATTGTCTGTACCAGTGGCGCGGCGGCGCGGGATGTCATGGATGACTATCCAATCTCGACAGTGCTGCGAAGTGGACTGACTGCGATGGTGCGCCTTGCATCACGGCAATGGGCACCGGACATTCGCGTCAACGCCGTCATGCCTGGATTCGTCGAGACGTTTGATGTTCCGGTGGAGATCATTGAGCAGATTCCTGCCGGACGCGCGGCCGAGCCGGCCGAGTTGGCTGGCCTTATGGCCTGGCTCTGTTCGGACGCAGCCCGGTACGTCACGGGCGAGTCGATCTGCATGGACGGCGGACTGACCCGCGCGGTCCGATGACGGCGATCTGGATTATTGCGGTGTGCGCCGCGATCTGGTGGCTCGTGCAGGGTGTGTGCATCGCAAGAACACTTCGCTCAGTTTGCCCGCTTCCGGAAGGCCAATTCACACCCGAGATTTCGGATGCACCGTTCGTGTCCATTATTTGCCCGGCACGGGACGAAGCCGATGCGATCGAGGCGGCCACCCGCTCGCGGTTGATGGATTCAGCCCCATGGATGGAGTTCATCTTCATCGACGATCGTTCGACGGATGGAACAGGCGCGATGCTCGAGCAGGTTGTGGAGGGCGACGACCGTGCTTCGGTGCATCACATTGAATCGCTTCCGAGCGGATGGCTCGGGAAGGTGCATGCGCAGCAGGTAGGCGTGGAAGCCGCGCGCGTTGCCAAAGATGGTTGGTTCCTGTTCAGCGACGGTGACACGCATGTGCATCCGGGGGCGGTCGAATCGGCACTTAGCTGGGCTGAGTGTGAGAGGGCCGACCATGTGGCGCTTACGCCCCGAATTGTGAGAGGAAGTCTGCTGCTCCGCCTCTGCATCGCGCCGCTCATGCGTGTGTTGGTGTGCTCACTCCGGCTGTGGGTCGCCAACGATGACCGGCAGCCACGCGCGATGGGCGTGGGCGCTTTCAATCTTGTTCGCCGCACTGCATTGGAACGCGCTGGTGGACTCAAGCAGCTCCGCTTGGAGGTGGCCGATGACGTCGGAATTGCCCGAATTGTCAAAGATTCCGGAGGTCGTAGTCGCGTTGCAATTGGCGCAGCGTGGCTTGAAATCGAGTGGTACCGAACGGCCGGCCAGTTCCTTCGGGGAAGCGAGAAGGGGGTTGCGAAGGCGCGGAGTCGAACGGGCATTCTCATTGCAGGGCTGTTGGCATCGATCATTGCTGCGCTTGATGTGTCGCCCTTTGTGTTGATGGTATGGCTGCCGTCCCCCCCGGCCCTGCTTGCCGCATCCACAAGCGCCGCTGCGCTACTGCTGGGTCTCCTGCTCGCAGCACGCTTCGGTTTGCCAAGATACTGGTCGCTGCTGGCACCGTTTGGCCTGATCGCCGGACTCCTCATTACGTTTCGCGCGATGGGACTGGCACTTCTTCACGGAGGCGTGCGCTGGCGAGGCGACTCGCACACTCTTGAGTCGACCGCTGCTGGAGAGCGTGTTCGGTTGTGAGCAACCCACTTTCTCCCGTCCGCAGCCCGCGGGTGTCGGCCCCTGGCCGACACCATTGCCCATGAGGAAATGGCGGAGGAGCCGAAGGCTCCGTCCGCCATTGACGAATGGGCGATACAGGACTCGAACCTGTGACTTCTTCGGTGTAAACGAAGCGCTCTAGCCAACTGAGCTAATCGCCCTCAAGCCGCCATAGTATCGGATGAAGCGGCGTCTTCGTGCTGGCATTCTGACTTTGGAGGCGGCCCAATTGACATGGCTATGAGGATCGCTACGAGTGTGGCGGTGTATGGCTCGAGCAGAAGCGCGTGGACGGTCCCGAAGAGCAGAAGAACGACGATGGTGGGGCCAAGGCTGCTCATCGCTATCACGCCGATGCCGCGCCGCCATGCCCCCCCAGCAGCAGCGATGCCGGTGAGAAGGAGCAATGCCATTCCGGGAACGCCTTGTTCGACAGCGGCTGTGATAAGCGAACAGTGCGGATTCGATGTGATGAATCCGCGGACTGCGGCACCACGATTCGACGGTCGCTCGGATTCCAGTCGGGCCAGCGATTCGGCAACCGAACCAGCACCGTGGCCGATGATTGGTCGCTTCCACATCAAGTCCCAGCCAGCATCCCACCACAGCACCCGCATGCCAAACGAGTTGGCTCGGAGATTTGAGGTTGAATCGGAACTGGGTTGCCACACGGCAACGACTTCCTTGGCTGCGCTGTGGACGCGGTATCGGACAGTCTTGCTCCCGAGATATGCGCTTGCGCCAACAACGATCGGAAGCAGCACGAGAACGGCTGCGGCCGTCAAGGCGCGAGGGGATCGGCAGGCGATCCACATCCAGCGTCCCAGCAGCAACGAAAGCCCAATGCCGCCAGCGAGCCACGCAGCCCGGTTGAGGGTGAGCGCGAGGCCGACCGCTGCAAGCAAACAGAGTGTCGTGGCGGCAAGGATGGTTCGCGGCGATCGGCTCGCTCGCGCCAGTGCAAGAGAAATCAGGAGGCCGCTGACTGACCAGATTCCTACAGAAGCCGGATACCAATACAGTCCAGGGGACGATCGCCAAGGGCGTTCGCTCGGGCTCTCAATCAGTCCGATGGCGCCGCCGATCTGGATGAGCGCTTGCGCAGCGACACCAATAGCAATCGGCCAGAGCACCAGCCCGGGTCGATGGAGCGCGGGAAGTACTGCGGGGATCACAAGCAGGGTCCATGCAGAAGTCAGGTCGGGAGTTGCCGTGGCAGGAGCCCACGCGAGCGATGCCACCGCGAACAACCAAAAGGAACCATAGAAAAGCAGGGTGGGTCTGGTGGCAAGGAAAGAACCACTGCACATGAGCCGCGGAATGGCTGCGAATGCTGCAATTCCAAAGAGCCACAGACTGATGAGATCGCCCACTCCGCCGATTGGGGCCAGCCCGCAGGCCAGTACGAGGGCCGGAGCGTGAATGGACCCGCATGCGCGGTTCCAGCGACCCGAAGCGATTTTGAGCAGTTGTTGTTGCATTCCGGGTACGGGAGTTGTATCACATTGCATAGTTGCCGCGTGGCGACGACAAACGAGGGGAATCCATAATGCGATTCAAGATATCTGGGCTTTTGTGTCTTGCGAGTGTGATCGCTGGCTCTGCTGGGGCAGATGTCATCACTGTGGGGCCTGGCGGAAAGTTTGATTACTCGACCATATCGGCTGCGATCGATGCGGCGGGAAACTATGACGAGATCGTCGTGGCGCCAGGCACGTACCACGAATTGGTAAATCCTCACGGGAAGCGCATCGAGATTCGCAGTTCCAGCGGACCTGCTGTGACTGCAATTGATGGCGGTGACTTTCGCCGCTGTATAGAGTTCACAAAGGGTGAGACCAAAGATACTGTTGTTGAAGGGTTTACTATTCGGGATGGCCGCTCCGGAGCCTACCAGCCGGGTGGTGGAATCTATATCAGGGGCGCGTCGCCTCGGATCGTCAACTGCCAGATAGTTCAGTGCTCGGCGATGTCGCATCCCTACTATCCCGGGGATGGTGGTGCCGTCTATGTGGACATCGGATTCCCCGCCTTTGAGAATTGCTACTTCGGTCAGTGCGAAGGGAACAACGGCGGTGGCCTTTGCCTGGTGAACTTCAGCCAAGTAATCGTACAAGATTGCATATTCGAGGGAAACGCTGCTCAGAAGGGTGGAGGTGTGTACTTGGAAGACAACTCCAGTGCAACGATGACATCGTGTGAGTTCATCAGCAATAGTGCTTCGTGGTATGGCGGCGGCATCTACATGCTTGACGGATGCGCAGCGACCCTGATCGATTGTGATATCTCCTCGTGTCAATCACTGATTGGCGGCGGTGGCGTCTTCTGCCAGTGTGGCATTTTGGCGATGGATGGTGGAACCGTCGAAC
Source organism: Planctomycetota bacterium (assembly GCA_024230295.1). Classification (GTDB taxonomy): domain Bacteria; phylum Planctomycetota; class Phycisphaerae; order Phycisphaerales; family SM1A02; genus UBA12567. The sequence goes on from JAAERN010000147.1 coordinate 19,901, forward strand.
TGTGCGAATCTGAAATCGGTGGAGGCGTGAATATCAATTGCGGCTTTGGAACGATCAATAACATGAGCTTTGGGAACAACCTTGCGTCGACGGGCGCAGACATCAGGATCGATGGATCGCCACCACCACCCCGTGCACCTATTCAAACCCAAGTGGGAATCGGCGGGACATTCTTCTGCGGCTCGCCCGACCCAATCGACGGTCCATACAACGATCTTGGCGGGAATAGTTTCTTCCTCTCATGTACCGACGGCGCGTGCTGCTCTAACGGCATCTGTGCGATTGCAGACGGGGCGATCTGCGTATCGCTTGGCGGCGAGTTCAAGGGCGTCGGCGTCTTCTGCGAAGACGCCAACTGTCCAGGGGATTGTCCTGGTGACACCAACGGCGACGGCATCGTTGGTACGGACGACATTCTCACCGTCATTTCGGGATGGGGTCCGTGTCCCTGACGCAGCGACACTGAATTGCCAGGCAACTTATCTATTGCAATGGCAACAACTTAATAGAACTCTGGCTTCATGGTTTGTTGTGAGCCGGGGCCCATGCGACAGGCCCGAGACCGCTTCCCTCGCGGCCTCGGGCCTGTCGTTGCATGCTGGCTGCCGGGCGAACCTGCCAAGGCGGCGAGCGCGATTCTCTCTGGGTCAGCCTGCCTCTGCCCTCGGGTGCGATGCGTCGTAGGCCTCCCGCATTCGCTGGGTCGTCAGATGGGTGTAGACCTGAGTGGTCGAGAGTGATCGGTGCCCCAGCAGTTCCTGGACGGCTCGCAGGTCAGCGCCGTTGTCAAGCAGATGCGTTGCGAACGAGTGCCGCAGCGTGTGCGGGCTGATGTCCGAGTCAAGTCCGGCGTGGTCGAGATACTTGCTGACCTTGCGCCGAACGGAGCGCGTTGAAATGCGAGTGCCGTGGCGGTTGATGAAGAGCGGTTCGCCGTTAACCAACTCGTGTCCATGACGCCTCCGCATCGCGATCCAATCCGATATCGCTCGCAGCGCATGGGTTCCGAGGGGAACGATCCGTTCGCGGCGCCCCTTGCCGAACACAATGAGCGCCTGTCCGGCCTCATCGACGCTCTCGATATCAATGCCGACGAGTTCGCTCACGCGAATGCCTGTGGAATAGAGCGTTTCAAGCATGGCTCGGTCGCGGCAACCCAGCAGCGTGTCAGCCTCTGGCGCGGCGAGTAGTCGTTCGACATCTTGCACGGAGATGGCTTTCGGAAGCCGGCGGCTTTGCCGCGGCGTTCGAATGACAGTCATTGGATTTCGAGTGATCACGCCAGTGCGGTCGAGCCATTTATGGAAGGAACGGAGCGTGGCGATCTTCCGAGCCATCGTGGCGGCGCTGTAGTTGCAGTCGGCAAGATTGGCGAGAAAGTTCCGGATCGGTTCGATATCGCAGGCAAGGATCGTTGCAGTGAGCGTGTGCGGTCCGACTGCGCCAACAACATCGACCTTGTTGATCTGAGCACGTTGCCATGCGGTGGTCTCGGCCTCAGCGTTGAACTCGATGTTGAGATCGTCGCATGTGTACGCGATGAACTGTCTCAGATCAACGCCGTAGCACTTCGATGTGTACTGGCTGAAATGCCGCTCATCGATGAGGTAGTCGAGGAAGGCCTTGATGATGGGGTAGGTGAGTTCGGGGCGTGGTGACTTGGCTGGCATTGATGAGACTTTCTGGGGGCCGATGAGTAAGTTCCGGAGCGGATCCGGGAGAGGTTCCGGGGATTCCAGAGAAGCTCGGGAATGGTCCGGGAACAATGACGAGATAATCAGGGATAGATCGGGTTCATTTCGAAGAACGGCCTCATTGGGGGGTCGTGTCCAGATGATGTTGGACGAGGGCCTGATCAAAGGCATCAAGGGGGCAATTCGGGTCGGTTGCAAGCGAGGCCACGGTTTCGACGAGGAGGGCCTCATCCCCGCTCTGCCACTGCAACCGCCACGAATGGCCATTCCGCAGGAAGGAAATCTCGTGTCGGTGGGGCTTTGTGGTCTTTGTGGGGTCCAAGGTCAACTCCTGTGGCGGGGCTTGGTCCAGAACTGACGGGTCGAAGAAAGGCGTTTCCGCTCCAATGCTGGCCGTCAGCGTGGGGGGCAGGAAGGGGTCCAAGTACGTGGCCGGGGAGCGGACTGTTGAGGCTGCTCCTCGGCGACACCCCCCAAATCGACAGTGATCGGGGTCCTAGGACAAAGATTCTCGGGCCTTGCTCAACGCGCAGAATCCGCGCGGTCATTCCGGAAATCGGTCCTCATGCCATCCACAGGGCTGATTCAAGACGAGGTCGTGGTAGACTGCGGGGCTTCTGATCGCGTAGCTCAGTCGGTAGAGCAACCGCCTTTTAAGCGGTAGGTCCTGGGTTCGAGTCCCAGCGCGATCATCCCCGCACGTTGCAGGGGGCTGTGGAAGCGAGGAAGCGAGGAAGCGTTGGCCCATATTCTTCACGCAACCTTTACCGCCAGACGCCTTCATGTCTGGGCTGAATCTATTGATCGGTGGCGATTGATGGCGAGCGGTGGCGATCCTCGATCGACCGTCGAGGCGCCTGATGAACCGCTGCCTTGGCATCCCTATGGCGCGCGGCGCAGTGAGTTCATAGAGAGCCTCGGCCGCGCCGCTGTGATTGGTGTCGATGGTGAGTGCGCGGTCCGCATGCCCCGTGATCTTCTGGGTCCGTACCCGAGCGATCGATTAGCGGCATCGGTCGGCGGCGTTGATCGCACCGGCGAACCGTGGCTCGCCCGCTTTCGGGTTGCCACGCGTAGTTTTGCCCCTGTCGATGGTTTGAGATTCCTTCTTGCGGTCAAGTCCCGCGATCTTCGGTTGGAGGAAGAGCCCGGGCATGATCTCTTGTTCTGGGCGGACGTCGCCGCGCTCGTGGCCGAGCGGTGCGAGTGCCAACGGTTCGTACCTTCACTCAGGCAGGATGGCGACGGTAGCCTTCGCGCGTTCTGGCGACCATGGTTGCAGGATGAAGAGGCCACCGAACAACTCACAATGCTGCTGAGCGCCATGCCTCCGGTTGCGAGGGGCGTGGATGATGACCTCGGTGACATGGCATGGCCACGCCTTGAAGCTGCGCTGGAAGCCATGACCGACGATCTTGTTCGGACCATGCTTCGTCGCGAAGATTTCATCGATGCCATCGATGGTCGAGACGCCGCAGATCCGCATGTACTTTGGCTGGCAGGGCTGCTGGACGGCACACAACTCCTCACCTTGGAAGGCGACTCGACCGTCAAGATCATTCGCTCTGCTCGCGCATGGATCTCGCGCCTCGACGACTTTGCGCTCGGCCAGAGCCTGCGTCTGCGACTCGATCTCGTACCGCCAGCGATAGAGGGTGAGCCGTGGTCGCTGAGCATCGGCCTTGCTGCGACCGACGACACCACCCTGTACGTCACGGCTGAAGATGTCTGGAAGGCCACGCCGCAAGCCGCGCAACTTGCTGGCGAGAGCGATCCGCAGGATGTGCTCCTGACCGAACTCGGTCGGGCGGCTCAGTTGTGGCCTGCGCTTGAACCGCTTCTCAGCGAGGCGATGCCGGGCCAGATCAATCTTTCAACGATCGAGGCATGGTCACTGCTCGGCGAGTTCCGTCCGTTGCTGGAAGAGTCGGGCTGCATCGTCGCCGTTCCATCGTGGTGGGGTGGTCAGCAGAACACGATTGGTTTGCGAATGATCATCGAGAGTGGTGGCTTCGATGAATTGGACGGACCGCCTCGTGGCATGGCCTCATCCATCCGATACCGATGGCAGGTTGCCGTCGGTGATCAACCGTTGTCGTTGGAGTCGCTTCGGCGACTTCGAGACCAGCGCTCACCGCTGGTGCAGGTGGATGGACGATGGATCGAAGTCGATCAGACCCAACTCGCCAAGGCCATTGACCTGCTGGAGCGGCAGGACGAAACCGAAACGACACTTCTCGACGCGATGCGCGTAGCATCAGAAGGAGTGGAAGAAGAGACCGGTCTCACAGTTTTGGGTGTGGAGGCCGAAGGGTGGGTCGAGTCGCTCCTCAATGGTCCGGATGAGGGAGCAGTCCAGGACCTTCCACAGCCGGACCGATTCGAGGGGATGCTGCGACCCTATCAACGTGTCGGTTTGAATTGGCTCGGTTTTCTCGACCGGTGTGGACTCGGCGGCTGTCTGGCGGACGACATGGGCCTCGGCAAGACCGTGCAACTCATCGCGCTGCTACAGCACGAGCGTGCGAACGATGGTGTTGTTGGACCAACGCTGCTTGTTGTACCGACTTCCGTCGTGGGCAACTGGACCCGCGAACTCGATCGCTTTGCGCCGGAACTCACGTGGCACGTGCAGCACGGCCCCGATCGACCCGTGGGAGAGGCGTTCCGCTCCAAGGCCGCCAACGTCGATGTCACGATTACGACCTACGCTCTCGTGGCCCGAGACACCGAAACGCTCGGTGGTGTGCCGTGGCACCGCGTCGTCCTTGACGAAGCGCAGTACATCAAGAATCCGCCGACCAAGCAGGCGCAGGCCATCAGGGGGATCAATGCGGACCGCCGCATTGCGCTGACAGGCACGCCTGTCGAGAATCGGTTGAGTGAGTTGTGGTCAATCATGGAGTTCTGCAACCCGGGCTTCCTCGGAACGGCTCCGGACTTCCGCCGCCGATTTGCTCGACCCATCGAGCGCCATCGCGATGCAGATGCTGCTTCGTCGCTGCGAGGACTCGTACAGCCATTCGTACTTCGCAGGCTGAAGACCGACCGCAATGTCATTGACGATCTTCCGGAGTGTGTCGAAACTCGAGAGTTTGCGACGTTGACCACTGAGCAGGCGACGCTCTATCAGAGCGTTGTTGATTCAATGATCGGCCAAGTCGATCGCACCGAAGGCATTCAGCGTCGCGGTCTTATTCTGGCGATGCTCGCGAAACTCAAGCAAATCTGCGATCACCCCGAACTCTCCGTGTCTGGAGACGATGTTGTGGTTGCGGCAGGAAAGGGCGAGTCGCTCAGGCGCCTCTCGGAGCGATCCGGTAAGTCGCGACGACTCATGACCCTGCTTGAAGAAGTGCTCGCGACCGGCGAGCGGGCATTGGTGTTCACGCAGTACCGCAGAATGGGCAAGCTTCTGTCGGCCATGATCGAACACGATCTCGGCTGCCGATCACTGTTCTTGCATGGCGGCACGCCGATGAAGAAACGCCAGGAAATGATTGACGAGTTTCAATCGCCCGAGGGCGAAACGCCAATCTTCGTTCTCTCCTTGAAGGCTGGTGGTCTCGGTCTCAACCTTACAGCGGCCAATCATGTATTCCACTTCGATCGGTGGTGGAATCCAGCCGTGGAGCGTCAGGCGACGGATCGGGCCTTCCGAATCGGCCAAACGCGAACGGTTCATGTACACAAGTTTGTGTGTATGGGTACGCTTGAGGAACGGATCGACCGGATGATTGAAGAGAAGACACAACTTGCTGAGCAGATCATTGGTACTGGCGACTCGTGGCTCACCGAAATGGATACCCGAGAGTTGCGAGATCTGCTTCTGCTTCGAGGCAACGCCATGGAGGTAGAGGTATGAGCCGTGCAGACCTCTCAAGCAAGGCGCCCAGGCCCTCTCGTAGGCGCGGCGGCCGTATTCGCCTGAAGATTGAGGAGCAGCAACTCCGCGAGGCGCCTGTAAGTCAAATGTGGTTGACGACGATTGAGTCAATCGTCGGCACCAAATCGATGCACGATGGATTACTTGCTGCGCAGGACGGCGCCGTTCGTTCCCTCAGAGTCGAGTGCGGCGTTATTTCCGGGCCAGTTCAGGCGGATGCCGAGACGTCCCTTCCAGTGCGCATCGAGCTCTCGACAATTGATGAGGCTGGATGGCAGCGTCTTGTCGAAGCAATGGCCTGCGAAGCGATCTGGGCGGCCAAACTTCTGGAGGGTGAGATTCCGACAGGTCTGGGTGATCTCTTCCGGGGCTGCGGCACGCCGCTGCTGCCGGAGCCCGAACTTATTCGGACCGAAATTGAGCGGGGCGGCCGTCGAGACGCATGGCGAATCGCAGCGCTTGGCTGGATTGCGTCCGAGCGTTTCTTCCGTGATCCGCTTGCCATACTTGCCGTTCGCGGATTGCCGTGCGGTGATCTTGTGGAACGAATCAGCCACCATCGTGCGCTGCGGACACAGGGAGAGACCGTAGCGCATCCACCGGTTGTTCTGGATCCGGCTGTGGCGGCGGGTCCGCCTCTTGCCGACTGTCTGGAGACGTGGTGGCGTCCGCACAGCCATGTCCATGACTTGGAACGCGCTGCGCACGCGTCCCACGCGCTGCTTCGCAGGCTTGGGGCATCGACGCTTGAAGGGAAGTTCCCGATGAGCGGCTTGCTTGCGACCATTTACGATGAGGCGGCGGCGGAGGCAGCTCGGCTGCTCGACGCCCCGCTGGGCGAAGAAGACGCATCCGACTGAATTTGCAGGTGTGCTCAAGCGGTCGCTCGATCGTGCCGACATCGCTGCTGGTGGCTCTGAGAGGCCCCGAGGAGTGTGTCATGAATCACCCAATACCCAAGGGCGTGGATGCCGTTGCTCAGGCCAGAATGGCCTTGCGGCAGATGGAACTCGCGATTCGTCGGGCGAGGTTTGACCGCAAGGACGTGCCGACTCCGCCGGGAGAAGGCAAGGCTAGGCCATTATCGTCCCCGCCGAAACTTCGCCGGACCGGATGAGTGCCGCGCTCGCGTAGGCTGCCTGTATGCGTGGCTCGCTTCATCGCTGTTTTGCGTCGCTTGACCTGCCTGCTGATTTGCAGATGGCAATCCTTGCAGCGCAGCGGACGATTGGTCAGCGGGTGAAGGGACTGCGGTTGACCAAGCCCGAGAACCTGCACCTCACGCTCAAGTTTCTGGGCGAGATTGATGTGAATCAACTGGATGCAGTTGCCGCGAGATTGAACGCCGTTGACTGGCCGGCAGCCACGCTTTCGGTCGGATTGACAGGTGCCTTTGCTCCTAGCATTGCATGGGTGTCAATTGATGGGGCCGATGTCATACAGAAGTGTGTCGATAAGGCTTTGGCGGGAATGTTCGATCCCGAAGATCGCTTCATGGGTCATGTCACCATCGGTCGTGCGCGGCGATTGACGAAGGTGTCGATTCGTGACATTGAGGATGTGCTGCCGCTTCCACTCAGTGCGAGTGCATCGTTCATTTCGTTGCAGGAGTCAACGCTGACGCGGGCGGGGCCGCAGTACCGAGTGATCAAGAAATACGGCATTGCTGAGGCGTGTTAAGCGGCTTGCGCATGAAACAACAGCGCCGCAGGGGAATTTCCTGCGGCGCTGGTTCAGAATCAAAGTTATTACTGCGACTAGACGTGCTTGAGTCCACGTCGCTGATCGCGGAGGCGTCGCGACTTGCCGACGCGGTCGCGTAGGAAGTAGAGCTTCGCGCGGCGGGCGTCGCCTCGGCGTACGACATCAATCTTCGCAATGCGTGGAGAGTGCAGCGGGAAGATTCGTTCGACGCCTTCATTGGCAACGATTCGGCGAACAGTAATAGTTCGGTTGACGCCACGGCCCTTCTCGGCGATGAGAACGCCTTGGTAGACCTGAACGCGCTCTTTGTCGCCTTCGATGATGCGGACGTGCACATCGAGCGTGTCGCCCACGCTGAATTCTGGGAAGTCGCTCTTGAGTTGACTTTCAGTAACGCTTTCGATGATGTGTTGCTTGTTCATGGTTCTTCTCGATTTCGACTTCATTGAGTCGCCGCGACTTGGATCGTTCTGCCCAGGGGTCACGTCTTGGGGTGGTTCGGTTATCCGTCCTTGCCAGACGGTGGTTCACGCAGGTCAGGTCGTCGTTCGATCGTTCGGGCAAGTCGCTGCTCGTGTCGCCAGCGGGCGACGGCGCCGTGGTCGCCGGAGAGCAGTATCTCCGGCACTTCCTTGCCATCCCACTCTCGTGGGCGGGTGAAGTGTGGCGTGTCGAGTAGGGGCTTGCCGGTCTCGTCGGTGACGCTGAAGGAGTCTTCTGAGGCGGATTCCTCGTGTCCGAGGGCTCCAGGAAGAAGCCGGGTGATCGCATCGACGAGGACGAGGGCGGGAAGTTCGCCGCCACTCAGGACGTAGTCGCCGATGCTGAGTTCCAGCGGGGCGAGGGTCTCGATGACCCGTTCGTCGATGCCTTCATAGTGTCCGGCGATGAGGAGCAGTCGCTCCTGAGTTGCCAGCGTCTCGACCGTTGTCTGCGTGGTTCTCCTTCCTTGTGGCGTGAGCAGCACACGCTGCGCACGTCTGGGGTCCAATTTTTCGACGGCCAGCACCGCGTCGTAGAGGGGCTGGCACATCATCACCATGCCGGGGCCTCCGCCGAAGGGTCGGTCATCGACCTTGTTGTGCTTGTTGTCGGCCCAGTCACGAATGTCGTGAACGTGGGTCTCCAGCACACCCGCCTCGTGGGCTCGTCCAAGGATGCTCGTTTTGAGCGGTTCCTTGAACATGGGGGGAAACAAAGTCAGGATGTCGATCCGCATCGCGGGAGTTCCGACTGGAAGTGTTCGCACTGTTGCAAACACTTCCGAGGGCGGTCAGGCCTTCTTGCCTGGGGTCGGATCAACGTCGATCCGCTTGAGCAAAGTCTTGACCGTGTCGCTTGGCTGAGCGCCGACGCTCAACCAGTATTTGATGCGATCCGCCTTGAGGCTAAGCTGCTTGTCATCCTCGACGAGGGGATCAAACCAGCCAAGTTCCTCGATGACGCGCCCGTTGCGCGGTGCCCGTCGATCCATCGCATTGAGTCGGTAGAAGGGACGGTGCCGGCGTCCCAAACGCTTCAGTCGCAAAACGACCATGGTGGCTGCTCCTGTGCACTGTCTGCCGCTCGGGTCGCCAAGGTTCTCATGAACCATCGGGACGCCCGGCACCGCCGGGAGCTGACCGGAGCCTCGGTCAGCCGTGGGGCAGTACTTCGCCGCAGAGACGAATCGCGGAGTATATCAGAGACCGGTGGAGTCGCGAAATGTCCCTGAAGGATTCTGAGGGGACTTTCTTGGGAGCCACTCGCGGCCCTGCAAGGTGATGCCGGATGCCGCATTGACGGGGAATCGCCATCCCCAAGTTCAAGATCACTGCATGTGGTCACGCTTGGATGACACTCCTCAAATGAGGGGCATGATCACTTACGCCGCTTCTTGAATCCCTTACTGGGAGACTTGGTCTTAGTCGATCCCTTGCGAGATTCGTTGGGCTCGTTGCCCCGGGCGTTTCCGTGGCCGGAGTCCTTTGCCTTTGGTCCCTTGGTGAACCTCTGGGTGACGCCCCTGCTTCCGGGCTTTCGTTCGGTGGTCATAAGTACAGGTCCGTTCGTGGGTGGGGGATTGGTGGGATACATCCGACAAAGGCCGGTCCCCGATGGTATTCAATGTGGGGCTCTTAATGGGGGGAAATGAGACTCGCGAAATGGGGTTTTGATGTGGTTGGGGCTCATTTGGGGTAATAGGGCGTTGGGGGCGAGTGGTCATACCCGCTCCGAATCCGGAGAACCGAAACTGTGATTGAAACGTATTCTTTAGGCTGGAGCCCCGAGCCAGTGGCCGCCACTCCGATCATGAACGCACCATTCATCACACGCTCAATGCTCGCATCCAGTTGTCTGTTGACGGCTAGCGCGAGTGCCGCGCTTGCAAAGGGACGACTTCCGCTCGAAGCCGTGCAGGTGATCGAACTGGCTGGACCGGATTACGACCAACTGGAACGTGAAGACGCTATTCTCGCGGCCGCGGGGGCGCCAGCGCGCATCGCGGTTCCGAATACCGTCAGCCTGTTTCCAGAAACAACCGGAACCTGGGAGCATTTGGATGATGGCCGCATGATGTGGCGGCTTCGCGTGCTTTCCCCAGGAGCAGCGCACCTCAACATCGGTTTCGATCGGCTCGCGCTGCCCTCCTCGGCCGAGATGCGAATTGCATCATTCGATGGTTTCGATGTTACTGAAACGATCACCGCGGAAACACCGCTGGCAGAGGGCCAGTATTGGAGTCCGATCATCTGGGGAGATGAAGTGATTGTCGAGTTCGAGGTGGATGCTACGCAGCGGCGCGAGCTCGAACGCGGCGTTTCGATTGTCTCTATCAACGAGGGGTATCGTGGTCTTCGTGATTATCGAGACGGTCCGTTCCACACGTCGGGTTCTTGCAATGTCGATGTGGCGTGTTCCTCGGGCGATGCATGGTCGTGCGAAATTCCATCGGTCGGCGTCTATACCATCAATGGCACATGGACCTGCACTGGAGCGATGGTCAACAACACCAGCGAAGACGAAACGCCGTACTTTCTGACGGCCGAGCATTGTGGTGTGACACCGAACAATGATCAGACGGTCGTCGTCTATTGGAACTATGAAAATTCGTCCTGCCGAACCCCCGGAAGTGCAGAGAGTGCAATGGTCGGCGACGGTCCGCTGACCGATACCAGTACAGGTGCAGTACTCCGAGCATTCGATAGTAATACCGATTTTGCACTCTTGGAGTTGGTGTCGAGCCCCTCAGAGTCATATGGAGTGTCATACGCCGGATGGTCACGCAGCGCATCGCTGCCAACGGTCGGAGCGGGCATTCACCATCCCAACACCGCCGAGAAGCGTATTTCCACACCCGCATCTGTACAACACGACTCAGATTCGTTCTACACCGACATATTCTGGGAGGTCGTGTGGGCCGAAGGCGTGACACAGCCCGGCTCTTCTGGCTCCCCGCTGTTCAACGGCGAGCATCAGATCATTGGGCAGTTGTGCTGCGGTAATTCGTACTGCAACAATCCGAATGAAGTTGATTGGTACGGTAAGTCGTTTACGAGTACTTGGGCGAAGTTGTCGCCCTATCTCGATCCGACGAATACTGGGCAAGTGATGATCGACACATTGTGCGGCAGCGAACCGTGCCCATGGGATCTGGGTGGAACCGGGTCCGTCGATCAAACGGCGCTCATGGCACTGCTCGCGTTGTGGGGGGAGCCTAGTGCCAGTGGAGACTTCGATGGCAGCGGCGTCGTCGACGTCATAGATCTTCTGGAACTGTTGGAATACTGGGGGGCGTGCCCTTGAGTGGCACGGCGTATCGGACTGCTACGGAGAATCGCTCTCGGGCGGCGCGGCTGGTGGTGGGATCGAGTCGCCTTGTCCGATCGCGCGGCGGATGGCAGTTCGAATCGTCCGGCGCGTAGCCCGAGTGAGCGACTTGGTGGCTCGCGGAATGTCGTTGCCGGGGACTTTGTCGAGATACATCAACGGGTGCACCAGATCAAGCGCGCCGCGATCTTCGACGAGCGATACAGCGTCAATGGCTGGATGATCGCGCCGCATGTACAGCAACGTGTTCTGCCGATACCAGGTGGCGATGTCGTTGTCACTCCAGATCATTGGGCGGATGCAATCCACAGCGGCGAAGTTGTGCGCGGCGAACAGTTTCGCCCACCAACTCGGCCATCGCTCGTTGAGATGCCCGACCCCGCCCTGAAGCGGGATGGCCGCACTAAACATGACAGCAGGGGCTCGCTTGCATAAGTCTTCGACGAAGGTAGCCGCCCGCGTAGGGGGGAGGTGTTCTGCAACTTCTAGGCTGATGGCGAGGTCAAACTGTCCGAGTTCGGGGAGTGGTTCTCGCAGATCGTGCGGTGTCAGACTCGCGCGATCAATGACGAGGTCCTCCGGGTCGAGCCAGTCGCCTTCCAAACCCCGGACCGTGGCGACGCCGCTTGCGTGGCACACATCAAGAAAGGTCCCGACGCCACAACCAACGTCCAGTACTCTGCCAGGTGTTCCTCCGATTGCTTCGAAGGTGGCTGACGTCATACGGCACGCGGCATGGTGCGTTCGGCGGTGGCGTTCACTGAAGAACCCGGTCCGGCGGCGATAGATGGATTTCATGAGCGACGATCCTGCAACGAGAGGTGCTGAGGTCGCATCCTATCAAGCCATCATCGTGGTCTGTCTTTCTGGTCAGTAATCGGCTGTGAATCAGTGTATTGAGCCGCTGCTTCGATGCGCGTGTCTATTGTGCTGAGGTCAGCCATCGGGCCCGTCGACGGAAAGTGACCATCGCGCAGGCGAACAACGCCATGGCTCCGGGAGCCGGAATGACTCCGAATCCGCCGTTGAACATCACTGTGGTTCCCGCGCCGAGTTCGAACTGCCAATGTGCTTGCAGCGAATCGGCGAACGTGAGTATCACGGCACCGCTGGAGGAGTCAGAGGCGGCAGCGGTGCCCCCGCCGGTGGATGAGAGTTCAAATGGTGCTGCAAACATCGCCCCAAGCGACTCTGCGCCAGCAATTGCTTCAAAGACTGAGAGATTCAAGACCGACGCCAGAAGAGCATTCTCGCCTGAGATTGAGGCAGCCATCGACCCATGCCAACTATTGGGACCAGTGAGTGACGCGGCGAGTGGCATCGTGAACGTAATGTCAAGGTCCAGATTGTCAGCAGTCTGGTTCGATGCTTGCAAGACCGTTCCAAGCGAGGCATCCTCAGGTGAACCATACATCGAGGCGGATATCGAAACTCCACTATCGATGATCTGCGCAGACCAGAACTCCCCGCCATCCAGAGTCTCCTGGCTCTCGAGGCTCGTTGTCCACGCAAATCCATCAGACGTGGTGACATTGAACACGCCTGAATAGTCTGCGACGGCAAGGCTGCTGCAGTGCAAGGCAAAGGCAGCGATGATGGCTGTCTTGATATTCATGTGGATCGACTCCATGCGAGGGCACCGCTCCGTCGCCGCCGGGGAAGGCCTGCGAGCGTTATGAGAAGGGGCAACGCCGAAGGCCCCGGGATCGCACTGAGGGTGGATGAGAGATGGATCGTCGCCGTGTCACCAGCGGAGAGATCAAATTCCGCTTGCGCTGACCACAAGGAGCCACCGCTGGTTAGCACGGTCGTTATTGCAGAGTCGGTTGCCGTTGAGAACGGACCAAATGCAGTGAGCCCGTAGATAGGCGCAAATAGGGCCGCACGCTCGGTGCCATCGAGCGACACCGACACGAGAGGCGTGTCCTCGATCGTTTCCATCGAGGCGGATCCGGTGAACTGCAGGTTCATCACCGTCAGTGTGGCTGCTGCGGTCAACATGGATTGGTCTGGCAAGTCAAACCACGGATTCAGAGATATATCTGAATTGAAAGCCTGCGATCCAGATGATGTATTTGTCACCGAGAGCAGAAGATCTAGAGAGGAATCTGGTCCGGGATCTACCGTTGCAGTCCAACCGATCTGCCACTGTGGGTGGAAGAGGCTTCCGGTGTATATCTCGCCGCCGTCCTCTAACTCTGCCCACGATCCGACATCAGCAAGATCGAAGGTAATGGGCGTTGATGGATCCGCCGAGGCAGTCCAGCTCATGGTCATACTGTGAGGATCCGCAGCGGCTGCAGTCGCCAGCAGGGTTGTGCTGGCAGCGATCCACTGCGCTGTGGGGGGAAGGCAGAGTCTTTGCAGCATGGCGGTCATTTGGGGGTCGCGTATTCCTCTGGTCAATCACCGCAATGAATCGATATTGACGCGTACAACGAGTCATCGGTTCGGCGGAAGTGGCACTTGAGGTGGTCCTTTTTGAGTCTTCGAGGTTTTTTTCAGAGGGAGGTGGAGCTAACCCCTCCAATCCGAATTGGTGGCGTGAGCGGAACCGAGGGCATGGGTTGGCTGTTGATGTCACCGGGATTGCGATTTCATCCGAGCGAACAGACTGTTTGTGTGGATTGCAGATACGAGTCGCTCATAGGCAGCGGCCGCCCTGAATAGCCCAAACGCAAAATGGAGCAAGGCCATGATTGTCATGTGCGTGATTGCTGTACTCACACTTTCGAATATGCCCAGCACGCCATCTTCGCACGGTGCTCGTTCCAGCCTGGCAGTTGGTGATGCGCTAGGAATGCAGATGATCAATGTGCAAGGCTCACCGGCACCGCCCGCAATACAGGCGCGAGCGGCGCGATTGGCCCAGGCCAGTCAGCCCGGTTACTGGTGGCAGATGCCTGATGAAAGCACTGTTGTCGTGTGTGAGATCGCTCGATGAACCACTGACTGGTGGCCGGACTTCTGTCAGGCGCGGCCAGATCAGCTGAAGACAGGCAGTGAGCTCCAACAAATGCTCAACTTCTTCGGCAGGATCCGACCCATGAAAAACGCCTTGACGCGTACCGTAACAGTGATCAGTGTGATAACTCCGATCCTTTTGGCCATCGAAACGGCTCAGGCAGAAATGGTCTGGGGTGGTTGGCACCACGGCGACAATCAGTTGGAATTCTGGGTTGGGGACACCGAAGTAGGCCCTATCGAATCACTGTGGATCGCGCCGGCGGAACGTATGTCGGGCCGCAACATCCAGGTGTCTCTGGCAGCCGATGCCTCGAGCGGCACGCAGCACATGGCCGTGGTGTGGAGCGATGCCTCTGGTACGCCGCAGTCGGCGACACTTACGCTTGACGGAGTGGTGCCTGGAGATTGGAACCCGCGAATGGTGTCGATGTCCTACCAAGGAATAGTGACCGAGGCCGAAACTGGAGTGATTGACCTTCCAGGCTTCATCGCCAGAATGCTGATCAATCCGAGCGAAACGAATTATGCCAGGCGCACGCTCTTCGAAGTACAAGAGGAATTGACGGAACAGGCTGATCCCACCGAGTTTCTGCCTGGGGATACGGATAACACGTTTACAGTTGATGCGAACGACATTCTTGAGGTGCTGACACACTACGGAACCAATTGCGAAGGAATGATTCCCTGCCCTGGAGATGGCGATGCAAGTGGAATGGTCAATGTTGAAGATCTCCTCGCGGTCGTTCGAAATTTCGGCAGGGCGTTGGTGGCCGAGGACACAGCGGCGCGGCGACTCTTGTTCTGGCAGCCCGTTGGCGGCTCGTGGCACGAAGAGGGGTTTCCTAATCACATTCATCCGCAGGTCTACACGGATGAGGCCGGTTGGCAGGTGAACATCGACAAACGAATTGGGCCGGTCGTAGACGAAATCGGCGCTGGATCATTTGACATGTGGTTTCACAACATCGCCGGGTACTGGTACGACCATGATCAGGTATGGCCTTCAGGCGATACACAGTCCATGCTGTTTGAACAACTTGAGAAGGCACGACAGCAGCGTCCCGGTCTGGTGCAGGATCTACCTAGGCTTGTCGAGTATCTGCGGAGGAACAAGATCAACTACTACGCGTATCTCGGGCTTCCTCGGTGCTGGGTATCCCCCTGGGGAGCCGCCGGATGGACGCCGCAGGACGAGCACGGAGACCCCAACACCATCAACAGGTTCTACGGCGAACTGCTGCAACTCGGATTCAGCGGGATTGGGCACGATGCCGGCAAGCATGTCCCCGAGGATTCACCGTGGGTGCAAGATGTTGCACCAGAGCTTCATCGACGTGGAGCAGAACTCTTCGTAGAAGCGATTCCGACCCGTTCACAGGCGCACTTTCTGGGCTTCAGCGTTGTGGCAGAGCACCGCATGTGGGATCGCATGCCGGGCAACAATCCCGAAACGTATTTCACGGAAGAAGAAATCGTTGCTGCCGGTGGCCGCGCCATTCACATCATGACATGGCCGCTTGGCATGGCACCTGGCGACGATGGATACGATCCTGAGTTCGACTATGCACAGTGGCGTTGGGATATCAGCATGCAGTTGCTCTCGGAAGGTAAGACGGTTGCTATTGGACTTCGTGGCATGCAGAACGCTGGTTATCCGATCGGCGATCTTGTCGCTGCCGCGCAGAATTGATCAGCGGTCATAGAACTCAGGCGAGTTGTTCAGATCCCGCAGCCGTCGGCACATCATCATCGTCCCAGTCGTCATCCGGGAAGAGTGGATCCCACGCTTCTTCGGGATCGGTCTGGTACATCGCACCAAAGAACATCGCGATAAACCCAGAAATACGCATGCCATACAAGGCACCGACAAAGGCCATCAAGCCGTTCCAGAGGAAGAGCGCAGCCTCGCCTCGCGAGAAGGCGATGGTTTGTCCAAGCGCGCATCCGCATGGAATCACAATGAAGGGGCGATGCAGGGCTGTCATGGTTCTCTCATCAAGGGCGCGGACGATCAAACCCATGACGATTGCGTAGAACGGGAGCGCAAGCCATGGGAAGTCATGGGCAACATGTCCGATGATTCCAGGACCGACGTTGAAGACATCGCCTGATCCCTTCCGCCGGATTGCTCCGTCGTGCACCATGTCTTTCGCTAGGGGGTAGGGCTTGTTTGCCCACAATGCGCGAGGGATCGGCATCGCAAACAGAAACTTCACCTGATGCATGAACACGTATGGATAAGCGCTGCCGTAGGTTTCGATGGCCCACATGCTGAGCGGTCCTGCATTCTGCCCAGTCAGTACTGACGTCATGCCCCCTGTGATGTCCTCCAGATTGAGTTCGGTAATCCTTGTGAGTCGGTCGCCAAGGCTCTGATTTTCATAGGCGCCACCACCGCGGCGTGTTGCCGTGTAGACGGTCAGGAAAAACAAGCCGATGAAGCCGAAGATCGTGACCTTGCGGATAAGTGTGTGCAGCGGGAAACGGCGCCAATAGGCGTAGTAAATTGCCCAACCGAATCCGAGGGGAACACCAATGGTGCCGCGGCGACCGAATGATTGGTAGGACACAGCGGTGAGGGCAAGCAAGAGAATGGCGAATGCGAGTCCGATGTAGATCGGGTTTCTGAAGTCCCGCGACCATGCCCAGGCCGCCGTCGCAGCAGATGCCGTCAATACGCCTGCCCCCGCTTGGGATGAGAGGATGCCGAACAGCGGTATCCACATCAGCACCATCTTCATCAACGCCCCGAGGCCCAGCAGAACCAGCGATAACGCAAACCATCCTCCAGCCGCGCCATCCCAGTCTCCCTTGCCGATTCCGCGGACATAGCGAAGGACGCCCCAGTCACGGGCGTAGGACCACTCGAACAGGATCAGGAACAGTGTTGCCATGAAGGCAAAGATCATCGGAGTGACGGTCTTGTCATCCGGCTCCAGGTTGCCGTAGATGTTGAATGCCAGTCCGAGAATGCTGCTGGTCAGCTGGAAGATTATGAACCCACCGAGAAATACCGTATGAACGCTCAGTAATTCGGCGCGGCGTTTAACTGCCAGTTGGATGACTCTGACGCCGATCCAGATGATGAGGCAGGCGAGATAGATGGAGACGATAAACCGCATGACAATGGATCCTGATGGGGGAGGATCATATGCGGATCGGCCAACCGGGTCCGATGGGATCAGGGATTGCGGCGGACTGCGAGAATTGTGCGATCGTCCTGCGGTGGCCGATCGTCACGAAAGGCTTCCATATCGTGGCGGAGGTGCTCCAACGTCTCAGCGAGGGATCGGTCTGGTTCGGCTGAAAGGAGCCCAGCCAATCGATCGATTCCGTAGAACGCCCCCTCGGTATCCATTGCCTCGAAGATGCCGTCGCTCGGGATTGCGAGAATGTCGCCGGGGCTCATGTCGATGCGGGTTGTGGTGTCGGCGTCAAGCGTCTCCAATACCCCCAGCGGAGGAACGTCTGCGTCGAAGGTGACGAGTTCGCCATCCGCACGGATCAGCAGCATTGGCCCGTGTCCGGCTGCCAGCGATTTAACAACGCCGGACTCGGCATCCAGTTGTCCAAACCAAGCTGTGACAAACTGCATCGGAGATGTGTCCTGCCAGAGTTGTGTGTTGAGTTCTTTGGCGAGTTCCAGCAGTGGGGCGTCAAGCCGAACTGCCATACGAAGCATGGATCTGACCTGTGTGACCGAAATGGCCGGCCCGATACCGTGCCCTGTTGCATCGCCGACCATGAGTAGCGCTCCACCCTCCACATCGATGGCGTCGTAGGCGTCACCGCCGGTTGCGTCGGCTGGCATGCTCCACCCGTGAATTTCCCAGCCGTCCAGTTCCGGAAACGTGTTTGGAAAGGTTGCGGCTTGAATCTTCTGAGCGATCTCCAGATCATGCTGTAACTTCACGAGTTCCAGCCGATCGGCGAGCAGACGCGAACGACGCATAGCAACAGCGGACTGGGCAGCAAGCGCGGAGGCGATGTTCTCGCACTCCTCGCCAAAGGGTCCTGCTCGGCGGTTGAGAACCTGCGCGACGCCCACGAGTTCGCCAACATCAGTTGCGACGAGCGGAATCGTCAACAGATTGTGCGTTCGGTAGCCCGTCTTCTCATCGACTCCTCTGTAGAAGCGGTCATCCGCGTAGGCATCCGCGATGTTGATGATCTCTCGCGTCTCACCGGCGGTTCCGGCGATTCCTTTTCCAAGAGGAACACGAATGTCTTCCAGCGACTCCATCAACACACCATCGGGACCATGCCCCGCGACAGCGATGAGTTCGTTGTTCTTGGGGCAATACTCAAAAACGGTGGCCCTCTCTGCTTCAAGAATGTCGCGAAGGCAATCGGCGACACGGCAGATGACGGCCTGTGGATCATCTGTGCTGCCAAGCACACGGCTGACTTCGAGAATGCAGTCGATCTGTTCGCGTGTGATATCGGGCATGAGTATGTCCTGCTGAAGAAGCTACTTTTCTTGCAATCGAAGTGCGCGGGGCATTGGATCTGGAGTGTCCCTGATGACTTCAGCGAACCTACGGGATATGGATGTAGTGCCGTCGGTCGCTTCGACGGCCTCTAGGGCGGCTTGCGCTGCAGATCGATCTCCATCTCGAATTGCCATGGCGAGGGCAGCGTGCTGGTCAACCGTACCAACCGATGGTGGTGTGCTTGAGAGGGTCCATGAATCGATAATGGCGTTTCGACCCACCACCTGTATCGGGCCAACCTCAATAAATGGCAGATCGGTATCGTCGACCAACTCGTGTGTACGGCCGTCCAGCAGAATAGATGTCCCCAATTGTTTGTTGGCTGACTCCAGCCGTGCAGCGAGGTTCGCTACGTCGCCAATGACCGTGTAGTCATTCAGTCGTGGCGGTGCACCACAGTCACCGACGAGGGCCTCGCCCGTCGCAATGCCGATTCGGAGCCCGAGTTGTGGCTGATTGAGTTCCGGATCTGCATTGATCAGAGCCATGAACTCCTGACATTCCATGGCTGCGTGGCAAGCAAGCGTAGCTTGATCCGATTGAGGCCCAAAGGCCGACCAGAAGGCGAGGAAGCCGTCTCCGAGGAACTTGTTGAGGTAGGCATCCCGCGAGGTGACACGGTCGGTCAGCCCGGCCATGCAGCGATTGAGAAGAGCGACCGTTTGCTCAGTTCCCAACCGTTCACTGATCTGTGTGAAGCCGGCGAGATCGCCAAACATGACGCACACTTCACGACGGACACCGAGCATGCTGAGAGCATTCGGATCTCGCGCCAGTTCGTCCACGAGTGCTTCGGGGACGCGTGCTCGGAACTGTCTTGTGATTCGCCGTTTCTCTTGTTGTACGAGTATCGCCCGCGATCCGGTGCCAGTTGCCCAGGAGAGCGTCATGGCTACCAGTGGAGTTGCAGCCGGAAGCACAACGGACTCATACGAGAACATCGCGATCAGCGTGATGATCCACAGCACCAATAAGCCAAGCGATGCCGCCGTGGCAGGCCACGGTCCGAGCGAGGCGACAATGATGGCAATGCACAGGCCAAGCACAGCCGAAGCGACCGGTGACCACCATCGCGAGCCTTCGTGCAAAGAACGCTCTTGGAGCACCATGTCAGCGAGGGCGGCGTGCACCATGACACCCGGAGTCCGCGGGCCGGCTGCTGTTGGGATGAAGTCAGCGACCGTGCCGGTTGCCGTCCATCCGACAAACACAAGTCGATCCTGAACGGCGTTCTGGAGTGACTGCTCAACCTGTGCAATGCGTTCGCTTGCGGCAGTGGCGGCCTCAGCCGCAAGGCGCCAGTCCAGCATTCGCGTCAGAAGATTGTGTTCCGCCTCATCCAACTGCACCAGTTCGGTCGCAAGCGCATCGCGGCTGCGAATGTTGCCGAGCGTAAAGTCGACCTCATCCGCGATTTCCAGTTGCAGATCGTTTGAGAGCCAGTTCTCATTTTCAAGGGCAGAGTCCATGCGAATGCCGCGGATCAGATCACGAGAGGCTTCAGCCTTGAGCGTGGTGGCCCGCTCCAGCGTTTGGCGGGCTCTCGCAAGAAGAACCACCTCGCCAATCGAGATATGACCTGTGAATCTGTCATCATCCTCGAGTGATCGATGAAGATTCGGCCAGTCCATACCGTGAATGCTTCGGGGCCAGCACAGGGTGATTGCATCGCCCGTAAGTGGAAGCCTGACATTCCCAACGATGACGGCATCGTCTTCAATGACATACGGCGTCTCTGCCCCGAGGAAGCGTTGGACTGCAGCGATGCCCAGTGGCGGCACCAACGCTCCACGCCCAATGGGTTGAGATGGAAGCAAGTGGCGAACTCCGCCGTCGGAACTTCTTCGGACGATGTTGACGTAGCCCGATCCTCCCGCCGAGTTGCCAAACTCAGGCAGTGGGAATCGGTCGCTTGGCGACGGCTGTTGGCTCGGGCCGCCTTGGATTCCTCCCGGAAGTGATATGCGGCCTTGGCGCTGTCGGAGTGCAGTGTCAATGAGCGGTTCCATCGCACCCTGTTCATCACCAGCAAGTTCGAACAGGCTCTGTTGGTCACTTACCGTCGCGGCCAGATCAAAGATGGCGCGGCGCCGCAGGAGATGCAACGTATCCGTGGTCGCATCGGGACCGTCGGCCCGAGGATCGAGTGATAGGTCTTCTCGCATACGCTCAAGCGTCTTTGCAAGAACCCCCGGCGACCCACCAGCGGCGGCCCATCTGGCCTCAAGTTCATCTGGCATGAGCAGCACGCCGAGAATAGTGTCCTTGTCGATGGCATCGGCCAGAAGCTGGTCGTGATTGGTTTGGGACTGTGGCGGTCCGGGATGCCATGTTGGATGCTGGGGATCTGCCAAATCGAGGTCAACAGCAATCGTGCGGGCGCCGGCTCGTCGAAGTTCATTGATCGCTCCGGCAAGATCGGCTCGCGGCCACGGCCATCGCCCCAATCGTTCCAACGCGCGATCGTCAATGTCGGCCATGACGATCTCAGACGACATTGGCTGAGCGTCTCGGGGAAGATGCTGCTGTTCGAGATCCAGAAGCCGCTCATTCCAGCCGTGGAATCCACCGACGACATCGATCAATACGACAAAAAGGGTCCCTGCCGCTGATGAGAGAAGAACGCTGCTACTGGTATTGCCTATCACGCTGCTGGCAGCGTATCAAGGATGGGGCGTGCCTGACCTATTCGGTCATGGGCACCATGCGCAATCGCCGCCTTCGGGCAACTCATAAGTATCCGCCGGGCCGTGCTGCAGGCTCTGTCCGTACGGCGTCAATCTTGGATGTTGGCCGGGCGATTGGTACTCATTGTAGAGCACCTCATTCATCGCGTTGGCGAAGGCTTCCCGGCAGACTTCGATCCGCTCGCCGTCACCGTTGAATGTTGTGACGCAGAATTCGTTGACGAAGGTCATCATCGTCCGAAGTTCGGTGTCGCCGGTGAACGGCTGCCCTGTCCATTCGGCATCGCCGTAATTGAGGATTGCGGCGTAAGTCCCTGGAATCGGACTATCTCCATTAGGCAGATCAACCCCGAATGGAATGAACATGTACTCGTGCCCGTCTTGTCCTTCGTGGATGTATTCAATACGCGACGAATCGTGGAACCCAGTGGTATTGAAGAGCCCCGACTCGAAGATCGCCGCGACGCGGTGGCCGGCAGGATTGTATGGATCGAGCGGTCCGACATCCTTGAGACTCATGTCCCAGTAGAGCGCTGTTGCCACAGAACCCATGTCCTCGGACAGCACCACGCCATTTGGTGGGAAGTACCAGGCAAAGCCGTCCTGGATGAAGGGATCGCCGAATTCCTCTTCGTAGATTTCGTCGGCGATGGCTTCCTGCTGGTCGGCCAGCAAGATGCGGACCGATTGGTTGATGGGGTTGGCATTGGACACGGCCTGCGTCGTTTGGTCAGGCGCATCCTGCTGGTCCTGCGATTCGGTTGCCTGCAGTGGGGCCGGCCCGGAGGATTCCATGGCCCCGGCGACGGCAGGATCGGGTGTTTTCTGGGTGGATACGGCGCCGCCCGACATCATGTGCGCAACTTTGCTGCCGTAATACCGCATGGCGATCGCGTTCATGGCGTTGGTGCGAGCACCGAATACCTGTGTGCCCTGGAGTGCACTGTGCCCGACAGCCATGCCGGTTCCTCGTACCGCAAGCGCGCCTGATGGCGTGAGCACCGAGAAGTCATTTGTCAAACCAACTTGACCAACCTCGATATCGGCGCGGCCGCGATTGACTTGCACCATCGTCTTGAGTGTGTCCCCGGCGTGAGTGATCTGGGGGAGCGTGACACGTGAGCCGCTGTCAACGAACACATGCGAGTTGATTCCGACTCGAAGCATCATCCACGAGTGCAGCCCGGTACGAACCATCGCGCCCGGCGTAAGGATGTCGTCTTTGGCAGCCTTCTTCCACTTGGCCTTTTCGTCCGTTCGCCACTGGACCTTGCCGGTGAATTCCATGATGACTGCGCGAAGGATGCGGGTCTCATTCTCTGGCAACACTTCGGCAGCCTTGAGTGCGATCTTCTTGAGCGCAGCAAGCCGAGCCTGGATAGCGTCCTTGTTTGTTACGGCGACTGGCCGGAGACTCTCGCCGACAGTCGTTGTCTCAACGGGTGGTTCCTGCGCGCCAGCCCACAATCCGAGTGTCAGAGAGGCGGTCATTCCCGCGGTCCAGATGATTGAGCGTGTGATCGTCATGATGTTGGCCCACCTTCCTCGGCTGGAGCAGTCGTTTCAGAGCCTTGGCCCGAAACTGGCGTCTCCGCCGGTTGGGTGGCCGCAGGGGCGGGGCCCTCGGCCGGTAGGGATGGCGCCTCGGCGGTTCGAGCCGCCCAAGCGCGATCGATCAGAAGCCGCTGCTCGGTAGCACCGAGCAGCGCGATGAATTCGGCCCCACTTAGGGCCTCGTGCTCAGTTATGCCGGGTATGAGCCCCATGTGAACCACTTCTCGGGTGCAATATCTCGGAGTGGTGCCAAAGAGCCGCATGGATAGACCACCCTGTACATCCAGAACCTGGCAGATGCACACCGCGATAAAGCCCATTTCAGCCGATTCATTGGGGTTTAGGGGCCCAGAATCGGCCCGAATCCATCCCTGCTGGCTGGCAGCCTCCCGTCTGAGTTCCCAAGAATCGCCCACCGAAATTTCTGCGAGTAAGAGGAGCCCGTGGAGGGCATCGTCGTTCGTCGTGACGGCCTGATTCTCCAGCGTATCCCAGAAATCCAGTGATTCGTCGGCTGTGGGGAATTGAGCGGCGGCGGGGGACTCGATGGTCGTTCGGTCCATGAGTCCGCAGCCCGCGAGGCCCAAAGAGGCCACAAGGATGGCTCCGGTGATGCATTCAGAACGCATAAGTGACACCTCCATAGAGGAACTGCCGCACCTGATCTATTGGCTCGGGGTTACCGCCGTTGGGGATGAACAGGCCGTATCGAACGTTGAAACTCACGTCGCTCGTGATGCTCCAGTCCATGCGAAGGTCACACTCCCAGCCGACGAAGCGACTTGGAGTTGATGGGGCGGATATCGGCCCGCCCGCGCTCGTCTTCCCGAACGCGAAGAAGTCGACGCCGATGCGAAGATCGTCTGGCCGTCTTGGATCAATTGGAATCGCGGTGCTGGCTCCAACCCTTGCCATGAGCAGGTTCGTCATGCTCGGGGCGAGAGCCAAGCCTGTGTTGATGTAGCCAAGGCTATTGAAAGCGTTGTCGGGTGAACCCGGCCAGTTCCCGCCGATAGTCGCGGAACTTGAGAGTCTGTCACCATCACCCGTACCGAAGGCAAGCGTGGACTCGAATCGTGTGTTCTGATGATCGTTCAGCAGATACATCATGTTCAGGACGCCCGCCCACGCATCGATGTTCTCATCCGTCTGCGATGGTCCACCAGGAGTGATAATTGGCGTGGACTTGCCTGTTCCTGACTCGTGGCACAATTCCAATGTGTAGAGGAAGCGGTTGCCGATCGAACCATCTGTGCCGAATGACAGGTATTGCGAGTCGTACTGAAACTCCGTAGCCCCGAAGAATGGAAGAACTACGCTGTCGTCGTTGTGATCGGTCTGTGCAAAGTACGACACATAGGGAGCGAACTCGGGAGAGATCTCGTATTGGCCCCGAATGCCCCAGACATGTCGATTTGTATCGGTGTCGTAGTTGGGGCGGCTGACGTCGAAGTCATACAGCCCACTTCGGGCCGATACGCCGGCGACACCCTCGAATGAAATCGCTTCCCAGTCGGCCTGAACCTTGGCCCCGTAAATATCGTTGCTCCAGACCAGTCCGGAGTTCCAACTAACGAACTGCCTGCCGGCACGCACCGTGAGTCCGACAGGGCCGGCGGCACCGTCGTTGGCTCGCTGCCAGTCGGCCAGATCGAACTGATACCAGTATCGATTGCCAATTGGATCAAGCAATCCGTCATTGTTGTTGTTGCTGTTGTAGTAGTCGCTGTAGAGAAAGCGGAGGTTGCCGAAGAATCGATGCCCGCCGCCGATGACCGCCTGCAGATACACGTTGGCCTCATACTGCCGAAGCCCATATGGCTCGAAATTGGCGTCATCCAATTTTGCCCAGCCGAAGCGGAGTGAGGCACCGTAATCGAGCGTCAGCTGTTCACCGAGCGTCTGGCCTCGGTGGTCGGCAAGTCTCCGCTCGATTTCCTGATCGAGCATTTGCTGTTCGATTCGGTTGAGCAGGGCCGATTCACGGTCCTGCGCGGCTGCTGGCACTGCCCATGATGCAATGAGCATCACCACGATGGCTGTGCGGGTTGCCGAACCTGAGATTGTGGCTGGACGTGCTGGCACGTGGTCTCCTCTCGCGGTGAGGGGGGAGATCCCCAATGGGATGGCAGACCCTGGGCAGACCGCTCCACCTTGCAGGGTTGCTAGGGAGTCTAACTAGTCTCTGGAATGACGTGGCACGGGATCGGTTTCCATGCGACCATGTACACGATGAAACTGATCGTGACCGGAATCGGAGATGCTTTCAGTGCCCTGCACTACGGCTCCAGCGGCATCATTGACGCTGGGAGCGGGTTGGTAGCCATCGACTGCCCCGGGGCGGTGCTGGCGATGTATCGGGCGGCTGCATCCTGTAGTGGCGTTGAGTTGGGATTCAATCAACTCCATGACATCATCCTCACGCACCTGCATGGTGACCACAGCAACGGGCTGGAGACCATCGGCTTCGCGAGGCGCTACTGCGAAGAAGAGGGCACCCGGCCTAGGCTGCACGCGCTACCAGAGGTCCTGGATCGTGTGTGGGAGAAACTCGCACCGGCGATGGACGGGGCATCTCAGGGAGGTACGCTGAGCACACTTGAGGATTATTTCGAACCCCGACCGCTCGATCCGGAGGGTGTGGTGCGTATCGCAGGCATGGATGTGCGATGCCGGCGAACCCGGCACTCCATCCCAACTGCGGGCCTTCTCTTCTGCGGTGCAGGCGGCACGCTGGGGTGGAGCGGGGACACCGAGTTTGAGCGAGCCCATATCGAGTGGCTGGCCGAAGCGGACTGCATCGTGCACGAGTGCGGGGGGCACAGTATGCACACCAAGTGGGAGGAGCTTGACGGCCTCCCTGCCCAGATCAAGTCCCGAATCCGCCTCATTCATCGCCCCGACGACGACGTGGATCATGGCGGCGTCATGAAGCCCCTCATTGAGGGCGAGGTGATCGATATCGGCGGGTGAGTTCCGAGGCAGGGAGACTGCATACAATGGGCCGCTTTCAGAACGAACCAGCGACTCGTCGGGAGACCCCAGATGGAGCAGTGCATGGCCGAGCAATCGAATCAACATCGAAGCGAAGCCACGGGCCATTGTGATGGCCCGTTGTTTCTTGATCGCCATGTAGGCCCTGATGCATGCGATCTGGAGACGATGCTCAAAGTGGTTGGGTGGAGCTCTCTTGATGATGTGATGCGTGGCGCGATGCCCGATGACATTCGCACCGCGCCAGGGGCATCCGTCCCTCCCCATTCTGAAACCGATGCGTTGAGCATGCTTCGCGCGTGCGCCGATCGGAATCAGGTGGTCCGCTCGGCGATCGGGATGGGTTATCACGACACGGTTGTTCCGCCAGTGATTCAACGATCCATTCTTGAGAACCCGAACTGGTACACGCAGTACACGCCGTACCAAAGCGAGATATCTCAGGGCCGCCTAGAAGCTCTGCTGAACTACCAGACGGTGGTGGCAGATCTCACGGGCTTGCCTGTTGCGAATGCGTCGCTCCTTGATGAGTCGACCGCAGCAGCCGAAGCGATGCTGATGTGTCGTCAGATTGCCGGCGGCACTCGATCGAAGTTCATTGCCTCGGACACATGTCACCCGCAAACTCTGGCGGTATTGCGAGGACGCGCCGCGCCACTTGGGATCGAATTGGTAGAGGCCGATCTCTCGTTGGGTGTGCCGAGTTTCGACGACGCCTTCGGTGTCCTTGTTCAGTCGCCTGACACATTTGGCATCGTCCACGATTGGAAACAACTTGCCGCCGCAGCAACCGAAGCGGGGGCTGTACCGGTGATGTCCGCGGATCCGCTTTCATTAACCCTGATGCGGCCTCCAGGTGAGATGGGTTTCGATATTGCGATTGGCTCGATGCAGCGATTCGGCGTTCCGATGGGGTTTGGTGGTCCGCACGCGGCTTACATGGCTGTCCGCCAACAGCATGTTCGAAAGATGCCTGGCCGACTTATCGGTGTGTCACGCGACGCGGTCGGTACCACCGCACTCCGTATGGCGATCCAGACGCGTGAACAACACATTCGCCGTGATCGGGCTACCAGCAATATCTGTACTGCGCAGGTGCTGCTCGCCATCATGGCTGGTATGTATGCGGTGTGGCATGGCCCCTCAGGGCTTCGACGAATTGCAGAACGAATTCGTATGCACACGGGTCGCTTGGCGTCCGGTCTCGAAGCCGCTGATGTCTCGATTGAATCGGGAACTCGGTTTGACACTGTCGTCGTTCATGCGAGCAGCGACGAAGAGGCCGATGCCATCGTGACGCGGGCACTTGCAGCCGGCTTTAATCTTCGCCGGTATCCAGATCAGCCCGCCGTTGGCATCACGCTCGATGAGACAATGGTGGATCAGGATGTCGAGACACTCTTGGCGGCCGTGAACGCGAACGCACTTCCGGGAGTGTGCGAACCTGTTCATGAAGCAGTATCCCGATCCAGCGGATACCTGATTGATGAGGTCTTCAACTCACATCACAGTGAGACGGAAATGCTCCGGTACATCACGAGGCTGCAGGCCCGTGATCTCTCGCTGGCCCACTCGATGATTCCACTCGGCTCCTGCACAATGAAACTCAATGCGACATCAGAGTTGATTCCGGTCAGTTGGCCCGAGTTCGCCCGTATGCATCCATTTGCGCCTCGTTCGCAGTGGTCGGGTTACGAAGAATTGATCAAAGGACTCGAGGAGCGACTGCTGGATCTCACCGGTTTTGATGGTGTTTCCCTTCAGCCCAATGCGGGCTCGCAGGGCGAGTATGCGGGGCTTCTGACAATCAATGCGTGGCACCGCTCCCGTGGAGACGATGATCGGCGAATCTGTCTGATACCCATGTCGGCGCACGGAACCAATCCTGCAAGCGCCGTCATGGTTGGATTCGAGGTTGTTCCAGTGTCATGTGATGAGGGCGATATCTCGATTTCGGATCTCGAAGCGAAGATCGAAAAACATCGTGATCGACTTGGCGCAATCATGATTACCTATCCATCGACGCATGGAGTCTTCGAGGGGACCATCCGTCGAATCTGTGAACTTGTTCATGAGGCGGGCGGACAGGTTTACTTGGACGGCGCCAATCTGAACGCCATGCTCGGGCATTCTCGCCCCGGTGATATTGGCGCGGATGTATGCCACTTGAATCTCCACAAGACATTCGCGATTCCGCACGGTGGGGGCGGACCAGGTGTGGGGCCGATCGTTGCAGCAGAACATCTGTGCCCATTCCTACCGGGTCACCCGGTGGTGTCACCCGTGGGTTCGGCGGACCAGGCGATTGAACCAGTTTCCGGTGCGCCGTGGGGAAGCGCCAGCATTCTCCCCGTGTCCTGGATGTACATCATGATGATGGGAGACAGTGGACTGGCTCATGCTTCCTCGGTGGCTGTACTTGCAGCAAACTACATGGCAAAGCGGCTGGAGTCGCACTTTGATGTGTTGTTCCGCAATGAGGTTGGGTTCTGCGCTCACGAGTTCATCATTGACCTTCGTCCGTTTGATCGAAGTGCCGGTATCAAGCCCGACGATGTCGCGAAGCGGCTCATGGATTATGGATTCCATGCGCCGACCATGTCGTGGCCCGTTGCGGGCACGCTCATGATCGAACCCACAGAGAGTGAGTCGCTGGCGGAACTCGATCGATATTGCGATGCCCTCATTGCGATTCGCAGTGAGATCGCGGCAATCGAATCTGGCGAGGCCGATCGTGAGGACAATGTCCTTCGGAATGCACCGCACTCGCTGCAGGTGATGACCGCCGACACATGGTCGCATCCGTACTCCAGATCACAAGCAGCATGGCCCTTGCCGTGGCTGAGGCAGCGTAAGTTCTGGCCACCAGTGGCGAGAGTGGACAACCCGTGGGGCGATCGAAACTTGGCTTGTACCTGCGCCGGAATGACGGACTACGACTCAGACGAGTGATACGCCCGGTGTTCTGCCGCCCTATTCCAAGATCCGCAGCCGAATGGTTTCGGGCATCGCAGCGATTCGCTTTTTCATTACATCGCGGTCGATGGTATCGACGTCGAGAATGACGTACGAAAGATCACCCTGACTCTGGAGATACTCGGCGTGGATGTTCGCGCCGGACTCGGCGATGATTGAGTGCAGGCTACTGAGAACGCCTGGAACGTTCTTATGGAAGTGCAGAATCCGGCAGTGATCTGGATGATGGTCCGGGAGATCAACTTCCGGAATATTCACTGCCGCAGTCGTAGTTCCCGTCTCCTTGAACCGCTGCAACTTGCGTGCAACATCCTCGGCAATTTGGGCCTGCGCTTCTTCTGTACTACCACCGACGTGCGGCGTGAGGATCACATTTGGTATCCCGGCGAGGGGGCAGGCAAAGGCCTCGTCGTTGGATCGGGGTTCTTCTGGGAACACGTCCAGTGCAGCGCCACCGACGTGGCCTGCTGTGATTGACTCGGCGAGCGCGTCCAGATCAACCACGCTTCCCCTCGCATTGTTGATGATGGAGGCGCCGGGCTTCATTTGTCTTAATTGATCTGGTCCGATGAGGTGGTGCGTGACCGGTGTGGCGGGTACATGCAGGGTGACGACATCGGACGATGCGAGCAGATCCTCAAGTGAGGTGCATGCTTGCGCGTTGCCAAGTGCCATGCGGGGGAGGATGTCGTAGTACACCACCCGCATTCCGAATGCCTCGGCGAGAACCGAAACCTGTGAACCAATGTGCCCATATCCGACAATGCCAACAGTTCGCCCACGAACTTCATGTGCGCCGGATGCCGATTTGCGCCAGTGCCCGCCATGCAGTTCCATTGATCGGTCAATCAATTTGCGATGGAGCGCGATGATCTCGGCGATTGTGATCTCGGCCACGCTTCTTGTGTTGGAGAACGGCGAGTTGAATACGGCTACGCCCGAGGCTGCCGCAGCATCGAGATCTACTTGGTTGGTTCCGATGCAGAAACACCCGATGGCTTCGAGAGACGGTGCAGCTGCCAGTACCTCAGCGGGTACTCGGCTCTTCGAGCGTATTCCCAGAAACCGGACGCCCTTTAGCGCATCGATCAAGGCGTCGCCCGTTAACGCGGTGTCGATCCGATTAACGGTCATTCCTGCTACAGACAGGCCGTCCTCAGCGTGTGAGTGAATTCGTTCTAGAAGCAGGGCGTCTGTATTCATGTCAGGATCGCTCCCTCAGTCGTTCGCACGCGGCGAAGGAATCCTCGCCGAGCACCTTGGCGTTGATTGCGGATCCAACAGCTTTGCGCATCCATGCATCCGGGGTGACCTGACCAATGGCGCAGATGCGCTGGGTTTCTGCCGACAAGTCACGCCCCTGCACATGCGTGCGAATTTGGTGACTGATGATGTGTCCGAGTGCGTAGTCTGCCAGATAGAGCGGATATCCGATCATGTGCTGATACGCGGCGAGTGTTGCGTAGGGGTCTTCGCCAAAGTACTCGGCGTAATGCTTTGTCCACAAATCGTCGGCGATGCGGAGCACTTCGTCACGCAGCGACTCCGCAGTCGCATCTGGGTTGGCGTAGAGCCAACGCCAAGCATGAATCTCCAGCAGTGCCGGCCCTGCGATCTGGCAAGCATTCAACATAGTCTCAGCGGCGGCGTAGTCGGCCGTCTGCTGCGCGTCCACTTCGATACCCAGCGCCTGCGGGGCAAGTGCCTGATACAGGAATGCAAATGCCTCTGTGCACGCAGTGTTTGGTACGCCGCGGAGCGCGGGCCTCGGAACGAAGTGTGTGGAGCAGAGCTGCTCAAGGTTGTGGCCGAGTTCATGCATGGCTGTGTCGAAACCGTCCCACCCGAGTTGATCGTCGAGGCTGTTGGTTCGCAGCCACGCGTCGTACTCAGGAAGTTGGGGTCTCATGGCGTGCCCTGCACCTCGGGCAATCTCCACCTTGACGCGGCTTCCCAGGAAATTGGCGGTGCCGAGGGGGAACCCGAGGCCGGTCAGGACATCGGGCAGCGCGAGTTGCAGGCCCCGGTGATCGCCGAACTTCTCCCTGACCAATGCATTCAAGTCGTCGACAGGCTGCGAGGGAGCGACCTGATCAAAGTAGATGTCATGCGCTTCGAGTGGACGGCCGAGTCGATCGGCGACCAAGCGGGCCAATGGATCTCGGGCAGGCGATTCAAGGAGATCGAGCAGAAGCCGTTCGACCGTCGTCTCGGGAATCTCTCTGTTCAGATCGAACTTTCGTGCGATTGCCGTCGGATGCTCGGTGTAGTGTTCGTCGTACGCCTTGGCGACAGTAAACATGTCGATCCATCGCTCGTATCGTTCTAATCCAAACAGTTCGCCCGGATCATTGCCCGCGACCGTGTTGTTGGCGGCATTCCAGTCGCCGAGATCCTCGCCATTCATGACAGACTTCGGAATTGTTCCGTCGATATGACGCCGCATCACCCACATGAGTGCGTGTTGTGTTTCCAGGCCATCCTCTTCGGCGTAACCACCGCGAAGCTCCTCGCGGATAAGCCAGTGGGCAAGCAGTTTGCGATCGGCCTCGAACGATCGTGTTCCACTTTGTGTCACAAGAGTGCCGACCGGAACATGAAATCCTGACACGAACATGCTGGCGCGGTGCCCAAGTTCACGGGCGAGGTCGGAAACTTCGGCGGGTATGCGGGGTCCAAAGGACCGGCAGATTCTCACTGCGGCCCACTGGTTGGAATCCCACGAGCCGCCGTGTTCAAGCATCGTGTTAAGGTCTGGACGATCGAGATTCAGAAGTGCTACAAATGCGAGTTTCTGACGATACAACTGATCACTCAGATCGGGCGCGGGATCAAAGGTCGCCAGAATGTCATCGACCTCATCCATCTGTTCGCCTCGCAGATCGGACCATCGCCGGAGTGTGCGGTGCATCTCGTAGAGATGACCACCGATCTGTTCCAAGGCGATCTCCAGCCGATTCACCAGCGAAGAAAGCCTGCACGCGTTGGCGACGAAGTGGTCAAGGCAGAATGTTCGCATGGCCGCCTCATCGCCATCCTCGGTACTCCAGCGTTCACGAACGCGGTCGATTCCCGCCGATGCCCGTTCCCGAGCGGCCTCGCCGTGTTTGGAGACCATTTCATCGAGCAGCGTGGTCGTTGTTGCTGTGCCTGTCGTCATGTGGCGGATTCTACGTTCCACGGCGAATCAGTACACTTGGGCGATGAAGACTCCCCGCAACGTTTGTTTTCTGGTCGGCGTCCTGCTCCTTTCGATGATCGGAGGAAGTTGCCTTGTGGCATGCAGTTCAGGATCGGGCCGCTCTGGAACCTCTCGGTCTCGAAACGGGAATGAGATCGTGGTTGGGCTTTCTGAGGCTGGCGGCGTGATCGAACTCTCGGTCGGGCAGCTGCTGCTCGTTGAGTTGCCTGAGTCACCGACATCGAGGCGACTCTGGCAGATGGTCCGCCCTCCCGATCAGGCCGTGCTGATGCCAGACGGAAACAGATACGATCAGACCGAAGCGGAGAAAGCCGCCGGGGACCTTGTGGGCATGCAGCAACTTCGATTCAAGGCAGTCGGCCCCGGAGAAGCAATTCTCAGTCTCGCAATGGTTCGGCCAGGCACCGGACTTGCGCCAAGTGATGAGCGGTGGATGGGGCAGATCATCGTCCGATGATGTTCACTCGTTCGTCGGACGGTGCACCATGGAGTCGAGCATTGTCCCGATGAGCGCTGTCGTCTCACTGTTCGATCCCTGAGATTCCCCAATAACCATGACTCGCGGTGTGATCTCGATGTTTCCTTCGCCGATGACCTGAAGAAGTTCCAAGAGCGCGGCGTTCTGTTTGCCGATCTCTAAAGCGAGTTTGCGGAACTGCTCGGCCTGAGCCTCCGCCTTGATGCGAATGGCCTCGGCCTCGGCGGCCGCTTCGATGAGCCGCCTTTCTTTGGACTGCTCCGCGATCATTACGGCGTATGTGGCGGTCGCAAGATTGGCTTCTTCGGAGGCCTCCTGCTGCGTTCGGCTGAGCGCCTTCTGCTGCTCAGCTGCGCGTTGCTGCTCTTGGAATGTCATTTGCTCTTGGATAGCAATTTCTCGATCGGTCTGCGTTTTGAGCAGTTCTCCAAGAGACGCCTCATCGCCGATCTGGCCGATTCGGACGGCGTTGACCGAAACGCCGACCTTGCCCATGGCATCGCGGATCGTGCCGGTGCTGGCCGACTCCTGCTGTGACCGCTGCTGTACGTAGTCGAGTGCTTTGACGTTCTCAGCATTGTTTCGGAAGATGGCCCGGACGACCGATGCGAGGTACTGCTGCAGTTTGGTGTCGTCACCGCCGAATTCGGCGACTACCTGGGCTGCGTCCAATGGCCTGATTTGAAACTCCACTCGCACATCGACGGGGAATGTGAAGCCATCCGAAGTGCGTACCTCGATTTCGCGGCCATCCGCCCCTTTGGCCGCCTGATCGGTAATGCCGTACCGGATGATCTGCTGCTCGGTCGAAATCATCGTGACTTCATAGGCCTTGCTGTTCAGATAGATTTTGTTCGGCAGGAGCGGATCTCGCCAGATTCCTCGTTGACCGCGGTCGACAATGGCTGCGCTGCCATCCTCGGCAGATGCGGCGGCGTCGCCGACATTGGACTTGACGATGCCTACGGTCGCCTTCGGGATATTTGTGGCGTCTGTGAGTTCAATCTTGAAGAGCCGCGTGTTGAGCCGGTAGTTGCCTGGTTTCAGGACCGAAGCTTGAGGTCCGCGATTTCCTGTGCCTTCGCTCAAAAAGTGCTCTGCGAGAAGCATATTGGCGGGGTCGTCCCACTCTGCTGCAAAGGCCTGCCCGGTGGGGAGCGGTTGCCCATCGAGCGCTGTGATCAAGCCAACTTGATCACTTGCGACCTGCACGATCGGAACGACTTCGATGTCATAGAGCCCGGGCCACAGCCAGAAGTGCCACCCCGGCCCGAGGACACGTGCTTGTGGGCCCTTCTGGCCTTCGGTTGCGATGATAGTTCCGCTGGGAAGTTCTGATCCGAAGTGCTTGATGACGACACCGACTTCGTCTTCCGAAACATGCCGCACTGAACTGAACAGCGTGAACAGAAATAGCACGATTAGCGCGCCAACCGACCCGGCGATCTTGACGCCGGGACTGGTCGATGACATGGCCCATACAAAGACTGTAATTGCGGCAACGATTCCGATGAGTAGCAGTAGCATGGCCATGTGAAAATCTCCTCTTGGTGATGTGCGCAGAGCCGCCCCATAGGATACTTGGGATCCGAGACACTGCGCTTTCAGACGAGGACATCCGAATCAGAGGAAACGAGGGGCTCTTCAGGGAAGCGAAGGCGCCCATTCAGAATTCGTGGCTGCGTCAGCCCATCGCTGCATATCACCCATCGCTCCAAAGGGATGCATCGCGACGTGCCCATCGGGTGCCGCAACGAGGCAGCGTTCATTATGTCTTGTTGAGAGGAATCCACCAGTATTCTCGGGCGATGTGCCGGGATCCGGATTCTGGAATGTGCCGTTAGATGAAACAGCCCATCGCGGAGCGCTGCCACCTGAAGCCGGTTTCCATGGTGGCGAAAGTCGCCAGTATCCCTCGATTGTCGGCTCGTTCTCGTCGTCGTTGCCCTGGTGGGGATCGGGGCCTCGGCTTGATGCGAAGGCGATGAGCCGGGCGGGTTGTCGCAATTGGGAGAGTGACTCGGCATAGAACGGACGCGCACCGTCGTCCTGTGATTGGACGTACTCGCTGAGCGCCCACGTATCACACGAGGCGGACTGGCGTCCGCCGAGATAATCAGTATTGAGTCCGAACGATGGGTGAAGCGTCGTGACATACACCGCATTCGATTGATCGGCCGCGTTGGCGATCGTGTTCTCCCAGAACTGTTGCTGCGAGCCAGCCCACAACATGTGCCCCGGATCATCCAGGTATGGGGTGAGCCGCCAGATCCACCTTCGTCTCGCGATATCAGGAATGGGCGTGCCATTCCAGAAAAGCGGTGACTCGGAGCCTGGCAAAGGTGCGGAATTCTCCAACTGACCCGGAAGCAGGCGGCCAGAGTGGTCGGTACTCCAATTTCGCCACGCTGCAACGACGCTGCGGGCACCGCCACGTTCCTGAGTTGTATCAGCGGCCTGCGAGAGTAAATTGGCGGCGGGAAGAATGATGCCGGCCAGAACACCGAGTATCCCCACGACCACCATCATCTCGATGATGGTGAAGCCGCGGCTCGGCCGCATTCGAATTCGAAGATTAATCTGATACATGGATCTACAACTCAACAAATGATATTGAAAACTGGCGAATCGCACGCGAATGATATTGCTATTGCGAAACGTTCGCAATAGCATCCGGCTCTTCGGGCGGGAAAAACTGAGGACGCTCACCCATCATGATTACCCCGATTCTTCTTCCGATGCTGCTCGGCAACCCCGCCGAGGTTGTCTTCCCAGCCCCCGATTTTGATCGATGGAACTACGGATTCAATACCGCCGACGGAACCCGAGGCGTTGGGTCGACCTTCAGTGCCTTCCAGAGCGGCTATCCGTTCGATGACCGCGATGGCCAGGTCTTGCTGGGGTTCGTGACCGGTGCTCAGATTGAGCAAGGGCTTCCACCCAGGGCATATCACATCACGTCGTGCCGACTCGAAGTGTCTCTTGCATCCGATGATATTCCCTACGACTCGACGCCCGATTCGTGGCAGACGCACCATGCCAGCGGTGAGGCAGACGCCGACGACGGACGCCCCACACATCTCTCAGGTGTTGCATTCCGAAACGGATGGGATGGATGGTCGTTCGGAGAAGACGGTGATTTCGGCGAAGTTATGGCGAGCGGTGTGCGGAATTGTTATCCGATCGACTTTGATGACAGTGGCGCACCTCGCGATATCTCAAACAGCGTGACGCAGGAATTCGATTCGAACGTCTGGGCCATTGGAGTGACGGACGAAGTGGCGGCAGGAGAGATCATTCCGGCGTATGCGGAACTTACGTTTGCAGTCGATGTGAACGATCCGGACATTCGTTGTTATGTAAGGAACGCACTTGCTGAGGGCCTGCTTGAATTCATGGTGACTTCACTTCACCCCGCATCGGAACCCGGGTCAGGTGGCGAAGCCAATTATCCGGACTGGGTACTGAAGGAAAACCCGCTTGTGGAACTCGGGGTGACTTCGGCCGCATCACTCATGTTGACCGTTGAGATAGTGCCTCCGAGCGGTGTGGTGGGTGATGTCACAGGTGATGGCCTTGTGAATGTGGAGGATCTTCTCGCCACCCTCAAAGCCTTTGGTCGCTGCCCATGCTGCGATGCTGATCTCGATGAATCTGGTGTTGTTGATGTCAATGATCTGCTTGCAGTGATCGCGGGGTGGGGGGTCTGATTTGGTTGCATGAGTCGAGTGTTGTCCACTCTTGCAGTCTCTGGAACTTGACAACGGTAGCCCGAAAGACGGGCCAATTATGGAGATGAGAGAAATGTTGCGATTGAACCTAACGGCCTCTGCAGTCATAGCGATATCAACATCAGCGATGGCCGGATACGTTGTAGAGGAAGCGCCCGCATGGCGAGGTGACTCGGGAACACACCTGTACCAGTGGGAGAATTTTACATCCGCCTCACACGAAACGGGACCGAACTTTCCCGAGAACGAACCGTTCCCGAGTGGGAATGCCATTCTGTTTAACTTCGGATCCGGTGCTGTCATCAGTGGTGAACAGAACATCTACGGGTACGGTGGACCGCTCAATATCCACGCCTATGCCTACACAGATATCGATACTCAAGATGTCGTCGCCAATATTTCGATGCACGGTACCGAGATACTCTATGACCAGGTCATGTTGGTGTGGCGTGATGGCATCGAGGGCGGTGAAGAGGGAGCGATCTTCGGTGCTGCTTCGATCAACCACTGGGAAGAAGTTGACTATGGCGGCGGGAACATCGGCGCTATCGCCAATGTGAGCTACACCTTCGACCTCAGTGGCATTTCCGCTGATGTCCTTGAGATCGGCATCATGTTGGGAACCGAGGGGCCACACTCCAGTCTGGATGCACTGACCCTTGACATTCGACTGGGGAGCGTTCCGGCACCAGGAGCGATGGCTGTGCTGGCACTTGCTGGTGTGGTTTCAGGAAGAAGGCGTCGGCGGCGGTGATCTCGTGGTTTAGACGAGCATCGCGCCGAGCGTGAAGCCCACTGCTGCGGCCACCGCCAGAAGCATGGCGGTGGCCAGTGGCGTGAGTTTGGCCGACGCTGCTGCGTCAGTCGCGGAGCCGCTTCCTTCTGGGTTCAGGAGTTGATCGAGAGAATCGCCCAGATCACCGGCTGATCGGAATCGGTCGCCTCGATCATGCGCTGTGGCACGAAGGGCGATTGCATGAGCCGACTCGGGCAACGGTCCGGACAACTCGCCGCACCACCTCAGCAGCAGAGCGCCGAGGTCGAAGACATCGATTCGCCCGTCGAGCGAAATGGGTGAGAGTATGGCCCGCTCGGGTGCGCCTGGAATATTTCGAAGTTGTTCGGCGGCAGCGCTGTCTGGAATCGCAGTTGCAATGGCTGGCAGCAGGCCGGGATCGGTGAGTCTGGCGTTTCCCGATTCGCAGATCACCACGCGAGCCGGAATCAGGCGGCCGTGTACAAGGCCGTGAAAATGGAGTTCCTGAACGGCTTCGCAGACTTTTGTCATCTGGGTTATGCGGCGTCGAAGTTCAGCAAGGGACTGCGCTGGGCCATCGGCCAAGCTGCATCCCTCAACCTTTTCGATAAGGAAAAATCCCTCGGGGCCACGGCCGAGGTCGACGGTGCCCGCTTCAAGGACACGTGGGAGTCCTGGATGGTCGAGCCGGAGTAAGGTTTCGGCCCCAAGTGAAACACGCCGGGCGTCATCTGTCGAGAGCCGTTGCCGTGCCAGCGAGAGCACGGCAGCTGGACGATCATCGCTATGGCGTGTGGCCCACCGCTCGAACATGCCATCGTCCGGCAATTGACCGTCCAGTCGGCATGTGCCGACGGTGAGGCCTGATTCTGTACGCAGGTCGACCTGCTCGACGTCTGATCGTCCGCTGATGCGATGCGTTGTCCGGGTGCGAGTCAGGGCATCCTCTGCCGAGGAGTAGTGATCGAGCAGATTCTCGACTTCGCCGCGAAGTTCTGCGTCTTCACCGCATGCCGACTCGATAAAAGCGAGTCTGCTTGAGGGTGGTCGGTCCAGTGCTTCGGTGAAGATCTGGTCCGCCCGGTGCTGATCCTTGGCTGCGTTCAAGTGGCGAACTCCGGTCGCCCAACACACATTCCTCGCTGTTGGAGGTTGAGGACTTGTGGGGCTTGCCCCTAGGGTAGCGATTGCGTCGCATTTGGGAAACAACCGCCTGTGGAGTCGCAGCATGGCGATTGGCTTGGTTGGGGCTAGGAATCTTGGGAGACTGTCGCGGCGATCCGGCGGCATTCTGACCGATGCGCTACTGCTGGCGCTGATATTGGCGGCGCTGGGGGTTCTGCTGTTGTATGGCAGGCAGGCTACGGGTGGATATCACCGAGCCGCCGACATCGATCTCTCGATCACATCGCTTCCCGGATACGCCGCGCTCAGTTTGGCACGATGTTTGGCGGCCTTTGTCCTCTCGCTTCTCTTCACGCTCGTCTGGGGATCGATCGCGGCGCACAACCGACGTGCGGAACGGATCATGATCCCGGCGCTGGATATTCTGCAGACGATTCCCGTTCTGTCGTTCCTGCCGCCGGTGACACTTGCTTTGATCATGCTCGTTCCAGGCAGTGAGATCGGTTTGGAACTTGCATGCATCATCATGATCTTTACGGGTCAAGCTTGGAACATGGCGTTCGGGTTCTATCAATCGATTCGAAGTATTCCTCCGAGTTTGTACGAGGTCGCCAAGATCAACCGGCTTGGGAGTGTCCGCACGTTCCTTCACATCGAACTTCCCGGATCGATGATCGGGCTGGTGTACAACTCGATGATGTCCTTTGCCGGAGGTTGGTTCTTCCTTACAACCATCGAAATGTTCACGCTCGGCCAACGGGATTTTCGGCTTCCCGGAATCGGCTCGTGGTTGGCAACGGCGCAGCAGGAACACAAGTGGGGCCTCGTGGCCGTCGGAAGCCTTGCGCTGATCATTCTGATTGTCGGCACCGATCAACTTGTATTCAGACCGCTTCTTGTGTGGGCGCAACGATTCAAGATTGAGGAACAGGAATCGAGTCAGCCGCCTCGATCTTGGATCGTGTCCCTTTGGCGGCGGTCACCGATTGTTCGCATGCTGCGGCGCCGGCGTGATGCCCGCCTCGCAGTTCGTCATGGTTCGCAATCATCGAAACGCCCACGCCGCGCGGAAGGCCATCACACTGCGTTGTGGTGTGGTGTTCTCAAGCCAGTTCGCGGTCTCGCACTTCTTGCGGGAGCAGCGGCTATGGCGTGGGGTCTGTACGAACTTGTTCGTCTGCTGATCCCACTGGAGTGGTCGAGCAATCAGGGGAGTGGATGGGGAGATGTGCTGGCCGGACTCGGCCTGTCGTTCGCGCGAGTCGTGGCTGTACTCGTGATCGGTTCGATCTGGACGATCCCGATGGGACTGATCATCGGGCGAAGCAGTCGACTCCGAAGTTGGCTTGGTCCTGTGGTGCAGGTCGTGGCTTCGTATCCGGCACCTGCGTACTTTGTGCTGCTGACCGTGACTCTTGGCAGCCTCGGAACCCCATTCTGGTTCATTGCGCCGCTTCTCATGTTGATGGGCAGCCAGTGGTACATCCTGTTCAACGCGATGGGCGGAGCTACGGCGATTCCGGCGGATCTTCTGGAAATGTCGCGTATACAGCAGCTTGGCTGGTGGGCGAGATTCCGAAAGGTGGAGGCGCCTGCGATGTTTCCGTTTCTCATAACGGGCTGGGTGACTGCGGCGGGTGGCGCTTGGAATACGACGATTGTTGCCGAGTATGTTCAAACAAGCGTCGGCCCTGAAGGCGTGCACGAAACACTTGGTATTGGATCGCTCATTGCCTCGGCGACGGATCAAGGGGATTACGCAGTTCTCGCCGCCGCCACTCTTTCGCTTGCGGTGTTCGTCATAGTCTTTAATCGACTTGTCTGGAGCCGACTCTATGGTCTCTGCGCAACTCGGTACAACCTTCAATCCTGAGTATCTATCCATGAGTATTGATCATCCAATTTGTGAAGCGCGTGCTCTGGATGTCTCCTTCGGCAGTCCTGCAGTCGAGGTACTCCGGGGCGTAGACATCGAAGTACGTCCAGGAGAAACTCTCGCCATTCTGGGGCCGAGCGGCTGCGGTAAGAGCACGCTGCTGCGGGCGCTGTGCGGCCTTCTGCAGCCGTCTGGAGGTGAAATCTTGGCAAACGGGACTCGTTTGGAAGGTGTTCATCCGGGCGTATCAATCGTGTTTCAGTCGTTTGCGTTGCTGCCGTGGTTGAGTGTGCAGGACAATGTTGGTCTCGGAGTCAATGGACTCGATCTCACCGACGAAGTGGCGAGACGGAGGATCACCGAATGCATCGAACTTGTGGGTCTTGATGGATTCGAACACGCCTTTCCGAAAGAACTCTCTGGTGGCATGAAGCAGCGTGTTGGTATTGCACGAGCTCTGGCACGCTCACCGCAGCTTCTCTGCATGGATGAACCGTTCAGTGCGCTCGATGTGTTTACGGCAGAGACGCTTCGTAGCGAGGTGTACCGTCTCTGCCGCGAGGCCGACGAAGACCTGGATGAGTCACGTGCGATTGAAGGACTGCGAAGCGTACTCATCATTACGCACATCATTGAAGAGGCAGTCTTTCTGGCCGACAGGATCGTGGTGATGTCCGCGCGGCCCGGAGAAGTGCAGTGCGTCATTGACAACACGGTGCCGCACCCACGCGAGTACCACGACCCTGCATTCGAGTCCATGGTGCGGCGCCTTCATACGCGGATCGTGGAAGGCGAGGACCTCGACGAATTCGATCAGGTCGTCGGAACTGCCGATGGACGGCTTGAAGTACTCCCCGAGGTCACCATGTCGGAGATCATTGGAGTGGTTGAGGTGCTGCACGACCACGGCAACTCGATGGATCTGTTTGACCTTGATGAAGAGACCGAGGAGGAACTCGGTCGCCTGCTGAGTTTGGTCAAAGCGGGCGAGCTTCTGGATCTGGTCGATACCGATGGGAATCGAGTATCGGTGACTGCGGCTGGGACGTCGCTTCTTGGTGCGGAGTCATCGGATCGGAAAGATGTTCTGGCGAGCCAATTACAGCGACTGAATGTCATGCAGTGGGTGATCGAACAGGTCTCGCAGTCGGGTGAAGATGGGGCTGATCGCGAGGATCTGGAAGTGGCGTTGGTTCGCCGGCAGCCTCACGGGGCGAGCACCCTCCACTCGCTCCTCGCCTGGGCCAGATTTGCAGAGGTGCTGTCCTGGACAGCCGAAGACGGCACGATCACGCTCGGCGGGGCAGTTTATAGGGGCTAAACACCGGCTTCACAGAGGTTTTTACGTTTTATGTCCTTGAATGGGGCGAAAGGTGGCGCGAACTGCGGCATGATGCCCCGCCCAAAGATCAGATCGGGCGACCGGTCCAGACCGCAGGACCTGTCGGCCAAAGTCTTTGGGATGCCAATCGTCGGGAATGGCAAGTGACCGCAACTTAATGCGGAGGCATTCTAGGGGGCACATTTGGTTGGAACCGGCCGACGGTGCGAAGCGGAGTATATGGATGTGAAGCGATCTCTACGCACCATTTTGGGTCTACTTGCTGTGTTGGCAGGTGGATACGTCGATGCGGGTACGCTCCGGGTACCCGGGGACGCCACATCGATTCAGCACGCCATCGATCTGGCTCAGATCGGTGATGTGGTTGAGGTCGGCCCGGGCGTGTGGCATGAGGCAATCGATCTTCGTGGGAAATCAATCCTGCTTCGCGGCTGCGATGGTGCTGAAACGACCATCATCGACGCAACCGATCATGGCGAAAGCGTGGTTCGGTGCATGAGTGGTGAGGGGCCTGGCACGGTTATTGAGAGGCTGACCCTTACCGGCGGCACTGGGCATGAGGGCCTCTACGGGAGTGGCACATCAATTGGCGGTGGTCTACTGGCAATTGGAGCTTCGCCAACAGTCCGCGACTGCGTCTTCAAGTCCAACTCGGTCAGCCGCAATGGCGGCGGGGCCTACTGTGGCAAGGGCGGCAATGTTCGGTTTGAGCGGTGCCGCTTTGAGGCGAATACTGCTGAGAAGGGTGCCGGCATTCTGTGCGTCGGGAGTACGCCGGTCTTGGATCGATGTGTTTTCCAAGACAACACCGCTCGATACAGCGGTGGTGGACTGTATGCGGCCAAGGGCAGTTCACCGATCATGCGAGAGTGCCAGTTCATTCGAAACCAAGCGTCATTCCAAGGTGGCGGTGTGTGTTCGCTTGACTCCGCAGGAGAAGTTCTCGGCGGGATCTTCGAGCGGAACCGTGCTGGAAGCCACGGCGGCGCCGTGTACCTTGGATTCAGGACGACGCTACAGGCAGCCGCATGTCAGTTTGTATCTCCAACGGACACGATTGACGGCACAAGCACGATCGCTCGCAGCAACCTTCGTCGAGGGGCTTGCGATCTCAGTGAAGATGTCACCGTGTTGGCAGAAGAGTATGACTGCGTTTCAGCAGGCGGTGAGTATCGCGGGGATGGAACTCGATGCCCCTCGCCTTCGAAAGATCAACTCGCCCGGCGACGGGGTGATCTTAATCGAGATGGGCGCGTCAGCAGACGCGATCTCGCCATCATGATGTTGCTTTGGCGCTGAACGATCGGGGCGAACCCTTGCCCGGCACTGGTCGCGACAGCGTTCGTTAGCGGCCTGCTACTAACGATTCAATCAGGGACGACACCAGGCTCATTGGAGCCTGCTTTGGTAGATCCAGCGATTCGCTGCACCACAGCAGTGGGTCAAGATCCGGATCGTTTCGGCCATGGCTTCCACGTACCAAGGACGTATCAAGCGGGATGACATCCATAAGAGTGCGCATTCCCAGTTGGCGACGGAACAGCCGCCAGCCGATCGAGGTACGGGGGAACGTGATGGCTGGATCGACGAACAACTCTCGCGGGTCATAGCCAGGCTTCCGGTGAATGTCGACGGTGCGTTGGTAGTCGGGGGCGCGTTTTTCATCTGTCCACCAGTCGTGGCAGAACCAGCGGTCTCTCGCTGCAACAAGCACGAGATCGCCGCACCGCTTGTGCGAGAGCCCCTCGGACTCGATCGCTTCGCCATGGAGGACTCGATCGATTCCAGAATCAGTGTGAAAGAGATCTGCGACTCTGCTGGTCTGCGTAGGATCCGCGAGATACACGTGAGCAATCTGGTGATCGGGTACGGCGAAGGCGGCGCTTGCGCCAGCGTCGAGTAGTTCCCGGCCTTGCTCCATCCTCAACGCGAGGAAGCCAGCGGATCGGAGGATTCGATTTGGAGCAACGGCATCGGTGACCGCAGTAATGCCGTATTCGTTGACGAGAAGGATGCGGCGACCATTCGCCATGAGCGATTCGATTAGATCAGCGGCGACGTCGTCGAGTTCACGGCACACCTTCGGGATGTCCGCATGATCCGGCCCGAACTTCTGAAGTCCGTAGTCAAGATGCGGCAGATAGGCGAGAAGCAGCGTGGGATCGAGCGTCTGGTCAACGTGCTTGGCGGTATCCGCGATCCATTGGCTGCTTGAGATGTCCGCAGCAGGCCCCCAGAACTTGAAGAGTGGAAAGCGGCCGAGCCGCTGCTGCAACTCATCGCGAAGTCCAGATGGCTGTGTCCAGACATCTGGAATCTTGCGACCGTCGGCCGGATATTGAGGACGCGGTGTCACGGTGATGTTTGCCGCGCTGTACATCGCGAACCACCAGAAGCAATTGGCGGTTGTGATTGATGCGTCTTGGGCAGCAAGTCGGTCCCAAACCTTCTCGCCGTTCACGAGTCGATTGGACTGTTGCCAAAATCGTGTTTCGGCTCGCGCTCGATCATGCCATCCGTTTCCCACGATGCCGTGCTGGGCAGGTGTGGTTCCCGTGAGCATCGTGGACTGGCTGGTGCACGTGACTGCGGGAAGGGTGGGGTGTAGTACGCTTTGGCTTCCAGACGACATCAGAGCCGTGAGCCGCGGCATGTGTTTCGCTTCTCGCTCTGTCAGAGCCACAAGATTGATGACAGCGGTGCGGTGTGACATGTGATCAGGATCCCCCACCAAGCCGCTGCGCGCCAAGTGTGGCACCTGCGAGAACCATTGAGGCGGCCGACCAGCCCACATGGCCGCCCGCCAGAAGCATGCTGCTGTCCAGAACCGCAATCCCAGCAATAGCCCAGCACACGGCTGCGGTGAGGCGCCCTGCCTTGATGCGGCTGTGAACGGCCGGTGTCCATGCGGCCAACATGATGAGGACTGCGGCGCCAATGGCACCCAGCGAACCGCTGGGGCTTGTCCATCCAACGCCCATGATTCCGATGATGGCCAAGATCAACCAAATGATGCCAAGTGGGATTCGCTTTTCGCCGCCGCGTTCACCTCTGCCGATGCACGTGATACCGACGGTCCAGAGGGCGACGCCTGCGGCAGCCCACCACACGATTGGACTGACCTGATCGGTCAGCAGCAGGGCGGTTAACACGGGGACGCAGCCTCGGCATCCGGCCATGAGCGCGGCGGCGGCCACTGCGTTCCGGCGGTGCACGATCTGGTAGAGGAAGAT
This sequence comes from Planctomycetota bacterium, assembly GCA_024230295.1. Lineage (GTDB taxonomy): Bacteria > Planctomycetota > Phycisphaerae > Phycisphaerales > SM1A02 > UBA12567. The sequence continues at coordinate 64,410 of JAAERN010000147.1, forward strand.
CATGGCCGTCAACGCTGCAGCAGCGATCAGCGATTCGAAATCGGTGTCGCCGGTCAATCCCCCGGTGGTCGCTACGGTTGCAAAGCCGATGGCCACAAGCAACCCGCCAGTAACTGCGGCGGTTTTCGCTGAGATCCGCCGGGCGGCAACGGGCCTGGTCGAGTTGTTGGCCCGATCGAATGTAGCGTCGCCTGCGTCGTTGATCGCCATACCACCGAGATAGAGCATTGACACGCCAACGATCGCGCCGGCTATGCCCGGCACGACGCCAAGATTGAATGTCGGCAGTGAAAGCCCGGCACCAAGCAGCACATTCGACCACACGGTCGGAAGATTCGCCGCTCGCAGTGTCGTCCACCAGTCTCGTAGGCCGCTCACCAGTCAACCTCCTGCATGATCCCTGCGGTCCATTCGAGTTCGCGGGCAATCTCGGCCTGCACTGTCGAAAGTCGGAAGGACGGCGGCAACACATTCCACGCATAAGTTTCGACTTCGACGGGCGGTCGCTGCCCGGAATCGGAAACGGCGGAGAGCAGCGCAGCAATCCACGACTGTGTCGATCCGAGTTCACCGAAGGTCGCTCGATGGACCGGCACATGAAGATGTGTTCGCCAGAGTCCTGCCTGATCCAGGTCAAAAGTTTCAGGCAGATCGTCGTACATGCTCAGGGTGCCACCGCGAAGTACCGATGTCTGGTGCATCCAGCGGCCTTCATTGAGCGATTGCATGGCTTTGATGCCCTTCGGCGAGTCGGCCTCGGGGGCCGACGACACCTGTACACGACCTATTCGAATCCCGGCATCGGTCAGCGCGTTGACCGCTACTGTCGGCTCTTCGTGTTCAACGGCCAGATGGCAGGCATCAAGACACGCTCGCAGGGTTCCGCGGCGTGCGGCACCTTGCAGTGATGTGGTCGACACGAACTCAGCAAGCGTGGTGGCCGTCGGCAGGAGGCAGCACGGCTCAGGTTCGACAGCTAAGAAAAGCTCCCTGTCGTTCTTGGAACCAAGTCGTTCGAGGGAGTCGCACGCCTGCTTCATTAGATCAGCGGCAGCTTCAATATCGATGTCATGGCTGGGCCAGCCGAGGGGTACTGTCGTCAATCCAATCTCATCCCCGGGGCAGGTGAGGGCGACGAGTGCTTCGGCGGCGCGAAGTGTGTACGAAAGCCGCGCGGGGTTGTCCCAAGCCGGCAGGTAGACGTCATCCTTTACATGGTCCCGATGAAAGTCACCCTGGGGAAACGCATTGAGTCCGAGCAGTGGGGTATTTATTCGAGCAAGCGCTTTGGCGATTGGCGCGACTGCTTCGGCGGGGTTTTCTCCAAGAACTCCATCTGGCAGCCACAAGCCGATGGGCGCGCCCGCCGGAATGCATGTCGTCATGGCTGTCAGCGCGTCAGCAAGATCATCGGTCGAGCGAGTTGGCAGCACATTGGTGCACCATCCGGGTTGCACATCAGGCCTCGACGCGAAAGTTCGGAGATCGTCCGAGGAACGAAACCGGGTTGGCGAACGTCACCTTCTCGATCATGTCGGTTGAGTGGCGGCGGCGTTTCATTTCCATGCGAGCCTTGGGAACCGCCAATGGATCGGAATCGCCCCAGTCGCCGGCAGAGTTCATCCAGATTCGGTCCGTACCCCACTGTTCGAGAATGTCGACCGCTCGCTGCGGCGTGCACTTGGTGTCCGGATAGAGTGTCATGCCGGCCCAGAATCCGCGGTCGAGGACCAGCCCGACGGTGTGTTCTTCAACATGATCAATAAGTACGCGATCGGGGTTGAGACCAGCATTGTTCACCGCGTCCAGTATGAGACGCGTGCCCTTGTGTTTGTCTTCAAGATGTGGCGTGTGGACAAGTACGAGTTGGTTCCGCTGGCTCGCAAGTTCAAGATGCGCTTCCAGCACAGCGAGCTCGTTCTTGCTGTTCTTGTTCAGCCCGATCTCACCAATGCCAAGTACATTTGGGCGATCGAGAAAGTCCGGAATGATGGACATCACTTCCTTCGCAAACCCAGTGTCCTCGGCTTCCTTTGGATTGATGCACAGCCAGCAGTGATGCTGAATTCCGTACTGCGCGGCTCGTTTCGGCTCGGTGTCCGTGAGTTGCCGGTAGTAGTCACGGAATCCATCGACACTGCACCGGTCAAAGCCGGCCCAGAAGGCTGGTTCGGTGATCGCTACGCAGCCTGCCTGCGCCATCCGGCGGTAGTCGTCCGTTGTTCGGGACACCATGTGGATGTGAGGATCGATGTATTTCACGGCGCTAAATCCGGATTTGGCGCACCGAAGGCGCCCTGCATCGGCGCTGCAGCGATTGGCTCACTGGACGGATCGCTGAGCAGGAGTTGAATGCGCCGAGCTCGATCACCATCACCGTCGGTCAGGATTGCGATGGCCTCTCGGAGGCAGGCGATGCGAAAGTCGCTGCCGTCGCCGCCCGAACGCTCGAGGCGATCGAGAAATGCCGCAAGGTCGAGCACCTTCGCGCGGTTCTCGAGGAAGTAGGCATCAACTACATCGGTGGGGGACATTGGGCAGTGTGGCTTATGACTCATGGAGACCATGCTACCCCGCTCGGGTCTGCCGCTTCTCGCATCTTCCTCGGACCATGCGAATGGCCTGTCGCATCTGATCGAGATCGATCGACGAGACCTCACTGGAGGTACCGATCTCAGTCACCATGGTGATCGCAAGTATGCCACCAAGATGTTCCCTGAATCGCTCGATTCCTTCCAAGAGCCGATCTTCGTCGCCCATGGCATCGCTCGTCAATGGGAACCCAAGTGATGCAAGGCAGTCAGTGACTCGGCTTACGAGCGAGGACGATCCGCCGAGACTCAAGGCCGCGTATTGCAGATCAATGAGAAGCCCGATTGCGACGGCGTCACCATGCGAGAGGCGGAACCCGGTCATCTGCTCGAGCCGGTGAGCCGACCAATGGCCGAAGTCGAGCGGCCTCGCTCGTTGGATTTCAAATGGATCTCCGCCTTGAACGATGTGCGCGACGTGCAGATCGGCGGTCCGAGTCACAATACGTTCCATCGTTTTGAGATCACGGGCCATGAGTGCTTTGACTGATTGCTCGACATCGTCGAGCAGGTCAGGGCTCTTGAGCAGCGCTACCTTGAGTGACTCGCTCAGGCCAGCTCGCCAGTCCCGATCGGTAAGCGTCGGTAGGAGTTCGGCATCGTTGACGACGGCCCACGGCGGGGCAAACGTGCCGATGAGATTCTTGGCGCCGAAGGCATTGATACCGTTCTTGACACCAACACCCGCATCAGCCTGCCCTAAAGTGGTCGATGGGAGTCGGATCAACCGAACGCCGCGGTGGGCCGTACTGGCCGCGAGCCCGACAGCGTCGAGCATCGCGCCGCCGCCAACGGCGAGGACAAATGACTGCCGGCAAATGCGTCGGTCATGAATGGCTCTGACCGTTTGGTCGAACACAGTTCGATCGTTTTTGGCCCCTTCGCCACCAGGGAGCACGAGAACAGTGCCCGCCGCCGAAAGCCGTGAGGCGTGCCGATCGATCCATGTATTGATGCTCGCGGGGAGGTCTGGCTGCGCCGCGGCGAGTCCCTCGTCCATGACACAGAGAACGCGGTGTGGCGCGGCTTCATCCGGAAAGAGTTCAGCGAGCGAATCTCCCTCAGCCGTGAAGGCGTTATTGCAGGACAACACGCGATGCCGCCACCGCACTTGAATCGTTCCATTTGATGGCAGTTCTCGCACACTTGGCTCCGACACGCCCGCACCCTTTTCCGGCCCCATGATACGGTGAACGGCCGTGATTCCATGAACAGACCGCTAAGAAACCCTGACGGCCCTGTCTCGGCGATCTTCCGCTCTGGTCTCACCATCGATTTTCGACGTATCTCGCGGATATGCCTTCGAATCGACGGTGCGATCGGGACGAAACCTCGCTCGGCACTGGTCGCGACAGTGTTTCTGGGCAGCCTGTTCGAGAACGCATCATCCTCCGGCATAGGATGATCAGCCTTTGATAGGGAGCAATCGTATGAACAGCCTGCAAGATCGCGTTTGCCGTCTGGAATCCGGGACTCGGCGGAGAATGGTGCCGCTACTGCTGAGCGCAGGGCTGGTCGGTGGACTTCTCGGCGCAGCCGCATCGGACACCGTTTCCCGGCAATTGATGGGTGGGTCGCTGGTCATTGTGAATGAGGACGGTCGCCCCGTCATTACGCTCGGTTCGGGGCCGGAGGGTCACGGGCGAATGTTCATTCGGAACACGGACGGCACCGCCATGCTTGTGTTGCATGCCAACGCAGAGAGTGGGGACATCGACGTATTTGATGACGAAGGTCACCGGCTGGCAAAGCTCGGCAACTCTCCTACTGGAGACGGAATGCTGCTACTCAGCGGGGCTGATGGTGAGGCGATTGTCAGGGCTGGAAGATGGGATGCTGCAACCGATCAGGGGCAGGTATGGCTTCGCGCTGATTCAACTACCGAGCCTTCCACGCCATGAGGCCAGCCTCCAGAATCTTCACGCTGCGTCGAAGTACATCTTCTTTGACGCAGTAGGCCATACGCACCTCGTTGAGGCCAAGCCCGTCTGTGCGGTAGAACCCGGCGAGTGGAGCGAGGCAAACGGTTTCGCCGTCAAGATCGAAATCGCTCACAAGCCAGCGGCAGAACGCGTCGGCATCGTCAACAGGCAATGGGATGGCAAGGTAGAACGCACCTTGGGGTGTCGGCACTTCAAGACCGATTCCGCGAAGCCCGTCGACGAGGATGTCGCGACGATTCTGATACTCGGCGTTGACTTGCCGGAACCACGACTCCGGAACAGAGAGTGCTGCGTGTGCCGCGTATTGATCAACACTTGCTGGTGAGAGCCGTGTCTGAGCAAAGCGAAGGGCGGCCTCGCGGAGTTCCGTATTTCTGGTGATGACCCAACCAATTCTCGCGCCGCAAGCGCTGTACCGCTTTGAGACGGAGTCAATGATGATCGCGTGTTCGTCCGCGGCCGGGATATCGAGCAGCGAAGCTGCCCGTGTTCCGGGTTCAACGTCGTAGACGAAGTCGCGATAGACCTCATCGCAGATGAAGAAGATGTCACGTTCGACGCAGATCTTGGCGATGGCCTCAAGGACATCTCTACTCAGCACTGTTCCGGTCGGATTGCCGGGCGTGGGGAGTATGAGTGCGCGGGTTTTTCCTGTGATAGCAGCCGCGATGGCGGCGGGATGAACTTGGAATCCATCCGATGCTGAGAGTGTGACGGGCGAAACTTCAACGCCAAGGAGATGGCTGAAGCCCGCATAGTTTGTGTAGTAGGGCTCGCATACGAGCACTTCATCGCCTGGATCAGTGACCGATGCGATTGAGAAGAGCAGCGCCTCGGAACCGCCAGTGGTGACGACAATATCCTCCGCTTCGATATCTCGGTGAATGCCGCCACGATCGGAATACCAGACGGCGAGGTCTTGTCTGAAATCCACGAAGCCATCGCTGGGGGCGTAGGCCAGAACATCGTCGTGATAGTTGCGATAAGCCTCCGTCATTTCAGACGGCGTTGAAATATCTGGCTGGCCGATGTTCAGGGCATGCACCGTGATGCCGCGTGCCTCTGCGGCTCGGGCCAATCCGGCCAGAGCGCGAATGGGCGATGCTGGCGCCTCCGAGCCGCGTCTGGAAAGTGTGCATGTGGACATTGGCGAGTCCTCCTCTGTGCGGGCCACTTCCACGTTGGCCCACTCCTAAACCATGGCAGGGTATCAGGGGATTTCGGCGATATCCCAGCGGCACCTCTCGGTCACCTATACTTGCCCGGTGTCCATTGAAACCACGCCCGCGATGGGTGTATGGCCCCTCGATGACTTCAGGAGAAGATGACCATGTTTGTTCGATCCTTGTGCTCGCTGGCCCTGCTTGGGACGCTGACTTTGACTGGGACCGCTGTTGGTCAAGGCATGGCTGCGTCTGACGCGGCCCCTGTCGATCTTGATGTTCGATTGCGAGCACTGGAGACGATGAACGGCGCCGCAAGCAGCAAACTGGCTGATGCCCTCGCTCATGAGAAGTCACTTCGTGGCTATGTTCAGCAGCAAGGGCTGGCAGCGGCGTGTGGCGAAGCTTCGTCAAACACTCAGCACGACATGGCATTGGGTTTCGACAAGGCGCTTGCGATCGCTATTCAACATGAGCAGGTGGCCCCGTCGGGTAGCAATACGAATGCGACCCCTGGCGAGATCAAGGCGTACACCGATCTCGCCAGTAGCACATGGGACAAACTTCAGTCTTCCATGGCGAACGTTGAGCATCTCAGCGACTGCTTGCACAAGCAGAAGAAGTTCAACGACTACCTCGGCTGGTCGGGCGATCAACAGAAGTCGCAGGCCGAAGCGATGAAGGCCCGCAATGCCGAGGTCTCCAAGAAGAACACTGAGCAGTTGAAAGAGACGGAGAAGAAGGAGGACGACGAGTACGCCGCCTTCAAGATCGCCCAGCAGAAGCAACACCAGGCCTTTTTGAATCAGTCATGGACGAAGTACAAGTTTGACCAGACCAATGACCTCAAGGCTTACAAGTACCGCACCCAATATGGACCAAACTCCTACTACAACTCGTATGCCGGCAACATGTACGGTGGCGGTGGTGGTGGTGGCTACTACGGCGGCGGTTGGTGATCTAATCGCCGCTTAGCTCTGGCGGACTTTTGTCTGTTCCAACTCCGCGTAGGCGTTGTGTGAGTGGATCGACTCGAAGTTCTCGCTGTGAATCCGATACCAGTCGATTCGTGCTTCGGCGTCCAGACTATGGGCGAGATCGCGCACGATGTCTTCGACAAACTTCGGGTTCTCGAAGGCTTGTTCGGTCACTACTTTTTCATCGGGTCGTTTCAGCACGCTGTAGACCGGGCAGCTCGCCGATGCTTCAATGAGTTCGACGAGTTCTTCGATCCACACCATACGGTTCATGCGAATGTCGGCCGAGATGACGCACCGCTGGTTGTGCGCTCCATACTTGGAGATCTCCTTGGAGCACGGGCAGAGACTCGTCGCTGGAGCGGAGACGCCCAGTACAAACTCATCGCCTTGGCTCGATGAATCACACGTCATTCGGACGGCGTAATCCATAAGGCCAGGCCGTCCGGTAGCAGGCGCAAACTTCTTGATGAAGTAGGTGAATGCCATTTCGACATGTGCTCGCTCGGCGTCGAGTGCCTCTCGAATGCCGCGGCAGAGTTCGATGATTCGACTGGGCGACATGCCTTCCCGGTAGTCATTGAGCATTTCCAGAAAGCGGCTCATGTGTGTTCCCTTGCGGTCGTCTGCAAGAGATACATACATGTTGACCGTGGCATCAACAGATTCCTGATTGCCATCACGGGTGGTGACACTGATCGGATACCGAATCCCCTTCACGCCAACCCGATCGATAGCAACGCGTCGCTCGTCAGATCGGCCTTGGACGTCCGGGATAGATTCTGCGGTCACCTCGGTAGTCAATCTGTCTGTGGGAGTGGTCGTCATAGCGGAACCCTGTGTGCTGGGGAACTTCGCATTCTACCTGAACCATCCCAAGAAACCGCCGTGGAATCCGGCCAGATCACCGAGGAGGAATCGATGGTGGAAGCCAAGGGGCGTCATCCTGACCGTGGGAGACTATCGGTGATGCGGCCCTGAGAACGCGACCATCGGAATCGAACCAGACAGTCCATACGCGGTTCGGCGGAGGCTGATCGGGCATTGCTGCCGTCGTGGCGAGTGTGCCGAGTGTGTCCCCCCAGTGCCACCGAACAGACCACGGCGATTCTGGGCGGTCATCAGCGGCGTGTAGGCGGGACGAGGGGGGGCCGAGCACGTCGATCACCTGTTCTTGGCTCATTCCGGGCGAGATTCCAGCGAAGGAGCCCTCTTGGGGCGATCGGCATCCGGCTGTCGAGACTGTGAGGGTCGTGAGGATCACAACGGCGAGCAGTGTTGACCGGGCTGACCGAATGGTTCTGGTTTCCGTGTTCATGAGGTACATCCAATATGACGGGCTTCAGCAAGGCGGGCCTTCACTAGGCCGATTTGATTCGTAGCGAGGTCCGGCCCGTGTGCCGAACCTCGATTCTGTAGGAGGCACTGTACATGTCGTGTGGCGGGCATCGAATGAAATTGATTATGGCGGGAACCAGTACTGTGGTTCTGTTTGTGGCGGCGGTTCTCTGGTTGAGCCCTTCATCGCTCCAAGCTGCTGGGGCCTCGTCAAAGGGCGTCACGCCGGTTGTATGCGGCATTCATCCTGAATATTCCGGAGCGTTGTTTCGCCAATCCCAAGATGGTGAGTGGAGGTTGAGCATCGGGCTCAAGTGGAGTTGCCCGGCCGATCAGACAAGCGTCGCGGCTGCGACGGGAATCGTTCGTCTGTGGTCTCAGCAGTGGGAGTATGAGATGCCCTGTCGCGTCAATGCTGTGTCTCCAGGCCAACCGCTCTTACAGAACATCGCCGTGGATTGGGAGGAACAGAATCCTGCTCTTGAGGCGCTGCGGGTCGCGGCACCAAGTGATGTTCGATCTGCGTTCATTCCCGATTGGGTCGAGTTTGCTGCGATGCCGGAATCAATGCAAGCAGATCAACAGGCTGATGATGCTTCAAAATCGGGGTCAAGATACAACCATCGCGGCGGCGGATCGCTTCGCTGAGCAGCGGTGGTCTGTATCGCAATCGAGTAACGCCAGCGTCTGAGGCGCCTCATCCGCCGAATCACCGAGATTCGCGGCGGCTTGGGAATGGTTCGAAGCCGTGATGCGTTCTGAATGCGGTCGCAAGTTCCTGCCCAAGATAGAAATGAGCAATGCGGCGATCGACCTGCATGAAGTCGACGAGCATGAGCCCGTCGATGCAATTGGCAAACAATCGATCGACATTGAATCGAGCAAGCAATTTTGCGTTGAGTTTGAGGTACTGTCGAATGAGGACTGGCACGCCCTCCTGATCTGACTCAATATCTGCGACGAGTTCGTCGACCTGCTCAATGGTCTTGCAGCCAGAGAGGAGCGTGTCGGCTTTGTTCTGGACAGAATCCGGCGCGGCCCAAGGGGTTTTTGCCGAGACAACACCTTCATATCCGTCCGCCATTTCGGTCTGCTCTAGAAACCGGGTGATCATCGCCTTCGAGAGTTCGGAGTACTCGTTGCTCATGGTGACCACGCCGAAGCAGTGGCGGTAGCGTCGGTGCTGTGCTCCGAAGTTGGAAATGCCTCGCCACAGCAGCATGAGGGGCTTGAATTCACGCTGATACTCCGGCCGGATGAAGGACCGTCCAAGTTCAATCACGTCGCCGAGCGGCGTGATCATGCGCTCGTCGTAATCGAACAGCGTTCGCGTGTAGAAACCATCGATTCCCTTGGCGGGAAGGATCTCATCGCTGAGTCCGAGGCGGTAGGCCCCGACGATTTCCTGGCTCCGCTCATTCCAGATGAAGAGGTGGCGGTAGGTCTGGTCGTACTCGTCTAGGTCGACTTCGTTCCCGCTTCCCTCGCCCACTGCCCGAAACGTGACCTCCCGAAGACGGCCGATTTCCTTGAGGATGAGCGGAATGTCGCACGCCTTCGCGATGTGCAGGCTCAGCTTGCCGCTCTTGAAGTAGTGATTGTCTTCCGGCAGCGCCGCGATTTCGGCGGCAAACAACTCGCCGCCAGGTGATGGCGTCGGCGTGGAGGGAGTCGGGGTTGGAGAGGGGGTTGGTTTCACGGCTTTGTCATGACGTTCAGCGAGCATATAGACCCGCTCACGAAGGTAGCCGATGGCCGCTTCTCGGTCTTTGATGTTAGCCACTGTTTCTGGTGGAATTGGTTTTCCAATGGCTGTTCGAATGCATGTACCGCTCATAGATCCGTAGCAGCGTGGAATCAGCGCCGTTCGCAGTCGGTCCGAAATGAGACCGGCCCACTGAAACAGACGACCGTTGTGGCCACCGAAATACATTGGGACGACGGTGGCCTTTGATCGTTTGGCGAGCATCACGATGCTTGGATTCCAAGGAGGGTCAACAATGTTCGGGCAATCTCGAGTTCGGTGGGAGACCGCTCCAGAGGGAAACGTGGCGAGGACATGTCCGTCGCGGAGCCACGCGAGCCCTTCGCGAAGGGGTCCGGCATTTGCTTGCTTTGCCGGGTCATCATCCATGATGCTGACACTGATGTGGCGAGGCTTGAGGTTCGGGAAGACTTCCAGCACTTCGTTGACGAACTGTTTGTAGTCGGTCCGAACTTTCCGTACGAGTAGTGCCTGCAAAAGCCCATCGGCCATACCGAAGGGGTGATTAGACACCACGATGACCGGGCCGCTCGTGGGGATATTCGCGAGGTCTTCATCGCTGACTTGCCACGAGATGCCAACTGCATTGAGACAGCCCTGTTCGAGTTCCCCGTCTGCTTCACGAGCGACGCCTCCGCCGTACGAACGGTCGGCCCACTTTAGCTTGGTGAACCACCGGATGAGGGGCCAGACCAATTTGAAGAGGATGCGCTTTACCGGTCCGAGTTGGGGCTCAGGCAGGTACATGTTCGGCATCAGGCTTCGGCGGTCGGTCATAGGGTGCGTTGAGTTCGGCGAAATGACATTGTGACAGGGTTTGCCCGCATTCGTAGTGCGGAGCTGGGAACTGGTTGGTATCTTCCCCATCCCATGTTTATGACCCTGCTTGTCAACATTCTCTGGATGCTCTTCATGCTCCTCTTTGGCGTGCTGTGCTTTAGCAACAGCCGAAGTTACCGCGCAACGCTTGAGCAGATCGACATCCCGGACGCAGAGTAGATTTCATCGATCAACGATCGATCAGAAGGGAATCTGCTCGTCGGTGACCGGTGCGGGCTGTGAGTTTGCCTCCGACGGCATAGTTTCGATCCCGGCGGCTGGTTTCGGAGAAGACTGCCCATCGAGATACTCGGCCACGCTATTGCGATCGCTGAAGCCATCCCGACCTTCTTCGACGGTGATCTTGGCTCGGCTCTTCCGTCCAACACACTCTTCGGCAGTCAGCCGCCCGCCCTGGAATTGCGATTCCAGTCCAGTTGCGTCACAGAACATCTTGATCTTGAAGACGGCTGCTGTAGTCGAGACGAGATAGTCCCATACTCGGGCGTCGTATCCATCTGGATGCTTCGCCAGAAGCGTCAGAGCGATCATTTGGTTGCCCTTCTGACTCGTTCGCTCTTCAGCTTCAATGACCTCGATGTCGTATTCGCCCGCTGGAAGTAGGTCAAAGCCACTTTTTGGGGCGCCGTCGCTGGGGTTGAATTCCATGGCCGCGATAGTACCACTGCGGAGATTGAATGGCCTCAATTGCTGCCAAAGAGCAGCGTTTCTCTAGCAACTTCTTGCGTCTTGCCTCAGATTGGGGTCTACTGACGGGTCCGGTCCCGATGATCCACATGCTCACCCAAGCCGTCAGCCTGATTGCCGCTGCGTTTGCCATTGGCGGCGAGGAGTTGCCGTTCGCGCCGATTCGTCAGGGCGTCGAGCCGATGGCCCAGCGAATCATCCACGAGGATTGCCGCTTGCTCATCATTGGCGATTCCAACAGCGTCAAGGAGAGCCAGCCGCGGATGCTCGGAGGGTTGATGCGGACTTGGAACCCAGACCAATGGGTCGGAAGGGTTGCTCCCGGCACGGTGTCTGTGAATGAAGGTGTCAAGATCCTGTCCAATTCGACTGGCGTTGATGTGACCCCCCGGAAGATCTTTGATACGCAGACGAGTGATCCTGTAATCTGGAGTAATGGGCAGGATGGGTTTATACCAACCTACGGCATGGACTACGTCACGGATGGCACGGGTTTGCAGTACTGGTCCGAGTACGTGGTTGCTCGTCTGACGCGGCTTGACGAATACATTGGCGGCGATTGGGCGGTTGGAGCGCCCATGAAGGCTCGGCTGATCTATGCCCACGATGATGAAGGAATTCAGAGACTGCGATATCACGCGCGACGTGGAGGGGAGGAAGGTCCGTTTACCGAGTTCTGGCCATTTGATCCCGATGCGGAACGACCTTGGATTGATTGGGTAGAGGTCGATGTTCCGGATGGTTCGGGTGAAGTGTCGGCGGTCGTCCAACCGCCGCAAGGCTGGCTTTCAGAAGGCAACGGCGGGCCATACCCGTGTCCGCAAAACTGCGAACCTGACAAGCGGTTCTTCTACGTTACGCAAGTGCTGTGGCGAACGGATGTGCCGGGTTTGCAGATAGACGCAGTGGCCGAGGGAGGCTTTACCGCCGAAGATCATCTTGCTTCGAGCGGCCACTGCGACCAGCAGGCGATCGAGGATTATCTTGCGGCGACAAGAGAACCCAATCTCTTCATGATCTTACTTGGGCAGAACATGAGTACGTCGGAGCATGAGAGTGTGCTCGTGAATTACAAGGCCCATATTCTCGGCATTGTGGATCGATACCGGAGTGCTGCACTGGCGGTTGACCCCGCGGCCGATCCGATGTTTTTGCTCGTATCTCCATGGCAGACTGGATCAATTGACAGGTTCTTCGAAGCAGCGCAGGCCATGTATGAGATTGCCGAGTCGCGGGAAGACGTGGGATTCATCAACCTCATGGCCTTGGGTGGACACTACGAAATGAATCGCGGAATCTACCTGCAGGTGAACGGCGTTCACTTCGATACCGACGCGGGGGCCGATTACTTCTGTGGTTTGATCTGGGAGCAAATTGTGCGTGCGGCGGCCGGGAAGGTGGATCAGGCGGTTCCTGGAGATGTTGATGTACTCGCAGACGCCGCACTTGATGTCGATGACGCCGCTATTCGTCTGATGCAGGGCGTGCACGATGGCCGGGTCGAGATTGCCACGAGCGGATTGACGATGACTGGGTGGGACCCCGAGTATTCGTTCCTCAACCTCTCGTCATACCCTGAAGGCGCGGTGCAGTGCCTGCCCGGTAGTGAGGTCGAGTTTGAGCGGATTGGAATTATTGGCGGGGATGGTCAAGAAGGATCAGATGGGCTGCGGCGTGGCGGTTGCCTGGTCGCAGAGCAGGCGAGTGTGACATTGAGCGAATGCCACCTGACTGGTGGGTCGGCAGATTTTGGTGGGTTGGTGTCGGTCTCCGGTGGCGATCTGACCATGCGAGACACGAAGCTGTCTGGCGGAACAGCGACGCAGTTTGGCGGAATTGTGTACGCCCAGGACGCGGACATCACATGTGAAAACGCCTATTTCGTTGACGGCGCGGCCCAAATGGGCGGTGGCGTGTACTTCGATGATTGCGAGGCGGTCTTTGAGGTTAGCGAGATGGCGGATTGCATTTCGGAAGAGGACGGCGGCGGAGCCTTCATTGCAGACGGTTCGCTGGAGATGGTCAGTACGCGCATCCGTCGTTGTGAGGCCACCCTCGGCGGCGGCCTTGCAAACGCCGGGGGATTTGTGGTCGTTGAAAGTGGTTGGATTTACTCGAACGACGCGGTCTCGGGGGGCGGCATCTTGAATGATGGAGGCAGTCTCTTTGTGTCCTCCAGCACGCTGTGCGGCAACGAACCGGACAATATCGTGGGGGCATGGTCGGATCTCGGCGGCTCCATCATTGAGTTGACGTGTGGGTGCCCCGCCGATCTCAACGGTTCCGGATATGTCGATGTCATAGACCTGTTGGTTGTTATAGATGGGTGGGGGCCATGTGTTCCAGGATGTCTTGGCGATCTCAACGGCGATGACATCGTGGGCACCGACGACATCCTCGATGTTATTTCAAGTTGGGGCGAGTGTTTGTAGGGTTCAAGGCAAGGGTGTCCCACCCAGAGCTACCGTTGTCCCGCGGATTGGCTGCTATTCTTCGCAGTCATGCGAATCGTTGAATACCTCCATCGAATCGATTTTGTCTACGGCGGTCCGCCGCGAGCGGTTGTTGATCTATGCAGAATTCTGCACCGCCGCGGGCATGACGTCACCGTTGCAACAACAGTGACCAAGGACGTGCCTGCTGGCTGGATCGACGGCAGCGAGGGCGGTCCCAAAGTTCTTCAGGTACCACCACCGTCGCTGCCCGGCCGGTTGTACATGCCAGGGCAACTCAATGAGTTGAGAGACGCGATTGCTTCTGCGGATGTGTTGCAACTTCATGGCGTGTGGGAGCGGGCCAATATTCAGATTTCAAGATTGGCGAGGAAGGCGGGCGTGCCGTATGTCGTGACGCTCCGGGGCATGCTTGACGATTGGAACATGACGCAAAAGGGTTTCAAGAAACGCATGTACCTGAACATGGGTGGTCGGAAGGTTCTCGAGGGAGCCGCCTATGTCCAGTGCACCGCTGAGGGCGAGCGTGCGCAGTCACACAAGTGGTTTCCAAAGGGGCATCCGCGGGTCATCCCAAACCTCATGGATCTGACGGACTTCGAAACGCTTCGTGGCCGCGGCCCAGCCGAGGCCCGATGGCCCAATCTTCGGGAGCCCGGCCCACACCTGCTCTTTCTCAGCCGACTGCATGTCAAGAAGGGGATCGAACACCTTCTTCGAGCGATGCCTCGACTTGTTGAAGCAAACAGTGATCTGCAACTTTTCCTTGCCGGTCCGGGTGAACCCGACTATGTCGACTCGCTCAAGGCGTTGGCGAAGTCGGTTGGCGTCGCGGACCGCACTCATTTCACCGGCCACATTGGTGGCGACGAGAAGTGGTCACTGTATGAGGCATGCGATCTCTTTGTGCTTCCGAGCAGCCAGGAGAACTTCGGCTTTGTTCAGTTCGAGGCGTTGGCCTGCGGCACACCGGTGATGACTACGAAACTGGTCGATACGTGGCGAGAGATCGTGGAGAGCGGCGGAGGTATCGCGGTCGAGCAATCGGCAGATGCCATTGTTGAAGGAATCGCGCCGCTGTTGTCTGACCGAGATCGTCTGGCGGACATGGGGCGAGCTGGCCGCGAATGGGTGTTCGACAAGATGTCGGTTGACCACATTGCCGGGCAGATTGAGGCGATGTTCGCCGATGCCGCGGCCGGCTGAACCCACCGGCAAGCCGTGGACGCTGACGGATCGCCCTGGCTATCGGCTGCTTACCCTATGCGGCCTGTATTTCGCTCAGGGACTTCCATACGGATTCATGTTCATCACGTTGGCCGCCGTTCTGGCGGACAACGGTCGTACACCCGGCGAGATCGGAGCGCTCCTTGCCACAGTGACCCTACCGTGGGCGTTCAAGTGGATCGCCGGTCCGGTCATCGATCGATTTGGCTTTGCGCCGATGGGTCGGCGGCGGCCTTGGATTCTTGCTGCCCAGGCCGGGATGATTCTCTCGCTACTCCTACTGGCATTTGGGCCTGACCCTCTGGAGCATGAGCGGTGGCTTGTCGCTGGTCTATTCATGATGAGTGCCTGCGCAGCGATGCAGGATGTTGCGGTTGATGCGCTGGCAGTTGATCTCCTCCGAGAGGAAGAGCGGGGTCGCGTCAACGGCTTCATGTATGGCAGTTCATACATGGGGAATGCGATCGGCGGCGCTGGGATGGGCACCGTGGTCGCAGTCATGGGACTTCGCGTCGGGTTCGTTGTGATTGCGGTCGTTGTCGCCGGTGTCATGCTGGCGCCGCTGCTACTGAGGGAGCGAAGAGGAGAGCGGCTCCTGCCGTGGACGACTGGTGGCTCGGCGCCAGATGCGCCGGTCCCGGCAGACTCAATGTGGACGGTTGTCGTTCGACTCAAGCGAGCGTTTTCACTTCGTTCGACACTCGCTCTTGCAGCGGTTGCAGTGCTGATCAGTATCCCGAGTGGATTCCTCACCGGCTTCTCGACCGTACTGGTCGTAGAGGAACTCGGATGGGGCGTCGAGAAGCAAGCGACTTGGTCAGGCATCACGACCTGGGCTGGTCTTGGCGGATCGATTCTCGGCGGACTGCTTGCCGACCGTGTCGGACCTCGCCGAATGGCAGTGCTCGCCGGCTGCGGCTTGGCGCTGAGTTACCTCGTCTTTGCCGATGCCCGCGATCTGTGGAGCGCTGACACCTTCATCATCGGGACGATGGTGTTCGACTCGCTGCTCTCCGGCGCGTTGTATGTGTCGATCTTTGCATTGTGCATGAAGGTGTCCTGGCCCTTGGTTGCCGCGACGCAATTCACTGCCTACATGGCAATGCTCAACCTCTCAAGAATTCTTGGGCAGGGGCTGACTGCGCAGATTGAGGCGTATCTCACATTTCAGAGTGCCTATGCGGTCGCTGCCGTGCTGCAGCTACTTCCGCTCTTTTTTCTCGCGGCGATTGATTCGGGCCAGGCCCGGCGGGTGCTGGGCGAGGAATGATCCGATCAGGACGATCCCTCTCGCATGCGATCAAGGCTCTCGGGGAATGGATAGGTGGCAAATGCGCCGGTCGGAGCCTTCTGCCACATCGGCAGCGAGGGGTAGACGTCGCCGCGGTATCCAGCGTTGTACATCGACCGAAGCACAAACTCGAACGGCGGCTCTTCGCCGTGCTCGTCGATCAGCCTGTTTGATGTGGCGCCGAGGAATGAAACGCTGGCAACGGGTTGACGGTCGTGTCGGCCGCTGAGCATCTTGGACACCGTGCGGAAACCCCGATCAAAGTCTTCCAGCGTGAAGCAGTCTTTGCCGCGAGGTCTGAGGATCGCGAAGACAAGAAGGCTGTCAAGGTCGAACTTCAGTACGTAGGGTTCACGGTCGCCTCGTCCGTGCAACGAGGCTGACTCTTGGAAGACGCGCGCATAGGAAGTTGCCGATTCGACGGTCCACTGGCTCGTGGTCACCATCTCAAGAAGTGTTCCGACGATGCCATGGGTGTTGTCAACATCATTGATGCCGCAAATGACTGTGCGATATCGCCCGGCGAGCACGTCACGGAGAAGGCTCTGCCCCCATTGAATGCGAATCTCGCCACCACCAATCGTGGATTCACGTGGATCGCCAGAGGGAAGAATGATGATGCGGTCGCTCCGCCGATCAGCTTCCATCAACCGATCGCCATCGCCGGCGTAGAGTCGAGGTGGGGGCATCTTTGTGGCTGGTGCGTTCATTGCCTGTTCTCCATTCTGCGTCGCTTCAGGGGACCGGTCAGCAGGGTCAGGATACTACCGCTGAAGCGAGGGGGCGCTGAAGTGAGGGGGTTAGTCGGCGGCCACCCGTAGCGGCCTTCCTTGGGATATCTTGTGCGGAGAAGACAGTAATGGCGAAGCGACTGCTTCGGATACTGGCGGGAGCGATGGTCTTATGGGTGGAAGCGTTGGTGTGAAATCCGACCGGAGTAGGTTCATTTCAGATCTGCCGCTCTGGGCCCGCATCCTTGTCCCGATGATGCTTGCGGTTTCTGCGGTTCTCAACCTGATAGCGTTGTTACCCGGCGTTCCGTTTCTCCAAATTGACTCCGCGCTTCTTCGGAGCCTCGCGGGGCCGTACTCGATCCTGCTTGTGATTCAATTGCTCTGGCAGCATGGCTTGTATCCCTTGGTCATTCTTGTGGTTGGGTTCTCCGTCCTGTTCCCCCCGATTAAATTGACACTTGCGACGGTGAGTTTGGCGAAGCCCATGACGCAGCAAGGACGGGAGCGGCTGCTCTCTGTACTCGGGCATCTTGGCCGCTGGAGCCTGCTCGATGTCTTCGTATCGCTGCTCATACTGCTCGTGCTGAGTAAGCAGGGCTTCGTCGGCGTTTCGGTGCATTACGGCTTGTACTGCTTTCTCGTCGCCATCATGCTGAGCATGGTTTCTGGCGCGATTCTGCACGAACTGTGTCGGCGGTCTGTTCCCGATGACTGCTTGCCGGCGGATCATGTGCGGCCGCTCATTGTCTTTGCAGGCTGGCAAGGCATCGTGGCGACAGTGTTGGCGATAGGAGCTGTTATGGGGATCTTTCTGGCATTCT
Source organism: Planctomycetota bacterium (assembly GCA_024230295.1). GTDB lineage: Bacteria > Planctomycetota > Phycisphaerae > Phycisphaerales > SM1A02 > UBA12567. Next base: position 82,240 of record JAAERN010000147.1, read on the forward strand.
CCAAGCCGATGTTTCAGGTTGATCAATTCGGCATGGCGAGCAACATATGGTCGCTGCACGAAGGCATTTCGTTTCTATTCCGTGATGGACTTCGCTTGTTTGCAACCATCATGATGGTGTTTCTGGTCATCGCCCCTGCAATGGTGATGGTGCTGCTCATGACGACGCTGTATGTTCCGCTTCCCCATCGTTGGCGGCGGCGCTGTTACTTGATGACCAAGTACACAGCCGAGTGGAGCATGCTCGATGTATTCTCGCTTGCCATGGTGCTGTACCTCTCGGAGCAGGCCAACTTTGTTCCACTTCAGATCGGTGGTGGCACTTGGTTCCTGTTCGGATCGGTTCTGGTCTTTGCCGGTGCGACGCTTTGGGCCGAATTTGTCATGCGCCGTGCGATCGCTCATCGCGAGCTCCTGGGGATTGCAGCATTTCGGATCCCATCGATCTCGATCACGCGGCCGACGATCTTTAAAGAGGATGATGAGGAACACTCCAAATGAGCGCGGGCGAATCGCTGGCTGGAGTCTCAACTCGTCTTTCAGAACAACTTGGCGATCTTGATCCGGGTTGTGATGTGACGCATGTGCTGGACCCGACGGTGTATGCGAGGCGTTCTCATGAGGCGTACTGCTCATTGGCGAAGTCTGGTGTTGACGCGGTGCTCCTCGGGATGAATCCAGGCCCGTGGGGAATGGCACAAACGGGCGTCCCCTTCGGCGAAGTTGATCATGTGCGGAGCTTTCTAGGGATCGATGAGCCAGTCGATCGTCCGGCGAACGAGCACCCGAAGCGGCCAGTACTGGGGTTTGAGTGCCCGCGGAGCGAGGTGAGTGGCCGGCGGCTGTGGAGTTGGGCCGAAGAACGATTCGTCACAGCCGATGCGTTTTTTCGCACATTCTTCGTATGGAACTGGTGTCCGCTCTGCTTCATGGAAGAGGGGGGCCGTAACCGAACGCCAGACAAGTTGCCGCTCGAGTCGCGCCAAGTTTTAGAACCGGCATGTGATGCCGCCGTCCGGGAGGTTGTTCAGATTCTGAAGCCCAAGTCGATTATTGGTGTCGGGGCATTTGCGAGGAAGCGTGCTGCAAAGGCGCTCGAGGGCGTCGATCTGCCGATTCATCAAATCCTTCATCCAAGCCCTGCAAGTCCCGCCGCGAATCGAGGGTGGGCGCCGCAGGTTGATCGCCAGTTGCAAGAGGCTGGATTCGATTTTGTAACCGCGTGATCGTTTCTCAGTGGGTTCACGCGCCGGTTGACGCATTCCCTTTTGTTGGTCTGATGGTCGCTTGAGCAATGACCAATGCGATAGCAGCCGCGATCCCTTGCACGATGAACGCCGAAGCCATGCCCGATCGCCTGGCATTGACGAGCGTTTCGGCAAGCGCTGGATCGTCCTTTTCCAATGTTCGAAGTGCGGCCACATCACCTTCGAGTGCACGATGCGCGGCGACGCCGGTCTTGCCGGCGGGAAGTTGTGACGGCATGCTGCCGCGAACGGTCCAGCCGATTGCCAGAACGCAAACGACGATGCCGATACTACTACCGAGTTGCCGCATGGTCTGTACGAGCCCAGAGACCTCTCCTCGCTGATCAGAAGGTGCGCGAGAGAGGACATCTGTATTTGCTGGCGTCGAGGCAAAGGTTGATCCGCCGCCAACGAAAACCATGCCGATTGCAAGTACGACATAGGAGCCCCACCAAATGGCGAGTACTTCAATACCCAAACCGATTAGCGTGATGATCAACCCGCCGATCACCGGACGCGCGACGCCGATTTCGTCGTACATGCGGCCTGCGGAGTGGATGACGAGCACAACCGGAATGAGCAGGGGCATGCTGCCGAGGCCGGCCTGCAGCGGAGTGAATGCGAAGACTTCTTGCAGGTAGATCGCGCCGTAGATGGCTTGTGCCGACATGATCAGCGACACCAGGGCGAGCACCACAGCCTGTCCAAGCATGATGCGTGATGAAATTAGGCGAACGTTCAAGAGTGGCCGCTTGGCCTTCGCGGCATGGCGGATGCACGCAAATACGAGAAGGCCGCCGGTGCCAGCCAGTGTGCCGGGAAGCCATGTGGCGTCGTCCGGTGGGTGACCGAGCCATTCGAGTCCGAGTACAAGTGCAGGAAGACCAGTGATAAGGAGCACCGCTCCGAGGATGTCGAGCCCCCGCCGTGCCATGGTTCGGGGTGGAAGTCCAAGTTTGATGCTCAGGAGCAGCGCTGCTACAGCCACCGGGATGTTGAGCAGGAAGATCCATGACCAGTCCGCGTACTTGAGGATGAGGCCTCCGATGAGCGGGCCCGCCATGAGAAACAAGAGCGCTACGCCGAAGTAGGTTGCCATGGCGCGGCCGCGTTTTCCTTCCGGAAAGACGCCGATGACTATGGCGGTGGATGCTGGTTGCATGAGTCCTGCGGCGATGCCTTGGATCGCGCGTGCGGCGATGATTGAAGTTGCGCCGGTTGCGAATGCACAGGCGATCGAACCGCCCGCAAATAGCAGCAAGGCAATTCGAAATACGCCGAGTCGCCCGAACCGATCCGCAAGGCGGCCGCCGATGGCCAGAGTCGAGGCGAGGGCAAGGAGAAACGCATTCGGGATCCACGCGGCCGTAGCGGTTGTCAGCTCGAGTTGCGCCTGCATGGTGGGGAGTGCCACACCGACGACGGTGGCATCCAGAAAGATCATCGAGAGCGAGCCGGTCATCGCGATGAGTGTTCGGCCGGGCTGTGTTGGTACTTGGAGCGTCATGAGCTAGGGATGCTGACACGTGCGCGGTTGTCGGTCAAGGGTGGCCAATCTAGATGTCGCTATCGCACTTGACTCGAGGCTTCAGCGGGGAGGCGCTGCTGCAAAAGGAGAAACTGATGGCCGTATCACTCATCTTGCCCGCGATCACTTGCTGGGTGTGCCGTGTGGATTGCCTCTGCCATCATCTGGATGTTTCTGGGTTGGTACGGAAAGGACATTCGCCTGCTGCCAAGCGAGGACGACTTTGTTGCAGGTCTCGGCGATCAACATTCTGGGTTTACGCCCCACCTTTGCTCGCAACCTGCTGGGGTCGCTCGCTATCAACTGCATCGTGGCATTTGGGATCGCGGTGGCGATTGGCTTAGCCCGCTCAGGAGGTGCCGTGGTCTGCGAAGGCTGCCAGATATTTGTGCCGGCACTCATTCTGGGCGGAGCCGCCTATTGCCTCGGCGGATTGCCCAATGACCTGTTTCTTGGAAAGCAGCCGCGATTTATCGCGACATGCATCCTGGACGGCTTGATCTACGCGCTCGTGCAGGCTGCAGTGCTCTGGTGGGCCTGGGCAGCGTCGGTGTGATGAGCAGATCACGGTCGTGCCGCCGAGGGGGGCCGTCGCATTTTCAGCAAAATGCCGTATGTTCGAGCCTATACCAGACAAATGGCGGCAATTGGACGAAGATCGCCGCATAAGCATGCGAATTCGACGCAATTGAGCCACATCGCCTATCCGCTAGGGCATCGCCGCCTTGTGGGCTCATTTTTGCCTGTGGAGCAATTTGTCAAAGGCGAAACAAGTGCGAAGAAGCGGGCAATAAGACAAGAAATAGCGACAAATAGACGCAATTAGACAAAGTATCGGTTGGATAGCGGCATCGGGCATTGCTGTTGGTGGGCGTTCAGGCTTTATCCAGTGGGGTTTGGGGTTCGCGGCGGCCATCGCTGGGCTGCGGCCGCCTGGTCCAGAATGGCTTCTCGGAGATTGGACTTAAACAGACAAAATACCGATAAACTGGTCTTGATATCAGGCCTATCTGGACCGATGCTGTTGTGTCCGGTAAGTCACTGGCGAGGAAACGGTTGATGGAATATCAGGTTAGCGATCACACTTCATCGGGGAATCGCCCCCGGGGCGGCGGCGTTGACGCAGTATCTGAATGGCGATCGAAACTGACGAAGGTTGCCAGCGGACTGCTCCTCTATGAGTCGTTGACCGGATTGGCAATTCTGCTGTTGCCCTTCAGCCCCTTCAATCAGTTCAACGTCCTGCTGCACACCATTCTCGGCCTCGCCATGATTGCGCCGGTCCTGTGGTATTGCTGGCGGCACTGGATTGTCCGGCGCAAGGGCAACCTCAGCCACTACCAACTCATGGGGTACATCGCAGTAGCGCTGCTGTTGGCATGCCTTGTCAGTGGTGTTGTTCTGACGTGGCAAGGCGCCTTTGGAACAAGAATCGGGCTGACGTGGGATCTCGTCCACTTGGTCACCGGCATCGGCATGGCCATCTTCATCGTTGTCCATGTAGCCATGGTGGTCATTCGCCGAGTCAACAAGGAAGCGTCCCGCAGAGCATTGGCGGCGGCGCGGCGATCGTACTACGGGTGGTCGGCCGCGGTGTGTGCGCTGTTCGTGCTGGTGGGGCTCGGATGGGAGGCCAGCTACGAGTCGCCAGTACTTCAGACAGCGTTCGACGAAACGTACAACTGGCGGTACGGCGAGGATCGTCCCTTTGCGCCAAGCTTGGCACGCATCGAAAATACAGATTGGCAGGAGAGTGTCACTGATCGTGTTGAGGCTGCACTGCCTCAAGCGAAGCGACGTCTTTTTCACGCGTCACTCAAGGAAACTCAGCGGGATCCGATGGGCCTCTTTGCAAGATTGCGGCAGGGGGCAGCGCACGCCGAGGCCGACCAGTCCGAGCAATCGGCGATCGAAATGGTCCTGCAGGAAGAGTCGGCCCATGTGCGAGAGCAGAGTGCGATCGACCCACGCCTTCTCGGCGGATCGGCTGGTTGCGGCACAAGTGGCTGCCATCAGGAGATCTACAAAGAGTGGCTCCCGAGCGCGCACCGGTACTCATCGCTTGACATGATGTTTCAAGACGTGCAAGAGTTGATGGTCGCCGAGACCAGCGCAGAAGCAACGCGGTACTGCGGTGGTTGCCACGATCCGATTTCATTGTTTGCTGGTGCGAAGAATGCGCACACCGCCGTGGTGGGCAACCCAATCGGAATTGATGAGGGGACGAGCTGCCTGGTGTGTCACTCAATTGTTCAGACCGATGTGCAGGGCAATGGCGACTACACCATTCGTCCGCCAGAGCGATATCTCTACGAATTGCACGAAGACGATCCGGTGGCCAAGTTCACCAGCGACTTCCTGATCAGGACCTATCCGAATCACCACATCACCGAGTACTCCCGCCCGCTCTACAAGACTCCCGAGTTCTGCGCCGCGTGCCACAAGCAGTATCTCGATGTCGAAGTCAATACCGACATCGGCAAGGTTCAGGGGCAGAACCAATACGACAGTTGGTTGAACTCGCGCTGGTATCACGAAGACAGTCCAGATACCACCATCGGATGCCGCGAGTGCCACATGCCGCTGCAGCCGAGTAACGATCCTGCCGCCGGTGACCCGACCGATTACAACCGATCGCTCGTTGATGGAATGCACCGCGGTCACAGGATGTGTGGAGCCAATCAGTACATCCCGACGCTGCAGAATCTCGAAGGGGGCGAGGAGCAGGTCCGCGAAGTAGAGAAGTGGCTCCGCGGCCAGACAGAGATCCCTGAAATAGCGGACAAGTGGACCCATGGCCCCGTTGTTCGCCTCGCGATCGATGCCCCAGAAACGATTGCGCCGGGTGAACAGGCCAACATTCGGGTGCTACTGACGAACAACAAGACCGGACACGACTTCCCAACCGGCCCGCTCGACATGATCGAGAGTTGGATCGAACTCTCTGTAGTGGATGAGCAGGGTGAGTTGCTGTATCACTCTGGCGGTGTTGACGAAACGACCGACCAAATAGTGAATTCACAAGTGCTCTTCAAGGCCGATGGGTTCGACCGCAAAGGCGAGTTGATTGACCGCCACAACCTCTGGGATTTGGTCGGGGCCTCCTACAAGCGGTCGCTCTACCCCGGCGTCACCGACACATTTGAGGCCGAGTTGGTGTGTCCATCGATGGCGAGAGGGAGGTTGGACATCGACCCTCGCGAGGCTCCGGGAGTTCGAGTTGACCAGTTTGCCGTCTCCGCAGCCGATCCCGGAACGCTTCGCGTCAAGGCGGTACTGTGGTACCGCAAGGCCAACCCAGAGTTTCTTGACCGTGTGTACGGCACCGAGGACGACGTTCGAAGTCCGGTGACCGCGATCTCAGAAACCGAGGTTGTGATCAGGGTTCAGGATGTCCAAGCGCGGATTCAATAAACGCCACGCACTCATGCTTCGCTGGGGAGCACCGACCGCAGTGTTGACGGTTGGGGCGGCTGTCGCAGTGGTGCTCTTGACGCAACGCGGCGATCCAATGGCCCCCGGCGAAGATGGTTCGATCGACGGGTTGACCTCGGTGCTCTCGAGAGAGACCACCAGCGATATGGTCACAATTTCACTGGTTGATGAGACAGGCGGCTCGGGCATCGAGTTCAAACACTTTCCCGATACGCGGCGATCGGTGTTGCCTGAGGACATGGGCTCCGGCGCGGCGTGGGGCGACTACGACGACGACGGTGACCAGGATCTCTTTCTTGTCAACTTTGCCGCGTCCATTCTGGAGCCTCTTCCCTTAGAGCCCGGCGCGGGCTCGTCGCGTCTGTATCGAAACGATGGTGCGGGCAACTTTGTCGATGTGACTGAGAAAGCAGGGCTTGCAAAACCGATTCGTGGAAACGGTGCAGCTTGGGCCGACTTTGACGGAGATGACGATCTGGATCTGTACATCACGGCTTGGGGCGAGAATCGACTGTACCGAAACGATGACGGTGCGTTTGTGGACATTGCATCTGAGGCAGGTGTGGATGATGGCGGATTCGGAACGGGAATCGCCTGGTTCGACGCGGACAGCGACGGGTGGATTGATCTGTATGTGTGCAACTATGTCGATTTCGAGTATCGCGAAGATGATCTGGCCCGCCGAGAGAAACAGTACGGGGCCGAGGTGCCCTTTACGCTCAATCCGTCTTCATACAAATCGCAGCCCAATCGGCTCTATCGCAACAACGGGGATGGCACGTTTTCGGATATTGCGGAGGCGTCCGGCGTCGATGACAAGACAGGCAGAAGCCTCGGCGCCGCGCCGTTCGACTTTGACCTCGATGGAGACATCGACCTTTACGTTGCCAATGATGTATCCGCCAACGGAGTCTTTTTGAATCAGGGCGATGGAACCTTCAAGGATATTGGCGCGTCTTCGTTGGCGGCTGACTACCGCGGAGCGATGGGCATGGCCGTTGGTGACATGGACCAAGACGACGACTTCGACTTGTTTGTTACGCACTGGATTGCGCAGGAAAATGCGGCGTTCGAGAACATGCACTCGGAGAACTGGAAGGACAAGGAGGGCAACCGTCGAATGTTCTTCATGGACAGCGCCGAGATGCTCGGTCTTGGTCAGGTATCGCTGAAGATGGTCGGATGGTCGACGGGGTTTGCCGACTTTGACAACGATGGCCTCGACGACCTGTGGGTTGTCAACGGCCACACGTTGGAAGACGAAGCCGATGCCACCAAGCTTCGCCCCCAGCGCATGCAACTCTTCCGGCAGATTTCCGATGAAGGTTTCTTCGATCTTGGAGAGGCCGCCAGTAAGTCGATCGCGGTTCCTCTTGTTGGCCGCGGCGGCGCCTCGGCAGATTTCAACGGTGACGGCCTTGTCGATCTTCTTGCCGTCGAGTGTGGGGGGAGGCCTCGGCTTCTTCGCAACGCGTCGGCATCGCCGGGCAACCATCTTGTCGTTCAGTTGCGGCAGCCCGGCCCAAATACGCGGGCGTTGGGGGCGATCGTCCGAGTGACCACGCCCGCGGGAACTCAAATGCGGCAGGTTGGCGGGCAGGCGGCCTACCTCTCCCAGGACATGCTCGACCCCCTGTTTGGCCTTGGCGAAGCGGATCGAGCTTCCATCGAGGTGGTATGGCCGGATGGGCTGATATCTGAGGAATCCGACATGCCGGCGGGATCGTCGGTCCAGTTTCGACGCACTGAAGAGGGCAAAATCAGCGTCGATCACCACTGAGCCCACAAAGTCACGGTTCTAATTCTGCAACATCAGCGCAATTGGGTTCGCGCCTGTATACTTGACTACCACCTCCGATTGTCGGTGGTTGAGGGATGGCACCACATGCTTTCAGCGACTTCTGAATATGCGCTTCGAATGATGATTCTTCTGACTGAGGCGGATGGCATGCCGACTACGTGTGCCAAACTCAGTGAAGTCGGGCGGATTCCGCCGCAGTACGCCTCCAAGGTGCTCAATCTGCTCAGGCGGGCTGCCATGGTGAAGGGGCAGCGGGGTCGCTACGGCGGCTTTGTCATTGGGTGTGACTCATCCAATACGACGCTCTTGGATATCGTCAATGTGATCGAACCACTGCAGCGTATCGAAGGGTGTCCGCTTGGACGGTCGGAGCATTCGCACCAACTGTGTCCACTGCACTCGCAGATTGATACGGCGATCGCCCAGTTGGAGGCGGCACTGGCGCAACTCACGCTGCGACAGTTGGTGGAGGAGAGCGACTCGGCGGTGCTGTGTCAGGACGCGTCCATCGCCAACCTGACTGTTAGCGCTCAGACGACCTGACGCGAACCTGTTTCAAAGTGGGGGTCTCGGGTACAGTGCGTGGTCTCTGGAGACACGCCACATGGTCGATGACCGCACGTTCGAAACCATCATCGAGCCCTTTCGCATCAAGACTGTGGAGCCGCTTCGGCGTACGACAAGAGCGCGGCGAGAAACTGCGCTCCGAGAGGCGGGCTGGAATCTATTCTCGGTTCACGGCGAGGATGTGCTGATCGATCTACTGACGGATTCGGGGACCGGGGCGCTCTCGGCGCGGCAGTGGGGCATGATGATGCAGGGCGACGAAACGTACGCCGGTGCCGATTCGTTCTATCGATTCGAGGCTGCCGTGAAGGACATCACCGGTCTCGATCATGTCATTCCGACCCATCAGGGTCGAGCCGCCGAGCGCATTCTCTTTCGCGCGATGGTGAATCCAGGTGATCTGGTTATCAACAACACGCACTTCGATACGACGCGAGCAAATGTCGAGTATCGCGAGGGCGTCGCGATGGACATTCCGTGCCGCGAGGCGGCGGATCAGGACGATCATCCATTCAAGGGCAACATAGATCTAGAGCAACTCGAAGAGGTGCTCTCGGGCAATCCCGGTCGGGTTCCGCTCGTCATGATCACCGTGACCAACAATTCGGGCGGCGGGCAGCCTGTGAGCCTCGGCAATATCCGGGCCGCGCGAGCAATCTGTGATCGACACAAGGTGCCACTCTTCCTGGATGCATGTCGATTTGCCGAGAATGCCTGGTTTATTCACTTGCGAGAGGAAGGTCAGCAGGATCGAACGCCAATCGAGATCGCGCGTGAGATGTTCTCGCTCGTCGACGGCGCCACCATGAGCGCTAAGAAGGACGGCATGGCGAACATCGGCGGGTTCCTGGCGCTGAACGATATGGATGTTGTTGTGCAGTGCCGCAACATGCTCATCTTGACCGAGGGCTTTCCAACGTATGGGGGACTTGCCGGATACGACCTTGAGGCGGTCGCGGTGGGGCTCTACGAGGCGCTCGAAGAGGACTACCTTCGGTATCGCATCCGGAGCATCGCCTACCTCGCAGATCGCTTGGCGGAAGTTGGTATTCCCATGATTACGCCCCCGGGGGGACACGCGCTGTATTTGGACGCTGGGAAGATGCTTCCGCACATTCCATGGAACGAGTACCCAGGATGGTCGCTGGCGGTCGCAATCTATCTTGAGGGCGGCATCCGTGGCTGCGAGATTGGATCGGTCATGTTCGGGCAGCAGCCCGACGGCACCGAGCAGGCCGCTCCGCGAGAACTTGTTCGACTGGCCTTTCCGCGGCGGGTATACACGCAGAGCCACGTCGACTACGTAGCGGAGGTATTGCTGCGGGTCTACGCCAACCGAGACCAACTCCGAGGCATGAAAATGCTCGACTCGCCGCCTGTGCTCCGGCACTTCACCGCCCGCCTTGAGCCCATCTGATCTCCGAACAGACCAGACGCAGCAGGGAAAGATTCTGCGATTCTGAGGGAGAAGCGCCTGAAGGTGGTGGACTTTAGCGCACCCGATACACTTCACACCTCAAACAGGAACTCTCTTCATGCAGTGTGTTATGTGTGTCGTTGCTCTTTGTGCCGGGCTCAATGTCGAACACCAGCGCCTCGATGTCTCGATCGATCCAGCGACGGGCCTCGTTGAAGGTGCTACCGCGATCACAGTGCGTAAGGGAGGCAACCTACAGTATGAACTCAATCCTGCCGCTCGCATTCACCGTGTTCATGTGAATGGCGCCGAACGAAAGCCATCCAGCAGCGGCGTTGTGAAGGATATTCCCGCCGGCGCATCGGTTGAAATGTTCTGGTCTGGCACCTTCCGGGAGGATGTCGAGGCCGGAGAGAAGGTTGGACAGATCCACAACTTCTCGGTTAACGCGCACGCTGGTGAAGACGGCATATTTCTCTCCGATGGCAGCAACTGGTATCCGCAGCCGGTTGATGAGAAGGGCATCACGCAACTTCGCGAGATGGAGATCACAATCAAGCCGATCGAAGGCTGGACCGTCGTCGCATCGGGCAATCCTGCATCATCGTGTGGCCTGGAGACACCTTGTTGGTCGTACGACACACCGCGACCTGTGGACGGCATGGCCGTTGTCGGCAATCGACATCTTGTTTCAGGCCGCGTCGTTGAGACCGACTATGGCCCAGTCGAAGTGACGGTCCATCTACCGGAGGAGCACGCGGACAAGGCGGCCTACTACCTGGACGCAGCGGGGGATTACTTGGAGATGTACACGCCGCTCGTTGGGGCGTACCCGTACCAGCGTTTCGCCATCATCGAGAACTTCTTCTCATCGGGATTTGCGTTTCCGGGGTTCACGGTGCTCGGCCCGCGCGTTGTCGGCATGGCGCCTCGCTCGCTCAAGCCTGGCTACCTCGATCATGAAATGCTGCACTCGTGGTGGGGGAACGGCGTGTACGTCGATCCCGAAGACGGCAACTGGTGCGAGGCGTTGACGAGCTACTGCACGAATTACGGGCGCCGCGCGCTTGAGGATGGCCCAGACGCGGCGCGTACCTATCGGCGTGGACTGCTCAACAAGGTCTCGCTCGATCCTGCACTCGATAACGGTCCTCTCGGTGACTTCGGTAGCGCTGACCCTTCAGGCGGTGGCCCCGACCGGTTCGTCGGCTACGACAAGGGAGCCTTTGTGTTCATGATGTTGGAAGATGTGCTGGATGATGGCCCCGGCCCGGAGTCCCACGCCGACAGCGCGATTTGGCAGGCGCTTCGCTCCTTGACGCGGATGCACCAGGGTGAGCGAATTGGCTGGGACGAGATTCAACACGCCGCCGAAAGTGTCTACAGCGATAGGCCGGATGGTTGGCTTGACCCGTTCTTCGACACGTGGGTTCGATCGCATACTGTTCCAATGACTACCGCAACACTCACGGCCAAGCCGCCGCAGTCGCTGGAAGCCGTTCGAAGCGATGACGGTGTCTGGATTGAGATTGATCCCGAGTGCCGCTACTACCGCGTCTTGCCACACGAACAAACAAGTCCGACGATCGCTGGCACACTTGGCAGTGGCGCATCGGTGCAGGTCGATGAGCCGATGCCGACGGCGGAGGATGTGACTGCGTGGATGGCCGAGGTCAAGCCGGGTGAGAGTGTTCTCCTTATCGGGCCCGAGTCGATCGCAGCTCATGCAGACCAGATTGCCCGCGCAGATGACACGATTGTGATCGAAGACGGCGCCTTTACCGTGGCAGGGAAGCGATGGGACAAGCCAGGCCAGTCATTCCTGCACACGATGCACGATCCCGATCAGCAGGGCCGGTACATCACGGTCTTTTACAGCAACGGCGAAGCTGGATGGGATCGGCTGCGGTACATCTGGTACTACGGCAAGGACACGACAGTCGTGTGGGATGGCGACGAGACGGTCCTCCGCCGCGCGCACGAGCCGGATGCGAGATTGCCGCTCTGATTGAGTTCTGGCTGCTTTGTAATCAGCACCTACGAGGCAAACTGCAGTTTTGTCGATCAGCATTCGCTTGGTGAATGAGAAACTTCATCATGCACTATGGTCGAATGGCAACGGCGTGCCCGCTCCGGCAGGCTGGATTGGTGGCGGGATGTGCGATGAGGGGACGTATCTCTGGAACGGAATGTCCATCTACTGCAACTGCGAGGCCTTTGGCTGCGATGGCGGGAATTGCACCTGCCTGCCGTGATCCCAGACCGCGAGGTCAGCCGAATCAGCGTTTGAGCGAAGTTACTACCGGGCCCCTTTGCCAAAGTGAGTAATAATCAGTTGTCTCGGGGGATTCCTCGCTTGACAATGGCCGTAGAAATGTCCGTGGCTTCTTGGTGGGGCCGCTGTGTTCTGGTGGTGTGAGGGATACCACGGGCCGATGTCCCGAGGAGAGATGCATGCATCACATTTTTTGCCGCCTTTTACCTGCTGTTGCCGGTTTGATGATCGCCGCTTCCGCGGCCGCCGATCCTGGAGACGATTTCTTCGACGACTCAGTCGTTCAGGAGATCCGGATCTGGTTCGATGACCCAGACTGGTTCAACACGCTCGAAGATTCGCACGCGAGCGACCCGGACGACCCCTACTTTTCCTGCCGGTTCGAGAGCGGCGACACCGTGATCGACCCCTGCGGCGTTCGGATGAAGGGCAACTCGTCCTTTAGCCTTCCCGTCAAGAAGTCGTTCAAATTCGACTTCGACGAGTACGATGAGGACAACCCCGATCTCAACTTCGATGGGCTCAAAAAACTCAACCTGAATAACTCATTCAAAGATCCCACGATGATGCGGGAGAAACTCTTTCACGAGTTCGTGTCGGCCTATGCCCCGGCTTGCCGAGTCGTCCATTGCCGGCTCTACATTAACGATGAGTACTGGGGCCTCTACTCTGCCGTAGAGCAGGTGAACAAGGACTTTGTGCAGCGCAACTTCGGGGATGGCGAAGACGGCAACCTCTACAAGTGCGAGTCAACTGGTGGGTCTGGCTTTGGTTCAAACCTCGCTTGGATCGACAGTAATCCAGAATCGTACTGGAACACCTACGAATTGGAGACGAACGAGACCGACTGGGACTACAGCGGCTTAGTTGAGTTCATCGATTTGCTCAACAACTCGTCGGTAGCCGATCGCCCGGCAGTACTCGAGCCTGTTGCAGATGTGGACGGAATGCTTCAAGCAATCGCGCTCAATTGTCTGTTTGTGAATCTCGATGCCTACAACGGGTCGGCTCACAACTACTACGTGTATGACCGCGACGATACTGGTCTGTTCACGCACATCTTCTGGGATGCCAACGAGGCGTTCGGGACTTTCCGCATGGGCATGCCACCAAACGAAGACGCTCGCGAGATGGAGGCGATGTGGCTTCCTGCGGGATCTCCACCCAATGGATCCGAGCCTCGCCCGCTCATGGAGCGGCTGTGGGAGGTTAATGATTATCGCCGCGCCTATCTGCGGCACCTCGCTCGCTTTCTGCGAGAGGGCTTTGATGTGGATTCGTTCGATCCCCGCATCACGGAGATCGCCGACCTCATCCGTGCCGATGTGTACGCGGACGGCAACAAGCAGTACAGCAACAGCGACTTCGAGCAGAACCTCGATAGCGATGTTGGCGGCGGCGGCGGTCCTGGTGGGGGAACGATCTACGGCTTGACTTCGTTTGTGCAGGAGCGAGCCGCCTTCATGAATGCCCACTTGGACACCTTCTCCTCTCGCAGCGACCTGCAACTCAATGAACTCATGAGTGTCAACGTGGCAACTCTGGCCGATGAATATGGGGACTACGACCCATGGATTGAGATCTACAACCTCGGGCCTGGAATGGTTTTCTCAAGCAACGTCTATGTGTCTGATGATGTCGCGGCACCGAACAAGTGGCAGATTCCTGGCGAGTCGGTGGACGATGGCACGTTCTTGGTGCTTTGGATGGATGGAGAGGCCGGCGAAGGTCCGCTGCACTCAAACTTCGCACTCGACGCCGCCGGCGGCGAACTGTTCTTCTCGAAGCGAACTGGCTCGACCTACCAACTCATCGATAGCGTGGCGTATCCCGCCTTGGGTGACGATGAGTCGTGGGGACGCAGCCACGAGGAAGAGTCGGAGTGGCAAATCAATGCTTCGGCGACTCCCGACGCCGCCAACGAGCGGGCGCTTCCGAATCTTGAGGGCGTGCTCTTCATCAACGAGTTTATGGCCGACAACGGAAGCACCATTGCCGACGAGACCGGGGCGTTCGAAGACTGGATTGAACTTTACAACGCAAGTGAGGATCAACTCGATCTCGGCGGTCTGTACATGAGCGACGATCTGCTCGACCCGATGATGTGGATGATTCCAGACGGGACCACGATCGAGGCCGGTGGTTACCTGCTCATCTGGGCAGATTCCGATGCCGAAGATGGACCGCTGCATGCTGACTTCAAGCTTGGCGCTGGTGGCGAAGAGATCGCTCTCTCTGCGAGCGATGGCGCTACGCTGATCGACTCGATCGTCTTCGGCGATCAAGCCGAAGATGTCTCGATGGGGCGTATTCCCGATGGCGGCGACGATTGGCAGTACCTCTCAATGCCGACGCCGGAGGCCGCTAACGTGGCCAATCCCCCGGAGACCCCAGAGCTCTACGTCAACGAACTCATGGCCGACAACGATACGACCATCGCCGACGAGGCGGGCGAGTACGACGACTGGTTCGAGATCTACAACCCCGGTGACGAAGACGTCGATCTTGGTGGACTGTTCATGACCGATGACCTCGCCGATCCCGGTGCGTGGCAGGCTCCCGACGGTCTCATTGTTCCTGCAGGCGGCTTCCTGCTGATTTGGGCCGACAACGACGCCGATCAGGGTGACAATCATGCGACCTTCAAGTTCGGCGCCGGTGGTGAGACCGTTGCGATCTATGCCACCGACGGCGTGACCATTATCGACACCTTCGACTTCGGCGTGCAGGAGATCGATGTGTCCTATGGGCGCACCACCGATGGCGGTGAGACGCTGGACTATCTCACCAGCGCAACGCCTGGTACCAGCAACGAAGGTGGTGACCCATGCACCGGTGATCTCAACGGCGATGGGTTCGTCGGTGTCGATGACTTGCTCGCGGTTATCGCTGCGTGGGGAACTGCGGACGGCGATGTGGACGGTGACGGCATGACCGGCGTCGACGACCTGCTGCTGCTGATCAGCGCGTTCGGAGAGTGTGGCTGAGTCCATAGCGCTTAATAGGAGGCTTGTCGCAGCCCCGCCACCTTATGGTGGCGGGGCTGTTTATTGGGATCAGTCGCCGTACACTCGCCCCGATCGACCTGTTGCACGGTCTGACGGGTACGGCTACTCGCACGGCCCGAACGCCTGAATCACAGCGAGCACATCATCGACACCGACGAACCCATCACCGGTGACATCCGCGTCCTCATCGGTGGTGCCCCAGTAGCCGATGACGATCAGCAGATCGCCGACGTCGACCGCTCCATTGCCATTGATGTCTTCCTCGCAGACCGCTGGCTCAACACCGAGGTAGAGGATCTCGGTGTCATCGCCGCTGTCATTGGTTGCCGTCACGAAAAAGAGATAGAGAAACTCGCTGTACACGGGGTCTGCCCAAAGCAGTTGTCCGGTTTGGGGGTTGATGGTGAGTCCGGCGGGCGGCTCTCCCGAGAGCGACCAAATCGTAGGGGCCATGTTGATCGGATGCGTGAGTGCTGGAACCGAACTGCTCCATGGCTCGCCTTCCGTGGCGAAGTGTTGCCCCAGCGGGTCGACGATGTCGGGGGGCAGTCGATCGATGATCTGCGGGACGCAGTAGGCTGTGAAATTGTTGTCTTCCCACACCTCGTCGACGTTCTCGCCGCTGTCGATCATCGAGAGGATGTAGTAGTCGCCGGAAGCGATGTCAGCAGGCAGATCCTGAAACAGATCAAAGTCGATCGTGGAGATCATGGGCAGGTCCCACGGGATCTCACCGAGGATGAGATCATCGGCCGAAGGGGTATCGTCGGTGCTCATCCAGATCGTCTGCATGACGCCTATGACCTCGGTCGTACCGAGGTTTTCGATCGCGCTTCGGACTTGGATACTCTCGCCTGGAAGAAGAACATCCGGATCGCTGAAGACGGTGAAGGCGATGCCGACGTACTCGTCGCTCCAGGTGAAGTTGGGTGTTGAAAGGTCTGTGTAGGAGGGAATGGTGGTGGGGTACAGCACCATGGCGCCGAGCCGATCATCGCTGTGCAAATCCATAACGCGCGGTGTGCCGCTGCTTCCGCCGTGCGGATAGCCAGGATTCATCGTGCAGACCATCCACGGATCACCCGCTGGCTCGGTGCCGATCGGTTCATGCGCAAGGCCGATGCTGTGACCACACTCGTGCATCGTGGTCAGCACGAATGTGAAGCCATGGTCGCCGGGAATGGCCTCCTGCTCGCAGGTGGGGGAGAGTTCCATGTTCCATCCGACGCCCAGCGGAAAGTCGCTGAAGACCATGTCCATGTCGAACCACTCGGCGGCGTTATTGACGCTGTAGGTCAGGCCCAGCACGCCGGGGTCGAGATCATCTGCTGAAACGGCGGTCGTGTCGCTGTATCCGTCGTAATGATCCAGCGTGTAGTCCTGATCGAGCGGGAAGTAGTAGAACTCGAAGCTACTTCCCTCGACGAGGTTCCACTGCGACATGCCGTAGAGCATGAGATTGAAAGTGTCACTGCCTTCGGGGAAGGTTGATGGGTAAAGATATCGCACCAATTGATTCTCGGGCCACACGACGATGTTGCTGCCATAGGTCCAGGCGTTATAAGCCGTGGCGGGCGCCGCGCCCATCAAGAGGCATAGGGCGGCGCAGGGGACGGAGCACGTGTGTTGGCGATTCACGGCGCGGACTCCCGCGATGTGGTTGACGCTGGTTCGACTCCATTGGGTGGTTGGGTGTGGCCGCTCGGTGATCCGGGCGCTGCTATGAGGGAGGTAGGCTGATACGTGGGAATGATTCGCACGGGAGCATTCGGAGGCAGTTCAACCGGAGTGCTCGCTGCGGCAACTGCCCTGAGTGCGTCGAGAAACGCATCGGTTTGCATGCGACTGTCGGCGGCTTTCGTCACGATGTAGCCGCCGCTATCGAGCGCGGTGACAGTTGCGCCGCGGCCGTCTTGCACGCCGCCATCGTTCATCAGGCGAAAGCCGCCCTGATGAATGCCTGCCGTCGGGAAGGAACGCCATGCTGGCAGTAAGCAGAGTGCCCATCGTTCACCTTCGTTGAACTCGGGTGCACCCGAGACTCTTGCTTGCCAAGTGCCCACGGTACCACCGGGAACGGTGAAGCTGAGTGTCCGCTGCGCGGCGTCGCCGCCCTTGAGGAACTCAGCGTTCGTAAGCGTGACCCGCGTCTCGATCCGTCGGGGGTTCTCGGCCCAGTAGGACTGCACCGACGCCACATTCGCGACAACGATATGGCCCGAGAGATCGGCAATCCGCTGCAGAGGCATTCGAACGACGCTTGTGGCGTGGGCGACTCCTCCGGCGAGCGCCAGAAGAGCGCCTAACAGTATGTTTCGTTGGGGGTGTGTCATGGCACGTCGATAGTAGTTGCCTCCAAGGTGGTTCCAAAGGTCACGCTTGGACGTTTACTGAAAATCTGTGCTGAGTTCTTCGTTGGAGTCCAATCGTTACATCCTGTTGCCTATGTTGTCACGTGCTACCGTGCCGACCTGAGAGGAACTAAGAGAGAACTATGCATAATCAGCAAGCATTCGAACTTCTTCATGACCCGTTTCGGAACAAGGGCACCGCCTTTACCGAAGAGGAGCGGCTGGCGAACGGGCTTGAGGGCCTGTTACCGCCGACAGTCGAGACTTTGGATGAGCAGGTCGAGCGGATTCTCAAGCAGATTGTGCGGTGGGACAACGACCTCGAGCGGTACATGATGTTGAGATCGCTGCAGGATCGTAACCGTACGTTGTTCTATCGCGTGCTTACGAGCGATCCCGAGCGTTTTCTGCCGCTCGTCTACACGCCAACCGTGGGGGATGCATGCGAGCAATTCGGACACATTCTCCGCCGCTCTCATGGTGTCTACCTTCCCGTGACCGCGAGGGGACGGGTTAAGGATCTTCTTTCGAACTGGGAAGAGCGGGACGTGCGGTTCATTGTGGTGACGGATGGATCACGGATTCTCGGTCTTGGTGATCTTGGCGCTAGCGGCATGGGGATTCCGATCGGCAAACTGGCGCTGTATACGGCGTGTGCTGGAGTGCCACCACGCCTGTCGCTGCCGATTATGCTCGACGTCGGCACAGACAATGAGGGATTTCTCAACGACCCCCTGTACGCAGGGATTCGCCAGAAACGGTGCGATGACGAGACCTACTACGCTTTTCTTGACGAGTTTGTGCAGGCCGTGCAGGAACTGTTTCCAAAGTGTTGTATCCAGTTCGAAGACTTCAGCATGAATCACGCTGCGCCGCTGCTGGCGAAGTACCGCGATGAAGTCTGCTGTTTCAACGACGATATTCAGGGAACTGCGGGCGTTGCGGTCGCCGGGATCTACGCTGCATGCCGCGCCAAAGGAGAGTCGATTGGCGACCAGCGGATTCTCTTTCTGGGCGCCGGGTCTGCAGGCACTGGCATTGCGGAACTGTTTGTCGAGGCGATCGTCGCTGATACTGGCAAGACTCGCGAAGAGGCCATGAAGCATGTTCAGTTGTTTGATGTGAATGGCCTGCTCGTGCAGGGACGGACAGATCTGATGCCCTTCCAGAAGCCATTCATGGCGGACGCACCGGCATGCGACGATTTCGTCGAGGCCATCAAGTCATTCAGACCGACAGGAATCATCGGCGTATCCACCGTGCAAGGGGCCTTCAACGAGCAGGTTGTTCGAGCGATGGTGGAGGTCAACGATCGACCACTTATCTTCCCGTATTCCAACCCAACCTCGCGTGCGGAGTGCACTGCGGAGGAGGCGTATGAGTGGACGGATGGCCGAGTTCTCTTTGGAAGCGGGACGCCAATGCCTCCAGTGAAGGTGGGCGGCAAGATGATCAAGCCATCTCAGGGCAACAATGTCTACATCTTCCCCGCGGTCGGCATGGCCATCTTCGCTACCGGCGCGTGGCGTGTTCCCCAGGAGGCCTTCCTCGCTGCGGCCCGAAGCCTTGCGATGCAGGTTCCCCAGTCATTCTTTGAGAACGGCCGGCTGTATCCAGATCGCGGGAACATTCGTGCTGTCTCACTGAACGTGGCCGGAGCCGTCGCGAGGACACTCTCGCAGCTCGGGCATGCCCGGAATCATTGTGATGATTGGGATAAGCGGATCGCAGAACTGGCCTATCGTCCAGAGTATTCGACCTAGCAGGCGCAGGCGGGTACGGATTGCCTGTGCGAATCATCTTTTGTCAATAGGTGGCCCAACGACAGTGCTTTGATTGGCATTGTTGGGGTATGTCACGAATGTACTACATCGCGTTTCTCGTAGTCGCCGCGGCAAGCTCGGCAGTTGCTTCCTCGCCCATGGGTTCGGCCGAAGGCTTTACCGTCTTTGTGCTACAGAATTACCAGGCCAACAACACCGACTGCACGGGGCGTGTTGCAGTCGGGGCCGATGCCCAATTCAACAACGTCGGAGTCGGGTCGGGCCTTACGAACTCGGCTGGCACCCGCGATGATCTCATTGTCGGCGATGACCTCACGTGGAACAACGGGCAGAACTTCAATGGCAACACGCAGGTGAGCGATGACACCACGCTCAACAGCGTCGGCACTCCCAATGGATCCGTTGGGTCGAGCGTGAGTATCGACTTTGGCGATGCTCAGTCCGAGTTGGAGTCGCTCTCGGACGATCTGGCGGCAGTGCCCGCCGATGGCGAGGTGGTCCGGCAGTGGGGGCAGTTATTCCTCACCGGGACCAAGAACGACATCAACGTCTTCGATCTGGCTACATCCGACTTCTACCCGTGCTACGGCCTTCACATTGATGTGCCGAGCGGTTCAACTGCGCTCATCAACGTCTCGGGCAGCATTATCGCTATGAACTGGTTTCAGCCGTTCCTCACCGGCGTGACCGCGGATCACCTGTTCTTCAACTTCGCCGGGTGCACGGTCTTCCAGATGAACGGAATCGGCTGGAAGGGATCGATTCTGGCCCCCAGAGCCACAATGCAGTTCAACAATGGCCAAATCGACGGGGCCCTCGTGATCAAGGATCTCCAGGGCAACGGTGAGTCGCACCACATGCCCTTTACGGGCGATCTTCCGGTGGACTCCGGCGGCGAAATTTCGGTTGCTCCCTACGATTGAGTCATCCGAGGGCAAAGTGGGAGGGGGTAAAGGATTCTCGGATCCAAAAATCCCCCATTTATTCCAATGGTCCCTTTACATGACCTCGAGGTACTAGTATTCTCCGCTCAGGCGATCTCAATCAAATATGCCCCCTTCCTCCCGGCAGCCTCCCTCCACCAATAGGTGAATGGAGGCTGCCTTTCTTTGTATCGATAAGTGAATGGGCGGGAGTGGGCAGAAGTGCTCTGCGGGCTACATGCTTCCGCCCATGTGATCGGCCCTGGTCGGCTTGCCGCCGACCCAGATGTGCTTCGCGTTGACGATGAACACCCCTTCATCGTTGCGGTCCTGCACGACGCCTTCGACGAGCACGAACTTCGACTCGTCAAGGCCTCCCATGCCCTTGGCGGACTGCCGGAGCGGTTTGCCCGAGCCGTCGACGATTTGAATCGTGGCGGTTCCCTCACGCAGGGCGTCGCCATCTTCACAGCAGTAGTCCCACGGCACGCTGCAGTGATCCTCATCACCCATCAACTCGCATGAAACGAGCGATGGATCCGCCGCGATGAAGATGGCGTTGCCGTCGATGAAGGAAACTTTCTTGCCGCCGATTCGGCCGAGAAATCGAACCGTCTCGCCCTTCTTGGCTG
The DNA here is from genome assembly GCA_024230295.1 of Planctomycetota bacterium. Lineage (GTDB taxonomy): Bacteria > Planctomycetota > Phycisphaerae > Phycisphaerales > SM1A02 > UBA12567. The sequence continues at coordinate 103,207 of JAAERN010000147.1, forward strand.
ACTTCTTTGCCTCGGTAATTCCGGGAGCGTCCGCGGGCCGGGCTGACACAAAGACATCGTTGGAGGGTGCGGCCGGAGTAGGCGAGACCGGGGCTGGCTTGGCGGCTTGCTCATTTGGACTGCTTTCGCCGCAGCCGACAAGGACGATTGACGCGAGGACAGTGGATCTGAGGAACATGTGGAACTCCTTGGTTTGTTCAGGTTACTCCCCGGCGCGCAGCGCTTCGGGAATGGGTCTTCGAAGGCATCGCCACGCGGGCACAGCCGCGCCGAGAATGCCGAGAAACAGTCCGGCCGCGAGGCCGAGCGACAGGACGCCGGCATCGATGGTGATGCCGAAGACGCCCATTGAGAAACGAATGACGAAGTGGTCGAGCACAAGCAGGCCGATGCCACATGCGATCAGCGCACCGACTGCCGAAGCGAGAATCGATTCCTGAATGAAGGACCAGAGAATGGCGGTTCGGGAAAAACCAAGCGTCTGCAGTGAACCGATCTCCCGCACTCGACTGGCAAAAGCCGCGTACATCGTGTTGAGCCCGCCTGTCACTCCGCCAATGGCGATGAGCACAGCCGTCACCATGACAAGTAGTCGCACTGGTCGATAGAAGGCTCCAAGTTGCGCGTAGTAGTCGGTCTCGGAGATCGCAGCAAGTTCAAGGTCGAGCCGTGTCGCCGCGAAGGCTTCGAGATCGGCGAGTTCTGCCTCGTCCATTCGAAGAACGACAGTCGAGAGGCTGTCCCGCTGTGCGGTGATTTGCAGATCCGTCAGGGCCGTCCAGAATTCACCCTCGATGACGCCGCCGTCTGCAGCCATGAGGCCGACGACCTCATAGGGCTCATTGTCGAGGATAAATGTCGTGCCCAAGATCGACACTGGTGGATCGAATCCAAGGGAGCGAGCCGCGAGTCTGCCGGCGATTAGCTCACTGTGCCCGGTGCGAGGTGATCGTCCTGCGAGAACCCGTGTTTTGTCATGCACCAGCCATGCTTCGGGTTGTATGCCGCGAATGACAGCAAGCCTACCGGGCGCATCTGGTTCAGTGGCGAGTGGCATGGCGAGATGAATCTCTGGTGAGACTGCATCGACGCCTGCCCGCGAGCGAAGCCCGGATACGCTCGCCGCGACAATCCCACTGGTTCGCATGGGAATCTCACTTCGCTCGATGCTCTCTTCGCTTCCGCTGCCAATCAGCATCACGGTATCGGGCGAGCCGCTGATTCGCATGGCTTTCTGCATGCCTCTGGTGAATCCAGCTGCTGCCAGAACGAGTAGAACAACCAGCGTGCTGCCGCCGACACTCAGGGCCAGTCGCAACGGAGAGCGACCAAGGTTTCGAACTGCGTATTCAAAAGGAAGTGTTCGCATGGCTGTTCTCCTAGACCGCCCTGAAGCACGAGGCGATGTCGCGCCGCGCAAGACGCATGGCGGGGACAACTCCGGCGAGCAGTCCAAGTGTGAGTGCCGCTGCGATGCCAAGCAGCGGGGCGGTCCAACCGCCGGCAACTTCGACGTTGAGTCCTTCCATAGTGAGACTGAAGTTTCCAAGGCGGACAGTGGCAATTGCGGCGAAGGCGCCGAGTGCGCCGCCGGCGAGACCCATGGCGGCACCTTCGAGAAGCACCATCCAGCCGATGAGCGGGCCGGTGTATCCGAGCGTCTGAAGAACGGCGTGATCACGTACGCGGTCGCGCATCGCGAGAATGATGGCGTTCGCGATGAGCGCGAAGACTGCGGCGAGCGCTCCCCATGCCAACAGTCCGGCAAAATCTACAAGCTCAACGATGTCGCGAGCGGCGATTCCCACAAAGGCGCGCTCGGGCCGAGTGGCTGTGGGATGTTCATCATGGGCGAAGAGTTCGTCGATCTCCGCCGCAATGTTCTCAAGTTGTGTTGGATCTTCGACCGCGACGTTGAACTGGGTGACAAGGCCACCGGTTCCACCGCGGCGAGCGGCTTCTTGCAGGAATGGAAGATGTACCCAAGCGATGTTTCTGTCCTGCGGATGGTCCGTTTCAAGGATGCCAGCCACGAACACGGTGATCCCAGCGGCAGAGAACCGGTCACCGACCGAGATTTTCCGCCGAGCCGCTAACGCTTCGCCGATGATCGCGGCATCTCCACGAGTCTGCCAGTCTGCGATGGTACCGCCGGTGATGTGGGCGCCGGTTGCCAAGGCCTTGCCGAGGTCATTTCGCGGGACGCCGCGAAACGTCACGACATCCAGCGAGGCGCGGCAATTTGAAACATGAATCTGCATGGGCACAACAGCCTTGACGCCGCCCAGGCGTTCGATGCGATCTCCGTAGAACTGTGGCAGTCGGCTTGAGAATGGACAGAAGCGATTCTCGCGGTACACGACAAGCGTCGTATCGCCTGCTTGGACCTGCGTCGCTGTATGCACGCCCTCCCGCATGGCCTCGACGGAGACGAAGAGGAACATGGCTACCGCGATGCCGCCGATGGTGAGGCTACTTCGAATCGGGCTGCGGATAATCTGCCGAAGGACGGTTGGGATGACGCGAAACAACTGCATCATGCCACGCCCTCCACGGCTTGCTCAACGAGTTGGCCCTTCTCGAGATGCAGAAGCGTATCGGCCCACTCGGTTGTGCGGGGGTCATGCGTCACCATGACGATCGTGCGGCCCTGTTCGGAGTTCAGCCGCGAGAGCAGTTCCATGACGGATGTAGCGCTTTCGCGATCGAGATCCCCCGTCGGCTCGTCGGCAAGCAGGATCGTTGGTTCCGTGACGATTGCACGTGCAATGGCGACCCGTTGTTCCTGACCACCGCTCAGTTGGCGAGGATAATGCATGTGCCGATCGGCGATCCCGACCGAGTCGAGTGCCGCAGCAACACGTTCGTGACGATCGCGGCGGGAGAGTTGTTGGAGCAGCAGTGGTAGTTCGACGTTTTCATATGCGGTTAGCACGGGAATGAGGTTATAGAGCTGAAAGATGTACCCGACGTGTGTGCTGCGCCATTTCGCCAGCGCGCCACGCGAGAGATTGTGAACAGGCTCGCCTGCGATCGAGAGCGTTCCCGCGGTCGGTCGGTCGATGCCTGCGAGCAGGTTGAGCAGGGTGGTCTTGCCGGAGCCGGACGGCCCCATCAACGCAACGAATCCGCCCGCCTCAATGTCAAGGTCGAGGTCCTGCAGGGGCGTGATCTCTTCCGCCCCGCGTCGATAGGTTCGCGTGAGTTTGCGACATTCAATAAGTGCCATGTCAACGCCCCTCCTTGCCGGCTCGGACCAGTTCGCCTTGTTGCACCGGGCTTGTGATTACCCTCTCGCCGGGCGTGAGTCCTGTTCGCACTTCCCGCCACCCATCAACAGTCGCCTCGCCGAGCGTAACCGCCTTTGAGATTGCGTAGTTGTCGTCTGAGATCACCATGACGGTGTCTCCCAGAAGAATGGCGCTGGCCGGCACGAAAACCCGCTCGACCGTTCGGGTCGCAGCCCCCGATCCCGTCGGATTCGGTTGAAGAATGCGAACTCTGGCGAGCATGTCGGGCTTGAGCAGGTCGGCCGGATCGTTGATGCGAACCTTTGCTTCGAGTGTGTTCTTCTGCAAATCGGCGCGGTGCACGAACCGCGTGACTTCGCCGGTGAACACGGTATCGGGAAGTACATCGACGATGATCTCGGCCGGGTACCCAACGCCCACGCCAGCGGCGTCCGCGAGAGGAACATCGGCCCGGACCTGCAACTTCGCCGGGTCATAGAGATGAATCACATGCGAGGCGTGCTCCCCGTTTCCAAAGCGAATGACGGAACCTGGTGAAGTCAATCGTTCGATGACAATGCCGTCGATGGGGGACCGCACGGTAGTGCGAGCAAGTGCAAGTTCGGCCTCTTCGAGTTTCGCGGCTGCCACGGCGATGAGCGACTTGGCGGAGCCCTCTTTGGCGCCAAGTACGCCGCGACGAGCTTCCAACATTGCGACTTCGGCATCAGCAGCTTCGATTGAAATGCGGAGCCGCTCGACCGGTCCGGCAGCAACAGCGCCGTCATCAACAAGCGCCGCCTTGCGGCGATACTCGTCCTGCAATGAGCGGCGGCCGGCTTTGGCAGCGGCGATTTCGGGTTCGATGGCGAGTGTGGCCGCCTTGGCACTCTCGAAACTTCGCTCAGCCACGGAAAGATCCGCCGTGGCTCGGTCTTGAGCGATTCTCGCATCATCAGAGACGAGTTGCGCGACTGGTTGCCCGGTTGTGACGCGATCGCCTTCCAGAACGAGCATGTCTTGCACGACGCCCTCGACCAGAGCGCCCGCGTAGACGCTGAAGGGATCTGCCTCTATCCATCCCGGGGCTTGGATGACGCGGCTGCTGTCTTGGGAAACGTCCAGCGGCTCATCGGTCTCGACGCCACGAACGACGACCGTGACCGCATCGACCACTGTGGCAGGCCTGATCGCGTGCCATCCCGCATACAGGAGAACACATACCGTGGCAGCAAGAATGATCAAGGGGACGACGAGACGAGCGAACCATCGACGGCGCGGTATGGCAATAGAAGTCATCATGACTGGTTCTCCACAATTTTCGTTGCGGCGTAGTCAGTGGCGGGCAACGCGGTGAACGTTCCGCCGACGGCGCTGCGAAGTGCGATGAGCGCCTCGGATTCCGCGAGTTTCTGCGTGACGAGTGTGTGCTGGGCGGCGATGTGTTGCTCCTGTGCAAGAAGCAGGACTGTCAAGTCAATGACGCCTTCGGCATAGGCAGCTTGGCTGCGGTCAAGGGCGTTGCACGCTGCGGGCAGGAGTTCGGATTCGGTCACAGCCGACAGCGAAACTGCTTCTCGCCACCGGCTCCCGGCATCACGAACTTCGTACTCGATGCGGTTGGCCAGATTGATCCACTCAAGCCGGGCTGTGTTGATTCGAGCGGAGGCCTTGGCGATGGCTGGATCGCCGTTGTCGAAGATAGGGATCGTCAGCGTAGCGCCCGGTATGACGGACTTGCGATCACTGGCGTTGCGTTGCCATCCGAATGTGAAACTGACTTCCGGGAGCCGCTTGGCGCCGGCGAGCGAGAGGCCAGCGAGTTCCTGCTCAACGGTGACACGGGCTGCAGCGAGGTCGAGCCGCTGTGATGCTGCAAGTTCGCAGAGCACGATGTCGTCATCAAATGCCGGTTGCTGTACTCCAACAGGTTCGGCGGCAGACCAGTATGTGTCGTGCCCTGGCCAGCCGATACTGCCAAGCAAGGCAAGCTGAGCCTGTTCGAGACTTCGAGCAGCGGCAGTGACTGCATTCTTGGCCATGTGCACGTCCACTGCAGCGCGGTCAACGTCAAGCGCTGCAGATTCACCGACGGCCAGTCGCCGCCTGATGATGTGAAGCGACTGTTCGGTGATGGCAAGATTCTGCTTGTCGAACGCCAGGAGATCTTGCGCGGCAAGTACACGGACGTGGTCGCGTGCAACCCGCTCGGCAAGATCGATGGTGGCGGAGCCTGCAGAGAGTACGGATTCACGCAGCGCTGCTTCTGCAATTGCGATGCGATCGGGACGCGTCCAGAGCCAAGTGAGCGTCTGAAGCCCTCGCAGAACAGCCGGAGCGCCGGCAAGTCCGTCGGTTGCAATTCCGATACCGAATCCAATGGTCGGATTGGGGAGGAGTTCGGATTGGACGAAATCTGCACGCCGCTCGGCGATATGGGCCAGCGAGATTCGCACCGCCGGGTCATTCTGAAGCGCGACGAGCAGTGCGGCTTCGGCGGTGAGAGGATCGATTCCGTTCCATGCGGTGCTTCGCACATCGAGCGGCTGAGCCCACGTCGATGCAGTGCTGGCGCCGAGACGCTCAGATGCAAGTGTCGAAGCCCGATCGATATCGGCAGCCGGGTCGAGGGTTGAGCAGCCCATGACAAGCAGAGTTGTAACAGGCCACCATGATGGTCGAGTACGCCGCCGTAGTGGCGGCCAAATAGAAATGTGCATGACAAGAGTCCAAGTGAATCAAAAACACAGCATCACCGTCGATGAGTCGGCGGCGTAGAAGAGACGCTTCGTGTTGATTCAGACTTGGAGGATGGTCGCGTGGCGCAGTGGGGGCGCAGAGGCACCCCATGGGCCAGGCGGTGGCCCCTTTGCTTGGCGACGAACGACCTTCTCGGCAGCAACGACCGATGGGGTTGCGATGATTACGGGCCAATCAATCGCGGCACCGATGGCATCCACCGGCGGCATCCATTGGTCGATGCTTGGGGGCGCCTTGAAGCAGCATGCGTTGGCGCATCCATCAGGCTCACTGCTGGGAGTCGACTGCTTGTCGCTGTCGCACTTCGAGGAGTCGCAGCAGCAACTGACAATGGCAGTAGCGTTGGGATCTGCTGGCGAGGCGGCCATGCTCTTCACGATGCAGCAGCACAGCGGCATCGTTGCTGCAAGCAGCAGTACGATGCATCGGCGGCCCAGATCTGTGGGAATCGAAGACATGGCCCACCAGCCTACGATCGGGCGGGTGCAGGTGCAAGCATGTGTTGGTGGATCAAGGGGCTTCATCAGGTGAATGGTGCGGTGCGGGTGTTATTCCCGGTCACAGCGTGCCAGAAAGACCCCAGGTGGGGAAGGCCTTAGGGGATATTCCGATTCGCCAGCCAGCACAGCACCAACTGCAAGGAGTGCGCCGAGATCGAACCAGTGCAGTCGAAGAAGCCGCATGGCGCGACGATACGGTGATGATGGTGCTGCGTGTGTCGGTCTCATCCGCGCAGCACCACGCCCCGCAGGAAGAGTCTTGCGGGGCGTGGCGTGTGAGCACAGATGATCCTGTGAGGATCAGATACTCCAGTTAGCGAGGACTTCAAGAAGATCGGCCATGTCAACCTCGCCGCTCTGGTCGAGGTCTGCGATATCGCAGTCTTGGTCCACGCCGTCGCACACTTCGCCCCAGAGACCGATCAGGAACATCAGGTCGTCGACATTCACGACGCCGTCGAGGTCAAAGTCGCCGGGGAGCACGATGATGCACATGGGCAGTTCGATGCACTTGGTCTCTGTGCACACAGCGCCGTTGCTGAAAGTGACCTCAAAGTCGATGCACACGGTCGAACCCTGGGAGGCGCCGGTCAGCACCGAATCGAAGGGCCATGAGTGCAGTGGAGGCAGCGACATCGAAACGTAGTCAGGGCTGAGCGATGTGCCGGATGGCGGCGTCATCGAGACACTGGTGATCGCGCTGCCTGCATCCATGTTGCTTACGCCGAGGTGCAGATCAAACTGGAACGGTGGGAAGTAGCTGAGGCAGTCGATGTCCAAGACCTGAATCAAGGGGCAGTCAGCGACTGGATCGGGATCTTCGGACCGACGGGTGACAACCAGATCGCCGAGTAGCGTCTTGTCCTGAATGGACAGATTGTCGTTGTAGTCGATCAGCCAGCTGTCCACGATGGATCCGCCAGTGGAGGGAAGTCCCTGGAAGCCGTAGATGTTGTCGCCACTGCCGAGGTGAAGCGCGTCGCCAGAGGCCCAGACGCGTGTGTCCTTGGCATCGACGCCGCCAGCGGCGGACTCGGCGATGCTGCCGACGTGGAAGACGTGGGGTGTCAGTACCCAACCTGTGGAGGAGCATTCGTACTCAAGGACACGGGCATTGTGGGCGCTCATGTTGGTGATCCCGGCCTGTGATCGCTCGCCGAGCACCATCGTGCCCTCGGGGCTGAAGTCGATGTCGGCAACCGGGGAGGAGTAGGCGTAGTTGCCATCGATGTAGAAGTCGGCCAATGTGATTTCAAGTTGGCCTGTACTCGCAACTGGTGCGCCGCTGCCGTCGAGTTCCACGGACCACACTTCGTTCTGGACGGATGTGGACGAATTGCTGAGGTCCTTGTTCCAGAGGCCGTAGTAGAGCCGCTCGCCATTGACTTCGAGTCCGAAGGGGCGATCGCCAAGAGCGACTGGGCCGGGGCTGCCGGTCCACGGGGTGCCGTGATCGAACGTGTCGAGAATGGCGCCGGTTGCGTAGTCGAGCCGGTAGATGAGACCGTCTTCGAAGTTGCTGACGAAGAACTGCCCGTGCTCGCAGTCATAGGTGATTGAGCCAAGGCTGCTGTTTGCGGTGGGAAGCACGGCGAAGGTTGATATGGCTGCAGTGTCGGTGTCGATGCGATACACGGCGCCCCAACCGGACGGACCCATGACGTCAACATTCCATGTTTGTGAGGCAGTGACAAAGATGTTGCCTTTTTCATCGATTGCGAGCCCAAGGATGCTGCCGAGATTGGCGCTTGTCCAACTGGGGTGGGCATAGCGGCCGATCGGGAACGCTGTGTTGAAGGGCTGGGAGCCGATGCCGGTGAGGTCGAAGACTGTCAGCATGCGGTCACCGGGGATGCCAGGCGAAACAGTCTGCACGGCGACGCGGCCGGGGCCGAAGGCCATGAATTCCTGGTCATCGTAATTGGGACGTCCAGCGCAGTCGCTGCCAGCAACGCTCTCGCATCCGATTGGATCGCAGTTGACGCCAGGGTCTGTGCAGTGCGAACCGGCGCCGTACCAGACGCCCGACTGAGCGTGGCAATCGGCTATGGTCGTTTCAATGCAGTACCAGTAAGCGGATCCGGGTTCCTCTTCGACGCAGCAGGCGCCGTCCTCGGGAATCGGATCACACTCAACGAATGGATCGGAGCAGACGCTCCCGGGTCCGTACCAGTAGCCGCCGAGGTCGACGCAGTACTCTTCGATCATCTCGGCGCAGACCAGGCCGTAGGTCGGATCTTCATAGCAGCAGGCGCCGTGGTCAGGCTCGGGCGGACATTCGATTGAAGGGTCGCTACAGGAGAGGTCGGGGTACCAGGTGCCACCCATGTCGTCGCACTTGTAGTCCTCTATGACTGCGCAGTGCCAACCGGCCGCGTCCTCAAAGCAGCACGCCCCCTCTGTTGGAAGTGGGTCGCACTCGACGAATGGGTCGGCGCAGTTGGTGCCGACGCCGTAGTGGAATCCGCCCAGATCAGAGCACTGATCGGGGCTGACCTCGATACACACCAGTCCGCCCATATCCGGGTCGTCGTAGCAGCATGCCCCTGAGGGGTCATCTGCATCTGCGAGCGAGGCTGATGTAAGGGCTGACAGGGTAGAAACGAGGATTGCGGATGCAATGTGACGCTGACGGGGGGCTAGGGGGCTCATGACGATCTCCATTTTGGTGATTTAGCGGAAGCAAAGGCTTCCTCACCATGTCTCCGTATCTGGCCTCTGAATCTGTCAGCACGGAGGGGATCGCCGGCAAATAAACAGCAAATCGTTGTGCTGCAGCCGTTTGGGCGGCGTGGTGTGGGGGCCCAATCAAATGCTGGGCACCCACCAACATGGCTTGGGAAGGCAGAAAGTGAGGTTTTTGGGGCCTGGTACTGCTTCGGTACCCTTCTGCCCATTTGTTATCTCAGCGGCAGGAAATCGGCGTCATTGCTATCTCAGCGTCAACGAGAACGGGGTTCCGCCATTCGGTGGAACCTTGAGCAATCGGCGGTTTATGGCGAGTAATACTGGACATCGAGGTCGTTTGGGCCGATCCTTGCCAGATGGACCGGTGCGCGGTGCTTTGCTTGGAGGCGGCGATTTTATGGCTATCAGAATGGTGACTCAGGGGTGGGGACCTCGATGCGCTGCTGTGGCCGGAATGTGCACCGTCGTAGGCGTCGCCGCGGCCATGCCGGGCATGTCCCGCAGTGGCACTGTGAACCCTCATGTGTCCGCCCCATCGCACGGCTTTGCCAGTGTCGATGTCCCGTTGACGTTCAATCCTGGAATCGGTCCGGTGAAGGTTGAGACTCCTGAAGGCATCGAGTGGATCGAGCAGTGCGTGCGGCGTGAGCCAGGAACGCGCGGCGAGGTGTATCCGGGATGCCTTGAATGCCACGGCGAACTCGAGTCAGCGACAGTAAACATGGCGGGTCTCGATCTGGATTGCACGTTCTGCCATGGTGGCGATCCCGACGCCACGACCAAGGAACTCGCGCACATTCATCCGAACGGCAATGTTGTCTATGGCGCTGCCATCCCGCCAATTGATGACGACCTCGACTACCAGAGATTCGTCAATCCGTCGAACCTGCGCGCCGCACAACAAGTCTGCGGCATCTGCCATTCCAACGCTGCCCGCGATTTGCTCAAGAGTATGATGGCGACGACGGCGGGGCACTACTCTGGCGGCTTCTACCAAAACGACGTTGTCGACACGAAGGAAGCCATTTATGGGACCTTCGCGATTGAAGACAACGATGGCTGGGTGCCTGAAAACGCCGTGGAATCTCTTCTCGACCTCTTGATCTATGACGGCGTGGGCGATCCGCTCGTGGCCGCCACCCATTATCAGGCTGTGCCATCGCAGGCGTGTGCACGTTGCCATCTTTGGTCGCGAGGCAAGGGATACCGAGGAGCCGAGGGGCAGGACGGCCTGTACCGCGCCGATGGCTGTGCGGCATGTCACATGCTGTACGACAACGATGGCTTGTCGCAAAGTGCAGATACTTCGATCGATCACACGCAGCCCGGCCATCCACGAATCCACACGATTACGCGGCGAGTTCCGACGGAGCAGTGCCTGCACTGCCATCACCGCGGCGCTCGAATCGGCCTCTCATACACAGGGCGAGCTCAGATGCCACCGCGGCTTCCATCCGGCCCCGGTGTTCCCGGGACGACCGACGAGAAGTTCAATTCCAATTATCACTACTCGGTGGCGGACACGAATCCACCCGACATTCACCACGAACTTGGTATGCACTGCATCGATTGTCACGTCAAGACCGAGATCATGGGCGACGGCAATATCTACAGCCACATGGACCGTGCCACAAAAATCGAGTGCCGGACTTGTCACGGTACGCACGACACAGAGCCGACCATGACCGATCATGACGGCGCTCCGATGCCGAATACGTGGCAGGATGGCGATGGCGGATGGATGCTCACCAGCAAGGTTGACGACGTCAATCACTCGATTCCACTGGCTTCGGACGTAGTCGCCTCCAATCCAAAGGCCGCGCAGGCCATGGGGCATCATCACCTCAAGGACACGGGGGGGCTCGAGTGCTACGCGTGTCATACGTCATGGGTGCCGAACTGTTACGGCTGCCACTTCGAGCGTGACGAGACGCAGATGGGCCTCAACTATTGGACCGGCGAGTACGAGGTCGGCAAGGTCACGACGAACAACAAGATTTTCGAAGCTCTCCGGCAGTTCTCAATCGGACCCAACAGCGATGGTCGCATCGCGCCGTACATCGTCTCGTGCATGCCGATCGCGGATATCACTGCTGCCGATGGAACCAAGCTGCTTGACTACGTCATGCCTGTGTCAGGCAGCGGGATCTCGGGCTTGGCCCACAATCCTGTTCAGCCACATACGGTCCGCGGTGCAGGCGAAGTGCGAACCTGCGCAGAGTGCCATCGCTCGCCACCGACGCTGGGGTTCGGTACCGGAAGCGTGGACATCGCGAGAACGTTCGTTCATGGTGCAGGTTTCTCGGGCGTCTCATCGCATGATCGATGGGCCGATCCATTGACCCCCGTGCCGTCCGACCCGGTCGTTGATGGCATCCCGACCTATGGCATGGTGTCCATTCCGAACGTGATCGAGGGAACGGCGGACTTTATGTACGTCGCGCTCGGTTCCAGCGGCGTGAAACTACTTGATCGGTGCCCCGATGCGCCCGTCAATCCCGTTTGGGAACTCACTGACTGCTTTGCGCTCGATGTGGAACGCAAGGCCCGCTATCTCTATGTTGTTGAAGCTGGCGTCGGTGTTCGGGTCTATGACACCAGGCACCCAGAAACGCCTACGTTCATCACGACAATCGCCCTTCCAGGTGCGAAGCGGGTGACACAATGGGGGATCCATCTCTTTGTGTCGATGGCCGAGCAAGGCCTGGCGATCGTGGACTTGTCCGATGACTTGAATCCGATCGTCACTGCCGAAGTCTCGGGCATCAACGCGATCGACGTTCAGTTGATGGGCCATTATCAGAGTGGATCGGACTTTGCCGTTCGAGCGTATGTCGCCGACCCGGACTTCGGGGTGCGCGTCATCGACCTCCTTCCTGACTTCGATTTCCCGACGCTGCTGAGTGGACTTCCAATTGCGGATGGTGCCTACGGTCTCGATATGTATTCGCGTTGGCTGCCAGCTTCCGGAACAGAGCCATCCCACGAGCATGACTATCTCTATGTAGCAGCCGGTGAGGATGGTTTGCACATCTTCGACATCACGGAGCCCGATGGCATTGTCGCAGCAGCGCATGTTGACACGCTGGCAGGCTTTGCCGCCGACGTGGACGTCAACAGTCAACTCTCGCCGCCCGGCGTGGACGACTACGCCGTGATCGCCAACGCAGATCTCGGCCTGCAGATCGTTGATGTGAATGATCCCAACAACCCGGTTGTCATCGGCGACGTCCCATCGTCAGCGCCGTGCGAGCGTGTGTTCGTCGAGGTGCAGCAACTGGATCGCTTCATCGATGAGCAGGGCGTGCAACTCAAGGACACCTCCCATCCAAATACCGGCGTTTTCGACCGGGCGGACATCGTTCGAATCCTGAAAACGGATATTGGTTCGATCGAACCGTGCGATGGCGATCTCGACCAGTCGGGTGACGTTGGGGTCGATGACCTTTTCGCCATTCTGGGTGCTTGGGGACCGTGCGGCGGCTCGTGCCCCGAGGACATCAACGGCGACGGCTTCGTTGGCACGGATGATCTCTTGGCGGTGCTCTCGGGATGGGGTTCCTGCTGGTAGGCACGAAGGCCCATTTCCATCCATGGGAGGCACAAGCGGGGGCTCAAACGGGGGCGATTCTATGCTATACTGATATCAGTACCAGTTTATCTAGATTTATCCCCCTGTCCGGATCTTCCCTATGAGACTCCTCGTTGTTGCAATGCAGGTTCCCGATTCTCGCGCTGCCGTACGAGTGCTGGAGGACGGATCGGGCATTGATCCGGTTGGTATGAAGTTCGTTTGCAGCCCATTCGACGAGTTCGCTGTGGAGCAAGCAGTTCAGATTCGCGAGCGGGACTGGGATGTCGAGGAGATTGTTGTGCTGACCGCGGGCGATGCTTCCGCCTCGGGAGTACTTCGAACCGCACTGGCGATGGGGGCCGACCGTGGCGTGCATCTGTTGGGCGACTCGCTCCCACTGCATGACGAGATTGCGATGGCCAGATTGCTAGCGGCGACGGTCAAGCACGCGGGTCTGGAGCCCGACCTCGTGCTGTGTGGAAAGAAGGTCATCGACAACGACTCGGGTGAACTTGGGCCAGCGCTCGCGGAGTATCTGGGTCTCCCTCACATCGGTGGCATTTGCAGTCTGGAACTCAATGATGAGGCGAGCCGCGCTCGAGTCCACCGCCGAATGGACGGCGGTGACCTGGTGATGGAAGTTGACCTACCGCTCTTGCTGACATGCGACAAGGGGCTCGTTGATCCTCGCTATCCGGCGCTCCCGATGATCATGAAGGCCAAGAAGAAGCCTGTTGACGTGGTTGATGCCGCCGACGTGGCGAGCAGTGCTGGTTCCTGCACGCGGTTCGAGCGATTGCAGCCCCCGAACTCGTCCGGTGTCTGTCAGATGCTTGAGGGTGAGCCCGCCGAAATGGCCCAGGAACTCGTCCGCCTGCTCCACGAAGAAGCCAAGGTGATCTGAGTTATGTCGAAGAACACGCTGGTATTCATAGAACACCGAGACGGAGCCATCACGCCTGCCTCCTTGCGCATGGTTACGGCAGCAAAGTCCGTCACCGATGCCGAAGTGCACGCGGTCGTCATAGGCCACGGTGTTACGCCGATCGCTGAGCAAGCTGCCGTCATTGGTGTCGACAACGTCCACGTCTTGGATGACGAATCCCTTCAGCAGTACAGCGTTCTCCCATATACGCGAGCGATGGACGCCGCGATCGAAGCCTCAGCCGCAGCGGTGGTCGTATTGGCCGCGAGCGGCCTGACGCGTGATTTTGCGCCGCGGCTCGCTGCTCGGCACAACGGACTGATGGCGACCGACTGCACCTCTGTCGAGAGGATTGGAGAGTCAATTCACGTCAGGCGAACGATGTATGCGGCCAAGTGCGAGGGCGAATTGGAACTGCCTCCGGGCCAACTTCGAATCCTGTCGATCCGTGGCAATGCCTTTCCGCTTCCCACCTGCACGGGCAAGGCACCGATATCTTCGGTGGACGCCATCTTGAGTGAGGGTGACAAGCGAGTACAAGTAATCGAGTTTATTGCCGGTGACGAAGGCGAGCAGAACCTTGCCGACGCCGATGTCATCGTGTCAGGTGGCCGGTCGCTCGAATCCGAGAGCAACTTCTCCATCCTCTATGACCTGGCCCATCGTCTCGGTGGAGCGGTTGCGGCAACGAGAGCAGCCGTCGATGCTGGTTACCAGCCGCAGTCCCATCAAGTGGGCCTGACTGGAAACGTTGTGGCGCCGCAACTCTATGTTGCGTGTGGAATTGATGGAGCGATCCAACATCTCGCAGGTATGCGAGGAAGCAAGGTCGTTGTTGCAATCAACACCAAGGCCGAAGCTCCGATTTTTAATGTCGCAACTTACGGGTGTGTAGCCGATCTCTTTGAGATGGTCCCACTGATCAACGAGGCATGCCAATCCCTTGACGGGAAGCCGGTCCTGCAGTGAGTCCGATTTTTACAGCGATTCTCATGCTCGCAGCAGTGGGGGTATTTGCTGTTTCTGCGTGGCGCCGCTGGCGGCTGCTGGTGATCGGGGCGGGAGGCAAGAAGCCATTCGTATGCGATCGTCTCGGTGAGCGTGTACGCGGCACGCTTCAGTTGGCATTCGGTCAGAAGAAGCTGACTCGGTACCGACTCGCGGGTCTCGCACACAAGGCGATTTTCTTTGGCTTCCTTGTTCTTCTTCTTCGATCGCTCATTCTGTTTACCCGCGGATTCCTCGACGATCCAGGATTCGGTTACTGGCTGTTCGACGACGGCACGGTGTTTGGAAACATCTACGGTTTGATCAAGGACATCTACGTCGTCCTGGTACTGATTGGCGTGTGTGTGTTCCTATATCTGCGTGTCATTGTCAAACCCAAACGCATGACGCTCGGTGTGGAAGGCATCGTCATCCTGCTGATCATTGGCGTGATGATGGTGGCCGATGTGCTATACGACGGTGCCGGAATTGTCCTGTATCAATCCAATGGTCCTATGTGGGGTGAACCGCTGGGCGAGCTGCTCTCAGGCGCCATTTGCGGGCTTCCGGAGCCACTCGTCGTGTCCTTGTGGCACGCGGGATTCTGGATTCACGTCGTGCTGGTGTTGCTGTTTTTGAATCTGCTTCCATATTCGAAGCACTTTCACATCATCACGGCCGTGCCGAATGTGTTCTTCCGGAATCTGAACCCTAGGGGTCGGCTCGCGCCTATCGAAGACATCGAAGGCCGGCTTGAGCGGGAAGAGACGCTTGGTATTCGCAAGATCAGCGAGATACCACCAAAGGGGCTTCTCGAACTCTACTCATGCACCGAGTGCGGCCGATGCACTGACCAGTGCCCCGCAACCCGCACCGGCAAGATGCTCTCGCCCAAGCAACTCATGATCGATCTTCGCAGCCATCTCTACGACAATGCGAGCGCTTTGGTGCATGGAAGCGACGAGGTTGATTTGGTTCCGACGGTGATTGATCCGGAAGTCATCTGGGCGTGCACGACGTGCGGAGCGTGCGAGCAGGAATGCCCGGTGATGATTCCGCCGGCTGCTCGCATCATTGACATGCGTCGGCATCTGGTGCAGGAATGCGGCGAGTTTCCGGAGCCGCTGCAAGAGGCGTGTCAGGGCATGGAGATGGTGGGCAGCCCGTACGGTGTCGGTCCCGAGGAACGCATGTCCTGGGCAGACGGCCTCGACGTGCCGATTCGCGCAGACGTCGGCGAGGTGGATGTGTTGTTCTGGGTCGGGTGCGCACCCGCGACGGATGAGCGGTCCAAGCGTGTGGCCCGTTCGATGGTTGAACTTCTCAACCATGCAGGTATCAAGTGGGCGGTGCTTGGTCACGAGGAAAGCTGCACGGGCGATGTTGCTCGAAGAATAGGCAACGAGTACCTCTTCCAAATGATGGCCGAAGCCAACATCGAGTTGCTCAACGGGTACGGCACCACACGCATTTTGACGATCTGTCCGCACTGCTTCAACACGCTTCAGAACGAGTACCCCGACTTTGGCGGGCACTACGAGGTCGTTCACCACACCGAGTTCCTCGCCGATCTCGTATCGCGGGGTGTTTTGAAGCCCGAGACACCGATTGATCGCACGGTTGTGTACCACGACTCCTGTTATCTCGGCCGCATCAATGAAATCTACGATCCGCCGCGGACGCTGCTCTCGGCAATTCCGGGCGTCAACCTCGTCGAAGCGGAGCAGTCCCGGGACCGCGGCATGTGCTGCGGCGCAGGCGGGGCGCAGATGTTCAAGGAAGACGAGCCTGGCACCGAACGCATCAGCGAAGCAAGGTTCCAACAGCTCACCACCACTGGCGCCGACACCATCTGCACAGCGTGCCCCTTCTGCATGCGCATGATGACCGACGCGAGCGCCGCCGATTCCAGTTCCGACGTCGATCAAGTCGACCCCGCCGAAATGCTTCTTGAATCCATCGCTCCGCGGCGAAGCCGCGCCTAGTTCACTGTGAGCGCCGGCGTCTCGGCTTTGGCGGCTTCCTTGGCTCGCAACGCTCGGCGGATCTTCTCCGGAGTGATCGGGAGGTCCGTAATCCACACGCCAGTTGCGTTGGCAATGGCGTGGGCGACGGCCCCGAGGACCGGGAGGGTTGAGCCCTCGCCGATTTCCTTTGCGCCAAACGGGCCGCGGGGCTCGTATGAGTCGACGATGCCGCTGAAGATGTCCGGAGCGTCCTTGATGGTCATCATCAGGTAGCCATGCAGGTTCGGATTGAGCAGTTTTCCTTGCTCGTCGAACATCACGTCTTCCATGATGGTCTCGCTCGCGCCCATGATGACGGCGCCCTCGACCTGGCCATGGACCGTCTTCGGGTTGATTGCGCGGCCGCAGTCGTGGTAATCGGTGAACTTATCGATCTTGACCTTGCCGGTTTCAAGATCAACACTCACTTCACAAACCGCGCTGCCGAAGGAGTAGGCCGGGCTCGTGCCGACCGTGGCGCCCTTGTAGTCGCCGCCGAGACCGTCCGGCGGGCGGTAACAACCGGTGCCGACGAGCGGGCCGTTTGCGTTGAAGTACTGGCGGGCCACTTCTTCCCAGGCGACGCAGCGATCTGGGTGGTCGCGGACGAACATCTTGGCGTTTCGAGCTTCGACTTCGTCTTCGCTGCAGTCGAGCAGCGATGCGGCGAATGGCCGCATGGAATCGACGACCGCCTGGCCGGCACGCGATACCGCGTGGCCGCCCATGAGCGTGATGCGGGATGAATACGCGCCGAGATCAATCGGAGAGATGTCGCTGTCGCCGCTTCGCATGCGAATGCGGGACGCGGGAATGCCCAGCGACTCAGCGCACATCTGCACGAGCACCGTGTCGCTGCCTTGCCCGATCTCGGCGGCGCCAATCATCAGGACTGCCGCAGTGCCGTCTTCGGTGATCTTCACAACAGCGTTGGCGTGCGGGAAGATCGACTTTTTCTGGAAGGGCTCACGGCCCTTCTCGTGGGAGAGTTGTACTTGACCGCGGTAGATGCAGTAACCGGCGCCCGAGACGAATCCGCCGCAGCCGATACCGATGCCCTTGCCGGGGGGAAGCTTGCCGTACTTCTCGGTCCAGTTCGAGCGCTCTTTGACTTCCCGCAGTGTGGCCCGGTACTCGCAACTGCCGATATCAAGGTCGTTGACGGTGATCGTCTCGGGATCCATCGCGTTCCGTTCGCGAATCTCAACCGGGTCGATGCCGAGTTCGTCGGCCACCATGCCAAGCAGACACTCGAATGCAAAACGTGGCTGCGGTACGCCGTGCCCACGCATCGCGCCACAGGCGGGCTTGTTGGTCATCACGCGGTAGCCGTCGTATTGATACGCGGGCAGGTGGTAGAGCGTCGGGATCATGCTGCCCGCGTAGTACGCGGTTGCGACTCCGAAACTCGAGTAGGCACCGCCGTCGAGATGGATCTCGCTCTTGAAGGCTTTGATCTTGCCGTCGCGGGTGACGCCGAGTTTGAATCGCATGTGCTGCTTGTGGCGGCCCCGCCCGTACTGGAACATCTCTTCGCGGGTGTAGACCATCTTGACCGGGCGGCCGATCTTCTGCGAGAGCAGGGCTGAGTTGATTTCAAGTGGTGAGGTCGCGGCCTTGCCGCCGAAGCCACCGCCGACGGTGGGGCGGATGACACGAATTCGGCCAAGTGGAATATTCAGCACGTGCGCCATCATGTACTGCACGTAGTGAGGAACCTGCGTTGAGGTGTACAGCACGAGCGTGCCGTCCGGGTCCCATGTCGAAATCGACGCGTGTGGCTCCATCGGACACTGGTAAATGTGATTGCCGGTGAACACTTCCTCGCGGATCAGGTCCGATTCGGCAAAGCCGGTTTCGATGTCTCCGAAGACTTGCTCGACATGCGTATTGATATTGCGTTCAAAGCGGTCATTGACCAGGGGGGCACCTTCGGCAATGGCCGACATGGGATCAAGCACCGCGGGCAGTTCTTCGTACTCGACTTCGATCAGGGAAACTGCTTGCTCGGCTGTGCGTTCGTCGATGGCTGCGACCGCAGCGACAGGGTCGCCCACGTGCCGAACCTTCTCCTTGGCAAGCACGTCTTCGTCGTACCGGGCTGGCGAGACGCCGTGCTTGGTGTCGGTGACGTCCTTGCCCGTCAGCACGGCGAGTACACCCGGAAGTGCTTCGGCTTTGGATGTGTCGATGCGCTTGACGAGGCCGTGGGCAATGGGCGAACCAAGCAACTTTCCGTAGGCCATATTGGGCAGGAAGAGATCGGCGGTGTACTGCGCGCGGCCGGTGACCTTATCAACGGCATCCACTCTGGGAATCGAGACACCGACGGTGTCGTTTTCGGGTGCCTTCTCTGGCACGTTGCCGTCCTGGTGGTCCTGTTTGGCGCAGGTGCCGTCGGCGTTGTAGTTGCCGCACCGTTTGACCGAACGCATGATGCCGGAGTAGCCGGTGCATCGGCACATGTTGCCCGAGAGTGCTTCCTTGATGTCGTCATCGCTCGGGTTGGCATCCTGTTCGATCAGCGCAGTCGCCGCGAGGGTCATGCCGGGTGTGCAGAAGCCGCACTGAATGCCGCCCTCTTCAACAAAGGACTGCTGGAGCGGCGTGAGCGTTCCGTTGCGGGCCAGGCCTTCGATGGTCGTGATCTCGCGTGAACCGACGGTTCCGGCGAGCGTCAGGCATGCATTGACCGGCACGCCGTCAAGAAGCACGGTGCAAGCGCCGCAATCGCCGACGTCGCATCCGCGTTTGGTGCCCGTCAGTTGGATCTTGTCGCGAAGGACATCGAGCAGTGTGTCGTGCGGTTCGATTGCAGCCGAGTGCTTCTGGCAATTGATCGTGAATGTACGAGCGATGGTCATGACGTGGCATCCTCGACTCGTTCAGTTGCAAGACGAAGCGCACGTGCCGTGAGTACGCCTGTCAGTTCTCTGCGAAACTCTGCCGATGCGCGAATGTCGCTGATTGGTTCAGCGGCCTTCATGGTCGCCTCGGCGGCCTCGGCCCACAGATCCTCACTCGGC
Organism: Planctomycetota bacterium; assembly: GCA_024230295.1. Classification (GTDB taxonomy): domain Bacteria; phylum Planctomycetota; class Phycisphaerae; order Phycisphaerales; family SM1A02; genus UBA12567. Next base: position 122,903 of record JAAERN010000147.1, read on the forward strand.
GATTCTCCGGCCAGCAGTTTGGCTGCATCGCGGACAAGAAGGGGCGTTGGGGCGACCGCACCGATGGCGACGGCGGCGTTGTCAATCTGTCCCGAATCGTTCAGTTGAACGAAGGCCGCTGCCGCTGCGACTGCGATGGCATTGCCCTCGCGAAGCGCAAAGCGGACATAGGCGGCACCAGAGCGTGGCCCGGACTTCGGCACGTTGATGCTCAAGAGCACTTCGTTGTGTTCGCGGACCGTTGATCGTGGACCGGTAAAGAAGTCTGCAACAGGGATCGTTCGCACGCCCGAAGGAGACCAGAGGTCTACGCTCGCGCCAAGGGCCATAAGAATGGGCGGTAAGTCGGCGCACGGCACGGCGCTTGCCAGGTTTCCACCTGCAGTTGCCATGTTTCGGATGGCGGGCGCTGCCATGACACAGGTTGCATCTTGAATGGCGGCCCACGGTCCATGCAGATCGGCCTCGTTGAGTTCGGCGATCGTGACCAGTGATCCGATCGTCAGGCCGGATGCTCCTTGGGAGATGCCACGGGCCTGATCGATCCCAGCGATCGAGATCAGATGATCCGCAGCGGATCGTGATGTCTTGAGATCCACAAGCAGATCGGTTCCCCCCGCGAGGAACTCGGCGTGGGGTCCGAAGCGATCCATGAGATCGGCTGCGTCCTCAAGCGTGTTTGCTTCGTGAAGTTGAACATTCGGGAGATGCACGGGCGAATCCTCCGTGGGTGATCAATGGGCGTGGCTGGCGGCCGGTGCACAGATACCGGCCAAGAACTGATTCGTGATTTGGGTTGCAATGGCCTTCGGAGACGTCGGCCCAGTCGGATTCCACCAGCGATAGAGCCAGTTGAGAGTTCCAAAGAGTGACATCGTGGCGACATGGATGTCCAGCGGATACTCCGGCGGATTCTCTTTGATGATCATCGCGATGATCTCGCGAGTGAGGGTGTAGTAGGCGAGGCGAATCTCGCGGGCTTGCTCGTACGTTTCACCCTCAAGCGAATCAAGTTCGTGCGAGCATACTTTGAGTTCCGCCATGTGCTCGGCGAAGTACGTGATGTGGGCGCGGATCATGGTGCAGAGCCGATCTCGGGGCTCTTCGACACCGACCAGTCGTTCCTGCAAACTCGCGAGAAGCGAACTGAATACGCGGAACTGCATGACAAAGAGCAGCTGCTCCTTGCGGTCGAAGTAGTGGTACAGGCCCGCCAGACTCATGTCGGCTGCCTTGGCGATCGCCCGCATTGAGGCCTTCTCGTACCCGTGCTGGGCGAAAACGAGCGTGGCCGAGCGGAGGATGTGGTCCCTCCGCGTCTCGTAAGTGTCGCTGGAGGCGTCAGTTGGAGCCTCGGGCAGCGGGACGTCGAACATTTGATCGGCTCTTTGTGAGTCCATGGGGGTCTCCAGAGGGTCCAGATCGCGGCAGAGCGGCGGCATCCGACATCATCCACCGTGGACCCCCCATCCGTCAAGGCCTTTTTTGATATCAAAAAGAGGGTTGACACACCAGTGGCCTGCACATCATAATCAGGATCAGCAGATCATCAGGTCTGTTTATATCGAACGAACGTTCGAACGGGATTTGCGGCGTTACCGCCCCGTTCCTAGCCTTGGAGTTCACCCAGATGAGCATGTTCCCCACCCGCGAAACGAGTTCATTCGACTTCCAGGAGGTCGACTATCAGAAGGACGGATTCGTCGCACGGATCACTATCAACCGTCCGCACAACTTCAATGCTTACAGCACGCCAGCCCTCGAGGAATTGGCGACCGCGTTCCAGGACGCATCGTGGGATGACGGCATCGCCGTTGTGGTGTTCACCGGCACCGGGCACAAGTCATTCTGCACCGGCGGCGACGTCAAGGAATACCAATCCTGCTACACGCAGAAGCCTCGCGACTATTGGAAGTACATGTGCCGCTTCAAGGCCTACATCGAAGCGATCACCAACTGCTCGAAGCCCGTCATCGCCCGCCTCAACGGCATGGCGGTTGGCGGTGGCAACGAAAGCCAGCTGGCATGCGACCTCGGTGTCATGGGCGAGCACGCCTTTATTGCCCAAGTCGGAACCAGTGTCGGTTCGGTCGCATGTGGCGGATCTACGCAGTGGCTTCCAATCACGGTGGGCGATCGCGCCGCTCGCGGAATTCTGTTCCTCAACCAGCGGTATCAAGCATTCACGAGTCTCTCAATGGGTCTCGTCAATTCCGTCGTGCCAACCGTGAAGGGACCGGATGGCGAGTTCGTCACCAAGTTCACCAATGGCCGAACCTACCTGGCCGATTGGAACACCGATCAGTGGGACGCGCCCTTCGAGAATCGTGCGACGCCGGCCGACATCAAGAAGGCCCTCAAGGGCGATGACGGCTACTCGATTGATTTCTCTCTCATGGACGAAGTTATCGCCGATCTCTGCGATCAGATTGTCAACAAGTTCTTCGAGTGCACCCGCTACACCAAGGCGCAGGTCAATTACTGGAAGGACTCCTCGTGGCACGCAACCGTCGGCCACGCTCGCGATTGGCTTGCAACGCACTACACCAGCCTTGAGCCGTACGAGGGTATGACTGCCTTCGTCGAGAAACGCAAGACCGACTACGTCGGCATGCGAAAGCGAGCTGCCGATCCGAATGGATCGAGTGAGTTCCTGTGGGGTCCGTACTCGCAGACGTGCGGCGAATGTGGCGCCAAGGGCATTCCATCGCAGTTCGAACATTGCGGTCAGTGCGGCGCAGCACTAGCCGTCGCTATGGCGACCTGATCGAGGCACAGCATTATCAGGGAGGCGCACTGTGGCATTGAGGCCAAGGCGAGCATTGGTAACGGGGGGGTCGACTGGAATCGGCCGCGCTGTTGCTGAGTCGCTTGCTCGGGATGGTTGTGATGTCGGCATCGTTTTTGTGGGCGACCGGTCAGATGCCGATCCCGTTGTGGCTGCCATCGAGGATTGCGGCCAACGTGCATGGTCCCGTGTTGTGGATGTCTCCGATGCCGGTCAGGCGAAATCCGCAGTGGACGACTGCGCCGCCGAACTAGGCGGACTCGACATCCTCGTCAACAACGCGGGGATCGTCCGAGATCAGGTCATTTGGAAAATGACGGATGAGCAGTGGGGAGACGTCATCAATGTTGACCTCACTGGAGTCTTCAATATGTCCCGCGCGGCCGCGCCCATCATGCGGGCCGCCGGACACGGCTCAATTGTGAACATCTCCAGTATCAACGGCCTGCGAGGGAAGTTCGGTCAGACCAACTACTCCGCAGCCAAAGCTGGTGTGATCGGCTTCACCAAGGCCCTCGCCAAGGAACTTGCCAGATCGACTGTGACCGTCAATGCCGTCGCGCCCGGAATGATCCGGACTGCGATTCTCGACGACCTCTCGCCCGAGGCTCTCGAGAAGGCCACTTCCGAAATCCTGATTGGCCGAATTGGAACGCCCGAGGACATCGCTGGCGCGGTGTCCTTTCTGTGCAGTGATCAAGCGAGATTTGTCACCGGGGAAGTCCTCCGTGTCGACGGCGGACAGTACATCTGAGAGGACCATCGTATGAGTGACTACCAATATTTCACTTTGGACATCACGGGCGGTGTCGCCACCATCACGATGAATCTTCCGCCGCTCAACGTCATGGACAACCCCATGATGGCCGAGTTCAATACGCTGCTCGACACGCTCGTGGATGATCACACGCTCTCGGCGATCGTGATCGCCGCCGAAGGCAAGGCCTTCAGCGCTGGCGTTGATGTGTCCGACCACACCGAAGACAAGGTCCGTGACATGATCGAGCGGTTCCACGGCATCTTCCGCCGGCTTGCCTCGACCGACGCGCTCACGATCGCAGTTGTGCAGGGCGCAGCCCTTGGCGGTGGATGCGAACTGGCGTGCTTCTGCGACATCGTTCTTGCCTCCGATCGAGCCAAGTTTGGACAGCCCGAAGTACACGTGGGCGTCTTCCCGCCGGTTGCCGCGGCTGTTCTTCCATGGCGAGTCGGACTTGGTAAAGCGATCGAACTCGTCGCGGTCGGTGCCACCATCCGCGCCACCGAGGCACATCGAATCGGCCTGGTCAACCAACTCTTCCCCGCTGATGAGTTCGCCGAAGGTGTCGCTGCATACCTCGACGGCATTCGCGGCATGTCACGGCCCGTGATCCGCATGGCCAAGCGAGCCACGACCGCTGGAATGCAAGCCGAACTTCTCTCGCGGCTCGACGCCGCAGAAGAAATCTATCTCAATGAACTCATGCAACTGCATGACGCCCACGAAGGCATCGCTGCCTTTATGGAAAAACGCGCACCCGAGTGGAGCCATACGTAGTCCCTTCGGGTTCGTCCCGAAGTCAGCAACAGGAACGAGAACAACACCATGAAAGCAGCAGTATTCCACGGCCCCGAAGAGGGCGTACGAATCGAGGACATTCCTGTTCCACAGGTTGGCCCCGATCAAGTGCTCGTCAAGGTCGCCGCGTGCGGCGCCTGCCATACGGACCTGCACTACATCGAACACGGCGTGCCGACGTTCAAAGATCCGCCGATCGTTCTCGGCCATGAAGCATCCGGCATCGTTGAGGAAGTCGGCGTCGACGTCGATCATTTGAGTGAGGGCCAACGAGTCCTGATCCCTGCCGTCCTGACGTGTGGCAAGTGCAAGTTCTGCCGTATGGGCAAGGAAAACATCTGCGCCGACATGAAGATGCTTGGCAACCACTTTGACGGTGCCTACGCCGAATACGTCTGCGTGCCCGCCAAGGATGTGCTGAATCTTCCCGAATCGATTCCGCTTGCCGAAGCGTCCATCATCGCCGATGCGCTTTCGACGCCATACCACGCCGTCAAGAATCGCGCCCAAGTGCGTCCCGGCGACACTGTGGCAGTGTTCGGGTGCGGCGGCGTCGGCATCAATGCCGTGCAACTGGCTGCCGCAGCGGGGGCCTACGTCATTGCCGTCGATCTCAATGAGCAGAAGTTGGAGTGGGCCAAGGAACTCGGCGCGGCCGAAACGGTCAACGCCAGTGAAGTGGAACGTGCCAGTAAGGCCATCAAGAAGATGACCGGTGGCGGCGTCGATATCGCCATGGAAGTGATCGGGAATCCCCGCACGATTGAAGAGGCGTTCGAGAGCGTTCGAATCGGCGGCCGTATGTGCGTCGTCGGTTACACGCACGAGAAGATCAACATCGTCGCAGGCAAGATCATGTTCAAGGAGTTGGAGATCGTCGGATCACTTGGATGCCCTCCCGGCGAGTACGTGCCACTTATTCGCATGGTCGAGGCCGGCAAGATTGATGTGTCTCGGCTGGTGACGCACCGATTCCCGCTCGACGAGATTCAGGGCGCTTTTGACGTTATGAAGGACGGTTGCTCTCTTCGGTCGATCGTGATTCCGTGACCGATACAGCTCTCAAACGTGTTCCCATCGAGTCGCAGAAGCGATTGCGGGGTCTTATGCGCGATTACTTCGTCGATCTCGATGCGGCGGCGAAGGATCCGTCGCGCCGCGTCGCTTGGTGTACTTCCGTCGGTCCGACGGAGATCTTGACGGCCTTCGGATTCGAGGTGTTCTTTCCGGAGAATCACGGCGCGCTGCTGGGAGCCCAGAAAGTCAGCCATACGCTCATTCCACGAGCGGTGGGCGCTGGTTACTGCCCCGAGACTTGCTCCTACATGAACAGTGATATCGGCGCCTCACTCGCCGGCTGGAGCCCGCTCCAGGACATTTACGATATCGACGGTCCGCCGAAACCTGACCTGCTCGCCTACAACACCAACCAGTGCCGAGAAGTGCAGGACTGGTTCAAGTTCTTCTCCAGCAAGCACGACGCGGAGATTCTCGGTGTGCGTCCGCCGCTCTATCTCGGCGATGTGACGAGCAGGCACGTGGATTTCGTCAAGGGTCAACTGCGAGAACTCATCGAGCGCATCGAGCGATCGTTCGGATTGAAACTCGATGATGCCCGGCTCGAGGAGTCGGTCGCGAAGTCGAGCAAGGCCAGTTCACTTTGGAGAGAAGTACTGGAAACAGCGCGCACACGCCCGGCGCCGCTGAGTTTCTGGGATGGTCTCATTCTGATGGCTCCGGTGATTCTCATGCGGGGGAGTGATACCGCCATCGAGTTCTATGAGGGGCTTCTCGCAGAAATGCAGCAGCGACTTGTGGATGGCGTGGGCGCCATCCCAGGTGAGCGATTCCGCGTCTACTGGGAGGGCATGCCCGTCTGGCCGCGAATGCGCGAGCTCTCAGAGAAATTCTTCGATTTGCAGACCGTCGTAGCGGCAAGTACCTATTGCAACTCGTGGGCGTTTGCGGACTACGACGGTGGAGATCCACTTGATTGGATGGCTCGCACAAGTTTGGAGATTTTCATCAATCGCGATGAGGTCTACAAACAGAGTTTTCTCGAGTCGATGTTCGAAGAGTTCTCCATTGACGGCGCGATCTTCCACAACGCCAGAACCTGCCCGAACAACACGAATTCGCGATTTGGCATGGCACAGCGAGTGCGTGAAGAACTTGGCCTACCGGTTCTGGTGCTCGACGGCGATCTGACCGACATCCGCTTCTTCTCGACAGCGCAGTCGATGACCAATATCGAAGCCTTCATCGAACAGTTAGAGGGTCGGCGATCATGACGAAGCCACTCTTTGCAGGTATCGATGCTGGTTCGTCGGCGACCAAATGCGTCCTCATCGATGGTGACGGAGCGTTTGTGGGGTCGAGTGTCTTGGCGTCGGGGCTGAGTTACGAAGAGGCGGCTGCGGGCGTTCTGAGCCAATCGCTCGCCGAGGCCAACGCAACCGCTGATGATATCGAAGCGTGCATAGCAACCGGTTATGGCCGTGACTGGGTCCCCGGGGCGACGCGAAAGTTGACCGAGATTACGTGTCACGCCAGGGGTGCGCGGGAGTGGTATCCGCAGGTTCGCAACATTATTGACATCGGCGGTCAGGACACCAAAGTTATCCGCCTCGACGCCACGGGGCAGATCTCCGACTATCGGATGAACGCAAAGTGCGCCGCGGGCACAGGAACCTTCCTCGAGTCGATTGCCGTCAAACTTGGAATGACGCTTCCGGAACTCGACACATTGGCAGCCGAATCGGAATCACATACGGTCATCAATAGTTATTGCACCGTGTTCGCCGGGACAGAAGTGCTGGAGTGCATCAAGTCAGGGAAGGATCCAGCGGATATTGCCAGAGGCTTGTTCCGTTCGATCGCGTCGCGCCTCTTCGAGATGATCGTGTCGCATGACGGTCCTGTCGCCGCTACCGGCGGCGTTGTGGCGCACTGCGGTTCCATGCGGGCCGCCCTGAACGAAGTGCTCGATGACGAAGTTCTGTTGCCACCACGGCCGCAGTTCGCAGGCGCGTACGGGGCTGCCTTGATGGCCCGCGAGGGTAGTGATGTGACGGTTCCCACTGGGGGGCGGGAAGCGCCGCCGTGTGGTTCCTCCACTCGGGGGAGTTGCAAATGCTGATACCTGGTCATGTTGGTGTGCATCCGCCGGGGGCGCTCGGTGTTGGTTTCTTCTGGCACATGGGTGCGGAATGTCTGATTGGAATGAACGGCGACGGGATTACCGAGATCCTCAAGGATGTTGGCCGCATTCGACTGGAGGAACACGGCCAGCAGCAGGTCGTGCCAATTCGCGGTCGCATCTTTGCCAACATGCTGGAGGCCGATGCCAAGCGATTGCTTCCGGAGTTGCTACTGGTGTGCTGCAACCCCAACCAACTCTCGAAGTTCACCGGCGAAGTGACGAAGTTTCTGGAGAGCCTTGCTGACCGAGGCATGCTTCAAGATCCGGCGCAGGTACGCGAGCACATGCCGATACTTCTCATTCTTCCTAACGGCGTGTTATTTGAGTCAGCGTTCAGCGAGTTCCAAGCACAACTGACCGAGTCGATGCTCATGGATCGACTGCCGGGTGTGACCGCAGAAGTCCAGTCAGCGATTGAGGCGCGTCTGGTTCGCGGTATCTCGCTTCAGGCGGGTGGCCGCCGGGGCAGTGGGGCGGACACAACGTATGTGCTTGAGAAGAAGGGATCGATCCTGTATGCGGGCGGTGGTGAGTTTGAGCAGGAACGGGTTGGCGAGATCCTGCAGGCCCACGACTACCCGTTCAGGCATGCGCAGAATGTTCCACCGACGCGGGTCGAGTTTGACAAGGCCATGATCTCGATCGTCTTGAATGTCGGCGGGCTGATTCACATGGTCGACTCCGAAGGTGCATGCATTGATCTGCGAATGGGTGATCTGTGCGTTGACAAGTCCAAGGAAGAGTTCGTCAATCAGATCACACGCGCAGTCTTCGATGTCGGCCTGGCCAATGGCGCGTATGACTCAGGGTCGACGTGGGAGCAGATCTGGGAGGGGCACCGCGAGACGATTCTGAGGTTCAAGGGCCATATCACCAGTTCGATAAAGGACTTTGCAGCGGCACTTGATCGGGGTCTTGAGAGCGTCAAGTTGTTTACGAATGAAGAGTGGATCCTCCGTCCATTGCAGCGTTATGCGGCGCTTGCGGACATGCAGATGGAGCGAGCCCTCTTTGGAGATCTGGCTCGGCGAGTGCAAGAGTCCATGGCGAGGGCCATCAAGTACCGACGCCAGCAGGATGCAAGTGGGACAAGGAGTAAGAATATGAAACTGGCTGCGCAGCGGAATATCAGCATCGACCTGTACGAGGATGGCAACGAACACCTCGTCGTGATGGGCACCTTCCACGACAGCGAGCATCTCATTCGTCTGGAGCTGACGATCGGTGTTGCCGAGCGGCAGATCTTGCAAAGCGATCTCAACATGATTCGCTCACCATTCCCGGTGTGCATCGAGGTCGAAGGAGCCGCGAAGCAGCTGGTTGGACTACGTGTTGAGCGTGGAGTTCTGAATGAAATCGGCGCGAGGCTCGGTGGGCGTGCGGGCTGCTCCCACATCCGCGAGATTGCCGCAGCCATCATGCAGTTCGTCGCGACCTATCTCGTTCGTATTCGGGCAGGCGTCCGGCCGTTTGATGAGGAATTCTTGCGGGAGCCTGCCGAAGATCGCTTCCGATTGACGCGTGAACTCCTGCAAGACAGTTGTCTGGCCTATTCACAGTTGACGGCGCACGGACTCGACGAGCAAGTCGGCATCCGACGTATTGGCGAAGAGCACGGATCACCCATCGAGCTCGGCGAACATGAAGCTTCTATCGGAGCTTTGGTTCGTGATCGATCTACCAAGTGGGCGGACCGGATCTGTGCCAAGCACCGTGATGGTGACGAGGCGTGCGAGGTGACGTGGGCCAATCTGGGCGAGCGGGTTCGGCGCGTCGGCCGGCACTTGATCGATCGCGGCATTCACCCGGGCGATCGGATCGGCATCGTGTCGGAGAACCGCATCGAGATGCTTATTCTCGATCTGGCGATCATGTCAATCGGTGCGGTGAGCGTTCCGGTGTTCGCAGGGTATCCCGCACCACTCGTCGGATACGTGATGCGTCATGCCAAACCACGAATGCTCTTCGTGTCCACGATGAAGCAACTCGACAAGATCGATCGAGCACAGTTCGATTTCATCGAGGCCTGCTTCTGCATGGACGCGTCCGATGCAACACGCGCGTGGGGGGCCGTAGATTTCGCCGCCTTACTCGTCGATGGTGGGGCGCCGGAACTGGAATACGAAAGCCGCGTGGATGCCATGTCCGCCGATGATCGATGCATGATCATGTACACATCAGGCACGACCGGACCGCCCAAAGGCGTGTGCCTGAGCCATCGCAATTTGATTTCTCAGCAGAAGGCGATTTCGCTGATCTGGGATATCAATCCCGATGATGTGCTGCTGAGCTTCCTGCCATGGCATCACAGTTTCGGTGGACTCTTTGAGCGATTCATGGCGCTGTACAACGGATGCACGCTCGGGCTTGACGACTCCCGAGGCCGCGATATGGATCGACTGCTCGACAACTGGAGCCGCTATCGACCGACCATCTTCTTCAGTGTTCCGAGAGTGCATCAGTCACTGCTGAACCGCTGCCGCGAGAACAAGGTGTGCGAGGAACATGTGTTCAATGACCGCCTCCGGCTCGTATTCACCGCAGGAGCGCCATTGCCAGCCGGGGTCGAACAGGCGTATCGAGATCATGACATTCAGGTACTAGAGGGTTGGGGTCTGACGGAGACGTCTCCGTGCGTCACGGTGACAAGCCCTGATCGAACGTGGCGAAGTGGCTACGTCGGTTTCCCGATTCCGGGCGTAACGATTCGCGTTGATAGCGATCAGGAGATACTCGTCCAGGGGCCGAACGTCATGCAGGGATACCTCGATGACGAAGACGCTACGACCCGCGTGATCGATGATCATGGATGGTTCCATACCGGCGACCTTGGTGAGTTCACCCGTGACGGGTTGCGAATTCTCGGCCGCAAGGATGGCGCATTCAAGTTGACGACCGGCGAGAAAGTGCATCCGCAGCGAGTTGAAAACACGCTTGTCAACGAGTCGCCCTTTATCGGTACCGCCGTTGTCGTCGGAAGTGGTAAGGATTATGTCTCGACGCTTGTGTTCCCCGACTTTGTCAGGCTTCGCGCCTGGGCCGACGAGCAGGGCATTCAAGCCCCGGTCTTGACGGCCGATCCGACGATTCGCGACCTCTTCGCAGATGAAATCGCTCGAATCAATCCCCGAATTGAGGTCAAGTATCAACGCGTCAAGCGAGTCATTCTCGCTGGCCGCGATCCGTCGCTGGAACGAGGCGAGTTGACGCCGTCCACCAAGATCGTCCGGCAGCGAGTCTTTGACTCATTCAAGCACGAGATCGAAGAACTCTTCAAGGCCGAGCCATCAGCGCTCGTCATCGAGATACACGAACAACCCTTGGCAGGAGAACTGGCAAGATGAGTGGGAATGACATGACAACATTTGTAATATCGGGTGCCGCTCGAACGCCGGTTGGCGTCAAGTGCGGAACACTCTCCAACTTTTCACCCGAAGACCTCGCGGTGTCTGCTGCGAACGAGTCAATGCGGCGTGCTGGCGTTGAGCCGGACTGTATCGACGCAACCTTCGGCGGCAACGTGTATCAATTCACGGCTCCGGGGGGGCAAGACATCTACTTCCCTAGGAACGTAGCTCTGCGATGTGAACTGCCGATCGATACGCCCTCGCTTCTTGTGCAGCGGATCTGCGGATCTGGCTTCCAGACGGTGGTGAGCGCCATGCAGCAGATCGCCATGCCAAACAGCATGGACGAAACCCGCGTGGCTCTGTGCTTCGGCGCTGAGACGATGTCCCGGGCACCGAGACTCAGCAGGGCGCCCCGACTCTCGGGCGCAGACTTCTGGGAATTCGGGACGAACGGTCGGCTCGAAGACACGATTCTTGCCGGACTCAACCACGACCTCTTCCATACGAGCATGATGGTGACGGCGGACGAGTATGGCGCCAGTGTCGGTGTGACTCGTGAAGAGGCCGACACGTTCGCCGATGAGTCACATCGCAGGGCCCGCGCGGCGAACGAAGTGAGCCATCTCAATGGAGGCGATGCGCTCCGGGGCATGTTCGCCTTCGAACTCGACAATCTGGACGGCGATCCCGTCTATCTGGCCCATGATGAGTGCGTTCGGAACACGACGGTCGATGAATTGTCTCGGCTTCGAGGATTCACTCCCAACGGGCTGGTTACGCCCGGCAACGCGAGCGAGATCAGCGATGGCGCCGCCTCGTTAGTGGTGGCCGATCGGGCGCGAGCGGATGAACTCGGTCTTCCGACGCGATTCGAAATCATCGGATACGGCATCGCAGGCGTTGAGCCGCGTGTCATGGGTCGCGGTCCGGTTCCGGCAATTCAGCGGGCGCTGGAGCGAAGTGGACTCTCCAAGGACGACATCGGATTGTGGGAAATCAACGAGGCATTCGCCGCCCAGGCGGTCGGATGTCAGAAGGAACTCGGCATCCCGAGCGAGAAACTGAATGTCAACGGCGGCGCTGTGGCGATCGGACATCCACTCGCGGCGACCGGAGCGAGGTTGCTGGTCGACCTTATGTACGAAATGGAACGCCGTGGAGAGACGCTTGGCTGCGCCTCGGCATGCATCGGCGGCGGACAGGGACTGGCCGTCATCATCAGAGACACCAAGCGAGGCTGAGCCTCGGAATTGTGAGAACGAGTCATGAAGCAAGCATTTAGTTACGGCGACCGCACGATTGATCCTGCGGTAAAGCGAGTCAATGACCTCAAACGAGTGGCTGTGATCGGCGCAGGGACAATGGGTCAGGGGATTGTCATCGATCTGCTTCTCAAAACAGAGGCCGATGTCGTTGTGCTCGACATCAATGAGGCCTCACTGGAGCGAGCCAAGAAGTACATATCCGGTCGTTGGGTCGGTGATGTGCAGGGATTCCGCATGCGGCCCGAGGACGCCGAGTCCATGGAGCGTCGGACTATCTATACAAACGACTACGCCGAACTCGCCGGATGCAACATCATCTGGGAAGCTGCGACCGAGTCGGCCGATGTGAAGTCCAAGATCTTCTCAATCATCGAGGAGACGGTTCCCGTAGGCTCGCTGGACGCCGTCTTCTCGAATACATCGTCGCATACGACCGAGGAACTCGCCGTGCTGTTCAGCCGAGAAGGGTTCCGAAGCAAACTCCTGACGGTTCACGGGTACTTCCCATTCGAAGCCAACCGCTTGATCGATGTCATGAAGGGCAAGTACGCATCACGTGAGACGTATGACTTCGGCGTGGTCTTTGCAGATCAGGTTCTCGAGAAGACCGTGATTGCGATGCCACGTGACCATCATGGATACATCACCGATCCGATCTTTCAGGGGATGGGCGCGATCGTGTCATGGGATGTGCAACGAGGCGATGACATTGTGATTCGAGGCGGGGTTTGGGATCTCTTCACCGCCAACCCGTTCACCGTGCTCGATCAGACGGGACACATGCCGTACACGGAGTCGTCACGTCATCTCGGTGCGGCGCTCCCCGAGGACGACCGACTGCGAAGCCTGTACTGCCGGGACGGCAAAGCCATTCCGGATTGGATTGCGGAACTCGAGTCACGCGGCTGCGGCGGCGTGAACTCCGCCGAGGGAAGTGGCTTCTATGCGTGGAGCGATGGCAAGCGTCCACGACCCGCGAAGGTCTTCGATCCGGCCAGTAGCGAGTACGTGGACATATGCAGTATTTCGAGAGATCACTACTGGTCGTGGTACGAGGCAGCTGAGCGTGATCGTCGCGAGGGAAAGATCAAGAGCGCCAGCTCGCTTGTTCATGTTGCAAACGCAGATGATCTCGGTGGACGATATTTCCGACGCTACGTCCTTCCGATCGCGCTCTACACGCTCGACTTGATTCAAGATGGATACGCCACGCCAGGGCAGATCAACATCTGCACCAGAGCGGGCCTTCGGTTCAAGGTCGGTCTGATCGAAATGATCGATGCCTTGATCGAGGAGTTCACCATCGACGGGCTTTTGCAACTGGTGCGGCGGGCCGCTGATGAGAATTGCGACGATCCCCACATGGTCGAGATGCTCGACGTTGACGGGCGGGTCGGCCCTCGGGCCGGAAAGCCATGCCTGCTGCACGAGATGAAGAAGCGGGGCATCGACCGACTGCTTGGCTATGGAACAGCCTACTGCACGCCCGTTGCCGAACTTGATCTCAAGACAGGTGCGTATACGGCCTGCTATCCCGACATGAAATTCGTCGACCCCAATCCAAAGGATCGTGTGGCGAGCATCATCTTTAACTCACCGATGCGTGGCAATGTGTTCAACCGAGCCGCGGTCGACCAGTTGGGGCACGCATACCGCCGAGCGCTGGATCTGCACCGGGAGGGCCGCTGCGGCGCTGTCGTCTTCAGCGCCGCTGGGACTGGCATGCGAATGCTCGGCGCAGATGCTCGGGAGTTCAACCGTGGTTGGTTCGAGCGCGATCGTGGGTACGCGCCCTTGAGCGAGCAAGAAGCAGCGGCATCCAGTAAGAATGCGGTCGGCCTCTTCCGGCTCATTCAGACCAGTCCCCTAGCGACGATCGCGGTCTTTGGCGAGAAGTGGGGCGGTGGAGCCGAGTTCACCTACTTCTCCGATCTGCGATTTGATGTGCGGCAGTACGGCTATGTCTATGACACGCTGGAACGCGAATCAAAATGGCAGCAGAAGAACACGTACAACCAACCCGAACTCGACTACGCCATCCTTCCAGGTTTCGGTGGTGCAGGCGAGTTGAAACGGCTAGGCATGGGCGACTCGGTCATCTTTGAATTGTTCGACTGTGGCATGACAGCGGAGAGGGCGTATCAGGTCGGTCTCAGCAATGGCATATTCGACGAGGAAGTCGACGCGCTGCGCCGAGGATACGAGCAGGCTCGCCAGATGGCGAAGGACGCACCGTACTCGCGGGCACTCTTCAAGAAGGAATTGCAGCGGGGAATCGATGACGAGGCACTCGCTCACGAAACAGGCGAGACGTTCAACCCGGAGAAGAATCCGTTCATTCGGTCGGGCCTCGTGAAACTGCTCGACCGTGGTGCCCGGCCGCCGAAGATGGATTACTCGTGCATCGGCACCGAGTTGCCGGGCTGGACCTATCCCGAAGACAACACGCAGTGCACCTGCGGGGAGTCATGCTCATGAGCGTATTCAATGAATGGCGGGATCAGCCGCTCGACGAGATCATGTATCACTGCCGTGAACTCGTGGAGGACACCAACTTCCCAACGATCAAGCGGTGGCGAGAACAGGGCGGGAAGACGCTTGGTCATTTTCAGGTGTACTTCCCAGAGGAACTCGCCCACGCCGCAGGCTTGATGCCGATCAAGATGTGCGGGACGATGCTCGAACCGAACAACGCCGATTCGCACTTCGGCTCATACTTGTGCTCGATCATCAAGACATCTCTGGAGGCGGCGCTTTCGGGCGGAATTGAACTCGATGTCTTCGTGTCGCATCCCATCTGCGATGCCGCGAGGAATCTTGCGGCGATCTTTGGTCGCAACTTCGACTATCCGTGCCAGATCCTGTATCTGCCGCAGAATCCGAACTCGAGCGAGTCGGCCAACTGGCTTCGCGATGAGTACAACCGAATGCGTCGGCTCATCGAGGGTGTCGTGGGACACGAGATCAGCGATGAGGCCATTGCTCGTTCGATCGATGTATTCAATGAGAATCGAAGCTTGATGCGGGAACTCTACGACATCAAACGCGAGACGCCCTGGCTGGTCACGGCCGATGAGGCGTATGCCCTCGTCGCGATCGGTGGAATGATTCCGCGTGAAGAGCACAACGAACTGCTCGTAGCCGTGCTGCCGATGCTCCGAGAGAGAGAGACGCGGCAGGAAGATCGAATCCGAGTTGTGTTCGAAGGCGCCTTCTGCGAGCAACCGCCGCTCGATCTCATCCGGATGCTTGGTCGCACCTGCTACGTCGTCGACGACGACTTCCTCGTCGGGATGCGATACATCCTTGAGGACATCCCCGCGACCGATGATCCAGTCTTCGCGCTTGCCGAAGCATACATCGAGCAGTCGAGTTACAGCCCGGTACAGCACGACAATCGCAAGCCGAAGGAAGACATGCTACTGAAGCGAATCAAAGGCTCGGAAGCGGATGCAGCCATCGTGGCGGCCGCCAAGATGTGCGAGCCGGGACTTGAAGAACAGGTGGCATACATTCACATGCTGGACGAAGAGGACATCCCATACTTCGTCAGTGAATTTGAAGAGAACATGAGTTCGTTCGATCAACTGGAACTTCAGATCGAGACGTTTCTGGAGAACATCCTCTTTGCCTGATGGCAGGAGCAGCACACTATGACTACTGAAACCACACACGAGACAGACATCGTCGGCCGCGGAAACCGTGACGGTGCCCAATTGTTCCGAGACTGGTTTGCCGAACTCGGTCAGACGGCGGAGAAGGGCGATCAATCCGCTTATGTCTTCGTTATGGGCAGCATGAACGAGATTCTCAAGACCTTCGACCTTCCGGTCGTGTTCCCTGAGATCAACTCGTTGCAGACCGCGGTCCGCCGAGTTGCGGGGGACTTCCTCAGCGAAGCCGAGGACTACGGCTACTCGCCGGATATTTGCGGCTACGTCAAGGCGGATGTGAGTGTGCAACTTCGCGGCGGCGAGCATCCGATGGGGCGCATTCCGAAGCCCAGCATCGCTGTATTGACAAATGCGTGCAATACCTACGTCAAGTGGGCCGAGATCTGGGAGCGGATGCACGGGTGTCCGATGTTTACGCTCGATGTACCGGGCACACGCCAGGCCGGTACGCAAACATGGCCGGGCGATCCGGACTTCGAGAATGATCGACGCTATGTGCAGAAGCAGACCCAAGAGCTGATCGCCCTGTGCGAGAAGGTGACGGGCAAGAAGTTCGACATCGACAAGTTCCGTGAGATTCTTGGGTACGCCAATGCGATGAGTGTTGGTTGGAAGCGAGTCATTGAGGCGAACAAGGCCACACCAGCTCCCTTCAATGCACTGACCGATGGCACGATCTTCCTCGGCGTCGCCAACGGGTTCCGAGGCACCAAGGAGGGCGCCGACTATTTCAACGATCTTGTTGAAGAGATGGAGTACAAGGCCGCCAACGGGATCGGGGCTCTTGCCGAGGAGATCTACCGGCTCGTGTTTATCGGCGTTCCCTGCTATCCCATCTTCCGCCGCTTCAACGAACTCTTCAGCGAGTGGGGTGGTTCCTTTATCAACTCGACATATCTCTGGTTCGCATCGGGCGGCAGCAATCTCGGATTTGAGTATGACCTGAACAAGCCGCTTGAGAGTTTCGCCGAGGGAACGCTGATCAGCGTCCGCGATGCGATGGACAGCATGTTCCACCAGGACCGCATGCTCGTGGACATGGTGGATGAATACGCGGTGGATGGAATCGTCTATCACCCGATTAAGAGTTGCCGAACTGTTTCAACCGGGCTTGCCGACAGTCGCGGATACTTCGCCACCAAAAAAGATGTGCCGAGCCTCTTTGTTGAGTCCGACATGATGGATTCACGGGTGATCTCGGAGGCGCAAATGAAGAATCGAATTGACGCCTTCTTCGAAGGGCTGGCATCACGAAAACAACAGGCCGCGATCGCGGGCAAGGAGGGCTGATCTATGGCCTATGCAGCAGGTGTTGATGTCGGATCGACACAGACGAAGGCAGCCATTGTCAACGAGGATCGCGAACTCATCGCAACGGCATTGATTGACACGGGTTCAAATGTGATTGTGGCCGCCGAGAGTGTCTTCGAGAAGGCGCTGAAGTCATCTGGTATTTCCAACACGGAAGTCGAGTATGTCATCGGCACTGGCTACGGCAGGTACCGCGTGACCTTCGGAAACGATCAGGTTACTGAGATCAGTTGCCATGGACGCGGGGCGGTTCACATGTTCCCGAACACGCGGACCGTGGTTGACATGGGTGGACAGGACACCAAGGCCATCAAGGTCGGTGAGACCGGCGAGATCGAAGACTTCTGCATGAATGACAAGTGCGCGGCTGGCACGGGGCGATTCCTGGGTGCCGCGGCCGCTGCGCTGGAGTTATCGCTCGATGAGCTCGGTCCGACCGCCTTGCGGTACACCAAACCCGTGAAGATAAGCACGACGTGCACGGTCTTCGCCGAGTCTGAGGTCTTGTCGTGGCTCGGCAAGGGCAAGAAGGTCGAAGATATTCTCTGGGGCGTGCATGAGTCGATCGCCACTCGATCGGCCGGATTGATGCGACGAGTTGGAATCAAGGATGAGATTACATTTACCGGTGGGGTGACTCGAAACACTGCGATGGTGCAGGCGCTCGAAGAGCGACTCGACAAGAAACTCAATATCAGCGATGACTCGCACTACATGGGCGCGCTTGGAGCTGCCCTGTTTGCCATGGACCGCATCATGGCATCTCGACAACCACATGCAGTTGCGGAGGCAGCCAAATGAATATCACTATCGGAATTGACATAGGTTCGACCTACACCAAGGCGATTGTCTTGACCGAAGAGGGTGAAGTTCTCGCAACGGATGCGATGCATACCGGGTTCAAACTCGACAAGGTTTCCACCGCAGTGTGGGAAGCGTGCATTGAGAAGGCTGGGCTTACGCGTGAGGACATCAGTTACACCGTTGCGACGGGTATCGGCCGCCATCGATGTGTGGTCAAGGACATTCACGTCACCGACCTGACGGCATCGGCTCGCGGCGCGATCAAGCTATTCCCCGGAACCCGAACCATCCTCGATGTGGGCGGCCAGACCATGAAGGCGATTCGAGTCGAGGAGAGCGGCAAGGTCAAGTCGTTCCGGCTCAACGACAAGTGCGCCGCAGGGACCGGCGCCTTTCTCGAGAAGACCGCCCGCTACATGGGATATGAGACTGCTGAGATCGGACCACTGCTCAATACGGCCAAAGAACCCGCGGAGATTTCTGGCGTCTGCGCCGTCTTCGCCGAGTCTGAGGTGATCAATCAGCTTTCGCTCGGAACGCCTCCGTCGGACATCATGCAGGGTGCGATCGAGTCGCTGGTGACGCGGTGTGTGCAACTCATGAAGCGTGTGAAGGCCGAGCCCGAATTCACGCTGATCGGTGGCATCATGCACTTCAGCACGGTGCCCGGCGAAGTGATGCGTCAGTTGGATCATGGAGTGAATGTTCCGGAGGGCGAGATGTGCATGTTCACAACGGCGCTCGGGGCGGCGGTTCTGGGGCACCGGCGACTTGAAAAACTCGCTGAGGAACGGGCAGCTGTTGCGGCCGGTTGATCTGACAATCGGTGGCTGCGGGGACGGCGAAGGCGAGTCCTTCTCCGTCCGGGACGATCCCACGCTCATTGCGGCCGGCTGGGAGCGGCGTCAACTCGCCGATCCCAACCGCGCCAAGGAAGCAATCGACCTGTATGAGTCACTCGGATTTGAAGTGCTTGCCAAGGAACTGAAGGATTCCGACTTTGGCGAAGACTGCAAGACCTGCGCGGTGGTGGGATGTCAGGGGTATGTGATGATCTATACGAGGCGGGGCTAACGTTGCGATCTCAGAAGGCCGCGTGGCCTGTCAATTCACGTCCCACGACCAGTTCGTGAATGGTCTCAGTGCCCTCGTAGGTGATGACGCTCTCGAGGTTGAGCATGTGCCGGATGGGGCAGAACTCGACGCTGATGCCGCTGGCGCCGAGCATGTCTCGCGCGTCGCGGGCGATGTCAATGGCGAGGCGTGTGTTGTTCCACTTGGCCATTGAGACCTGGCTGTGATGCATGGTGCCGGCATCCTTCATGCGTCCGAGTTGCAAGGCAAGCAATTGGCCAGTCGTGATGCGACGAGCCATGTCGGCCAGGCGAAGTTGAATCGCTTGGGTGTGTGAGAGGGGGCGTCCGAAGAGCTCTCGCACTTTGGTGTATTCCAACACCTCCGTAAAGCAAGCTTGCGCGGAACCGAGTACGCCCCATGCAATGCCGTAGCGGGCCTGCGTAAGGCAACTCAGCGGTCCCCGCAGTCCGCGAACCTCGGGGAACATGTTCGAGTTCGGTACACGGACATTGTCGAAGAAGAGTTCACTGGTAATCGACGCTCGAAGCGAGAACTTGTGCTCGATATTGCGGGTGCTGTAGCCGGCCATGTCCTTCTCGACGAGGAATCCGCGGATGCCTTCGTCGGTCGCGGCCCAAACGATCGCCACGTCGGCCATCGTGCCGTTGGTGATCCACATCTTCGAACCGTTGAGAATCCAATCGTCGCCGTCACGCTTGGCGGTCGTCGTCATGGCGCCGGGATCGGATCCGCCGCCCGCCTCGGTCAGTCCGAAGCAGCCGATCGCCTCGCCCCGCGCCATGGCTGGTAGCCACCGCTGTTTCTGTTCTTCGCTGCCATATGTGAAGATCGGATACATGCACAGGCTTCCCTGTACCGACACGAAACTTCGGATGCCGGCATCGCCCCGTTCGAGTTCCTGATTGACCAAGCCATAGCACACATGACTGAGTCCGCCACATTCATAACCGTCGATGTTGCAGCCGAGCAATCCCATCTCGGCGATCTCTGGAATGAGTTCTTTCGGGAACTGTCCATGCTCGAAGGCATCCGCGACAACCGGCATCACACGATCATCGACAAATCTCGCCACAGCATCTTGAATGGCCCGCTCGTCCTCATCGAGCAGCCCTCGAATGCAGAAGAAGTCCATGGCATCGGGTGCTTCGACGGGATGGGCAGTGGTCATGGCGTTTCGCCTTGTGTGCTGGGTGTGTTCGAAAGTGGTTGGATGTGTCATAATACCGGAGGGAGGCCGCGCAGTAGGCTGTACTGGGGGATGAACAGGCAGGAGTACCGACGTTGTGAATGGCCCGTTTGCTGATGTGCTCTCAAGGTCTGTTTCGATGCGTGACTCAGACGCTTCGATGCGGGCGTGCCTGGTCGTGGGTGCCCGGGGTTCGACACCGCAGCCCGCGGGCGCCATGATGCTCGTGGACGAGTCTGGCGAGACCTACGGAACCATCGGTGGGGGCTGTGTTGAAGCAGAGTTGGCTCGCCGCGCTTTGGCGATGATGCTCTCTGGAACGACCGGTATACACGACTTCACGCTCGACCACGACTATGGGTGGGACGATGGGCTGATTTGCGGCGGCACACTGCGGGTCGCCATAGGGACGCTTCCGGACGCAAGTGAACTCGTGACGATTGAGAAGCAACTCCACGAACGTACAGCAGCGCGGCTGTCCGTCTTCATTAAGACCGCCGAGGGACCAGCCCGATTCGACCTGCACATTCCGCCCGCGGCGAGGTTGCTCATTGCCGGGGCGGGCCACATCGGCCAAGCGGTGGCGCGGCACGGCGTGCGGCTCGACTTTGAGACAACCCTGTTCGACGACCGTGCCGATTTGCTTGAGCGATTCGCGCCTGAAGGCTGCCATGCTGCGGCTGGCGAAATGTCCGAAACGCTCGAAGCCGCTGGAATCGATCAGGAAACGTATTGTGTCGTCGTCACCCGAGGGCATCGCCACGACGCGCAGTCGCTCGCAGCGGTCATCGACCGCGGGGCCAGATACATAGGCATGATCGGAAGCAAACGCAAGGTCCTTCTGGTTCGGCGGGAACTCATCGAACGCGGCGTGGCTGAGGAGTCTCTCGATTCCGTGCACGCTCCGATCGGTCTGGACATCGGTTCAGTTACTGCCGAGGAGATCGCCATTTCAATCGCCGCGGAACTCGTGCAGGTTCGAGAGCAGCGGGGCCGGATGTTGGTCGATGGTCCGCACTTGCTTGGCGCCCAAGCGTGATCGCCGAACGCCCAGTCGGGCTCCTGCTTGCGGC
This sequence comes from Planctomycetota bacterium, assembly GCA_024230295.1. Lineage (GTDB taxonomy): Bacteria > Planctomycetota > Phycisphaerae > Phycisphaerales > SM1A02 > UBA12567. Next base: position 144,212 of record JAAERN010000147.1, read on the forward strand.
AGGTCGCAGTCGCCGCATGGGTGCGCAGACCAAACAGTTGCTTCCATGGCCTCCCGGAAGTTCACAGACGATGGTTGAGGCGTCGTTCGATCTCATCAGCGCATGCTGTGAATCGATGTTTGTAGTACTTGATCACGATGAGCAGTCCATAATCTCTGCGCTTGGTGATCGCCCCTTCACAAAGGTTCAGGGCGACGCAGACGCGCCGATGTTCGATTCGGTTCGAGTCGGCCTGCAGGCCATTCGTGCCGAGCACCGCAAGAGGTCGGTGCTGCTTCATCCGGCGGACCATCCTGCCGTCAATCCCGAGACCGTTCGATGTATCGTGGCCGAGGCTGCATTGCATTCTCGCCACGCAATCGTTCCTCGATGTGGTGAACGCGGCGGCCATCCAGTGCTCATTCCAGCCAATCTGCACACGCGAATCGTGGACTCCAGCGGCGAGATGGGACTCCGCGGATTCTGGAGTGCCAACCCTGACGGCTTCCGGCCGCTGGCGATCGATGACCACGCAATGACGCGCGACATCGATACGCAGGAGCACTATGACCTGTTTGGCGACCAGCAATCGCCATGAGCACAGGATTCCGTTGGCTGCGCGGCGTGTATGAAGTATAGGTTCAGCGTATGTGGACTTGGATTTGTATTGCTGCAGCGATCGCCGGGAACCCGGTGTGGATCGATCATGTTGGTACAACCAGCATCGATGGATCGGCTGTTGATCAGAACGGGGTTTCGTTTTCGGTGACCGGCCTGAGTGGTTTGGTCTGGGCGGGCGAGAATACCTATCTGGCCGTCATGGACAACTCCAATCACGTCGTCATTCTTGAGGCTGAGTATGACGGTCGCGGCCTTGACGTTGACACCGTGGGCGGACTCTCGTTCGATCGCGATGGAGATTATGAAGACATCGCGCTGAATGCCGATGGTGACATTCTGCTCTTTGACGAGGGTACGCAGCAGATTGTCCGTTTTGATGCGGCGATCGGAACTCTGATAGATACGGTCAATCTTCCCGCGATCTACTCACAGCATCGAGGGAACCTCGGATGCGAGTCGTTCGATCAGATGGATGGCGGTGAGGTGTGGATTGCCAATGAAGAAGCACTCATTCCCGATGGCCCGCGTGCGACGCCGGACAACGGATCCTGGGTGCGGGTGCTTCACAATGACCCGGAGGGCGCATCCCAGCAGTTTGCGTATCAGGTCGATGCGATGCCGGGGCCGTACTTCCCATTCACGAATGATGGGCAGAGCGGTTTGATCGCAGTTGTGTCGCTTCCTGACGGAACCTTGCTGGCGATGGAGCGATCGCTCGCGTTCGCAGGGATCTTCTTCGAGACTCGGATTTACCATGTCACGACCGAGGGTGCTACAGATGTTGCGGGCCTCGATGGGTTGGAGGGTGCCCAGTTCATGCCGGTGACGAAAGTGCTGCTGTACGTTGGGGGCCACCTCAATCTCGAAGGGCTATGCCTCGGCCGGGCAACGGGCGCCGATCGGGTCATGCTTCTTGGTGTTGTTGACGACGGCGATCCACTGAGTTCGAACCAACTTGTCGTGTTTGAACTTGGCGGACTTTCGATGTGCGGCGCGGACATCAATGGTGATGGCGATGTCGGGACCGATGATCTGCGCGCGATGGTCAGTGCGTGGGGCGATTGTCCACCTGGCGGCCCGTGCGATGAGGATCTAGACGGATCCGGAGTGGTCGATGTCAATGACCTGCTCGCGATGGTCGGTACGTGGGGCGATTGTCCATCGAGCGGCCTGTGCGATGAGGATCTGGACGGATCCGGAGCGGTCGATGCCAATGACCTGCTCGAACCACTTTCCTAGTGGGACCAGGGCACCGAATTGTGACTCAGAGCGTGATTTATATGCTGGTCACTAAAGTGCTTCGTGGCGGCTAATAACGCACATCATTGCAGCGCTGCGAGATACATTGCCCGGCAGATCGGAATTGGCTTTCATGGTTTGTGGATCCGATTCGACACTGATTCGTATGTGAGTCTGTGCAGGGGTGCTGCCGGAGAAGTTTCATCATGTCGAGTATCGGATTCTCGCTCGCCGTCGTGTTGTCAGGAATGATTGTTGGGTCTGCCCATGCCGCCGACCCCATTGAGCCGGAGCCCGATGGACACTTCACCTGCACTGTCATCCGGCCCACAGGCGATCGCGGCGCGATGGTTCCGGACACTTGGCCAGGTGGCGTGGTGCCATATGAGTTTGATAGTGGTGTCAGTTCGACGAATCAGAACCGAGTTCGGAATGCCATGGATATGCTCGAAGTCTCTGCGGGCGTCTCGTTCATCCCCCGGACAAACGAGAGCAATCGCCTCAATATCGGTGCCTTTGGCGGCAACTGGTCGCAAGTCGGTATGAGTGGTGGGCAGCAGAATCTGAGTATCTATAACTGGACCTCTCCACTCATCATCTGCCATGAACTCATTCATGCGCTCGGCAGGCACCATCAACAGTGCCGCACTGATCGCGATGACTATATCCAGGTCAACTGGAACAACATCGACGACAACTATGAGTACAACTACTACACCGCCAACACTACGGAAGTCGGCCCCTACGATTTTGAGTCGGTCATGCACTACAGCCAGTGGGGATTCTCCATCGGTGGTCCGACGATGACGTGTCTCCCGGGGTACGAGCAGTGGCAGAACGTGATGGGGCAACGCGACTATCTCAGTGGTGGTGACACAGCCACGCTCCAGTACATGTATCCGGACGGAACGTCCGACGCTTCGGTTCTCTATGTGCAGGCATCGCCCGACGAAATTGAGAGTGGCGACGAAGTACACATACTCTCGGTCCTCAAGAACGTTGGCGAACAGGCCGCGTTTGATGCCGTTGCCTCTGTGTACCTCTCGGTGGATGCTGTCCTTGATGCAAGCGACACGCTACTCACTGAGCAGGAGTACGCCTATTTGCTTCCCGATGAGTTGGAGTATATGAGCACCGACGTAGTTATCCCCGAAGCAACTTCGGATGGTTCATGGCATATCGGTGTGCATATATCTGGTGTTGGTGATGCCGATGCGGCCAACAACACGTACTTCGCTGCGATTCACGTCGGGGAGATCGAAACATGTCCTTCCGATATCAGCGGTGATGGCGAAGTGAACGTCGATGACATCCTCGCAGTCGTCGCAGCGTTCGGCGCATGCGATAGTTGTGATGAGGATCTGGATGGCGATGGTATTGTCGGTATCGACGATCTTCTAGTGGCGATTGCGGATTGGGGCTCATGCCCCTGAGAACTGCGGCGGAAGTCAGTCAGTGAAGATTTTCTTCAGGGCTTTGGCGTCGTTTCCATAGTGCGCAACCGCAAGCATGAGCAGGATCCTCGCCTTCGGTCCATCGAGCCCGGGCGAGAGAATGCAGTTGTGCTTGAGCAGGTCGGCGCCGCCGCCGTCATCACCATAGATAGGCTCAACATCGCCTTCGAAGACGCGTGTGCAGATGACGACGGGAATCTTCTTGGAGAGGGCGTATTCAATCGCCTTCATCGTCGGTGGGTTGACGTTCCCCGCGCCCACGCCGCTGTAGACGAGTCCCTGAGCGCCTTCGTTGATCGCGGCGCGAATAAGGGATCCGTCATCTCCGGCGAACATCGTGAGGAGGTACACCTTCGGGAGTGGTTCGTGCAGCGGAATGTGGATGGGGTACAGGCGATCGTTGAATCGATTGACGGTCTTGTTTCCGACCACGTAGCCCAAGTAGCCCATCTCAAAGGACTGGAAGGTTTGCACGTTGGTGGTTTGGGTTTTGAGCACATCACGCGCGGAGTTGATGTACTGGTTGAGCGTAACGGTGACGCCCCAGCCCTGGGCATTGGGGGAGATAACCTGCGCAACAGCCCCTTGCAGGTTGCCCGGGCCATCTGGCGCGGTGTCCGAGGCGTCTCGCATCGCCCCGGTGAACACGACCGGCTTATCGCTCTGCAGCGTGATATCGAGGAACCATGCGCCCTCGGCCATCGTGTCGGTGCCATGGGTGACGACGACACCAGCAACATCCTCGCGGGAAAGAACAGCATCCACGGTTCGACTGAGTTGTGCCCAGATATCCGGAGTCATGTGTGAACTGTCGATATTGCAGAAGTTGACCGTGCCGATATTCGCCATCTTGGAGAGCGATGGGACCGCAGCCACCAGATCGCTACCGGAGAGTGCGGGGACCGCGCCGCCGGCCGATGCGTTGATCTTCTCGGCAATCGTTCCGCCGGTAGAGACGATGACGATGTTCGGGAGATTCGCATCCTTGATGGTCAGCTCGACCTTGGGATGGTTGGGGTCCTTGACCATCACAACATCCTTTGCAAGCAAGGGCGTGATAGTGAATAGGCCTATGGCAATGGCTGCGACAGTGAGTAGTTGTGTGCGAAAGTTCATGACGAGGATCCTTACTGAATCAACCACCACCCACGGTGGCATTGGTCTGGACAACACCGACAACAACAGGTCCCCACAGCGTGAGGAAGATGTTGGCGATGGCGTAGGTAATCGTGAATGTGGCGACCGGCGTGCTGTTGCCAGCTTTCTCAAGCAGCGCTGCAAATGCCGGGTTGGCGCTTCGGCCGCCAGCAACGGCTGACATGGCGGTGATCGGATTGCGGATTCGAAGCACGTAGTATGAGATGTAGAACGTGATGATCTGTGGAATGATCGTGACGCCAGCACCGAGGAGCAGCAGGGTCAGTCCATTCTGTTTGATGGCCTCAAGTGCCTGCGGCGCGGCGTTGATGCCGACGAGTGCCACGAAGACGGCGAGCCCGAAGTCGCGAAGGAAGTTCGAGGCGCCAGCAGGCAGGGCTGCAAACCGCGGCCTGGTAAAGCGAAGCCATCCGAAGAACAGGCCGGAGAGAAGGCAGCCGACTCCACTCCCGAGCGTGACAGGAATGTCGCCGAGTTTGAAACTGATCATGCCGAGGATCATGCCTATGGTCATGCCAAGGCCGAAGAAGATGAAGTCGGTCACAGCTGCTGCTGAGATCATGTGTCCAGTCTTCGCTTGTGCGGCATCGAGGTCGTGTGATCGCCCTACCAATTCAAGCGAATCGCCGCCACGGAACAAAAAGTCGGGCGTCAGGTTGATGGTGTTCCCCCGACGCTTCACGCCGGTGAGGAAGACCCCCGATCCTGTACCGCACACATCTCGACAGTAATTTGCCACGCTCTTGTGGGCGTTGGCGCTGCTCATGATGAGTTGGCGGTGCTCTTCGACGATCTGAATGTTGTCTGGGGGCGTGATCTCTCGGTTGTGATCGCGGGCAACGCTTTTCAGTGCTTTAACGACCCCAAGCACACCGATGATGTCGCCCTGTTCCACCACCGTATTGGCGTCGAAGTCGATCGATTCACTATCGCGGACGATGCATACGATGGCGGTATCAGTATGGGATTCATTAAGTGCAGTGACCGTGCCGCCGCCACCAGAGACTTCGAAGAAGCGGGTACAAAGATTGTTGGCCGCGTCGAATTGTCCGGGCTCCAGTTCTGCCTTGCCACCGGCGAGTTTCTTCGCAAGTGCAATGGCCTCCTTGCGAAGGTCCCACTTCATCACCATTGGCAGGAACCAACTCACTACGAGGATGGGTCCGAGCGAACCGAAGATGTAACACACAGCGTAGCCAACGGCGACGTTGGTTTTCATCTGCTTGATGACGTCCGGCGCGAGGTCGAGCTTGGAAAGTGCTGAGTCAGCCGTTCCGATGATGGCCGACTGCGTGAGACCGCCGGCGGCAAGGCCGGCTGCGGTGCCGCGATCGAGATTGAACCACCACGCCGCCAAAAGTACGCAGCCAAGGCCGATAAGCGTCATGATCGTGGACGAGGAGAGTTCCGCGAGGCTGCGGAAGTTGATCGAACTGATGAACTTCGGTCCGCCTTGATAGCCCACCGCATAGATGAAGAGCGCGAAACTAAAAGTCTCGATGCTCGGATGGATCGGAACACGGAACTGGCCGATCAGAACGCCGACTACGAGCGTGCCAGCGATGCCGCCGAGAACGAAGCGGCCGATCTTGAGTTTGCCAACGAAGTAGCCCAGCGAGATCGAGATGAAGAGGGCGGTGAGTGGTTCGGCCTGGAAGAACTCGTGAATCATTTCCATGCGTTGGATCTCGCTTCAGGACAGCGGTAATCGGGCGAAGGTACTTCCGAGTTTCAGGAACTTGCTTTAAATCGCTGGTGGTACTCCTCAAGCAACTCACTGATGCCTTTGCCGATTTCTGCGTAGGCAGCATCGGGTAGGTTGGCCAGCGAGATGCGAACGGACATTTTCGGAGCATCGAAGCCGCCGCCATCCATGAGCACGATGGCTTTTTCTTCGGCGAGGCGCCATACGAAATCAATTCGTTCGTGGTTACTCGTGAGCCATTTACGGAAGTCCGGGCTGTACCGCGAGGCGGCGAGTTCCGGAATATCGATGGTCGTGTAATAGTGGGCGTCGAATGGCGTCTCGGGATGCGCTTCACCGAGTGCTTTGTAGAGAGACTGGAATCGTTTGATGACGATGTCCTGGCAGTGCTCTTTGTAGACGCTCTCTTGGTCAACGAGGCTCGAAAGCGAAAGCATGACCATGAAGACTTGCTGCGGTGTCGACAATCCAGCGGTGTGATTGAGCGCCACGGTGCGGCTATCGGCCACCATGCGGTCGATCATCTTGGACTTCTGCGGTTCAAGATAGATGGTTTCGTATCGCTTGTTGAGTGCGTCGGTGTCTTGCGGTGATAGGCCGGCGATGGTGGCGTCGAGGATGTTGTCCTTGGCGAGGCCGATGACACCAATTCGCCAACCAGTGGCGCCGAAGTACTTGGAGTACGAGTACACGAGGATGGTGTTGTGGGGCACGATTGAGGCCAGCGACTGGAAGCCATTGACGAAGGTGCCGTAGACGTCATCGGTAAGGACGATGAGATCCTTGCGACGAGTGTCGATGAGTTTGTGGATGGCCCGCAGTGATTCTGGATGCATCGCGACCGAAGTCGGATTGGACGGATTCACCAGGAAGAAGGCCTTGATATCCGGATCGGCAAGTTTCTCGATCTGCTCCGGGGCGTATTTCCATCCACTCGCCTCGTCCTGCATGACTTCGAGTTCAACGAACTCGAAGTCGTTGAGCAGCGGGATCTCAAGATAGGGCGTAAAGATTGGTGCGCCCAGAGCGATCTTGTCGCCCTTGTGGAGGATCTTGTTCTCCATGAGGGAATTGAAGATGTAGGTCATCGCGGCGGTGCCGCCTTCCGTTGCGAAGAGGTCGAAGGTGTCCTTGGCCCCCTTGGTGCCAGACATTTCTTCGTCGAGGTACGCGCTGACGATGTGCTCGCTGCAGCGGAGCATGCGATCGGGGACCGGGTAGTGGTCGCCGAGAATGCCGTCGACCATTTCCAGCACGAATGCGGCGGGATCCATGCTGAGATTACGCTCGATGAAGGTCAGCGATTTCTTCAGCAGTTCGACGCCCGGCTCGCGGGCATTGTTGGCAAGGAAATCATGAAAGCGATCGAGCATGCCGTCGCCTTTTGGAACTGCGGCGATGCCTGGGCGGAAGATCTCTCGCTCAGCCTCGGCCACGGCGAAGTGCCCGAGTTGAAAGTAGGCATGGCGTGGTTCGGTGGCGACCCAGTTCGGATTACCGCGACCAGCGTTGAGCATCGGAACTTGGGCGCGGCCAGCCATCTCGATGAGTTTGTTCTTGATTTCGAAGGGGCTGAGCTCTTCGTATTTCTTCATTTCGGCTTGGTCTGGCATGCGTCACCTCAATCAATGGGGAACTCCGGAAGGGCAGCCATCACGGGCAACCCAGTGGGGGGTGAGCAGCCAGAATACTCAATTCCGGACAAGATTGTCGAAATATGTCGAATCTGGCCCCGTGGGCAGGCTAACTGCCTGGCAACAACAGATATAGCGGTAGGGCAAAAACAGCGGTGTGGTGCTCAAGGCATCGAAGCCCGTTTCTGCGGGCTGCTCCAGTACAGATGGATCGCGCGATTCGATGAAGCCCGCCGCAAATTTGCAGAGCGTTGCTCGAAGTGATCGAGATATTTCTCCTTGCTTCGGTACAGGGCGGAATAGTCAAGGTGCTCGACACCGAATTGGTAGAGATCGGCCTCGCCTGACTCAAACAGCACATCGCTACCGAGCATCTGGACTCGCACGCCTGCGTAGTAGTCGCAGTGTCCAAGGACAAACGCGGAGTGATTGATGAATGTCCCGAGTCTGTCGGCGAACTTTGATGGATCAATATCATCGCACAACATTTGCGCGAGCCCGTGCATGAAACGCGTTGGTTTTGCAATGGCGATTGCGATCGAGTACGAATCGGTTGGCATCAGCCGACTCCCGTGCCGGTCGCGAGGACAGCCCATCCGTACGGGAGGCACATTGTCGGGAATCAGATATCATGAATGAAAACCGATTTCTCGTGTGGGTCGGATTACTAGGAAAGGGACGCGAGATGTATAGGCGACATTGGGGTCTTGTTCTTGCAATTGGAACAACTGTTGGAGTGTGTGCGATGGCGGCAGACGAAAGTGTTGTGAGACCGGATTCCCCCGACGCGGCCATGGCAGAATTGGTTGCCGGGAACGGGCGATATATTGACGGGCGAAGTGAGTCGCACAATCTGCCATCTGCCCGAGGCGGTTTGGCTGCCGGGCAGTCGCCATTTGCGGCGATCATTCGATGTGCTGATTCGCGGGTAGCTCCCGAGATCGTGTTTGATCAGCCTCTCGGCGAGCTCTTCGTGTGTGGTGTGGCCGGCAATATTCCGACAGCGGAGATCATTGCCAGCCTTGAGTATGGCGTGGCTGTTCTCGGGTGCAAAGCCATCGTCATCATGGGTCACTCAGCGTGCGGCGCCGTAGACGCAGCGATGGAACACCGGCATGACACGAATGCGCTTCCAGGGAACTTGCCTCAACTGATCGATCAGATCGTGATTCCCTGCACCGTGAATGCGGATCCCAAGGCACCTGGCGCGCTCGATGCTGCGATTGCGTGCAATGCCAAAGAAGGTGTGGAGCGGCTGATGCGTGGGTCGCAGATCATCGCCGATGCCGTCAAAGCCGGATCACTCAAGATCTTTGCCGGTGTGCAGGACTTGAAGACCGGTCGGTTTTCGCTGGTGAAGTAAGCCGCCTGCTAGGGACAAACACCCCACGAAGCGGCCGCGATCATGAGGTCAGAGACGTCTACCGTGAAATCCTGATTGAGGTCAGCGGTTGAGATTCCGTTGTCGTCCCACTGACTCACCACGACCATGACATCTTGGATGGTGGCCCGATGGTCACCATCCAGATCGCCTATACACGTTTCATCAAATGAGAATGCAGCGCCACCACTCTCCAGCGTGAGTTCTGGTGCGCCAACGATGATTCGTCCATCTTCAATGTCCGTTGCGATGCCGAAGGCGGCTCCCACGCCAAGTCCATCCGCGACGAGTGTCTGCTGGAACGCGAACACTTCGTTTGTCTCTTGCCGAAGCACGCTGGCAGCTCCAGTCCGAACGCCGTCATCGACCATTCCATTTGCTCCAATGACGAGCAAGTCATCTTCCCAGCAGATGGATGCGCCCCAGTACACATTGTTGGAGATGAGCGGCGGGTCAATTGTCTGTGTTTGCATCCAGTCGTCACCGATTTTCTGAAACACATACGCGCGACCGACATTGGCGTAGTTGCCAACAGACCGGTTGTTCGATGTGGCGATGAGCGTATCATCGTGGAGCGCAACTGCGGTTCCGAAGAAGTCGAATCCGGCCAGTTCATCCGGCGCGATGACATCGACCTGTTGCCACATGGAGTCGGCGTCTCGTTCATAGATGTAGACCGCGCCAGCATACGGTTGGATGTGGGAGTCGGCGAAGGCGCCTACTGCAATGCGATCACCGTCGACGGCAACTGAGAACCCGAAGAACTGCTCTTGATACGAATAGCGAGGATCAAGTCTTTGCTCGCCAACGATTGTCCCACCTTCCTCGATGGCGTAGACATAGACGCATCCACCAGTCAGTGCGTTGGTCATGTCACGTGGCGCCCCGACGGCCAGTGTTTGGCCATCGCAGGTGATTGAGGTGCCGAACATTTGGTTTGATGATTGACTCGATGGCACCAATGTCGACTGATGTACGAGGCCCCCATGTGCGTCACTTTGATATCGGTAGACGGCGCCTGCAAGGAGTTCGCCAGCCTCGCCCGTGCGGCGTGGCGCGGTGATGAATCCAGTCTTGAACGATTCATCGCTGCCGTCGAGCGTAGTCAGAAGTACCTGGAGTCCAAAGAGATCACCCTCTTCGCTGTCTGGACCTGTAATCTCCGTACCCAAGATAGGAAGCCCCGTATCGGAGAGGGTGCCGAGCCATGCAGAACCCGTACCAAGCGGATTGAACGGATCCGCGCCGCGATACGGCGCGCCGACAAGGACTGCAGTTCCAGATACCGAAACGGATCTTCCGGTGTGCCCCCCCGAGTTATCAGTGATTTTCTTTGCCTCGACCCAGTGGCTATTCGGCATCCAATTAGCGTGCGCGGACGCAGAAGTGAAGGCCAAGAGAATCAATGCAAGTGGTATGCGAGTTTCAGCCATGGTCGTGTTTTCCTGCACTCCCCATTGACTTCGCCAATGTCACCGTACTGCGAGAATCGGCGCAATCCGTGGAGAATCTGCAGCCTTGGTCGAGTTCTTCGAAGTGATCGCGCATGCGAACCACCTGGCATCCGGGATCTTCGGTGTCGCAGCATGCGATGCTCAAGGCACTTATGAAGTCTTTATCGTGATATGCCCGAGAATCATCTGCGAACACGCCCACTGTGTTTGCGGCGCTCTGGAATAGACAAGGGCGTGCCGGCGATGTGCCAGCACGCCCTTGTTTTGAGGACCAGGATTGAGTACGTCAGCCCTTGTTCTTGCAGCAACCCTTTGCTTTGCCACTCTTTGCACAATCGGCTTTGGCTTTGTCGCAGCCGCTGCTTTTGGCCTTGTCACAGGCGCCGCCGGCGGACTTGTCGCACTTGCCCCCATTGAGTTTGGGGCAGGATCCGTCGGCCATCTTGGGGCATGCGGCGCAGTCGGCGGGGGTGCAACCGCCCATCGATCCGGGTGATGCTTTTGTGCCACCGCAGCCAGCGATGATGACGGTCGTAACAGCGAGCGCGAGAATAGTACGGAACATGATTGAAACTCCAAATATGGAAAGTGCCTCTATGGAGGCGATAGGTAAATTGAAATGCGAATACGAACGAAAGAGATCGCCCGCGGCATTCAAATCAACCATGCTCCCTGATGCGCGAGGCGCGCAGCCAGCCGCAGCGGATCTGGCGGTGGTATGTCATGCACCACTGGATCTACTGGCATCATTGCATCAAGATCGACTCGCCGCAGTTGAAGTGCCGCGATGTCATCGAGTCCGGTCTTGTCAAGAATCACCACCCACCGCTTGACGGGGCAACTCCCCATCATGCAATCATCCTGCGGTGAATCGGGCTCGGGCTCATAAGGTGGAGGTGGCGGTGGGGTGGTGCAGCGTTTCTTAGCCATGCAGCACGAGGACTGCTCAACCGCCTGCTCCATAGCGCGGCAGCATCGGCGCGCCTCAGCTCGTTGCTGGCATCCCGCCATCTTTCGCATGCGGCAGGTGCTGCCGCCGGGCGAAGCGCCGCATCCAAGCGTCTCAACATCGGCACTACCAGCGACAACGTGACACCCAAATCCCGGCAAGGTCACATGCATCACCATGCCTGCAATGAGCAGAAGGGGCACGATGAGGCAATCTGGCCGAAGTCGGTTCATGAGCCGCCATGCTATCGGCCCGCCGGGGCAAAGTCTCCCCTCGCCGATCACTTTATCTCGTTTCATGGCAAGCACTTGCGAACGCGGGCATTTTATAAGTCGTTGTGATTCGGGCACATAAAGTGACCGGTGGTCCACGGCAGCGGCCCCATTTTGAAGTCTTGCCACAAACTCGGCGAGGCTACCGGCAGCACCCTTACGGCTCGGGGCTCGATGGAGGCAGCATTGTGGCAGGCCCGCGGAGGCGGAGCGACTGACATCGACATCGTGGACGCCGTGCACACGCTGCACACCACCAACGACATCTGATTGAATGGGCACAAGATCGACAAACCGATCAAGGTGATTCTGGAAGACATCGGCTGCCAGGTTCGGAACAACCATCTGATTCCGGTCAAGCAGAAGTAGGGGTTGTTGAATCGAAGGCCAGCAATCCTGTTCAGCGCGGAGTCGACCAGTGCAACCGAAGTGGGATATCGCCTGTGCGGGGTATGATCTGGCGTGGAAGCACAGAGCGACAATATCTTGATTCTGGACGGCGCGACCGGGACCGAACTTGAGCGGTGTGGTGTCGACATTGGCTTGCCGCTATGGTCAGCGCGGGCCATGATCGAAGCGCCCGAGGCGCTCTTCGACGTGCATACGTCCTACATCAATGCGGGCGCGGGGGCTATTACTACGAACACGTTTCGAACCCACGCGAGGTCTCTCGGCAAGGCGGGCATGGCGGATCAAGCCGAGTCGCTGACGTGGCGGGCAGTCGAAATCGCGTGTGCAGCCCGTGATGAATGCGGACAGGGGACGCTGATTCTCGGCAGCGATGCGCCTCTTGAAGACTGCTACCGCCCCGATCGGGCTCCGGATCCAAGCACTTGCCGCGAAGAGCACGGCAGGTTGATCGGCCACCTGGTCAATGCTGGGGTCGATCTCATCCTGATTGAGACGATGTGCAGCGCGCACGAAGCACTCGCCGCAGCGAGCGCGGCGGAGGATGCCGCACCGGGGAAGTGGGGGATCAGTTTCTGTCTTCGACCGGACGGACCACCCGGCGTACTGCTCGACGGCGAGCCACTGGCAACGATCTTGCCGAGTCTGGCCTCGGCGCGGTTCGTTGGCATCAACTGCATCGCAGCGCCAGGCATGGCACGGCAAGTCGCGCATTTGCGATCGTTGCTTCCAGGGGGCCAAGCGATTGCCGCCTATGCCAACATCGGCTACGCAGACGGGGACGGCGCCTGGGTAACGACGGACGCCGTCGAGCCTGCGCGGTACGCCGCGTACGCCCGCGCGTGGGTTGATGCCGGCGCCGAATATGTCGGTGGATGCTGTGGCACAACTCCCGAGACGATTCAGGAAGTTGTGGCACAATGCAGATGAGAAGTCCGTGTGTGATGGCGGTTTCATCGCGGGAGTGGTGAGTCGACTCAGCATGCCGGTGCTGATTCCAGAGACCGACCCGCCGGCATTTCCGAATTGACAGGCGGTCTGCCTTGCAACTACTCGCACTGACCCCAGGCAGTTAGAACGGTGAGCAGGTCGAAGATGCCAACGATGTTGTCGTTGTCCACATCCGCATCGGGGTCGTTGCTGCCCCAGGCCCCAATAACTGCAAGCACATCATTCCAACCAACGAAGATATCACCATCAACATCCGATGGGCAGCTCGGACACCCAACCTGAACAGTGTTGCTGCCGCTGTCGTGCCAGTCGCCATGAATCTGATCTGGACTGTTGCCACAGACCGTGGAGCCGCCGATTGTGGGGTTGCTGGTAGATGGGTTGCTGGTAAGTTCACAGTAGATACCACCACCATGGTCATGGTTATCGGTTGCGTTGTTTGCGATCGCACAGCCTGTGATCGTGGGGCTGCTGTTTATACAGTGAATCCCACCACCATAAAGAGCGGCGCTATTGGCCAAGATCCTGCAGCCAATCAACAAGGGATCGCTCCATGAGCACCAGATCGCACCACCGCTTTGAGAAGTGGCGGTGTTGTTCGAGATCATGCAGTTTGTGATCATGAGGTCGCTGTAAAAACAGGAGATCCCGCCGCCGTAGGTGGCGGTGTTGTTATCGATCTCACAGTCTGTGATCGTTGCGTTGCTATTGGAGCAATAAATTCCACCACCGTTGCCATGGGTGGCGAGGTTTCCTGAAATCGTGCAGCGGCTGATCGTAGGGTTGCTCCATGAGCACCAGATCGCGCCACCGTTATAACTAGTGGCGGTGTTGCCAGAGATTGTGCAGCCCATGATCGTGGGGCTGCTCTGAGAGCACCAGATTGCACCGCCATGGTCTGCCGAACCACCCGTGATCGTGAAGCCTTCAATGATCGTGTCGTCGTCTTCACCGCTATCGCAGGTGATTCCTCGACTCGCACCTTGGCCGTCGATGATCGTCTGCGCGGGCGTGCCACTTGCCTTGATCGTAATTGCTTTTCCGAGCGTATTCACGCCCGCATATGTCCCCGGCGCGACGATGACTTTATCGCCATTGCTGGCGGCATTTATTGCAGCCTGAATCGTGGTGTGCGGTGACGGCACATGAAGTTCCGCGGCGGTTGCAAGACCGCATGTCGCCAAGATCATCATCACCAGAACCCGTTTCATCACAGCCACTCCTTACGGGGACGCAGCGCCAGATAACGCCAGAATACCGACATTCAAGTACCAATCAACACCGCACTGTGTGGATTCAGCCAAACACCTGCCATTCTGGCACCAGAGTGCGTGGGACTTCAATGTGGCTTTGGGGCGCACTGTGCGAAGATGACCTTGAACTTGATCGCGATTATGGACTCATTCTAGATGAGTTGGTTCGTTTCCTTGACTGCCTCTGCCCCAAGTCACCCATTTGCTCACGAGCCTAGATCCCCGGCTTCTGCTGCAAGGTGAGTATCATTTGCGCCCCATGCAAACGCTTAATCGCCGGTATCTCCGTTGGCTCATTCTTGTCGGCCTGCTTGAGGGATTCTCGACTTTGGCGCTCTTCTTCATTGCGATGCCGATGAAGTACTGGTACGGCATGCCCAATGCCGTGACGATTACGGGCACGGTGCATGGCTTGCTGTTCATGGCACTTGTGATGATGTTCTGGGTCGGGCGCGAAGAAGTACCGCTGTCGACGAAACTCATGTGGTGGGGCATCGTCGGTGCGGTCATTCCCCTTATGCCCTTTGTCATTGATGTGCCGCTTTACCGCATGTTGCAGCGGGATGCCGAGGTCTGAGTTCCAGTGGCGAACTCATGATGAGGTGTTGATCGGAATTTACTCACGTGCAGGAGCCTCATCGGACGGTGCGTGCCTTGCTGGCTACTTTGGGAAACTTTTCGTAGCGGTATTCGATCAACACTCAAGACGGCGCCATTGGGTGCGATGGTTAATTGAAGATGTGTATCGCCAAGCGGGTAGACCTCATCTTCGTATCGCAGTTCAGTCCCTTCGTTGGCGATCACGAAGGTATGGCCTTCGAAGTTCATGGTGTTCAACCCTCCCAGATAGACGTTGTTGAAGGGGCGATTGTTGATAGTGACAGTGATTTCGTGTCGACCGGATCCGGTAACAACGAGTGATCCACTGCCGCCATTGCTGTGCCCGCTCTCCATCTTCCCTACTTCAATACCTTCAAACACCAATGAGAAGGCTCTGGTCTCAATAGTGGTCATTCCCTGATCGGAACTGATGTCAAACTGCCATGACACGGTCGGTTTGTCGCAGGCTGTCACTGTGGTGATGCAAACTGCAGCGAAGACAAGGCATGCGAGTCGAATGGTGTTCATGGAGATGCTCCGTTCTCAGTTAGATTGTTGGGAACATTGGTGTGGGTTTTTAATGGAGTCGGCAGGAAAAACCATCAAATCTTCATCGCTCTTGAGTGTCCTACTGCAGCGATCAAGTGTTGGTTTGGCTACTTGGCCTTCGGCTCTCTCGCCTCTAACCCATCTGGGAGAACATGTTTGCCATGATCACCACTACAGTGCCCAGGATCGCTACAGAGATGGATCCAACCATCAGTATGGCTCCGGATGATGGGGTGCGTCCTGCCTCATGATCCGCACGCTGCACCTTCTTAGGTGCCATGTCTGCTCCGCCATGCCCGGAGTGTCGGTCACCCTGATTCATCGAAGCCATGTCATGTTCTTCACGTTTATTGGAGGAAGCCAGTCGGACTGTCATCATGCCGTGCTTGAGGTGTCGCGTGACCAGCCACCAGTTCATCGGGTAAGCAAAGATAAAACCGACGATTAGCGCCATCGACATGATGAACCAGAAACTTGGATTGAAAGCATTCGTTGCCCCGGCAACCTCCGCCATCCAAGGCTTCGACACGAGCAACATGCCTGCCATGAGGAGATTCATTGAGAAGAACTCAGGAATGAATGTGATCTTGAGCGATTTCAGATAGTTGCCTCCCGCCATGTCCTTCATGGCGAAGGCTTGGAAGAACAGCCAGCCGAAGCCGAATCCAAGTACATACTCAAGAGTGATGTCGAGGGAGAATGGAAGTGTCATGATTGATGCGATTGCGGCACCAGTGATGATTCCGAGGCCATCGCCACTCGCGCAGTGCATGGTGGACCCGAGTGCCTGCTTCCATATTGGAGCCACATATTGTTTGTGAGTTTCCGGTAACGGCTCTCGACAACTGAGTATATAAAAGATTGCGGCGAGAGGACCAGCGAACACTGTCAGGATGATGAATCCCCAGCGGAGCGCGTTGGCTTCCGGTGTTCTCCATACATCAATGGCGACAAAAAGAACCGAAGCTCCAGCCATTATGAACCAGAGCAGCATTACTCCATCGAGCATAGCAATCCTCCTGCGAAAGCATTATGACAGAGAATGCGGTGCAGAGTTCATGCGATGAAAATTAGCAGACCGAATGAGTTCAGATACGGTGTCTCTGGAAAGCGAGAAAGGGAAGCCGAAAGTACGTTAATGACAGAGTAATCACGCTGTGTTTGGTGCTCGGTATCGTGCTGTGATTGGTTACATGGAATCTACGGATTGGCGTCGGCACAGTATTTGGCCTAATGATCTTTTTAGTGTGATTGGTGTTTACAACGACTCGTGATAGAGCCCTATGAACAACAACACTCCCGTACATACGGAGGTGCTGTGGGCTGGCGGGGGACTGCTAAAGGCAGGCGCTTCTAGATCCACTGTCCTTCTGTGGTGCGGTCTGATGCTGGCCCATCGCCGGTGTTGAGTAGGCCGGCTGGTTCAAAGAGTAGTACAGCGCACTCCGTATCGGCGACTGGCCGATGCTCGACATTGCGCGGGACCACAATCATTTGGCCTTCGTGGACTTCGACCACGTCATCACGAAACTCCATGCGAAACGAGCCACTTAGCACGAGGAACATCTCATCAGCGTCATGATGAGTGTGCCAATCGAATGCGCCTGAGAACTTGGCGACTTTTACATCTTGCCCATTCAGTCTGGCAATGATTCGAGGTGACCAATGGTCATTGAAGAGCGAGAGTTTTTGGTCGATATTGATGCATTCCATCAGAGCAATGTAGGCAACATCGCGGGGTTGAACAACGCCGTTACATGTCTGCTCACATTGGACTCGGGTGTCGCTCTGATGGGCTTGGTGGGGGGATATACTTCCATTGTGCGGCCCCACCTCGTGGAGTTTTAAATGAGAATTGTCGCAGGAACACTGCTGATCTTCTTTGCAATCTTTTGTTCATATGGGTTTCTTGCTTCATTCGAATACCCGGGCATCACCATTTGGAAGGTCGGCTACGCCCTCTTGGCGGTTGCATCATTTTACGGCGGGTACAAATTGATTCGATCAGGCGTTCAATTGTTGAAATAGCTCCGTCTTTGCCATCTCAACAACAACACCCCCGTGAATACGGAGGTGCTGTGGGGTGGTGGGTTGTGTGTGGGGGGCTATTCGCACGGTCCCCACGTACCAATGACCGCAAGAAGATCGTTGGTGCCAACAGTGCCATCACCATCAACATCCGCATCAGGATCATCGCTGCCCCAGGCCGCAACAACTGTAAGCAAGTCATTGACGCCAACCATTCCGTCGCCGTCGACGTC
>JAAERN010000148.1 GCA_024230295.1 Planctomycetota bacterium
AACGCATCTGATCGCGGGTTTTGATCAGGGTGGAATATGCCCCGCTGAGACGCACACTAAACTCCGCATCGAGCAAGGTCGTGACCAATCCAGCCTGCAGAGGCTCCGCTTGATCGCCCTTGCCTTGCTTAATGAATTCCGCAGCTTGACGCATCCGCTCTTCGGTCTTGGCTCGCTGCAAATCTTTGACGCTTTGAATCAATCGCAGAACAGCCAGAGGTCGCTTTTCATAGCGCATGCCCTTCTGGAGATCAGCGATGAGACGATGAGTCCACTGCGCCAACTCTTCTTGCTCCATGGCGAGAGAGGGTTTCTTCTCGTCCGATTGATTCTGGACCGCACGCCATCGCAAGGACGCCTGAATCTGCGCTAGCATCCGAGCTTCCCGCGCGTAAACTTCCTGAGCCGTATCAATCGATCGGAGCAAGACGAGGCTCCCCAGTTCCCGGGCGGCTGTATTCACGGATCGGGCTGCGGATGAAGGATCGGGTGATTCATCCGTATCGCCCCCGGCGACGCCGGATTGATGACGCAAGCGCGAGGCCGCCTCACCCAGATGTTTGTCGGCGATGCCAAGGAGGGCCGAACGAATTCCTTCGAGGGACTCACCCTCCGGGGCATCCGAAACATTGTTGATGGCGAGGTCATCGAGCAAGTCCTTCAACTGCCCCGCAATTCCATTGAGTTGGTCCCGGACCAGCTCCTGCCGGATCGCTTCGATCTGACAGGACTGCATGTAGTCAGGAGCTGTCGGTTCAAGATTGCGGACACTTTCAAAGGCTGTCCGCTGCTGGCGATATGCGGTCTGAACGCGCGAGAGCAGACCGTCTTTCTTTTTCTGGATTTGTTCGAGGTAATCCTCTTTGGAAAGAAAAGTCACCCGACGAGTCTCCGAACGAACGACGTGCGGGCCGCCTTCTCCCGGATAACGATCACTGACTTCCAGAGCGAAGGAAACGCTGTCGCCGATTTTCAAATCAGGAAGTGACTTCCGGTAATCCCAGTCGACCGGCTGCTCGCCCCGACCACTCTCGGCGGAGGGCTTGAACTCAACAGATACTTCATCACGTTGATTCACCCGATAGGCGACCGC
>JAAERN010000149.1 GCA_024230295.1 Planctomycetota bacterium
GACATTTTTGCGACGCCTGACGCCGGCGGTGTCGATCAAAGTGTATTTTTGATCGCCGCGCTCAAAGTCAATATAGACACTGTCTCGCGTGGTGCCCGGCTGATCGTAGACCACGACACGCTCCTCACCTAACAACCGATTCACCAGTGTCGACTTGCCCACGTTGGGGCGACCTACCACGGCCACGCGAATACTGTCCGGCGGGTGATCGTCGATTGACTCTACCGCAGGCTCGGGAAAGTCCGCCAATACCTCTTCGATCATACTGCTCACGCCGCGGCCCTGAGAGGCTGCGATCGTCATCAGGCTCCGGGTGCCCAGCGCGTAGAAGTCTGCTGCAGCTACTTCCTCATTGAGACCATCAATCTTGTTAACCACCAGGTTGAAAGGCTTGTTCTGCTGGCGTAATCGCATTGCGAGAGTTTCATCCGCTGCATTCAGCCCCTCTCGAGCATCCACAATAAGCAAAACGGCGTCTGCCTCTTCGATGGCGGCCAGAGCCTGCTGCGCCATGGAAGAATCAACGCCTGATTCATCGCCGGTGATA
>JAAERN010000150.1 GCA_024230295.1 Planctomycetota bacterium
ACGGGAAGTCGTTCCAGTCGTTGCTCAGGCTCGCTATGCGTTCCTTGCGTGCGTCTCTCAGGTCCATGTCACATCTCCTAGAGGGGTTTCCGTCCAGCGAACACCACGTTCGCCGGTTCAATCACATACATCACACAGTCCTCGTCGAACTCCTCACTGAAGGCCTCACACATCTTGGGCAGGATCTCGTTCAGTTCACCAGCAGTCTGCACGCTGATGTATGACTCGATCACACATGACGTCTCGGCGTGGCCCTGCCACATACCACGAGCCCGCGTGAGTGTGAACCCGGGGACCTGCAACATCGCAGCCCACCACTTGGCACGTGCATCCTCGAGCGTAGGTATGACCAGCCCATGCGTGCTGGCGTAATACAGTCGAAGTCGAAATCCCTGCTGGCAAACACTAGGCATCAGTCAGTCCTCCACATGTACAAGGTGTCACGTCGGATCACGAGATCACGATCGTGGTCGTTGCGATAGCCACAGGCACCACGGCCTGCACCATACTCACACCAGTTGGCTTCATGCACCACACCATCCCACGAGGAGATCTGACCATGGATGTCCTCATCGGTGATAGCGTCAACGAACGCATCACGGTTGAACTCGATGAAGTCACCGATCCATGAGCCGATGCCACCCTTGGCATGCTCCCACTCATCGTTGGCGTACTCGAGCAGTTGCTCACAGGCATCATGGTACACGGCATCCCATCGGCCCGACGTAACGACGAGGTAGGTACCACCATCGTACTCGAACTCGAACGAGTCACGGTCACCCATGATGTCGGGGTTCTCATCCCGCAGTTGACGCAGGATGTGTGCTCGCTGCTCCTCGGTGTCGGTAGGGTGGTCCTCTTCACGGAACCACACGCCGTACACACAGTGGGCGACAGGGATACGCTCGGTGACGTATGACGACGCACCACTCTCCTCACCCGCATACTCGATGAACTGAGCAGCGATGCGGAACAGATCGTTCGCAGTCGCACCACGGAATCCCATGCCATCGGTCATACGCTTGGTGTTGGTACAGATGTCAGTCATGCTTGCTCCCACAGTAGGTACACGACGCCCGCCAGTACAACAAGTACGAAGGTGGCTTCGTGTTGGATGATCAACCACGCCCTCAACAACCATTCATTCACTGGCTGCATCCTGCATCTCCCTGATGATGGCGATGATGCGTGTCCGCTCATCGTACCACTTGCCTGCCATCACATCATCGTTGGCTGCGAGGGCATCGTTGTAGTAACGGCTCACCTGCTTGAGGTTCACCACGTAGGTCTCGAGACTGAATCGCATCACTTGATCTCCGCAACGGTGGCGACAACGTCACCGTAGGTCTTGGGAATGTACTCATCGTTGGTACCCACTGGAGCACCCACACGTGCCCAGTACTCTTGCCACATCGCATCGTTCGTGTCGTTGGTAGTGGTATCGCTGCTCATGCTTCGTTCTCCCATGCCTCAAGGGCGTGTGCTTCGGTGTGTGCGGCATCAGCCGCGAGATGTGCTTCCAGATGTGATGCATTGATCACCTCCTGATCACGCAGCCATCGCTGGTGACGCTCACGGGCACGGGCCGACTGCTCACGCCGAGCAGCCTTGGCGGTCGCAGCACGGTCCAGCATACGCTGGTGCTGCTTCTCCTCATCACTGGTACGACGCAGGATGTGTGCTTGTTCCTTCCGGCGACGCGGTCCCTCACCCAACGCTTGCCGCTTGGGCTGCTCAGGACCACCACCACAACCACGTCGAATCACCACAGCGTTCACAGGTATGCCGTCGAGTCGCTTCATCATCGGTCCTCCAGCAGGAGTGTCACGAGTTCGTCCAACCTACGTAGGTCGGCCCACATCTTCTCACGTTCGGCCTGCGTACTCATATCCCATTGCAGGTCCAGCCGTGTGACCCACAGGATGTCATCACACGCCTTCTCCACGTACGCACGCTGGCCGCACGCACCGCGGGCCTCGAGCGTGTGAGTGTGAAGATTCAGCCGCACCCGGATACCCGAGGCGGCACGGTCGATCATGTCACGAGTCGTCATCAGCAGCCTCCCGTGCGGCGTGCAACATTGCATCCGCGATGGCCTCACGCATGCCCTCCAACAGGAAGGACTCGTTCGGTGTGAGATGCACGTCATCACTCGCATCGAGATCCGACAACACACCCACACCGTCGATCAGGTTCAGGAGCAGATCGCTCACATTAGCGTTGGTTCGGGTCATACGTCCTCCGCACCTCATCGAGGTGGTAGTCATCCTCGTGCCCATGGCACGCTTGCAGGTGGAGACGGAACTCTTCCGCCATCTCACGTGACTTGAATCGCCACTCCTCATGCCCCGCGGTCTCCGTCTCCGGG
>JAAERN010000151.1 GCA_024230295.1 Planctomycetota bacterium
AGTGACGAAAAAAGTCTCTTCCTCGGAACCTGTATTGCCGACCACCGGTCGACGAAGCAGCGCTGCGCGTTCACGAAACACCACCAGTCGCTCGTCTCGTCAGAGTGGTCGATTGGCAACTGACTCGATCGGCTACTACCTGAGCAGCATCGGGCGTGTGCCACTGCTCACAGCAGCCGAAGAGATCGAGCTGGCGCACCACGTGCAGGCCATGAAGGAATTGCGCGAGCTTCCTGACAAAGAACTCACCTCTCGGCAGCGTCACAAGATCCGCATGGGCAAAAGGGCGCGGGATCGCATGATGGCTGCCAACCTCCGCCTCGTCGTGAGCGTTGCCAAGAAATATCAGAACCAGGGCCTTGAGCTGCTCGATCTCGTTCAGGAAGGAGCCATCGGCCTGGAGCGTGCCGTTGACAAGTTCGACCCGGCCATGGGCTACAAGTTTTCGACCTATGCCTACTGGTGGATTCGCCAGGGGATGACTCGCGCGATTGACAACAGCGCACGCACCATTCGCCTGCCGATTCACATCAGCGAAAAGCTCTCCAAGATGCGCCGCATCACGCGTGAGCTCTCTCACCGCTTCGGTCGGCAACCGAATCGACTGGAACTGGCAAGCGCGATGGGCATCGAACCGCGCGATCTCGAAGACCTCATTGCCCAGAGCGCGCCCTGCGCATCCCTGGATGCGCATGCCCGTGGCGAAGAAGATCGCAGCACGCTCGGTGAACTGATTCCAGATCCCAATGGTGCTGAGCCAATGGAGGGAATGGATCGCAGCATTCAGAAGGAGCACCTAGGCGGATGGCTCTCTCAGTTGAATGAGCGTGAGCAAAAAATCCTCAAATTGCGCTTCGGACTTGATGGAGCCGAGCCCCTAACTCTTGCCGAAATCGGTCGTCAGATCAATGTGTCGCGGGAACGGGTGCGACAGCTGGAAGCCAAGGCCATCTTGAAGTTGCGTGTGATGACCAACCATCAGCAGGCGGCCTGAGTTTTTGCTCTCGTCTCTGCTGATCATCGGCATCTGGATGCTGCTGGTGCTCTCAGCAGCTCTGGTCTGTCGGAAGCGATGGCCCGAACAACGAGAGCTCAGTCGCAAGATCGTGCACATCAGCACCGGTCCTGTCGTTGTC
>JAAERN010000152.1 GCA_024230295.1 Planctomycetota bacterium
CTAGGAGTCGGCTGATTCTGATATTTGTTTGAATGTAAGGGAAGCCGCTATACGAGCTTGGCTTTGGCGATCAACACTCCAGCCGCATCGGAAATACGGACACTCGTTCCGGCAAGCAGGTTGGGATCGAACTGTATCGCAACACTATCAAAGACACGGTCTGTTCGGAGCAGGGCTGTTCGTTGCACGCTGCCATCACTCGATGTGAAGTCGACTGTGCAGGGTCCATCGTGTCCCATGAGATCCATGGCAAACAAGAAGCACTCGCCAGTCTTTTCGTCGATTGATACGCGAACAAATCCTTGTCCATCAGCCGCAGCCAAATACCGGTGCTGCGCGGTGGGGCTGTTCATCATTTTGAGGAATGGAGCGTAGTTCTCGCCGAGCGACCGTTCAATCGTTTGGCCGGTCTGGAGTCGCACCGCTTCGGCCATCATTCGGTCAAAGTGTCGCTTGCTGGAAGTTGAAGTCACAACCAGGGTCAGGCATACGCCAAGAAGTATCAGTGCTGCCATTCGCCAGGTCCATACCGATCCGATGAAGCTCGACCGTTGTGGGGCGAACTGCATGGGATTCCTCGAGGTTTGGGCCGAATATTCTCCCATGACAAGACCGGCCGAGTTGAGCGCCATGGCGGCATGAATCCGCCCAAGGGTCCGGACACGGAGATGCTCCGGCGGATTGACCGACGGCAGCAATCGCTCGTCTGTGGCGATCTCTTCCTGAATCCGGCGGATCTCCGCTTGGACATCGGGGGTAAGAGCCAAGAAGGCT
The DNA here is from genome assembly GCA_024230295.1 of Planctomycetota bacterium. GTDB lineage: Bacteria > Planctomycetota > Phycisphaerae > Phycisphaerales > SM1A02 > UBA12567. Next base: position 775 of record JAAERN010000152.1, read on the forward strand.
TGTTCGAAGCGGACCTGTTCCGGCGATTCCAGAAGCCCGTAGGCGTCAAGAATGGCCATCTCAGCCAACTCGTGTGACGGTATCGATATGTGCTCAGAAGTCATGGTTGTGTTCTCTTGTTCATGTTCGCCCCAATGTTCCGCTGGGATGCAGTTGAATCCGGAAGATCCTCGTTTGCGTTCGATCTGAGCCGCGCAAGCCCCCTGCTGAGTGCTGACTTGACGGTCCCCAACGGCACTTCAAGTTGGATTGAGACCTCTCTAAGCGTAAATCCTTGCAAATACGACCGTTCGATGACCGATCGCTGAAGCTCCGGGAGCAAGGCCAAACTTCTTTGAAGTTTTGTAAATCGTTCTTTCGCAACGAGTTTCGACTCGTTTCCTTCCTGAAATCCCTCGTTGCTAGCCTTCATTTCCGTAGTTCTAGGCCGGACAGCTGACCGCCGGATTCGATCGATGACATGCCTCCGGGTGAGGAGCATCACCCAAGTCACCAGTTTGGCCCGGTTGGGATCGAATCGCTCTGCGGTCTTCCAGAGCCTCAGAAAGACCTCCTGTACGGCGTCCTCAGCCTCCGCATCGGAGGGCAGCAATTGGCGGGATCCGCGGAACACGAGGCCTCCAAAGCGGTCATAGAGCTCAGAAACGGCGGTTTCGTCACCAGCCGCCACCCGCTGCATCAGTTTGAGATCGTCGTCGATAGCACCGAACTCCTGTGATTCGCAGGGAGCCTCACGATTGGGCCAACGACCACAATACCACGCTGTCCCAGCCTCCAATATGGCCAATCTGGGCTAGATTCACGGATGCTGGCCTTCTATTGAAAAAACGCTATCAGAATGGGAATCGGGCTTTCGGGTTGGAGGTATCAGCCGCTATGGTTGAGGCTGGTCGCGTTGTTTGAATGAGACCAAAGCAAGTAGAGGATCTCGATGCGAACACAGCGTGCTGCTGATCGAGGGTCCGGGCGGCGAGCATTTAGCCTTGTAGAGCTAATGGTTGTGATCGCTGTTATCTCAGTTCTGCTCGGGCTGTTGATGCCCGGGCTTGCGAGAGTTCGCCAGACCACATATCGAGTGCTAAGCGCAAGTAATCAGCGGACGCTTGGCCAGGGACTCAAGATGTGGACGGGGCATCGTCGAGGGAGACTTCCCGAAAGCCGCGTACTTCTCAACGTCCCCGAGGGCCAAGAACCCGCGCTTGGTGAACTCATGCGGACCTATGCGCCGCTGGCCGATGACGAAATGTATTCAGGTGTTGACTCCCTGTCTCCAACGGTGCTTCAACGGGACGCTGTTCGGCGACGAAAGCCGAACGGTTGGTTTGTGGGAGAATCGGGCTGGGATGGTCTTGGCCATCTATTTGCACAAGGTCTCGTTCCTGAGTCATCTGTGTTCTATTCACCGGCACACTGGGGTGAGCACCGGCACGAACGCTACGAGGAATATTGGGAGCCACCTTTCGGTGGATTGGACTCACAACCCGACATTGTGATCTACGGGAATTATCACTACCTCGGTCATCTCAATGACTCAGGCAGGCTCGTTCGGTTTGACCGTGATCCGACCCGAATTGTCGTGACCGATGGAATGCGTCGAAGAAGCGACTTGAATCACCGCATCGGGACAAACGTCCTTCGTGCCGATGGATCTGTTGAGTGGAAGAGCCAGCCAACGCTCATTAAGACACTGCCAACAGAGGATTCCAACGGGATCTCGATGCTGGATCACAACACTGTTATTCGAGGGGTCTTCGCCGATCCTTGGAAGCCTGAGCACTCGAACTAGCGGACCGCAAAAAAGCTCTCGCGGTGTTTCCTCACAATTTGTGCGGCGACGTGTGCCGTCCCGGCGTTCACTCGCTGTATTGAATCATCTGAGCACGATGGCGACCGAAGCCAGGATCGATCACCTTGATTGCGGATACGCCCGAATCGGGGCCACGATCAAGTACATGATCGAGGCGATAGAAGGGCCATGATCTGGGGTAGGTGCCGCCCCAGCCTTTGCCGGTCCGCGACCACGATGGTGTAAAGCCGCTTCGAATCTGTCTCAAGACACTGCTCGTCTGCGTGAGATTGAAGTCGCCGAGAATCATGTTTGGCTCTTGATCAACCCGCTTGAGCAAGGTTCGTAAATTACGCACAACGACGGATCGTGATATTGCAGGATCCGATGGCAGGTCAATGATGAGGATGTCCAGTGGTTTACCAGAGGGCAGTTGAGTGATCAAAGAGACGACGAGAATGTCGTCTGCCCATGCAACTGTGCGGGATTGGATTACAGGGAGTCGGCTTGCGATCAGAAATGGCCCCCGAAAGAGAACGGTGTGCTCGTCGCTCCATGCCCGGAATGCGTCGGACGAGGCGGCACGACGCGCGCCCTCTACGATCAAAATGTCAGGATCTTGTCCCACCATGAATTGGCCATACTTATCCGTCACGCCTCCAATTGGACCAGCTGTCCACTGGAGAATCCGAATTTCGGACTGTTGAGTCACCTGCCCGCCATTCCATCGAGGCGATACGTACTCAATGGTCCCAAGGAGGGGGAGCAACAGGGCGACAGCCGACCATCGGCGTCCGAGGAGTTTCCAACCACTGAAAACGAGCAGGCCTCCCGGAACCAGTATGAGGCCTGTCAGCCAGAGAAACCATTGTGTGAACCACCAACGATCTCCGAACAGGAATCCGATCATCCACGCCAATACGCAGATTGATCCGGCGATCAATAACGAAAAACCAACGCTTTGGCGGAGCTTCGATCCAGGCTGTTTCATCCGCCGTATACCAGCGGTGCCAAGAAAGCGCAAAGCAGACCAATCAAGATCGTCAGTGGAATACCGAGCCTTGCGTAGTCAAGGAACCGATAGCCGCCAGGTCCATACACCATCAGGTTGGTCTGATAGCCAATGGGGCTGATGAAACTACATCCGACTCCGAGCATCAGCACGAAGACAATGGGCGCAGTGCTGTGTTGCAGGGTTTCCGCGATCGTCATGCTGACCGGGAAGAGAAGGGCGGCTGCGGCATAGGTAGTGATGAACTGCGAGAGCACTGCGCCGGCAAGAAAGATCACGAGAAGCATCGGAACAATTCCAACATCGCTTCCAAACTGGGCGATGAATGATCCTGCGATATCAGAGAGCCCAGTGGATTGCAGGGCGTTACCGATACCGATTGCCCCTGCAATTACGAGCAGTACTTTCAATTGCAGACCATCTCTTGCTTCGGTTCCTGTAACACAGCGGGTAAGCACCATGGCCAGCGCGCATCCCCAAACAGCAGCAACACGATCGATGGGTGCAAACACGAGAAGCAAGACGAGCACGCCAAGGATCGAAAGCGCAACGGGCGCAAGGTTATGCCGGACTGGGATGCTGTCGGGAACATTGGTGACAAGAAAAAACTCGGTGCTTTCCTTCCATGTTTGGCGGAAGGAGAGACTCGTTTCGATCAGCAGCGTGTCTCCAGGCTTCATCACGATGTCGCCGATTTTTGCCTCGATCTGTTGCCCCTGGCGATGCACGGCCAGAATCACACCGTCGTAATGAGTTCGGAATCGAGCCTGCCGAATGCTCTTTCCCACCAGCGGGGAGTTTGCTGAGACAGCAGCTTCCACGAGCGTTCGATGAGATCGAGAGATATCAAGCTTGTCGGACTGGGCATCGTCCGGTTCCAGCCCCTTGATACGCCGAAGGTCCAGAACCGACTCAAGCAGGCCGACGAAAGAGAGCCGATCTCCTTCTTCCAATACCGTGATCGGCTCCACCGCTGGAAGCCGAACGCCACCTCGCTCGATGCTGCTTAGAAATAGTCCTGGAAGTTGTCTGAGCCCGGCCTCTTCAATTGTTCTGGAAGCGACAGGCGAACCCTGCGGGATTACGAGTTCGACTTGGTAGTTGCGGGCATCAACTCGCGACGGCTCAATGGCGGGTGTTCGAATCGGCAACAGGGCGGGAGCCGCCAGCAGGATGAACGCGATGCCGACGATGAGCGCCGGGAGTCCGATCGCCGCAACGCCAAGAAACTGTGTGACTGCGGTTGGGGGCAACATGCCGAGTTCGCGCGCCCAGAGTGAGTTGCCCGAGTCGAACCATGACACCCACTCTTCCATCACAATGATGTTCGAGGCAGTACCGATGAGTGTGAGTTTGCCACCCAGAATGGCTGCGAAACTGAGCGGCATAAGTAGATGTGACGGGCTGATTCTCAGTCGCCGCGACCACTCTCTCACAATTGGAATGCAGATCGCCACAATGGGCGTGTTGTTCATGATGCTTGAGAGCAGCGAGACCGGAACCATCAATCGAAATTGGGCTCCAGAGGTCGTCTGAGGATGACCGAGGAGCCGCCGAGCGTAGTGGCTGATGGCGCCAGTTCGTTCCAAGCCCGTTGCGATGATGAAGAGCCCGGCAAGCATGAGGACGGCAGTCGATGCAAATCCCGAGGTTGCATCGCCGACATCGACGACACCACCAACCATGAGCATGGCGAGCCCCCCGAGGATGGCGACATCCATCCCCATGCGATTGGAGACGAGCGAGCCAATGACGGCCAGCAGGACGGCGATCGTGTACCAGGCTTGGAGGTCCAGTGGAGTGCGTCCTTACTCAGGCGTGGCAGAGCCCCATGCTCTGGCTCGCTTCGACGAGGCGGGGGTGAAGCCCTGCGGCGGCGGCAATGATGCCACGATTGACCTCCAGACGCGAGCCGTGTCCAAAGTCAAGTGGGTTTCCACAGACATCCGTGACGATGCCGCCGGCTTCTTCAGCCAAGAGGCATCCGGCGGCGTGATCCCAGATCTTCTCACGGTACTCGGCACTGGTCGGTAGACGGAGGTAGGCATCGGCCTGTCCGCGGGCAAGAACTGCGTACTTGGCTTGGCTGTCAAGACGTACGGGTTCCGCCTCGACGCCGATAGAGGTCAGCATTGTGTCGGTGTCAGAGCGGTTCGAATGCCCTGCCTCGACGCTTGCGCATGTCCGTACGGGGTGGCCGGGTGTCCAGGGCGTGCAGTTGATTCGGACGGGGGTCTGGTCCGGCGAGGCGTCGGGATACTCCCAGGCCCCCTCGCCTCGGGCCGCCGCATAGAGCGACCCGCAGCCGAGCACGTCGGGCTCACTGAGCGAGGCGCCACAGTCAATCGGCAGATTCGGGCATCCCAGCACGCCGAGCGTGACTTGGCCCCGTTCGATGCGGCCGAGCGCAATAGCGTACTGCTGCCCTCGAAGAAAGCCCTTGGTTCCATCGACTGGATCCAGTGTCCAATAGGCGTTGGCAGACCCGTCGTGGTTGCACGCGTCAATGGCCTGTAGCACGTCGTCTTCACTCGTAAGTGGTCGCCACGTTCGTACGACTGCGACGACGGCCTCGCGGATGGCAGTGTGATCGTCTTGCCGCAGTGCCGCCGCGTGCTCCTCGCCTACAACGAGGCAATCTTCAGCGGCGGTGATTCGCTCAGCGAGGACCATCGCCACGATCGCCTGGGCTGCGTAGTCCGCCACCGTGACCGGAGAGCGGTCATCCTTGGCGTGCTGGCTGATGTCCTCCCGGCTTGCCTGTACCGCTCGGGTGGCGGCGGCCGCTGTGGCCACGGCCTCGAGGGCGGGTTGGAGGAGCGTCATTGTGTGTCCGGTCATGGTGTCCCCTTCATCGGCAGAGACACCGCAAATGCTGCGACTTTGGTCTGTACCAAAGAAAGACCGGCGGTGCCACTATGTGGCGCCGCCGGTCCAATTGGTTCTTGAACTGCGTCACCCTGCGGCGACGAAGCCTGCTTTGTATTCCTTGATTGCGGCAGCGAATTGATCGCCGATCTTCTTGAAAGATCGCTGCTCAACCAGTTCGTCACGAAGCGGTTTCCCAGCACCGTTGAAGTACTCCAGAAGTCCTCGCTCGAACTCGTGGACTCGGTCAAGATCGACATCATCCAAATAGCCCTGAGTGCCTGCGAAGATCGAGATGCACTGGTCGATTACGTCGTAGGGGGCATATTGGCCCTGCTTGAGCAGTTCCACCATGCGACCGCCGCGATCGAGCTGCTGCTGGCTGGCGACGTCGAGTTCGGTACCGAGCTGGGCAAATGCTTCGAGTTCACGGAATGCAGCGAGGTCGAGCCGGAGCGAACCGGCGACTTCCTTCATTGCCTTGATCTGAGCATTGCCACCGACGCGGCTGACCGAGATGCCGGCGTTCACGGCGGGGCGGACGCCAGAGGCGAACAGTTCGGGCTGCAGGTAGATCTGGCCGTCCGTAATCGAAATGACGTTGGTCGGGATGTACGCGGACACGTCACCTTCCTGCGTCTCGATGATCGGCAGTGCCGTCAGCGAACCACCACCGTTTTCGTCGGAGAGTTTGGTGGCTCGTTCCAGAAGGCGGCTGTGAAGATAGAAGACGTCTCCGGGATAGGCTTCGCGGCCCGGTGGGCGGCGGAGCAGCAGGGAGAGCTGCCGGTAAGCAGTTGCCTGCTTGGAGAGATCGTCATACACACACAGAGCGTGCTTCGGAAGCTTCCCATCCTTGCCCTGATTCATGAAGTACTCGGCCATGGCGCATCCAGCGTAAGGCGCGATGTACTGAAGGGGGGCGGGCGTCGAGGCGCCAGCATTGACGATGATGGTGTAGTCCATCGCGCCGTGCCGCTGCAGGGTGTCAACGACGGCCATGACCGTCGAGTCCTTCTGGCCTACGGCGACGTAGACGCAGACGACGGCATCGTCAGTTCCCCAGAACTGCTTCTGGTTGATGATGGCGTCGAGTGCGACGGCGGTCTTGCCCGTCTTTCGGTCGCCGATGATGAGTTCACGCTGGCCCCGGCCGATGGGAATCATCGAGTCGATGGCCTTGACGCCGGTCTGTAGCGGCTCGGTCACCGGTTGCCGGGCGGAGATGCCCGGTGCGACGATGTCGAGCTTCTGGGTGGCGGTCGTCTCGATCGGTCCGCGTCCATCGACTGGGTTGCCAAGAGGATCGACAATGCGGCCAAGCAACGCTTCGCCCGCTGGTACCTGGAGCAGACGGCCGGTCGTCTTCACCGTGTCACCCTCACGAACCGCGAGGTTGTCACCGTAGATGACAGCGCCGACAGTGTCGGACTCCAGATTCATCGCCTGCCCCATGACGGGCCCGCGATTGGTGTCGAACTCAAGCAGTTCACTGGCCATGCACGAGGAAAGGCCATAGACGCGGGCAATGCCGTCGCCGACCTCCACGACTCGGCCAACTTCGGAGACTTCCAGTTCGCTTGAGAACTGTTCGATCTCTTGCTTGATAACTGCGGTAATTTCGTCGGTCTTGATCTTCAAGGGTCTGTGTCCTGTCAGTCCGTGGAACCGGACTGCTGCGTTGGTGCCCCGTTTTTCGGGGCAATCTCCCACTCGGCGGTCACACTCGCGGTGACCGTCACCATGCCTCCGCTGATCGCGGGGGCGGAATCACTATCCATGGATCGCATCTTGGCTGCTCCTGCCATGAACGCGTGCTCGACGGGACGCGGCGGCGAAGCGTTCGCGCCGTCGAGGGAAATACGAAGAAGCTGTACCAGCCCGACGCCCGAGGCGTCGGCCAGGCTTGTGGCATCAGCGATGGCGTGCTCGGCTGCCTGCCGAATTGCCTGCTGGCGACTTGTTCTGGGGTCGGCCAACGTGAAGTACAGCGACCCGATGTCGTTGGCGCCTGCTTTCGCAGCCTTCGCCACCAGCATGCCCGCAATGTCCATGCGAGTCGATGTCACCGACAAGTTGGATCGGACCGAGTATCCGACAATTTCAGGCGTCCACGTGTTGGCGTCTGCGTTTCGTGGCCGCGGCTTCCACTGCGGCGTGATGTCGTAGCGGCCGGTATGCCATTCGTCGTGCTTTTTGAAGCCAAGATCGGTGACAACAGCCACCAGTGAGCCCATCGTGCGATCGACCTCCGAGCGTGCTTCGTCAACTGTTGTCTTGCTCGCACTCGCACCGATCGTCAGCGAGAACTGGTCTGCGGCGACCTCTAATCGGGCATCGCCATTGACTGTCAACGTGCACGGCGCCGCGACGCAGGTCGCGGATGCCAACGCAGTCAACATCACGGCAAGGCGAATCACGTGAAGTGTTCCTCTTGGTCGGGGACGGACATGAAGTCACTCGGCGTGTCGGAGATGACTCGGTTGCCCTGAACCTGAAGACCTCTCTCGAACTGCTTCAATCGTGCTGCGACTGAGCCATCGACAAGCGTGTCTCCGATGCGGATCTTGATACCGCCGATGAGCGAGGCATCGGTCCAGGCGTGAAGTACTGGCTCCTTGCCGAGAATCTCATGCAGTCTGCTGCTGAGCAACTTCTGGCTATCGGCGTCGAGCGATACCGCAGTCCACGCGTCAACTTCGATGCGTCCCCATGCCTCTTGGACCATTTCATCAAAGGCCGCATGAATAGTCTCAATCCGTCCGATCCGGCCATTGGTATTCAGGACGAGCATGAAACGGAGTACCAGATCGGTGACTCGGTCTGCAAAGATTGTCTTGATACCAAGTGCGCGTCGGGCTGTATCGATTACGGGAGAATCAAGATACTCGCGGAAGTTGGTGTCACTTCGGACCAGTTCGCACACCTGCTCCAACTCGTCTGCGACCTCTAGGATCTTGTCCCGTCCCCCAGCCTCATTACAGAGGTCAAACAGGCTTCGGGCGTAGATACGGGCCAGGGTGTCGGTCTGGGCGGGCATGGTCGAATCTCGATTACTCAGCCAGCGTTGGCCTGAGCAAACTCCTGAAGGGTGCGGTCAACCAGATCGCGCTGGTCATCCGCCGAAATTTCACGCTCGAGAATCCGTCCGGCAATGGCCGACGAGATATCTGCAGCGTGAGCGTTGATGTCCTTGATGGCCGCCTCACGGGCGGTATCGATTTCCCTGTGGGCTTGTACCCGCAGTGAACTCAGCTCGGCCTCCGCCTTGGCGCGAAGGTCAGCCGCGGCTTGCTCGGCACCGGCACGTGCTTTGGCGATCAGTTCATTCGACTCGACGCGGGCAGCACGAAGTGCATCTTCTTGCTGCCGCAGCGCGTCCGCAGCCTCAGCCCGGGCGGCCTCGGCACGTTCGATTTCACCGCGGATCTTCTGATCACGCTCATCCAGCCCGGTCAAAATCTTGGGCCAGACCAGAACGGCGGCAACGCCGAAGAAAATCAGAAAGACAACGACCGTCGTGACGAGCGTCAACCATTCAACTTGAACGGGGTTCGCTCCCGCTTCGGATGCAAGAATGTGCAGCATCGCGTCGCTCCAGAAGTGCATGCACATTCCTTCGGGGTGATTCCCCGAAGGAATGCGTCATGCGAACTTGATCACAGGATGCCTAGGAGGCCGACAACGACGGCGAAGAGGGCAACACCCTCGACGAGGGCCGCCGTAATGATCATGTTGGTACCGATCGTGCCGGCCATTTCTGGCTGGCGGGCGATCGACTCGACGGCGCCGCCGCCGATACGGCCGATGCCGATTCCGGCGCCAACAACTGCGAGGCCAGCGGCGATACCGCCACCGATGCCTTTGAGGCCTTTGCCCATTGCGGCAGCGGCTTCGGCGGCCATGGCGGCAGCGGCGTCAGCGCCTTCGGCGCCCATTGCGGCAGCGGCGTCAGCGCCTTCGGCGGCCATGGCCGTGTCGCCAAAGAAGGCGAGGCCGAGGTAGGTCAGTCCGATCATGACAATGATGTTCTTCATGGCTCTGCTTCGTGTTCTCTCTCGGCCCCAAAGGGCCTCAGGGAAGGACGCCGTGGGACACGTCCAATGGAAGGTGATGAACTTCGGCGATCCGTCCCACTTCGCGGATCGCGTAACTGTTTAGTGAGCCAAGGCCCCTTCGGGGGCATGAGACTCGTCATGTTCCTCGTGCTCTTCGTGATGGTGTGTCATCTGACCGATGAACACCGTCGTAAGGAACATGAAGATGAAAGCTTGAAGGAATGCGACGAACAGTTCCAAGAAACTGATTGGAATCGCCGCAATGATGGATATCAGAGAAATGCTGCCCGATGTGACCCAGTTCATGGTGCTGGCGTAGGCCATGGTGCCAAAGGATGCGAGCACGGCCATCAGGGTGTGACCGGCGACCATGTTGGCGAACAGACGAATGGCCAGAGCAACCGGCTTGATGAACAGGCCGAGGAGTTCGACTGGCAGCATGATCGGAAGCAGATAAAGCGGAGCACCACCAGTGAGGTGGCTTGCCCAGCCCTTGACGCCAAGCGATCGGAAGCCTTGATACTGGATGGCGACGAACGATATCAGTGCCAGTCCAAGCGTGACTGCGAGATTGGCTGTGGCGGTGCCGCCGAACAACATCCAGCGATCATCGGGTGAATTAAGTCCGGTGACGGCATGTTGCAAATCAAGTGTCGGTACAAGGCCGAGCAGATTGCATGTCAGAATGAAGAAGAAGAGCGAGAGCAGGAAGGGCAGAAATCGCCGCGTATCTGCCCCGAGGATCGGTCGGATGGCGTTCTCAATGAGGTACATCGAAATGACTTCGATGAGTTGAGCGAATCTACCTCTCGTGAGATGTCGGTCGGTACCCAGATCTTCTTTCCCCGTCTTGATGGCAGCGGCGGCCCATAGCAGTACGGCCATACCGATAAGCCCCGCCACGACGAGCGTGATCATGTGCATGCTCAGACTGCCGTGAATCCACGGAACCTTCTGATCAATGATGTGGTGAATCGGGTTGTCGGACGCCAGCAGGTGGATCATCGGTAGTTTGGGGCTCGGGAACACAGTCCCTAGAAAGTCACCTGAAGTTGAAGAGCCGTTCGGGGCCGCTCAATGTGCTTCCCGCTTGAACCGGCGGGCAGCAATTATGGTCTCGCCGATGAGTACGGGAACGAGTCCCGCAAGCGCGCCGATGAGCAGAGGGCCCGCCGGCAGGCGAGCCGCAAAGTATAGCAGCAGGCAGACTCCAATGGTGCCGACGATGCGACCTGTGGAGGCGGCCACAAGCAGCCCGCCCCACAACAGGATGGGCCGTGGCTTCCATGGCCGGAGCACGAGAACAACGGCACCCGACACGACCCCGGTGACACCAATCGCAAGCAGCCCAGGCCCAAGTGCCGAGTCTCCCCAGGAACCAAACTGGCACACAATCAGCCATATGACCGCTACTGCCGCTGGAGCTCCGAACGCAACGCCGAAGAGCGCCTTCCCAGGGAGCGCGATAGCTGGTTGAAGATCCCCACTCATCGGTCTCGCCGCTCCTTCTCAAGCCGTCGATTTTCTGCCATTGCGGAGTGAATAAAGCCGGTCATTCCCACCAGAACCCCGGCGACCGCCCCCACGATGATCCACGTTCGCTCAAAGCCAAATGCCCAATCGGCCAGCCAGCCCAGCAGCGTGCCGGCGACGACTTCGGTGGTCAGCGTGAATCCCATGGCCGAGAGTCGCCAGAGACGATTTTGATCGTCCGGGCTGCCATTTCGCTTACCTGTGGGGAGAACCATGCGGCGCCGCTACATCGGTTTCTCATCGCAGGTCTGGTCGTAGACCTGGAGGAGTTTGGTTTTGTCGAAGATCATCTCGTTACGGCTCAAGCCGACGATCTCGTATCGCGGGGTCAACTCGATGGCATCCACCGGGCAGGCCTCTTCGCACATACCGCAGAAAATGCATCGCAACTCATCGATATCGAACTGCTTTGGGTATTTCTCCCGATCATCCCAAGGGGCTTCATCAGCGACGATGTGGATGCAGTTTGCCGGACAGGCCGTGGCGCACATGAAGCATGCGACGCATCGAACCCGTCCAGCATCATCGCGATTGAGCCGATGGACGCCGCGAAATGTCTGCTTGTACTGGCCACCTTCAAGAACGCCGTAGTGCTCTCGGCGATCCTCCGGGTACTGAAGCACCCGGATGTTCGTGGTCTTCTTCCCGTCCCGCCCAACATTGCCTAGGCAGTGGCGGAGGGTCGTTCCGAGCCCCTTGAAGACTGCAGGTAGATACAAACGATCCGCACGGCTCATGGGCGCAGGAGTGACATCAACGATCTGGTTGGGTTCAATCGACATAGAAGTCGGGATGGTACGGAATCCACGTGTTCCCTGAGTGGCCCATTAACCGTTTCGCCAGAATCGAGGGTGGAAGAGCACAAGGATGACAAACACCTCAAGCCGCCCGACGAGCATCAGGAAGCACAGGAAGACCTTGGAGGTGTCACTGAACCAGCCGTAGTTCTGGATTGCTCCGACTCGATCGAGCCCCGGGCCAACCGTACAGATGGTTGCAAGGCTTGCAGTCGCGGCGGTAGCGAAACTGCAATTCGTCGATTCTGCTTCCAGGGCCTGTAACACGACTGCCCCAATGCCTAGAAGCAGAATGGTTCCCAGAACATAGGTCACCACATTGAGTTTCTGTTCCCGGTCGATGACCTGGCCGCTGACTTTGAGGGGTCTCACGACGTCGGGCCTAAAGAACCGCTCAAGCTCACCCCAAAGCACTCGGAGTGAAATCCAGATTCGAACAACTTTGACACCGCCAGCGGTCGAACCAGCCGAGCCACCGACGAACATCAGAACGATAATCATGGCCTTTGCTGCGAAGGGCCACAGGTCAAAATCGAAGGTGACGTAGCCGGTTGTTGTTTGTTGGGACACCACGGTGAAGGCTGCAGCTCGGAGACTCTCACCGCCTGTTGCTGCGACCTCACTTCCATTACTCAAGACAAGTGGTTCGCCGTGCCCGACGAGGGCGGCGGTCACCAGCGCCGTGCCACCGAGCAGGCAAAGCAGATAGATTCGAAACTCTGTGTCCTTGAGCGCAGACTTCCATCGCCCCTTGAGGAATGCGAGCAGCACCGTGAAGTTTGATCCGGCGATCACCATGAACACGACCAGCACGATTTCAGCGGCAAGCGACTCGGGCCTGGCGATGCTGGCGTTGCGGGTGCTGAAGCCACCAGTAGCGAGCGTCGTAAACGTGTGGTTTGCTGCATCGAAGAGGCTCATGCCAGTTACAAGAAGCAGGATGATTTGCGCTGCCGTAAGACCTACATAGAGTGTCCAGAGTCTCCTTGCGGTCTGTTTGATGGTTGGTCTGACGCCTTCCGGATCTGGTCCAGGGGACTCGATTCGGAAGAGTTTTTTGGCTGCGGTTCCAAGGCCGGGAAGGATGGCGACAAACAGCACGAGAATGCCAAGTCCGCCGAGCCACTGAATCAACGATCTCCAGAGGAGCAGTGAACGCGGCAATGCTTCGATATCGGTCAGGATCGTTGCGCCGGTCGTTGTCATGCCGCTCATGGCTTCGAAGTAGCAGTCGATGACCGAGTGAAACGGGTGGTTCTCCGGAACGCCGTTCGCCAGCGTTGCCCAGACCAGGAACGGGCAGGCCGCAATGGCGGCCCCAATGACCCATGAGCCCGTGGTTACGAGTGCCGCGTCCTTGCGACTCATTCGATAGGTTTGGCGGCTCATGGGGCCTGGTCGAATTTTCGACCTCATGGCCGCTTCAACGGATCGGTGGCCATACCACCACGCGAGCGTGCCGACAATTGCGGCAGCACCGCCGGAACCGATCAGGCTCAACTCCGCCGCATCAAGTATCAATCCGCCCTCGCCGGGAATTAGGAAGAAGATGATTCCTACCAGCGCAAGGAGCGAGCCGAGCAAGAGCCCGAGTTTGCCCCACTGGGCCAGCACGAATCGAAGATTCACAGGGCGGCCCCGGCATCGAGCAGTGTACGTATGGCTACGGCGTCACTTGCGGTTGTGAGAACGATCATGTGCCTGCCAGCAATGATGCGCATATCACCTCCCGGTACGAACGCCTTCCCATCCTCATCTTCACAGGCCAATACGAGTAGCGGTGGTTCTCGGTCAAGTTCCACAAGTGTGCGATTGATCAGTGGAGCAGCGTGCCCAACCCGAATGCGCATCAGCTCAAGCGTATCGTTGAAGAATCCCTCGATTCGCTCGTAGGCATGGCAGTGCAGCGCGCGACTGATGGCTTGGGCAGCAGCCTGCCGTGGATTCCAAGTGTGGTGAATTCCGAGTTCCTGCATAAGCGGCTCGAACTCGGCGTGCCGAATGACCGGCATGACGACCTCGACACCGCATCGACGAGCATAGGCACAGGCCAACATGTTCTGTTCATCGGAGCGCATCGACACAAAGGCGTCTACGCGGTCGAGATGTTCGTCATTGAATACTTCGGGCTGACCAGGATCGCTCTGTATTACGGTGATCCAGTCCAGTTTCTCGCCGAGCACTTCTGCTCGTGAGAGATCCGATTCGAAGAGGCGGATGTCGAAGTTCCGCTTTCCGAGAAAGCGGCACAGCCACACTGCTGCCGCGGGGCCCCCTGAAATCGCGATGTTCTGACGCCCATACCCGCCTGCGCAGAAGAACTGCTTTGCCGCCTGCAGGACCTTGCGTTCGGACACCAGCGTCACGATGTCCTCAGCTTCGACGGCGGTCTCGGCGGATGGTAGAAAGGCCTTCCCGTGGCGGGTGACGGCTGCGAGGCGGGCGCCTCGAGGAAGACCAAGCGACTTCAATGGTTGTCCGATCGCAGGAGCGCGACTATTTACCTCGACCTGTTGCAATTCGATTCCGCTGCCGGCGAAGTGCTCGATGGCAATTGCAGCCGGATTGTGAAGCCGTGATGCCATCCCAGAGGCCATGGCACGATCGGGGGAGAAGAGTCGATCGACTGAGAAGACGGCCGCGTAGTCCAATTCCTCGTCCAAGAGAAACATGCTGTGGTCGACTCGAGCGAGCGTCCGCTGCGCGCCGAGGCATGCAGCGATGTCGCAAATCACCAGATTGACTTCATCAATGTCGGTTGTAGCGATGACGGCATCAGCAGTTGCGGCGCCTGCCGCCCTTAGCGTACTTGCCGAACTTGCCGAACCTTCCACGACGGCGATGTCGAAGTGTTCTTCGAGGTAGTTCAACCGAGATTCGTCCTGATCAATGACGGTGACGCTGTCGCCACGGCCAGTCAGCATTTCGGCGGCCGCACCGCCGATATCGCCGCCACCACAGAGAATAATGTCCATGTCTGTCCTCATTTAGCAGCTCAACAGAGCGGCATCGCCCGCAGTGTATCCCCCAGCCATCCCAAATCGATGTGTCCGAGAACCTTGTCCTTGACGAGTGCGGCTGCGGTCTGGATACTGATATCTCAGCAGCAGCTGGCTGTGGGGCTGGCACGGATCTCTGGACGACAAATACCGTGATCGCACGACTCATTAACGTGTGGGGAAGGACGGCCCGATGGGTACAGTCACCAAGAAGGATCTGATTGATCGCATCGCGTCCGAAACCGGCCATAGAAGGGCTGATGTAAAGGGCATCGTTCAGGCTTTTCTGGATGATGTGATCAAGGAACTCTCCGAGGGCAATCGTCTTGAGTTCCGAGACTTTGGCGTGTTCGAAACTCGCGAACGTGCGGCTCGTGTGGCGCAGAACCCGCGAACGCTTGAGCGTGTTCCTGTCCCCGCCCGCAATACGGTGAAGTTCAAGGTTGGCCGGCTGATGAAGATGGCCGTTGAAACCGCTGATGAACAGTCGATGGACGGCACGCGGTCAAGAGGTGGTGCGGAAGTCTGAAACTGTGGGATCGCTTCTTGCGATCCGGTGATCTTTGAGCGACGATGAGATTGAGGATGAGGCGGAAGCGAGAAGCTTTTGCCCGCGGTGATGTGACATGAGCGGTTCTATGACACGGCAGGTTTCCCCACGCGACGATCAATCATTGGCGGAACTATTCAATGCATTGCCGCCGAGCGCTCTTGAGGCGGAAATGAGTCTGATCGGCTCAGTCATTCTCGATCCGGATACTTGCGGCGATGTCATTCAAGTCCTTCGCGGGCCGGATGATTTCTTCAGACCGACACATGCTGAACTCTGGTCAGCCATCCTGCATCTGTACGACAACCATCAGTCAGTCGACGTTGTGCAACTGCAACAATTGCTCGAAGACCGCGGCACGCTTGAGCGGGCTGGCGGGCTCGCTTACATCGTTGAGTTGGCCGACTCTGTTCCAAGTGCTGCCAATGCAGTGCATTACGCAAGAATCGTTCGCGAGAAGTCGATGGTGCGGCAACTCATTTCGGCGGCCGGTGAAATTCTGCGAGATGCCTACGGCAATCCGGAAGCGGCAACAGACTTACTCGACGAGGCGGAGCGGCGGATCTTCAAAATCGCCCAAGAGTCTGAAACCAGAAAGGCAGCTGGCCTTTCGGAATTGATTCGAGAGGCTATCGAGCGGTTGGAGCAGTCAGACGGGCAGGCACTGACCGGTGTCGGTTCGGGCTTCTCGGATCTCGACGTGCTTACCGGGGGGTTTCAGCGAGGCGAATTGATCATCCTGGCGGCGAGGCCGTCGATGGGAAAGACGGCGTTGGCGCTGAACGTGGCGGAACACATCGCCAGTCGGGGCGAGTCGGTGGGGGTCTTCAGCCTGGAAATGGCAGCGGGGCAGTTGGTTCAGCGTGTGCTGGCGAGCCGCTCGGGAGTCGACGGCGATCGCATGCGTCGCAACGCATTGCGATCGAATGAATTCAGAGCACTGTTTGCCGCATGCGATGAATTGCGGTCGGCGCCGATGTATATCGACGACACGCCCGGTCTCACGCTGCTTCAGTTGCGTGCCAAGGCGCGGCGCATGAAACAGAAGCATGGTCTCACCGCGATCGTCATCGACTACCTGCAACTCATGACGTCCGGTCACCGTACCGAATCACGGCAACAGGAAGTCAGTGAGATCAGCCGTGGTGTCAAGGCACTCGCCCGCGAGTTGGATCTCCCGGTGCTATGTCTGAGCCAACTCAATCGAGCCGCTGAGCAGCGAGAGGGCCATCGGCCCCGCATGAGCGATCTGCGTGAGTCAGGCTCTATCGAGCAGGACGCCGACGTCGTCATGATGCTGCACCGAGAGGCGTATTACCACCGAGATGAAGAGTGGCGGGACGACAACCCCGACAAACTTAATCTCGCCGAGCTCATCATCGCTAAACAGCGAAATGGACCGACCGGGACGGTCAAACTGAATTGGGACTCAAGGTGTACACGCTTCCAGGAATACGTTGAGGTACCCGCTAGCGGCGGGGACTCTCAGCCATGGATACCGCCACCGCCACCGCCATCTGGCGGGAGCGATGACGACTTGCCGATTTAGTGGCTGGTGTCAGGCCTATTGGTGGCTGGTCAACTGCTGCCAACGACGCACCAGACCATCACACTGACCCAGCCGATGAGGATCAGGCCGCCCCACAGGCGTGAAAGTGTGTGATGCCCGACGACCGGGTGCGTGGCTGTTCTTGGAATCGGTCTACGGAGATAGATCACACCGACTGCCAGTGTTGAGAATGCCATGGCGGAAAGTGAGCTCCACCCAACGTCATGGGGGAGTGGAACGGGCCGCACGAGCGACGTGATGGCCAGCACGCTCAGGATGTTGAAGAGGTTTGATCCAATAACCGTACCGAGCGCAAGATCAGACTGCTTTCGCCTCGCTGCGAGGATCGCGGCGAAGCTTTCAGGAAGACTCGTTGCGATAGCTACGACCGTCAGTCCAATGATGGCTTCGCTCAGTCCGAAGTGTCTTGCGATGTTGACGGCGCCGACCTCGGAGAGTTTGGCACCGAAAATGAGCATTCCGAGTCCAAGCAGAATGAGCCCGGCGGTCGTGATTCCGCGTAAATCGGACGACACCGCGATTTCGGGTGTGTCATCGTTGCTTCCTCTGGCGAAGCGATGCAATATCACAATTGCTATTGGAAGTCCGCAGAGAAGCAAAATCCCGTCAACCCTTGTGATCTCATCGCTGAGACTGATCATGATCAGTGACGCAAGTTCGGCCAGAATCAGTAACGGAAAGTAGACTCGGCGGACGCTGCGATGGGCAATCACGGGGTGTACCAGGCAGGCAATGGCCAACACAAGTCCGATATTCGCGATATTGGACCCGATCACATTGCCGAAGGCAAGATTGGCACCTGCCTCTCCTGAAGCAGCCGCCACGACATTCAGTGCTAACTCCGGGGCGCTGGTGCCAAATGCGATTACGGTTAGCCCGATGACGAGCTGGGATACGCCCAGCCGCGTTGCCATGGCTGCGGCGGACTCCACAAGAAAGTGTGCACCTACCAAAAGGAGTGCAAGACCACCCCCTAGCAACGCGATGGATAAAAGCATCGAGAAGGGATTGGAGGACTGAGAGAATGCTTCCAGAAGTGCGAGCATCAGTACGGCCGATTGTAGGTGGATGCCCCGACCCCGTGCGATCGGGGCCTCGATCGTATGCTGTCACCCGAGAGGAGCGACGTCTGGATTCTCAGGATGCCAAGTTGCTGATCGAGCGTGCCGCCGCTGGCGACGATGTCGCGTGGCGAGAGTTGGTGGATGCATTTGCACCACGAGTCCACGCCCTTCTGGTGGCCAACTGCGGCGACCACGATTTGGCCGAAGAGATCACCCAGTCCAGTTTCTGCACCGTGGCGACTAAGGTCGGTACGTACGTGGAACAAGGGAAAT
The DNA here is from genome assembly GCA_024230295.1 of Planctomycetota bacterium. GTDB lineage: Bacteria > Planctomycetota > Phycisphaerae > Phycisphaerales > SM1A02 > UBA12567. The sequence goes on from JAAERN010000152.1 coordinate 19,285, forward strand.
TCGAGGCGTGGCTCTTCAGAATCGCCATGAATCGGCTCCGGGATGAAATGCGGCGGAGAAAGAGGCAGGCGATCCCCGTGTCGGCTGAGGTCCTTCGCCCTGTAGCCCGTACCGGTCGGGAAGACCGTCCTCGGCATCAGCGGCTTGATTCTGAGACAACACAGGCTCTCTGGGAGGCTGTGGGGGGGCTTGCCGAGGCTGACCAGCAGGTACTTCATCTCCGGCACGTGGCAGGCTTGGGGTTCAAAGAGATAGCTGCTCAACTTGAGCAGCCGATAGGAACGGTGCTCGCTCGCCACTTCAGGGCACTCAAACGACTTCGGGAGGCTCTGGGGGATGATATTGCAGAGGAATTCGCCCAGAGAGGGCAATAGAAGCGGCAAGATCCTGCGAGGATCGCCGTTGGAGCCAAGACTATGACTGAATCCCCACATTGGAATGCCCCTGATGATGCGTTTGATCCTCGGTGTGATGACATCGACGCTGCGCTCGACGCTGCGCTCGACCAGTCAGCACCCCGAGAATCCCCCGAGGGATTGAGCCAGCGGGTTGCCGATGCCAGTCTTCCGTTTCTGGAGATTGGCCGGGCCGCGAGCCCCGCCCGTGTGGCAGTTCCGCAGTTTGCGAGGTTGGCCCTTGCTGCTTGTCTCGTGATTGCCGCAGTCGTGGCTTTCTGGATTGTCGGGCGGCAGCCATCTCCGCGGAGTATTGATGACCTGCATGTGCGAATCTCGGAGCCCGACGGATTTAGTACGATTTCAGAGCGGAGCCCCTTCGAGCGACTCAGAGGATTACAGATGATCAACGAGCTGGATCTTGAGTCAGCGGTTGGCGATTTGGAGGGCGTGGTCTGGGCGATTCAGAATGGTGCCGCCTCCCGCATGATCCTTTCACCCGGCGAGACACCGCTGGAAGCAGTTGAAAATGAACTGGATTTGGTCCGTGTCGTGGCCCGACTTGACGGATGAGCTTCACCATGATGACAACACGCCGGCCTTCGATCGGACTCTGCTGGATACTGGCGGCGGTATGCGTCGCATTGACTTTGCACGCCGGGGGCCAACTTCAAGCTGATGGTGAGGCAATGGCCTCACCTCCATCGGTGGATAGTGCGAGTTTCGTGGACCACTACCTGGAGGTGGCCGAGGAAATCGACCCGGCGCTTGCCGAGCAACTTCGCTCTATGTGCCAATCCGACCCAGTGAGGTTCTCCAAGGCACTTCGCCAGTTGGGACCAACGCTGAGCGAGCTGGTGCATCTTCGCCAGAGTGATCCACAACTATTCTGGCGAAAGATTCGAGAGCTCCATCTTGAGGCCACGATCGAAACGCTGGCCGCCAATATTCGGTCGGCTCGCGGCCGTGGCGAGACGGTGAACCCCGCGACGGAGGTTCAACTGCGTGGCTTGGTGGAAGCTCAACTTGGAGCGAGGCTCAAGTCTCGTCACCAGTATTTGGACAAGATGCGACAAGAACTTGAACGGGCCGAAGCCGAACTCTCCAAGGAGTCGGACAACTTCAGCGCGTCCGTAGGTGAACGCGTCAGGTGGCTTCTCACTCGCTGAGCCGCTGCCGACTGGCCCGGCTTGGCTTACTATCGGGCATGCCGTTGCAGCGACATGCCATGACCATCGACCGCCGACGATCGACTTGGATCGCCGGCGGTTTTCTTGGCTTGGTGGTCCTCCTCGCCATTGTGAGCCTCCCGTGGACGCTCGGCGCAGCGCACGGAGGATCCGAACGATGGTTTGAAGCGGTTGCTCCTGAGAAGGCACTGCAACCGCCCTCGCTTGATACTCCAGGCTTGTGGCTTGGAACAGATCGGCTCGGCCGGAGTGTGACTGCCCGAATACTTCTGGGTGGTGGCATTTCGCTTGTGGTCGGCCTGGCGGCGGCCAGCACATCGCTGATATTGGGAACCGCGTGGGGGTTGGGAGCAGCACTGTCAGGTGGCCGTATCGATGCCATCATGATGCGGATTGTGGATGTGCTTTACGGTCTTCCGTCAGTGCTGCTTGTCGTTTTGTTGGCATTTGCGATGGATGGACTTCGCGAGCGGACGTCATTTGCAAGCGGTGGCGGTGCACGCCTGCTGCTTGATCTTGCGACACTCTGGATTGCGATTGGTGCCGTGAGCTGGTTGACACTCGCCCGAGTTGTTCGCGGTCAAGTACTGAGCCTTCGGGAGCAACCATTCATCGAGTCGGCCCGATTGGTAGGAGTACCAACAGGCCGACTCGTTCGAAAGTATTACCTGCCATGGCTCGTAGGTCCGGTCGTTGCTTGCACCGCACTGATCGTCCCGATGGCAATGCTTTCAGAGGCCTTCCTGAGTTTTCTCGGTATTGGCGTCCAAGAGCCGCTCCCAAGCTGGGGGAACATGGCGGCCGATGCCCTTTCTGAACTCAACCCTGTCCACTCACGATGGTGGTTGCTGCTTTGGCCGTGCGCATTGATCGCTGCCACACTTGTTTCATTGACCGTGCTGGGCGAGTCCATTCGTGTCGCGGTTGATCCGAGACAGCGGGAGGCGGCATGACTTCCGCCGTTCTAGAAGTGGTGGATCTGGAGATCCGGTTGCGGGCTGGCCCCGTACTTGTTGAGAAGTTATCGCTGAGCATCAGTGCAGGTTCGATGACGGCGCTTGTTGGCGAGTCGGGGAGCGGCAAGACGCTCTCCGCAATGGCGATTATGGGATTGCTTCCACCCGGCATCAATCGGTCAGGCGGTTCCATTCATGTCTGCGGCGACGACGTCAGCAATGGGCTTGGAGCATTTCTTGGTCGCGATGTCACCATGGTCTTTCAGGAGCCCATGACGTCGCTGGACCCTGTAATGCGGATAGATCGCCAACTTCTCGAAGCCCGGCGACGGCGAGTGAGATGCCGGGGGCGGCGGGGGCGCGCCTGGTGCGTGGGTGCACTGAGTGAAGTTGGAATCGATGACGCCGAACGAGTTGCAGCCGCGTTTCCGCATGAGTTGAGCGGAGGCATGCGGCAGCGAGTGCTCATCGCAATGGGACTTGCCCCAGAGCCAAGGTTGATTCTGGCTGACGAACCAACGACTGCGCTGGACGCAATCAACCGTCGCGATGCTTTGGAACTCTTGGCCTCGGCGACCAGGAAGGGGGCGGGTGTGTTGCTCATTACCCACGATCTCGGTTCAGTACGTGGCTGGGCGGATCACATCGTCGTCATGCGAGGTGGCCGCTGCTGCGAGCAGGGCCCGACCCTGCAGGTGCTGGAGAATCCCAAGCATCCGTATACCAAGGGGTTATTGGAGTGCGTGCCGCAGCGGGGGCACAGGGGTCCGTTGCCCGAACTTCCCGCTGGAGGTTGAATCCGCTCTTGGCAATTTCTTGGGGGCATCTTCCTTTCTGATGAAGCCCCTGCTCAGGCAAAGATTGCGACCGTCCTGAAGGCATCAAATCCGCCGCTACGGCATCGTGAGGGCTGATGGAGTGGCATCTGGGGATGTTCACCGAGCCATAGATACGCCCATGTGCTTACGCCCGGCCGGAGCTCCAAGAGATCTTCTCTGTTGGAGATGTTTGAAAAACAGTCGAACCAAGAAACGGCTTTCGGACGTACGTCTTGTCGGGGTGTCTCCCTTGCTCAAGCTCAGCGCTTGCCCCAAAGGAGCACCATAGATGCCACCTGCAGGAAACCTCACATGCCGAAGACCGCAGCCACGACCCCTCCTCGTCACCCAGCTTCAAGCAATGGTCCGATCGAAGCGATTCGATCTGCAGCAGCGCTTGGAAGATGGCACGTCCCCGCGTTAGCTGGCAGCGAATCTTCCTTGCCATATATCGCGTTGGAGGGCGACGAGCCTGTCGCGCTGCTCTTCACAACCCGCCGAAAATCCAATCGTGCAATCAATGGTTGGATTGGCGAGGTCGCTGATGTTTCCATTCAGAGTGTTCCCCTCGATCGAAGTGCGGCGCTCAAGATGCTCGAACGTCTGCACTCTCGCGGTCTGCAGTGGGTTCGGATTGACCACGGTCCGCAGAGTATTCGGCTCCCCATAGAGCCCTTGATCGGTGCGATGCAGCAAGCCTGGGAGCAGCGAGCATCGCTTGATCCAGCGCAGTCGGCATGGGCATGGCTTGCCAGGCAAGACGAAGTGCTCATGCTCCGCGACCCCTCTGCTACGAGCCTGCCCTTTGTCGAAATCTTGAACGAAGCACCTTCGATACGTCTGTTTGTCAGTCGCCGTCGTGCGATGGCCCGAGCAGTGCGCTTGTCACTCCATGGTGACACCCAGCCCGACCAGACTATGTCGTTGACTGGAGCCTCTACCATTGAGTGTCTGAGGCGTTTGGCGCATCTCGGCGTCGATCAAGTGATCATCGAGCAGCCAGGTGGTGTCAAGCGTCTCTCGCTCTCGGCTCTTCTGGATCATGCTCGGAGGGCGGCGTAGGAAACACCTAGAAAGTCACCAAGAAACATCGACGGCCTGATTCAACGGCATCTCTTGCCAGGATCAGGCCGTTGTTGCCTATAGATGACTGGTGCTAGCGTGGAGGCCAACTCGGTTCAAGAGTGACTACACATTCTCCGATGGAATCTCGGCCACTTCACCGGCAAGCTTCTTGTCGATATATCGCTGAATCCAACGGTCGAACGACTTTCCAGCAGCCATATCCCGGCCCGAGAACCGAACGCTCGCGATTGTCGAGATTGCGATTTCCCTACGGTCTGATCCATCGGCGAGCTCAAGCCAAATCGAATTGGCCGTTTGATTGAAGGCATAACCAACCTGCGTGGTGCCATCCAATGAGACGACTGTTACATCCCCCCGATAGGACAACATCCAAGCGAGCGTCTGCTCGCGGGTGGCTGCGCTGAATTGAATGTCCAGGCCTTCAGAGGGACCGCTCGGGGAACTCATTCCGGCTCTATCCCGATCCCGGTTTCCAAATCAACCAGTCGCCACTTGCACTTTCGGCCAAGTCGCATGATTGCTAGACCGGCGATCTCCTCTTCAGTGATGGTCAAGAGGATTTGGGTGAGAGGATCTTGGTCTGGGTTCAGTTCTAATCGGAATCCCGGGCCCCACAAAATGTCATCGCCGGCTTTCTCCGGCGCAGTGTTGAGTGTGGCAAGTTGCTTTTCAACATCGCGCCGATGGCCAAGTCCTCCTGCGGGTGGCGCAGATTCTCGGGGCACAATGGCGTATTGCTGTGGCACGGTAACTCCAATTCCTAACTGAGTCTGCATGGTAGCAGTCTTGTGCTGGCTGGCCACCTCTCGGAAGACTCCGGGGGTGAGAGTCAGTGCACCCGTGCGACCACCGCCACGAGGCCTACGAGAGACCCTCTTCCGGCTGCGACTCCGCATAGCGTGCGATTACACATCCTTGGCGGAGTTTGAGTTCCCACCGCGGGTGCACGAACGCCCCGCCAGACGTTGAATGGCTGCGATGAGTGTCTCGAGTGGTACGGGCTTTGTGAGATATTCATGAACGCCAAGTGTTCGGGCATACCGTTCGTGCCGCCGACCCTCATTGGCCGTCACCATGACGACAATCGGCGGTGTTGACGTTTCTCGCAGTTCCTCCAACACAAGGAATCCAGACCGCTTCGGTAGCATCATGTCCAGAACGATGATCGGTGGTTCGTGGCTTCTCCACAACGCAATGGCTTCATTGCCATCGGCAGCCTGAATGACATCGGCACCTTCACTTCGAAGAGCAATCGCTATACCCGCGCGAATGTCCTCGTCGTCATCTACGACCAGAATGCTGAGATCTTCAAGTCGGCTCGTCACACCGTGAGTATCGCGGAGGAAGCAGCGGGAGTCAAAGCCTCGTTGGGTTTCCAGTTGCCTCTTCATTCGACCGCTCAATGACGGCGCCGGACTCGTCGGGCGAGAGCCAAGGAAGAGAGCGAATGCGATCTTGCAGTCGGCGCGGCATGGTCTTTCCTTCCCGCACGTGCTTCGGCCGGCTCTTCCATCGCCGGTGGATCCAGAGATACTGTTCAGGTCGTTGTCGAACCAGCTGCTCCAGGCCCTGTGTATATCTCGCAGTCACGTAATAGAGCGGATCTTCCTGGTCCTTCCAGTCGCTCGGGTGAATGATGTCTCCAAGGACAATCTCATAGTCCAGATCGAGTGTGCGCCTTCGAGCCATGGCAACCACGATCGGTATCTCATACTGCATAGCAAGGAGTCCGATCGACTTGTAAGCGGATGCCAGGCGGCCGAAGAACGGCACGAAGAGTCCATGATCGCCTGCATTCTGATCCGCAATGAAGCCCAGCCGACCACCGCCTTCCAGAATGGCCTGCATGCGAGGCGCGGCCCCCCATTTCGTAAGGACTTTGAGCCCCCACGCCTCCCGGATACCAAGCAGCCAGCGGTTCAGATACGGATTGTCTAGTGGCCTTGCAAGTGCGTGCATTGGGTATCCCGCCACGGAGAGCCCGTATCCGAGCAGTTCCCAATTGCCGAGGTGGCCGGTGAGCATCAGGAGTGGCTCCCCCGATGTCAGCAGGGGAATGACGTCGCGTGCGGGTTCAACATCTAGATGGCGGGTCCAAGTCGACGGCTTGATACACCGGCCCATAAGAACGGAATCTACCGCGGCAACCTGAAACAGATGTCCGATGGATGCTTTGGCGATCTGCCTCTTGGCCTTGGAGCCAATGTCGGGAAAGCAGGCCTCCAGATTGTTCTCAGCCCGATGCAAGTGGCGCCGAACCAGACCGGCATAGCAATTGCCGAGGTGGCCGAATGTTTCCAGATTACGCCTGGGAGGAAAGCACTGGATCAATGAGGAAAGTACCCGCGCTGGCAGGTACTCGGCCATGTTTCTGAGCGGCGTTCGCCGGGGCATGAGGTGCTGCGGGGACTCAGAGGTCCGTACGCCCCGTGAGGATCTCAAGCCTTGTCTGGTTGAGCACAGGAATCCTTGCTTGCTGTGCTTGGTGCAGGAGTGCTTGATATGTGTCCACTGCAGTTCGAAGGCGGCGATACTCGTTCATCGCTTCCGTTGAACGCTGATTGACACCTGGCTGGATCGGATTGCGAGGCTTCGTACCCAGCACAAGGAAATCCAAGTCGCCAGGGATTTCGGTTCCAGTCACGACTTCTCCGCCCCATCGACTGATGCGATCGCGGAGATACTGTGCCTCGTTCAGCGTTGCCTTGCCGTCGTGGTCAAGGTCATACTTGCCATGGACGAGGAAGCGAAACTTGTACTCGGGATCGTAGATCGCGTTGGTGATCACGTTTCCTGGAGTTACAGGGCGACCTTTTACCCGCCGGATCACCTTGGCAGTTGCGCTGGCATCGCCAATTTTGATGACCTGAATGCTCGCCTTGCCACGCGCGTTCTCGTCTTCGGACTCGGCCTGAATCTGGTCAGCCGACTCATAAACCTCGAAGGTCATCCCCAGAACGATCTGGTCATTACGACCACGGTCGATATACACCATGTCACCGCCGCCGACGATGTCGAGGATGGTGCCATCTACCAATGCCGCTGGATTCGTGGCATTCAAGCGATCGCGATTCAATCGGGCATCGAGATCCCGAAGTTTCGATGAGAGCATCTTGTTGTTCTTGGTGAGTCGATCAACTTCATCTTGCTGTTCACTGATGGTGCCGTTCAACTGATCGCGTGCAGTTGCCTGCATGCGACCGAAGTCACTGACCGCTTTCTGAATAGCAGTTGCGTGCCGACTATCGGCTTCCGTATAGCCCTTGAGCTGTTCGGACTCTGCTGCAAGCAGCGCATCCCTCTCGCTCCCGGCTTCTTGGAGCTGCTTATCAAGCCGATCGCGATCCTGCTCTGCGTTTGCGGTTCGCGCTGTCAATGCGGAATTGGCAGCGGTCAGGTCTGCGATCCTGCGAGTGGCATCTGCAACGGCAGAAGCCATGGATCCGCCTTCTGCAAGCCCCGCTTGTGTTCTCGCAGCGGCCAAGTCAGGGAAGCTCGCGTCTGAATTACCAAAGGTGAACTGCCGCAACGCTTCATATCGATCATTTAGATGACCCATAAGCGTGTCGCGGCCATGTGATGTTTCAAGTCGTTGGAACCACGGGGCATTACGTTCGGCCAATCGGACAAACGAGCTGAGGTTCTCATCAGCTTTGGCAGCTTCTTCCTGGGCGGCTTGCAACTTTCCCCACAGGAGAATAGAGCCCGCCAGAAGCAGGACGGTCAGTAGGACGAACACGACCAGTGAGATGGTGACACCGGTTCCGGCAGAACTTCGAATGGCCATGAGGCGAAAGGTCTCCTGGGTATCCCGGACGGGGGATCAGATAGGGTCGAGCGAGAAAGTCTCCCGCCATGTGTTCGGTCGTCAAGATGCCAGAAGCTCTTTGGACTTAGAACACACTGCGGAAGGCTCTTCAGGGGCCACAGGGCTGGCCATGAGGGGGGTGATTCTACGGCAGTTTCCGCTCTCGTGTTGGCGTGACGAGAGTGCTTCTGTCAGGAGGCACTGGCGGCCTCTCAGGGCCGATGTACCATACCCGGCTCCCCCCATTCAGTCCTGAACGTACCCGAGGAGCCGATTTATGCAGGCCAGCGAAGTTCTCCAGAGTCTTTCTAGGCACCAACTCGTCGATGGCTACCCATTGGTGGTCGATCTGGAGAAGTCTCAGGGATCGTGGATTCATGACGCCGCCAGCGGCGAGAAGTATCTCGATGCCTTTACTTGCTTTGCATCTTGGCCCATTGGGTTCAATCATCCCGGAATGCAAGAGCCAGAATTTGAGATGGCGCTCATGCGGGCGGCCCAGTCGAATGTCGCCAATGCCGATCTGTACACCGCCGAGATGGCGGACTTTGTGCGGACATTCGCGACGCACGTGACCCCAGACGGATTCCCGCATCACTTCTGGGTTGCCGGCGGCGGCTTGGCGGTTGAGAACGCGATGAAGACAGCCTTCGATTGGAAGGCGCGTCGTCTGGGTCGCAACGACTACTTGGCCGACTGCAATGATCTTTCGATCGTGCACTTCCAGCAGGCCTTCCATGGTCGGACCGGCTACACCATGAGTTGCACGAACACGCTGCCCGACAAGATCGGCCTGTTCCCCCGGTTCCCATGGCCGAGGATTCACAACCCCGTGTGCCAGTTCGACACGGACGGCAATGTGTGCAACGACATCGAGGCTGAAGAAGCCAAGGCGTGCGAGCAACTCGACAAGGCATTCGCCGAGAGCGCCGATCGAATCGCGGGCATCCTTATTGAGCCCATGCAGGGCGAGGGCGGTGACAACCACTTCCGTCCGGAGTTTATGGCGAAACTTCGCAAGTATGCGGACGAGCACGACTGCCTGCTGCTCTTCGACGAAGTGCAGACCGGCTTCTTCGGCTCGGGCAAGCCGTGGTTCTGGCAGCATCAGGGCGTGGCCCCGGATGTCGTGGCCTTCGGCAAGAAGTCGCAGGTTTGCGGTATCTACGCCGGCGGCAAGGTCGACGAGGTCGAGCAGAACGTCTTTAAGGTCTCCAGCCGAATCAATTCGACATGGGGTGGCAACCTCGTGGATATGGTTCGCTCACGCAGATTCATCGAAATTATCGTGCAAGACGGCCTCGCCGAGCATGCGATGGAATTGGGCGATCGACTCAAGGACGGTCTGCGATCGATCGCAAAGGACACTGGCGCGTTCAACAATGTCCGCGGATGCGGCACCTTGATCGCCTGCACGTTCCCGAGCCCTGAGCACCGAGCGGCGGCCATTACAGCCATGTTTGATCGCAAGGCGATGTCGTTGCCCTGCGGAGTCGACTCAATGCGATTCCGTCTGCCGCTGACGATGACTTTCGATGAACTTGATGAACTCCTGAACCGAACCGCCGAGTCGATTCGCTCGGCGCATGCCGCAACGCTTCTGTAATTCAGGGTCAATCAGCCTGGCAGATCGTCTTGGGTTCGAAATTCCAGAACGCCAGGCAGCAATCGCTGCTGAAGTTCAAGTAGTTCGGGACACTGATGCACGACGCCATGCTCGAACAGTTTGTCCCCAAGATCGGGATCACTGACCCGGATCGAATGTGTGGAGCCGTCCATGTTTGAGATGTTGATCCGGTTGGGATCCCACAGGGCCGGAATGTCGTACCAGACATATGTGTCCTGATCGGGATGAACCAAGAATCCGCTGTGATTGAAGCCAACCATTCCCATGTTTGCTCCGGCAGGATCATCCTCTGCAATTGAGCACATCGTTTTGGCCGGTTGCTTGATGCTCATGCTTGTCGCGCATGGCACGGCGTACTTGACGAAGTCGGGTTCAGTAAACGGTCCCGGTGGAGTACTTCCACTCGGCCAATAAAAGTCCTCTGCGCACACATTGACTCCAACAAAGCCGTTAAGCGAGTAGGATCGAATACGTGTCGAGGGATCCATCGGTGAGCGATAGGCGTCTACGCTCCCATCGAGATAGTCCCAAGCCGCACCGTCGCTGAGTGCCTTCGGGAGTTCGGCGTTGAAATCGCCACCATCCAGTGCTACAAGCCGGCGAGGCAGATCTGGCGAGTCTGGGTTGTAGTCACGGACCCAGAATCGGTCGATGGCATCCTTATACAAGGCATCAATGTGCCTGCCCTCAACGGCGTACATGGGATCGCTTACAAACTGCGGGTACGGATCAGTCGCCCATATCTCTGTTCGTGGATGAAACAATCTCCCCTCATGGTCCGCTGCGAATTTGGATTGAGCATGAGAGATCTGCCGCTGGCGTGCCAAATCGGCGGCCGACATGGCAGACGCGTCAAGTCGCTGCACGCCGACAAGAACCAACGCAGCGAGCGCGGCGAGAATTGCAACGACAACCATCAACTCGATGATCGTGAACGCGCGTGTCATAGTGGTGAGTGGTTTCAGAGGCATTGGCCAAATGATGCAATTACGCTTAGGAGGTCGTCAACATTGGTGACTCCATCACCTGTGACATCCGCATCAGGTGTTCCCCAGGATGCAATGACTATGAGAAGATCATCCACAGAAACAGCGCCATTGCCGTCAAGATCGTTCAGGCAGGGGGGAGATTGAGAAAGAATTACCATCGAGTATGCACCGAATTGCAGTGAGGCACTAAAGGGAAGCCCATCTCGGGGCGTATTTTCGACCAGAATATCCCCCATCAGATGGTCGCCGAACTCGGGATCATAGCCCGTCCAGTCGCTGTTGAAGCGGACCTTCCACGTACCGCCCGTCGGGAACCCGATTCGGTAGTCATCCCAGTCCTGATTGCGGAAGTTTGCCAGAATGATCACATCGTCGCCCACGCCGCCGTCCCTCCAGCGGTGCCAGCCGACGACCTTGTCCCCGTCATTGATGTGATGCACATTGACGTGTTCGCCGGTGAGCCCTCTGGTATTCCCGTTCTTGTTGAGCCTTGCTGCGATCAGGTCCCGGTACAGATCGGTGATCCCAGAAAAAGTTTCGGCGCGGCTCCAGTCGAGCGGCTCGGCATCGGTGAACCATTCGTCCTCAAGAAACTCCTGTCCCTGGAAGATCATCGGAATGCCGGGTGAGGTGAACATGACGCCTGCTGCCAGCGTTGAACGCTTTTTGGAGTAGTACGACTCGGCGTTGCCCGGCCAGATGGCTTCGGGGACGCGGCTACGGCCGTTGGCGACTTCGTCGTGCGATTCGGTGTAGATCACTCGTTGGAACGGAGTGTCGTTGTAGGCGAAGGTGATCGCATCCTTGATGGCCCACATGTTGCGGTATTCGTCATCGGAAGTTTCGACAACCTCTCGTACGGGATGCACAAACCACGGATCCCACTGAGCATCAAACCCCGCGCCGCCGGAACTCGTGGGCCTGGTAATCCAGTGGTTGTTGCTCATATCTTCGGCAACGATCAGCTTTTCGGGATACAGCGTATTGAGTTCGTCATTGACCCACTGCATCCAGGACCAGCCGTCTGGGTTGTTGCCCTCGTCGGTCCACTCGATCCATCGCGTTCCATCCATGCGGATACCGTCGATGTGATACTCGTCAAACGACTGCATGACGGCGTCTTGCATCCACTGCCGCACCGCCTCCTCGCCGAAATTCGGCCTGGTGCTTCCCCATGGCGTATGGGCGCGGTCGTCGTTGTAGAAGTAGATGCCACCGAGATCATTTTCGGTCCACCCGTCGAACTGCCACGCTCCGAGGTCGGAGGGGCCGAGATGGTTGAAGACGACATCGAGCATCACTGCGATACCTCGCTCATGGCAGGCATCGACAAGTCGTTTGAACTTCTCCGGCCCGCCGTAATAACTCTCGACAGAGAAGATGTGCCCCGGGTTGTAGCCCCACGACTGGTCGCCCGCGAACTCGTTGATGGGCATGAATTCGAGCGTATTGATGCCGATATTCGCCAGATAGTCGAGATGCGCGAGTACGCCGTCGAAAGTCCCCGGGAATCCTCCACCATCGGTGACGCCGAATGTTCCGGGGTGCATTTCGTAGATCACCATTTCATTCCAGTTCGGCATGGAGAAACTGTGTTCCCATACATACTCGTCAGGATCGGCGATGATGGACTTGCCATTGGAACTGGTCAACTTGCGGGCCCGAGGGTCATTCCGCCAGTACGTATTGCCATCGTTGAGAATAATGAACTGATACTCGTGCCCGGCCCATACGCCGGAAACGTCCAGACTCCAGAGGTCCCCGTCTTCGGGTGAGAGCGGATGGGTATTGGTGGCCCAGTTATTGAATGAGCCCGTCAGATAGACCGCGTCGGCATGCGGCGCCCATGTTCGGAAGGTCGTTCCCCAGTCATCATTGTCCTGATAGACAGTGGCGCCCATGCCCGGGCGAGTGGAGACTTCCCCCATCGCCGGGCTACCGATCGCGGCGAGTGCGCACGCGAGAAGGCTGATTTGGTGGAGTCGTTGCATGATTAGATCTTGAGTATACCCCGCGATAGTGACCTTCTAGAGCCTTAAAGGCAACCCCCGCGGCGTTGGCCGCGGGGGTGCTGTATCAAATTCAGATTGTGATGATCACGGGCATACGTTGCCGAAGTTGCCGATCAGGAGCAGCAGGTCATCGACGCCCGTAGTGCCACTGTCGTCGATATCGGTCGGGCAGTCATTGCCGCCACCGAGATCGCATTCTTCACAGATCGAGTCTTCACCAATCCAGAGACCGCGGCTGGCATCGCAATGCTCTGCCGTGACACTTTCCCAGCATTCGCCATTGGCGAAGCAGCAGGCGCCAGTGATGGCGGGGATGCATGACTTCGTTTCATCACCTATCGAGAAGTACTGCGGACCATCGATGTTGGCAAAGTTCACGAGTCGCGGCTCACCGAGATTCACGGTGCCGCCAAGTCCATTGAGGATCTGGTTGGAGACATACGCATGGTCCGCAGCATTGACGAATGCGCAGATCTTGACGTCGTCAAAGGGAAGTCCCTCATGGTCCCAGTCGAAGAGTACGAGTGGAATCTCGATCTCTATGCCGGTATCCACTATGACCTCGTCGGGTGCGCCACAGTCTTCGCCATCGCCACCGATGACACCACCGATATTGCTGTTGTTGATGGCAACGCGAATGCCATAGTCCCCGACGCTGGGTTCAATGTAATCGACGCCTTCAAGGTTGTATGAACTGCCACTGCCCGCGTAGTCCCCGACGCCGTCGCCGTAGGTACGCAGTTCTGCGTAGTCGATGTAGGAGACAATGCCAGAGTCGGTATCGTTATCACCACAGGTGATCGACAGGTAAAGATCTGGCTCGATTCCATCGTCAAATGTCAGCCCATTTCCGGTGCCGTCGTCGCCCATGCGTTGAAGAGCACTGAAGCTGACGTCTGGATTGATGCCGAGAATACTGTTCTGACCACCAGCACGGGCGTCGATGAACAGTTCGATCTTGTTGTGGTTGCTCTCGATGTTGCCACCAAGATGAATAAAGAGGCTTCCGCCAGCGATGACCGCGCTGCCACCGTCCAGTTCGGATCCGAAGGCGTATCCAACATGATCACTGGTGTTGTCGCCGAAGCCAGTGCTGTTGTTTTGGAGGGATGCAACCGGTCCATAGACGGCGTCGCGTGTTCCATCGACGGCCGGTGGACCTGCGACGGCAGTTCCTCCGAGTAGGGCAGAACAGCCTGCGGCAATGAAGGTCTTCATGGTGATGTGCTCCTCGCTCAATCTCTCTTGTTTGGGACCGGCTGACGCACGAATCCCGTTCCTCAATTCCTTAGGCCCAACTCTCTCTTCAAACTAAAGTAACCTCTGTTGACCAGCCAGCAAAAACTCCGCAATATTACATCCTAAGTCCGTTTCGGTAGCACCACTGCAGATATTCGGACACTATCCAAAGTCTTCATTGATCGTGGGCAGCGCGTGCAGAACTCCGCAAATCCATTTGGTGGAGATCCTGTGGCGATTCGGAGTGTGGAAGGCTGATAGGACGGACTCCTCGAGGAGCCGGTACAGGGCATCCGCATCGCGGGTGGAACCCCGGTAACGACCATGGGATCGCCATTGCGAAAACGGTCAATCATGATCTGATACTAGATGGCGTCACGTGTCCAGTCGGGAGTCTCAAGGTGCATTGGGATTTCACTGAATCGATAAACGGATGACAGCCGCCGTGTGGCGCTGCCGTCATGAACCAAAAAAAATGTAACGGTCATCGGATTGGAGGATGTACACCTCTTGATGACGCTGAGCGTCGTGACGATGATTCCCTGCACCCTCCACTTCCTCGCAGCGCAGAAGCAGTTCATCGAAGGTCTGGGAAGCGGGGCGGTCAAGGGTAGACGCATGGCTGAAGTACGAATGACAGGCGTGACCAAGGCGTTCCCCGGCGGTGTGACTGCCGTGGCCTCATGTGATTTGACGATTCCGAACGGCCAGTTCACCGTGCTGGTCGGGCCAAGTGGATGTGGCAAGAGTACGACGCTGCGGATGATCGCCGGACTCGAGGCGGTGAGTAGCGGAACCATTCACATTGGCGATCGTGTTGTCAACGATGTTCCACCGCGGAACCGCAACGTGGCCATGGTGTTCCAGAACTACGCGCTCTATCCGCACATGAGCGTCGAGAAGAATCTCCGGTTTCCGCTTGAGCGTCGGCGGGCGACAAGTTGGTTGAAGGCGCTCATGTCAGATAATGAACGGTCTCGGCGCCGCGATGAGACTGCAGTGATCGGCGAGCGAGTAGCCGAGGTTGCGGCGCAGCTAGAGATCGACACGTATTTGCGCCGGTTTCCCAGAGAACTCAGCGGCGGCCAGCGGCAGCGAGTGGCGCTCGGCCGCGCACTTGTGCGAGATCCAGAAGTATTCCTGCTGGACGAGCCGCTGAGCAACCTCGATGCGCAGCTGCGCCTCGCGATGCGCACAGAACTACGCCAATTGCACCGCAGGCTCGGGGCGACGATGATCTACGTCACCCACGATCAAGAAGAAGCGATGGCACTGGGTGATGTGCTCGTGGTCATGAAAGACGGCGTGATTCATCAAGTGGGGGCACCGCGAGAGATCTATGAGCAGCCCGCCGACCGATTTGTCGCTTCTTTTGTCGGAACGCCGCCGATGAACCTCGTGAAGGGTGAAGTTCGAGGTGGCAACTTTCACACCACGACCGGCGCCTCGCTTCCGGCGCCCGCAGGCGCATCAGGCGGCCTCGCCGTGCTCGGCATTCGCCCCGAGTCGATTCGCGTGGATGGTGCAGGCGAACTTGCGGCAACGGTGACCTCGATCGAGCGACTCGGAGACCGCATGGATGTCGTGTTGGATATCGGTGGCGTCAACATCACTGCTCGGAGTGAGCCCTCGGACATTGAAGAAGGCGATCAGTGCAAGGTCTCGGTCGAAGAATCCGGCATCCATCTCTTCGATGTGCATGGCAAGCGAACGTCAGGCTGAAACTCGCTGACCCGGAAGTCCGGACCTACCCAAACAACGTCGCCACCACCGCCTGTGAGTGAATGAAGTTGTTGCCGCCGATCGGGCCGAATTCGCCGGCTGCGAAGAAGCCGGCGAGGGGTGGTTCGCCGAGTCGTTTGCGGACGATGGCTGTGTCGTGTCCAACGCCTCCAAAGAGCTGCTGGCCTCGGCCATTGCACGTGACGAGAAATGACGCGAATGGTGGATCGTGGAGTTGCTGCCCGTCGAGGAGCAATTGCAGATCTTCATGCGCGGCTTGCGCGTCGCGGAGATGAATCTGAATCGTTTGGCCGCGGCGAGGAAGTTCGCCGATGGCCAAGGCCTTCTTTTCATCATCAACGCCCAGGACATTCCGCACGACAAAGTCGCCTCGCCCCAGCTGTTTCTGGCCCGCATCGATCGCGCGGCCGACGAGGAGTCCACCTGAGAGCAGTTCCCGCTCCTGTTCCGGCAATTCCCCAAGCGTGTCACGAACGACATCCAGTGCCGGGCGTCCGCTGAGTCCGGTGATCACGTTGCCATCACAGTCCGTGATAACAATCGGCGCCCCGACTGGGCGGCATCCCTGGCTGACGATTGTTCGCACATCGATGTCGCCCGAGATCGTCAGACCAATGGCGCCAGCATCCTGTACGACATCATCGAGAATCAGGCGATTGCACGATGGTTGCGAGGCACCCGAGAGGAGCCCCCCGGTGACCGGGACGGCATGGCCGCCTCCGAGGCAGCCGCCGATTGCTGGAAGCATCCGTGTGGATGGAGTCGAGAATGGATCCGCCAGGATGAGTACACACCGCGTATCGCTGGCGATGTCGAGTCGCGCGGCCAACGCCTCTGGCTGAGAGATCGGAATCGGATCCCACGAGGCCGTCCGCCACGGCGCGAGCCGCACGCGTTTGGGACCGGGAAACCGCATGGCCAGAGCGGACATGCCGCTGAGCCCTTCGAGTTCACGACCATCGCCAAGTACGGACTCGGCTGTGGCTGCCAGAAGGTGCCCTGGCACGAGCATGCGGCGAAGATCGTCGCAGGCCTGTGGGAGGGCTGCGGCGTGGTGGAAACTGGCAAAAAGAAGCACGATATCGGGGCTTCTGCCCCCAAGGCCATCATGCAACGCGCCCGCCACCTCGTCTGCAGCAGTGCGAGTGTCGTGGTGTTCGCTGGTCGCCGAAACGGATCGCCACGCTTCGACGTCCCCGTGTTGTGTGGTCGTCAGCACGGAGCCCATGGTACTCGCAGTGTTCCCGTGACCGAAAGCAACTTCGGGCGATCCCGTACCATAGGCGAAATCATGAGTGTTCAATCGAAGGTCGATGTGCATGCAGCAGCAGAACAGTGTGTTCAGCGGGGTGTTGCTGCGCTGCGAGAACTTCAGCGATCGGACGGTCACTGGTGCGGACTCTTGCAGGGCGACTCGATTCTGGAGAGCGAATATCTACTGATGAAGTTCGCCCTCGGGCAGGAGGCTGAACCTCTTCGGGACGGCTCCGGTCGAAAAACGCTTGAGCGGATTGCGTCCGGCCTGCGGCGGCAGCAACGTGAAGATGGGACATGGGGGCAGTATCTCGGGGCAGATATGGACATGAGCGCCACGGTGAAGGCGTACTTTGCGCTCAAACTCATGGGCGACTCGCCCGAGGCACCGCATATGCAGCGGGCTTGCGCCGCAATACGGGCCGGCGGTGGTGCCGAAAAAGTAAACACCTTCAGCAAGTTCTATCTCGCTTATCTCGGGCAGGTGTCATGGAATGCCGTGCCGACGATTCCTCCGGAGATCATCTTCTTGCCGCGGTGGTTCTATTTTCACCTCACGAAAGTGAGCGCGTGGACGCGGGTGATGATTCTCCCGCTCGCGCTCACGACGGCACTGCGACCGACGCGGGCTTTGCCAGATCACATGGGGATCGATGAACTATTCGTAGATGAGCGGGCTCGGCACCGACTCGGCCAGACCGTAGAGGCGCCTTGGTTCTGGCGGATGTTCTTCGGCACCATCGACCGTTCACTCAAACTACTCCACCACATCGGTGGAACTCCGCTGCGTGGCCTTGCCAAGCGGCGCTGTCTGAACTGGATTCTCCGACGGGCGAGTCAGGATGGCGAGGCGGCGACCGACGGCCTCGGAGCCATCTTCCCGCCGATGGTGTACATCCAGATCGTGTTGTACGCGCTTGGTTGGAAACGCAGCGATCCGGTGGTCCGTCGCGCCGAAAAGGATTTGGATGATTTATTCGTCGAGCAATCGGACGAGCATGGCGACTTCATCATGATTCAGCCGTGTCTCAGCCCGGTCTGGGACACCGGTTATGCGCTCTATGCACTTACCGAGTGCGGGCTGAGGGAGGGTGACCCGAGTGTCGATGCGGCGATGGAGTGGTTGCTCGATAAGGAGTGCACGTTCCGTGGCGACTGGGCAGATGCTGTCAGTTTGCCAGACGACGCGAGCGGCTGGTACTTCGAGTACCACAATGCGTGGTATCCGGATGTCGACGATACGGCGCAGGTTGGAATGGCACTGCACCGGACCAAGTCGGCCGAGGCAATTGCGGCGTCGGGTCGCGGTGTGAAGTGGCTTCTCGCCATGCAGAACCACGATGGTGGTTGGGCGGCGTTTGATCGCACAAAGCACCGGAAGATTCTCGAGTACATCCCGTTTGCTGATCACAATGCGATGCAGGATCCATCGTGCCCTGACATCACCGGCCGAATTCTGGAGTGCCTTGCGTGGCATGGTTATACGACCAGCGATGAAGTCGTTCGAAACGCGATTCGATACATCAAGGCCTGCCAGACTGAGGACGGTGCTTGGATTGGGCGGTGGGGCGTGAACTATCTCTACGGCACGTGGCAAGCACTGATTGGGCCGATTCGCTGCGGTGTTGATCTGCAGGAATCATGGGTGCAGCGGGCGGGATCGTGGGTCAAGTCGTGCCAGCAGGAGGACGGGTCCTTCGGCGAGACCGCTGCCTCATACATCGATCCTTCACTCAAGGGGCATGGCCTGAGCACGGCGAGCCAAACTGCTTGGGCGGCGATGACACTTGCGGAGGTATTTGGCGGGAGTGACACGTCAGTGACCCGAGCTGTCGAGTGGCTCTGCAGTACGCAACTTGATGAGGAAGCCGCCGAAGATCCGGAACAGAATCCAGATGGAGACCCTGCCGGTTCATGGCGTGAACTTGAATACACCGGCACGGGATTCCCTCGCGCCTTCTACCTTCGATATCACATGTATCGGTTGTATTTCCCGCTCATGGCGGTTGCTCGGTGGCGATCGCTGAGCGATCCAGGAAAGTAGCGCGAAACTAGAACGGTGCGGGCGATTCCAGCACGAGCGATGCTCCGGTCTCCGGATGTTGAACGCGGAGCATTGTGGCGTGAAGGCATAAGCGGTCCGCCAGTTCGAGGCCCTTCGGAGGGGCGTACAAGTCATCACCGAGAATCGGATGACCGATGTGCAAGAGGTGCAGTCGCAATTGGTGACTGCGTCCGGTTCGTGGAGTGAGTTCGAGTCGCGTTCGATCGCCG
Source organism: Planctomycetota bacterium (assembly GCA_024230295.1). Classification (GTDB taxonomy): domain Bacteria; phylum Planctomycetota; class Phycisphaerae; order Phycisphaerales; family SM1A02; genus UBA12567. The sequence continues at coordinate 38,676 of JAAERN010000152.1, forward strand.
AGCCGATCGAGTACGCGCCACGCAGTTTCGGATGGCTTTCCTTGATCGGGATCGACGCACTGCCGCGGGGGGTTGTCCAGATCCTTGCGTATCGGCGCATCAATACATCCCTCGTCGGCATCTGGTGATCCCAGGACGATGGCCTCATATCGCTTGGATGTATGCCGCTCTTGAAACTGAATGCTCAGATTGCGGTGCGTGGCTGCGTCGAGTGCCAGCACGATGACACCCGAGGTGTCACGATCCAGCCGATGCACGATGCGAGCGCCAGGGAAGTGATCCTGAGCCCGGGACACGAGACAGTCAGCCTTCTCGGGGCCAATGCCAGGTACCGAGAGCATGGGTACGGGCTTGTTGAAGGCCACGACCCACTGGTCGCTGTACAGGACCTCAGGGAGACCGGGGGGAGCTTTGGGATGTTCAGAGTGCCCATGCATGTGTGGCGGGTATCGTAGGGGGCCTGCGATGCCGTGCCGACTCTCCATACTGACGTTGATTGTCGCCACCGTTTCAATTGGATGCGAAACCAAGCGGGTGGAATACCGAAAACGCCCTGCGTGGATGAGCATCATGGGCGGAGATCAGGCCGCTGTGAGCGTTCGTGAGGATGGAACAGAGGTTCACTGGATTGAGGATCGCTCACGAGAGCTTCATGGATTTGAGCAGACGATTGGTGGCGAACAAGTCCGAATTCGTACAGACCATGAGGATGGGACGATTGAGCTTCGAACGGTGCTCCCCATGCACCTGGTAGTCAACCTACTGGAGTGCCTGCGTCGAAGTGAGTATCGCGTTATATGGACGCAACTCATTTCCTCGGAGCAACGAGACTGGTATGAAGCGCGTGGCGATGGTGGTTACGACGAGTTTCTGTCGTGGTTTCAACGGCACCGTAAGGATCTCGCCACGCTGCTCAATCGAATGCATGCCGGAAAAGTGTTTGGCGAAGTGATGATCTCGACGGGTGACGAGTACGGAACCGTCGGGCTTCGCCCCAACGTTGCCTATGACTTCAAGCTCAACGGGATCAACATCACACGCGAAGATGGCGAGTGGAAGATCTCGGGTGTCTATTGAGCGAACACTCGGCTGCCGCCGATGATCAGACGCCAGCCCCTTCAGGGTCAGCAGGTGATTCCGCCTCGGGAAGTGCATCGGCTTCGAAGGACAGGTGATCGTCGCCCTCATTATGGGTGACCTTGATCAATTGTCCCTCGCTGTATTCACCTGCGAGCAGTGACTCGGCCAGCGCGTCCTCGATGTACGTGCTGATCGCGCGGCGGAGCGGCCTAGCGCCGAAGTCCGGGTTGTAGCCCTTGTTGATGAGGAAGTCTTTCGCCTTGGGTCCGAGGGTCATGTCCATCTTCTTGTAGCGAAGTCGATCCACAACTTTGGACAGTTCCATATCGATGATGTGGTAGAGGTCCTCCTTGAGGAGTGGCCTGAAGACCACCGTGTCATCGAGTCGGTTGATGAACTCGGGGCGGAAGAACTTCTCCACCTCACTCATGAGCGAGGTGCGAATCTTTTCGTAGTCTTGAATTTCCTCGCGCTTGCCGAAGCCGAATGAGGAGCCACCCTTGATGAGGTCGCTACCGATATTGCTGGTCATGATTACGATGCAGTTCTTGAAGTCGACTTTGCGACCGAATGAGTCGGTCAGCCGACCTTCTTCCATGATCTGCAGCAGCATGTTGTAGACGTCTGGGTGAGCCTTCTCGACTTCGTCAAGAAGGACGACGGCGTATGGACGTCGGCGAATCTTCTCGGTGAGCTGGCCACCTTCTTCGTAGCCGACGTATCCGGGAGGGGCGCCGACGAGTCGCGAGACCGTGTGCTTCTCCATGTACTCGGACATGTCGAGATAGATCATTGCATCCGGGTCACCGAACATGAACTCACTGAGCGCCTTGGCGAGCAAAGTCTTGCCGACGCCGGAAGGTCCGACGAAGAGGAAACTGCCCATGGGTCGGTTTGGATCCTTCAGGCCGCTTCGCGCCTTACGAATAGCGCGGGCGACTTGCTTGACGGCGTCATCTTGACTGACGACCGTCTGATGCAGTTCTTCTTCCAACTTAAGTAGCCGTGCGCTCTCTGCCTGCTCTAGGCGGGTGAGTGGAACGCCTGTGATTTTGGAAACGGTTTCGGCAATGACATCCGCATCGACTGTGCCGACGACTTCGCTCATGCGATCTCGCCACTCACGCTGCACGGTGTCCTTCTCCGCCCGCGCCTTTTCAGCCTGATCACGAAGATCAGCAGCCTTCTCGTAGTCAGCGGCCTTGACGGCCTCTTCCTTCTCGACGGTGAGCATTTCGATCTTGGTCTCAAGTTCCGCCAAATCTGGCGGCTTGGTCATGGATCGGAGACGCACCATGGCGCCTGCCTCGTCAATGACGTCGAGCGACTTATCCGGCTGCACACGCGAAGGCATGTACCGCGTGGAGAGTTCAACGGCTTCAGCGATGGCACCATCTGTGATGGTGATGCGGTGATGCTCCTCATACTTGATGCGGAGGCCTTTGAGAATCTCAACCGTCTGTTCCGCATTCGGCGGCTCCACGGCGATGCTCTGGAAACGACGTTCAAGTGCCGAGTCCTTCTCGATGTACTTGCGGTATTCGTCGAACGTCGTTGCGCCGATGCACTGAATCTCGCCTCGGGAGAGGGCGGGTTTGAGAACATTCGAAGCGTCGATTGCGCCTTCGGCACCACCGGCGCCGACGAGCGTATGGAGTTCATCGATGAAGAGGATGACGTTCTTGGCGCGGCGGACTTCGTTCATGACCGCTTTGATTCGCTCTTCGAATTGGCCGCGGTACTTCGTTCCGGCAACCATCATGGCGAGGTCCAAGACGACGACCCGCTGGTCATGCAGCAGATCGGGGACGTCCTTATTGATGATGCGCTGCGCGAGCCCTTCGACGATGGCGGTCTTGCCAACGCCAGCTTCGCCTAAGAGCACGGGATTGTTTTTCGTTCGGCGGCACAGAATCTGGACGAGTCGCTCAATTTCACTGTTTCGTCCGATGACCGGATCGAGCTCTCCGTTTCGCGCGAGTTCGGTCAGATCGCGACCAAAGCTGTCGAGCGCTGGGGTTTTGCTCTTGCCGCGGCGAGGGGAGGCTGCGGGCGCTTCGCCTTGTCCTTCTTCGACTTCTTCCATGTCCTCAGGCTCGATGCCGGCTCCGAGAAGGTTGAGAACTTCCTCGCGGCCGTCTTCGAGTTTGACGCCGAGATTCATCAGCACCTGAGCGGCCACGCCGTCTTGCTCACGCAGGAGCCCAAGCAGCAAGTGCTCGGTGCCGACGTAGTTGTGGTTGAGGTGGCGTGCTTCTTCGATCGCGTATTCGAGCACTTTCTTGGCCCTGGGCGTCTGGGGAAGTTTGCCCATGGTCACCATTTCGGGGCCGCTCTTGACGAGTTTCTCGACCTCGAGTCGGACCTTGCGGAGATCTATCTCCAGTGCCTTCAGTACGTTGGCACCGACTCCCGACCCTTCTTTGACCAGACCCAGCAGAATGTGCTCGGTGCCGATGTACTCGTGGTTGAAGCGCTGGGCTTCCTGATTCGCCAGTGCCATGACCTTTCGGGCGCGATCGGTGAGGCGTTCAAACATCGGAGGTCTCCGGGGTCAGGGGGTAGTTGGAGCGGGATCGTCCTGCATCATCGATATCGGGATGATGCAACAGGCGTTCCAGTCTATTCCGAAACTGTCGATCGTTGTGGTTAATGGACCTGCCAAGGTTGCGGGAATCGTGCTTCCAGGCGTCATTTTGGACGGATCAGGCCAATGTGGGAGAATCTTCAACGGATTGAGCTGACCCCGCCGCGGCTGCCGGACCAAGAACCCCGTCCACCAACCTCCCGTCTCGGTCTGCCCGATTCGCGATCTGCTGGTCATGGGTCACCATCACGATGGTCAGGCCATCACGGTGGGCTTCAGCCAGCAAGTCGAGAATCTCCTTGCCTGTATGGACATCGAGATTGCCGGTCGGCTCATCGGCCAGCAGAATCTGAGGATCATTGGCGAGGGCTCTGGCAATGGCGGTCCGCTGCCGCTCGCCGCCGGAGAGTTCCCTTGGGCGATGATGCAGACGGTGGGAGAGCCCGAAGCGATCGAGAAGTTCGCGTACGCGCCGGCGAGCGGGCCCTCCGCCGATACCTCCCGGCACGAGGCCAGGCAGCATGGCGTTCTCGAGCACAGTGAGTTCGGGGAGCAGGTGATAGAACTGAAACACGAATCCCACAGTTCGTGCTCGGTAGCGGTCGAGCGATCGTGTCGAACGCTTTGCGAGCGGACGCCCCTCATACCGAATATCACCGCCGCCTGTGTCAGGCCGATCCAGTCCGCCGAGCAGATGTAGCAGCGTGCTCTTTCCAGATCCGCTGCTTCCAAGTATGGCGAGCCACTCGCCGCGATCGACCTTGAGTGAACATCCCTTCAAGACCGGGACATCGACATGGCCGAGCCGATACGTCTTGCGGAGATCGCATACTTCCAACAGTGGGCTACTCATACCGAAGTGCTCCGACCGGATCAATGTCGGCTGCGCGTGCAGCGGGAATCGCAGCAGCGATGACGCTGCAGATCACCGCGCCCAGAGCAGTGATCCAAGCACTGGGCCAATCCACGGTATCGGGTACATCGGTGAAGTAATAGACCGCCGGGTCCCACAGAACAATGCCACCCGAGCTTCGAATGAGCAACTCGCCCGCCCCCATTCCTGTGAGAACGATTGCCACGAGTATTCCAAGTAGCAGTGGGAGGAGGCGTCCGCTCCGAAGTTGAAGTGCAGTCCAGAGAATGACTCCACCGGCGCATGCGAGCATTGCGATGCCAAGCCAGAGCGGTGGATGAGACATCTGCTCATGGATACCCGGCATGTTGACCGTGACCAGCCAACCGAGTCCGACTCCTGTAATGGCGCCGAAGATCCCGACGAAGAGTCCGTAGAGAAGGAAGATCCACACAATCCCCATCCGTGAGGCGCCAACGCTTCGAAGAATGCCAATATCGCGCGTCTTCTCATAAACGATCGCCCAAAAAATCGCCACGATCAGTGCTCCGCAGACGAGATACACAATGGAAAAGAGCGTCCGCATCAGTTCCCGTTCTTTCTCAACCGGGCCAATGAACGATGCGTTCTGTTCTTCCCAAGTGAGGACTCGGAGACCAGGATCGCGATCTAGCCGTGGGACGTTTCGGCCCGCACTGGCGCACGCGGATTCAAACTCTCCATAGGTGTTATGGACAAGCTCTCTCAGTTGTTTCGGATCGACTCCGTTCTGCCCGCGAACGAGAATCATGGTTGCTTTGGCGGGGGTTGTTCCAACGACTCGTGTTGGATCATCGGGGCTTACGATTTCGGCGGCGTCTAGGTTGGTCAGGTCCTGGACGATGTTGAGAGGAACCATGATCCGCGTCTGATCGATGAGAAACACGCCGCTGGCGAACTCATTGGCGAAGGGAAGAACGATGCTCTTGGGATCGAGCATCCCACCGCGGCTGTCGATCGGAAGCGTTGTGAGGGTTGCTTCATGGTTCGGCATCCACCAATACCCACCGCCAGAAATGGCATAATCGCCGGTGCTTGTGCGCTCGTTTGCCTTTGATACGTGTAGGCCGCTAACAATTGCTGGTCTGCTATTGCGCTGGAGCGATCTACCATCGGCGAGCACAAGGCCTGAATCACCGAGCCTCGAGTCGAACGAGTCGAAATCGCGCATGCCATCGTCGCCAATGACGACACGCAACTTCTCGGGTGCCCAAGTCAGATGGAGCATCCTCTTCGTGAGATCCTCTGTCGTAGCGTTCTCCGCGAGTTTGCGAAGCACCGAGGGCTCAGCGCCCTCGACTTCGTCGGGGGCGGACTCTTGAAGCAGCCGAATCTTGCTAGGTATGTCCAGACTCGCGACCAATGCAGGTGCGCGGTCCCGCATACGGTCCCACCGCATCATAGCTGCCGTATCGGAAGGAATTTCAGACCACTTGAGCGTGTCGGTAAATCCGGTGACTTGCGAGAATGAACTCGGGTCGACTCCCCAAATCTGAACTTGCTCACTCTCTTTGGCATCGCCCGCCGGGTATGGCATGCGGAGCAGCCCCCACGTATCGACTACGGGCGTGGCGGCTTTGACATCTGCCTTGGACTGAAGTTTGGTAATCAGATCGTCGTAATAGGGGATGCCTCGGATGGGATAGGTGATGACGACATCACCCATCAGCGTCTGCCCGGAAGATCGAATCATGTCGAGAAATCCGGTCATGACCGAGATCACAACGATGACGAGTGCGACGCACAAGGCCACCGCAGCCACAGCCAGAAGCGGAATCATCCGCGTCATGAGATATCGGCTGGTTAGGAGTGGTTGGTACATCCGGTCGGTGGGGGGATGGTAGCAGCGGACTCACAGAAAGTCGCGAACGCCTTCGGGGTAGTGCCCGAGCCACGCGTCAGTAAACAGGGCTTATTCGGAGGTGCCTCGCCCATGCCTCTCTGCTCTGAGCAGCGGACTTCCAAGTGACTGCGCAAGTTCGCATGGGACACCGATGTCCACGGTGTGAATCTCTCCCGTCCACCTCACGGACTCTTGCTCCATAAAGCCAAGTTTCCAACCAGCAAATGTGGCGGTGGCATCGGCTCGGACCGCTAAGCCCAGAGGGCATCCCGTATCCGCATCGAGTCCGGAGGGTAGATCAATGGCCAGCACCTGCGCTTCGGTGCTATTGATCGACTCAATCAACTCCCTGATGACCCCCTCAACCTCGCGATCGAGTCCAGTTCCAAGTAATGCATCAACCACAAGATCTACATCATTGGCATCAGTCCACGGAATGATGTCAATTGACATACGGTGAACAGTGGCGGCATTAGCCGCCGCATCGCTTCCCTCACGCGGCATACCGATTGGTGTGAGCGTGACATCGCAGCCGGCATTGTGCAGATGGCGGGCCATCGCCCAGCCATCACCGCCGTTGTTCCCTGGGCCACACACGACATGGACGCGAGTGCGTGAACCGAGCATCTGAAGCGCGACCTCCGTGGCACCCCGTGCCGCATTCTCCATCAGCACGATGCCCGGGATCCCATAGTGGCTGGTCGCCTGAGCATCGAGCTGCCTGGATGCGGCGAGGTCCATGATATACATACGATCTGCATCGATCAGAGTCATGCGGGCGATGGTATCCAGGGATGTTGGCTTCGTGGGTCGATACACTCTCGCCCCAGTGTCCACTCTCTCCATCCTGTCCATCGTGTTCGCAGTACCCGCCATCGGCGGCGTGATCTGGTGGGCAGTCGTGACAATTCGTCTTGGCCGAATGCTCTCGACCGGACTCTCGCTTCGGCGTGGCCTCGAGGGGTTGCCGGATTCGCAGTCGTTGTCAGTTGTGATACCGGCATACAACGAGGAACGTGTCATCGGCCACTGCGTCGACACGTTGCTGGCTCAGGATGTGGATGACTTGGAAGTCATTGTTGTCGCCGATCGTTGCACAGACGACACGGAGTCGATCGTCTCGGATCGTGCTGCTCATGATTCCAGGATTCTCTTGATTCGCAACAAGGAGTGCCCCCCGAGTTGGGCGGGCAAGTGTAACGCGGCTCGGATCGGTGCGGACCACGCTACGGGTGATTGGATTGCATTCATAGATGCCGACACGAGAGCAGCCCCCGAACTTCTTCGAGCGGCGCTCAATGAAGCGCAGCGACGAGAAACCGGACTACTTAGTCTGCTGACCGACCTCGAATGCACGCGTTGGTTCGAGCGATCAACCCAGCCCGTGGCCATGATGGCACTGCTATCGTTATTTCCACCGGATGCGGTCAATCGCGATGATCGAGGAAGGACATTCGCCAACGGCCAGTTCATGTTGTTTGATCGCGACTGGTATGACAAGGTCGGTGGACACGCCGCAGTCAAAGATGACCTACTTGAGGACATCGCTTTTGCTGGCAAGGTCAAACAGGCTGGCGGGCGTGTCAACGTACTTCGCGCAGACGGACTGTTGTCCTGCTCCATGTACGGTGATCGTCAAGCTTTCATGCGGGGTTGGATGCGAATTTTCTTGGAGGCGACTAAGCGACGGCCCCGCTCACTTCGTAAGCATGCAGTCCGCCAGTTGCTGCTTGGCTGGGTGATTCCGGCGATCAGCGTTGCTGCTGTTGTGGCCGGCCTTGGCGCAGGAGGATTTTGTGGTGGCCTTGCGGTCGTTGCCGGTGGGCTCTCTGTATTCCAACAACTTGGAGCGTTGGTTTGGACTTGGCAAATTGGACGGCAGCCTATCTGGTCCGTCCTTCTGTACCCGATCGGTAGTTGGAATGTGTATTGCACGATGCGGTGGGCGGAGAAGGCATTGCGATCGGGAGAACCGATCAAGTGGGGTGGTCGGGAGTACGTTCTCGAACCGAACGACTAGCAGGCCTACTCCAGGCCTTCCTTCCATTCCTGAATGCGATCAACGTCGGTCATCACGTAGGACAGTGGTGTCACGGTGATGCATCCATCTCTGATGACATCCACATCCGAGCCTGCGGTTGTGCTTGTGAACTGCATGCCTTCGCCCGCGGCCCAGTAGTAGACCTGTCCAGCAGGGCTTTCTCGCCTCTCAAAGCCTTCGAGCAGCGGGGCTGCATTCATGCCGACGACTTTGATCGGGGGGATTGGTGCATCGGCCGATTCGATCGGCGGAATATTGACATTGAGTACTTCGTGTGGAGTCAATGGTCGCATCGCGAGGATGTTGTCGATGACTGTGCGTGCAATCGCAGCAGCACGATCCCAGTAGATATTCGTGCGATCTCGCAGGTAAAGACTCACGGCAATGGAAGGCACGCCGAGAAACGCAGACTCGATGGCTGCGGCCACTGTTCCTGAATACAAAATGTTGATACCCACGTTGGCACCACTATTCATGCCGCTGATGGTGAGGTCGGGGCGGTCCGATTCGCCGAAGTGTTCGGGCCAGAGTGATCTGATGGCGAGTTTGACGCAGTCGGCTGGTCGGCCATCAACAGCAATGCCGCCGAAGTCCGGTGTCACCTGTACCGGTTCGACCATGAGCGGGTCGGTGTAGGTAATGCCATGACCAGCTGCACTTTGCACCGTCAGGGGTGCTGCAGTCCAGATATCGCCGAGGTCTGAGATCGCTGAGTGCAGCGAGACGATTCCCGGAGCGTGTATTCCGTCATCATTGGTCAAGAGGATCCGCATACGAGCCATTCTACAGGCCTTGCTCATGACCTCCTATCGGTACACGAGATTGAAAGGGATCGAATAGGTTTGATCATCCTTGAGCGCCTTGAGCTTCTCTCCACGAGCTCTCCACGTATAGAGCGAACTGACAACCTTGCTCTCATAGCCCCTCGTGGTGTTGCCGGATTCCCAGAATGGCTTCTTGGTCTTTGGATTGATCCGTTCGATCCAAACTCGGGCCACCTTGCCATCCGATGAAAAATCGAGCAGGACGGTCAAGCGGACGACATTGCGAAACTGCATGTCCTCGAAGGTGGTCAAAGTCAAGTGCCGCGTATTGACTCTGAGCCCCTCGGCGGAAACCGGACCGCCTCGCTTCTTGATATTGACCTGAGTCTTTGTTGTGGCATGCGATTGCCGATTGCTCGGTTGCTCAACGGGTGGAAGATCTTCGGCACCCGGCTGCGCTGTCCCCGGTTTCTGCGCAGGAGGTCCCGGTTTCGGTGCTTGATCGCCAGGGGGAGGTCGCTTGGGGCTGGGTTGTGAAGGAGGGGCAGGCTGGCTCTGAGGTTGTGGTTCAGCCGGCTTTGCAGGAGGTGGTGCTGCTGTTTCAGGCTGTTCTGCGGGCTTCTCGGCGTTGGCGTCCTCGGTTGTTTCCGAATTCTTTGGCAAGGCTTCATCGGGAACCTCGGGAAGCGGTTCGATGGCTGGTCTCGCTCGTGGAGGCGCCGTGTTGTCCGTTTCAGGCTGTGGGTCCTCCACCGGCTGCGGCTCGGCCGATTCAGGTGGTTGTGGCTCGGCGGCCTGCGGTGACTTGGGCCCTGGTGTCCCTCCGCCACCGACATCGCCCCCGCCCATGTCAAAGCGGGCTTGTTCCAACTCGGCAAGCCTTGCCATGTGCTCCTGATACTGCTCATAGCCAATCCAAGTCAGCGTAGAGGTGTCGGATTTTTCGATGCCGAGTTTGATCTCAGGCTCGTCTGGTAGGTCAGGTTCGAAAGCGGGGGGCCGAACCGAATCATCTGCTTGAAGTTGATCAGTACCGATCTGTAGGTCGGCGGTCAGCCCTGGCACGATGATCATTGCGTTGACAAGTAATGACACCAAAACGCCGATTCCGAGACGTGTTTCGTCGGACTTCATGGCCCGCCAGCCTGGCCGACGAGTTTGATCGCGATTCCCGCGTTGTGCAGCCGATCCCATGCGGCGGTCAGCAACGGACCACGATCAATGGCACCATTGCCGTCTTCGAGAATGATATAGACGACGGTGTCCGGCTCGCTCGTGCGAGCCTGATCTATGGCGGTAAGCATTTCATCGAGGCCGGTTTCCGTTTGCCCGACGAAGATCGCCCCATCGAGTCTGAGCGTGACAGCGATCGCTGGAAGTGGTTCTGTGGATTCGCCAGATGCGTAGGACTCAAGTGGCACCGGAAGCATGTCCACTCGAACCATCAAGACCATGGCATACACAAAGAACGTGAGAATGAGAAACACGACATCGATCAGTGGCATCAATTCGATGCGCATGTCTGGATCAGTACGTCGAAATCGCAGCACGAATCAATCCTCGTCCGCATCGACTCCACTGCCGGGACCGATGCCGAGTTGAATTTCGGCGAGCGCCGTCGTGACGTCGGTGGCGAAGGCGAAGATGCGATCCAGCCCTGTAGCAATCATTGCTGACCAGATTGTATCCGTGACACCACAAATCAAGAGCCGCCGATCAGTCATCTCCAGCAGTTTCCGCACTCGGAGAAGGCTGCCGAGGTTCGACGAGTTGACAGAGTTCACTTGGGCCAGATCGATGATGATGTTCGGTACATCGGAATCGCCATCGTGTCGGATCTCATCAATGCGATTGACGAGTTGGTCCATGTCGTCCGAGAACAGTGGTTCGTCGGAGAGTTCAGCGATTGTGATGGTGTCGGACCAAGATTTGAGCGGCATGTCCTTTGAGCCCTCCCATTGCGATCCTGCAATGGTACACGCATGCTCAGGGGAGCCGGGTGAGAAGAGGGGCTCAGATCAGGTTTCATCCTCGATTTTGGCTGCGGCGATGACGCGGTCGCCCGCCTTGAGATTGACAAGACGCACACCCTGTGTGTTTCGACCAATCCTGCTGATCGAATCGGCCGGGATGCGAACCAGCATGCCACTCTCACTTGCAAGCACCATGCCATCGGCATCATGGACATTCCGAATGGACACAACCTGACCATTCCGGCCTTCGGTGCGGATGTCACGCCTGCCCTTGCCGCCACGTGACTGTGGGCGGGTGGAACCATCTTCCGACTGAACCAGATACTCCACCATTGGTGTTCGCTTACCGTAGCCGTTGGCGGTCACTGTCAGCAGGTCGGCATCATCATCAACACGTACAAGCCCGACGACTTCATCACCTGACTTCAGGTCGATACCTTTGACTCCGGCTGCGACGCGTCCCATGACCCTTGCATCGGCTTCATTGAATCGAATTGACATACCGCTTGAGGTCGCAAGCAGAATGTGATGGTCGCCGCTGGTATGGACAACTCCGATGAGATCATCGTCGTCACGAAGATTGATCGCATTGATGCCAGCAACATTGACGTTGCGATAGTCCCGAAGCGCTGTTCGTTTGACCTTGCCCTGCCGAGTGGCGAACAGCAGGAAGTCTTCGCCCTTCTCAAAATCGTCGATGGGCAGACATGTGACGACTTGTTCTCCATCACGGAGCCGCACGAGATTGACGATAGCGCGGCCCTTCCCGGTGCGTGATCCTTCCGGAACCTGCCAGACCTTGAGCTTGAAGACCCTGCCGAGATCCGTGAAACAAAGAAGATCTGCGTGCGAGTTGGCCGTGAAGAGCAATTCGGTGAAGTCGTCATCTTCGATCTTGCCGCTTTTGACGCCTCGTCCGCCGCGTCCCTGCTCACGGTACGTGTCGGTGGGGAGTCGCTTGATGTAGCCGCGGTGTGTCACCGTGACGACAACATGGTGTTCTGGGATGAGATCGCCGATGTTGTAGTCGTCAGCCTCGCTCTCTTCGATGCGAGTCTGTCGTTCCGTACCGAAGGTGTCTCGAATCTCGACGCAATCCTCTCGGATGATGTCCAGAATTCGCTGCTCGTCGGAGAGGATGAGTTCGTACTCCTCGATTTTCTCAACGAGTCCGGTGTAGTCGGCGACCAGTTTCTCAATCTCAAGCCCGGTCAATTGGATGAGCCGCATCGCGCCGATGGCTTCGGCCTGAACGCGGGAAAGTGCCGTGCCTTCCTCGCCGCCGCATTGCTGCATCAACATCGATGGGATGCTTGCTGCGTACGGATGATCCGGGGCGATTCGGAACCGTCGCTCCATCAGTTTGCCGATGGCTTCTTCGCGAGTTTGGCTGCCGCGAATGAGGGCGATGACCTCATCGATATCACACACGGCGAGAATCAGGCCTTCCAGCCGATGTGCTTGTTTTTTCGCCTCGCGCAAGAGGTGTTCGGTCCGCCGCCGCACGACATCTCGGCGATGGTCGATGAAGCAATCAATCAATTGCCGCAGCCCCATGGTCCGCGGGCGCCCGCGATCGAGCGCGATGTTGATAATGGACACCGTGCTCTGCAGCGGCGTGAACTGATAAATCTGTCGCTCGACGATTTCCGGGTCGGCGCCGCGTTTGAGTTGCACCACGATGCGGGTGCGGTGTTTCTTCCCGGAGAAGTTCTTGATATCCGCGATCCCCTGAATGCGATCTGCCTTCGCGGCATCGACCATCTTGTCGATCAGGTTGTTTTGTACGACCTGATAGGGGATCTCATCAATGACGAGGCACTCTCGCCCCTTGATAGTCTCGTGGTGCACCTTGCCACGCACGATGACTCGGCCACGACCCGAGGCGTACGCATCAGCGATTCCGCGTCTACCGACGATCGTGCCTCCGGTCGGGAAGTCCGGTCCCGGAATGATTTCAAGCAGTCCGGTGAGATCAATCGAAGGGTCGTCGATGACTGTAATGATGCCGTTGCAAACCTCAGTGACGTTGTGGGGTGGCATCGAGCACGACATTCCCACAGCAATACCGCTCGAACCGTTGATGAGCAGGTTCGGAAAGCGTGCTGGAAGAACAGTCGGCTCAGTGCGAGTTTCGTCGTAGTTGGCGATGTACTCGACCGTGTCGAGCTTGATATCTGAAAGCATCTCCGCTGCGGCGCTCGTGAGTCGGGCTTCGGTGTACCGCATGGCGGCCGGAGGATCTCCGTCAATCGATCCGAAGTTTCCCTGTTTGTCGATGAGCGGCACTCGCATCTTCCAGTCCTGGCCCATATTGACGAGGGTTGGATAAATGACTGATTCACCATGCGGGTGGTAGTTGCCGGACGTATCGCCCGAGATTTTGGCGCACTTTCGATGCTTGCGACCTGGGGAAAGGCTGAGATCGTTCATGGCGACGAGAATGCGGCGCTGCGAAGGCTTCAGTCCGTCGCGGACATCGGGCAGTGCGCGGTCTGTGATCGTCGACATCGCATACGTGAGATAACTGTCGTGCAGTTCTTGATCGACGCGCTGCTCGATGACATGGCCGATGTTGTCCGGCTGTGACTGGTTGTCGTCCGAAGTGTCGGGACGCTCTGCGTCGCTCATGAATGGGCTTCCTCAGGCGCGGCGGAGACTCCCGGCTCCGCAGCGTTACCGTGTCTCCGTATTGTATTGGAAACGAGGCCCTCAGACGGCCTGCGCGGCCTTTGTGAAGAGCAGGAATTCACGGTTTCCCATTGCTCCTCCACGGCTACTTTTACCCCCCCGAACGGGCGAAATTGTCGTGCCGAGCGAGCGGAGTCCCATACCCTCAAGTCCATCGAGAACTGCGTCGAGCATTTTCTGGGCGATCTCATCGCTCAACCGACCATCGTGGAGATGTTCACGACGCTGATTGGCATCTAATTCATAGTGGGGCTTGATGAGCGACACGATCTGGCCGCCCTCAGAGAGCCACTTCATCGCAGCGGGCAAGGCATGCCGCTGGGGGGTCCAGCCCAAGTCGACCACGACCAGGTCCACGCCATTTGTGGGAGGCAACGCGTGCAACGCGTTGGTCCGCTCCATGACCTCGACCCGGGGATTCTGGCGGAGTTTCCAGGCGAGAATGCCATATCCGGTATCTACGGCAGTGACCGATTCGGCACCGTGGCGGAGTAGGCAATCGGTAAAGCCGCCGACATTGCATCCAAGATCCGCACATCGCAATCCAGTGACGTCGATTGAAAAGTGTTGCAGGGCGTGTTGGAGCTTTGCGCCTGCGCGAGAAACCAAGGGCGGCTCGGTAGGAGGCTCGTTCACGTATTCGTTCCTGCGACTCCCACGAGTGCAATGCGGGCCTTGTCGCAGGCTTCGATGACCTTTGGGCGATCGATCAGAATGACTCGGCCAGCACCCACAGCAATGCAGCCACAGCCCGCAGCCGCGAGCCGGGAAACCGTGTCGGTGCCGATAGTCGGCACATCGGCTCGGCTGTCGTGATCGTCCGCTGCAGTCTTCAGGAGTGTCCAGCCCGATGCGCGGCAGAGCGTTCCCGCACGTTCGATCATGCGGTCCGTCCCTTCAACCGCTTCGACTGCAATGACGTCTCCTTCACGAACGGCAATGGCTTGACCAATGCCCATGTCGGTGAGGTTGTGAAGCATGGGCCAGCCGAAGGCGATGTCATGCTGCTGCAAGTTGCTTGGCGAGGTATTGCCGAGCGTTCCCTCGGTTGCAAGATGGTCTGGAATGTGGGTTGTCGAGTCGATGAGTGTGACTCCGCCTCGTTGTAGTTCATCGGCGACCGCAGCCAGCACGGCGCGGTCTCTGCGATCGTGTCGAAGCCGACGATACCACAGCCGGATGGCTCGCCAGTCCGGCAGGTCGCGGATCATCCGGAATGGGTCGTGCATGCGAGTCTTGGCGACTCGGCCGACCATGACGGCTTCGGCCACATTCCAACGTCGAAGTCGGCGAAGCCAACCTCCCGGACGATAAAGACTGACTTCAGACCACTTGGTGCAGAGGGTGCGAAGTTCGGGGTCGGCGTGTCCTCGGAATGCCACGCATGCAACGTCGAGCCCGGCCTCGCGCATTCCTTGTGCGACGAGAACCGGCAAGCGACCTTCTCCCGCGATCAGTCCGATGGTGGCAGGCATATGCGCAGACTATCCAAGGTCAATCGGGTCCGGAGGGAACCATCTTGGTGGGGTCCACAAGACCGCCTTTTGTGCGGAGTAGCCGCTCCACGGCCACGATGCCATCATCTTCGACGAAAAAGAGATCGCGGGCCGAAGCGCGGACGAACCGATGGTGTACGAGGTCGTCGAGCATGAGAAGCAGCGAGTTCATCGCGCCGTCGATATTGACCAGCCCGATCGGTGAGCCATGCTCGGCCAACTGCCGCCCAACGAGGGCTTCGAAGAATTCCTCAAGCGTGCCGAGTCCTCCAGGAAGAACCAGTACACCGTCGGCCAACTCAAGCAGTCGGCGACGGCGTTCTCGCATCGTGTCATAGACCTCCAACTCGTCGCAGTCGCGCGATGCCTGCTCAAGTTCGACCAACCTCTGCGTGGTGATGCCGATGAGCCTTCCACCCTCGGCCTTGCAGCCTCGTGCCAGCGCGCCCATCAATCCGATGCTTCCACCCCCGTAGATCACGGTGACGCCGTGAGTAGCGAGGGCCCGTCCAACGGCTTCGGCGGCGTCATGAAGTCGTTTGGAGGCCCGAGTGGATGAACTGCAATAGACCGTGATGTGTTCCATGGACGTTCAGGGTATCTCGGCTGATGACTGGCTGCGGAGCCCCATGTCGGGCATCATGGGTGTGTGACCACGCACGTACTGCTACTGCTTCCAGCCGCATTCCTTGTCGGTCTGGCTTTGAC
>JAAERN010000153.1 GCA_024230295.1 Planctomycetota bacterium
ACCGCTTTTTTCTCTGTAGCCATGACTGCCTCCATGCAAGACGAATGACCCCTGAAGCATATCGTCCCAGCCCCGATCGATCGCAAGCCAACAACCAGCGACAAGTGTTCCACGTGGAACACTCCAATGAGCCGAGCAGGGGAGTATCCAGGAAACAGGGATGTTCCACGTGGAACACACGTCCTATAACCTCTGCCGGAATATCGCATTCGCGTGTGATCGCGTATTTTGGTGGTTTTTTCTTGGGCGTATGGTGTTTTTAGGGGTCTTTTCGCGAGATCGTCGTGCGTGCTCCAACAAGCGACCCGCTCGGTACCCTGTTCCCCGGTCTTCTCCAAAACTCGACCAGGAACCTCGAATGCTTCGCTTCTCGCACGCTTCAATCGCCCGATCGATGGTCACTGCCGCCGCGATGGTCCTGCTCTCTGTCGTCATCAATGGATGCAGCTCCACGCCTGCGGGCATTCCCGCCGATGCCGTCGTGGCTGGCGCGAATGAGAACGGGAGCACGATGCGGCTTCGCAGCGGACAGATGCTCGTCATCGAACTCCAATCGAATCCCTCGACCGGATACGTCTGGCAACTCGT
>JAAERN010000154.1 GCA_024230295.1 Planctomycetota bacterium
CAGGGACGCTGCTGCCGGTTGCTCTGGCAATTGCGATGGCGGCATGGTGGATCGGATCCGGCCATGAGTCGGCGATCCCACTTTCATGGGGGGGGATGGTTCCGAAATTCGATTCAATCGGAGAGATTGTTGGGATCACCGCGATTTTTTCATTTCTTTCCGGTCTCGAAGTCAATGCGGTGCACTTCCGTCATGTCGAGCGTCCTCAGCGTTCGATCCCATTGTCTCTTCTGTTCTCCGGGCTGCTCGTACTTGGGATTTCGATATTAGGCGCGTTGAGCGTCGCGGTGCTTGTGCCGATCAATGAGATCGACCTTGCTGCCGGCACATTGCAGGTTTTTGAATACGTGCTTGATCCACTCGGCGTTGGTTGGATCGTCAAGGTACTGGCCATCTTGGCGCTTGCGGGGATGGCGGGGCACATCATGGTTTGGGTGATCGGCCCGACCGAGTCGCTTCGGGTTGCGGCAGACGATGGGCTTATTCCTCCGATATTCCAGCGGACGACGCCTGGCGGCGCGCCTCGAAATGTGATGCTCCTTCAGGCGATCATCGTTTCGCTTCTGTGCCTGTTGATGCTCTTCTTCGATCTCAACCGCATTTTCTACATGCTCACAATCGCCTCGGCGCAGGTCTATCTCGTGATGTACCTGCTCATGTTCATATCGGTCATCGTGTTGCGGTACACGAAACCGGATGTTCCCAGATCATTCGTGATACCGGGCGGGCGGGTCGGACTTTGGCTGGTTGCTGGTGGTGGAGGCGTGGCGGCACTTGCTGGAATCATGGTGATGTTCTGCCCGCCATCAACGGAAGACATGTCCATGGAAGGAAATGTCTTTACGATCATTCTGCTTTTGGCCTTCATCGCTTTCATTGGTCTTCCGTTGTTGCTGTTTCAGTTCAGGAATCCGAACTGGGGCCGTGATGCTCGTATGCCAGGGGTGGATGAAACCAAATCTGTTTGGAAGCGAGCCGATTGAAGATGTCCTGTGTCCGCATTGCAATGTGGTCAGGTCCGCGAAATATCTCTACAGCCATGATGCGTGCGTGGGAGAACCGATCCGATGTGCAAGTCTGGGATGAACCGCTGTATCCATTATGGCTCAGTAGGACCGGAACGAAGCACCCGGGACATGAAGTTGTGCTTGAGCAGCAGCAGTCAGATCTCGACGCGACAGATGTCATCCGGCGGCTCGGTTCCTCTCCTCATGGGGTGGGGATCTTCTATCAAAAGCACATGGCACACCACCTGAGTCACGATCTGACAGGTGAGTGGATGTTGCACGCTCGGCATGCGTTGTTGGTTCGAAGGCCTGATCGGGTGTTGGCTTCCCTGCTGGCTCGTTATCCGGAGGCGACGGTGCAGGACACCGGTCTGCCGCAGCAGGTCGCCTTGATCAGTCGATTGGATGAACTCGGAGTGGCTTTACCGCCGGTGATTGATGCAGATGATGTGTTGGTTGCGCCCGAAGTCATGTTACGTTGCCTGTGTCAGGCTCTGGATGTGCCATGGGATGAGGCGATGCTGCAATGGCCCCCGGGCAAGCGGGGCAGTGATGGTTCATGGGCGCCGTGGTGGTACGACCGTGTGTGGGAATCGACATGTTTCGGGCCACCGCGAGAAGACAATCCGAAGATTCCAGAGGCGCATCAAGCTACGCTGCGGAAGTGCCAGCAGTTGTACGAACAGTTGAGCGAATTTCGACTGCGACCTCAGAAGGGATAGAGACGTGCTTCAAACATACGACTCCCGCAATGCCGATCTCAAGGTCAATATCAATGGGGAACTTCTGCATCGAGATGTGGCAGGCATATCGCCGTTTGATTCGCTTGTTCAAGGTGGTGATGGCGTGTGGGAGGGGCTCCGGCTCTACCAAGACGGCATCTTCAAGTTGACAGCACATCTCGATCGGCTGCGATGTTCGGCGCGGGCACTGGCATTTGAGGACATCCCCAGCCACAGTGCGATTATTCACGAGATCGCTCGCACACTTGAAGCCAATGGCATGCATGACGGCGTTCATATTCGATTGACGCTCTCGCGTGGCTTGAAGATTACCAGTGGCATGGACCCTCGGCTCAATCAGTTCGGGTCGACATTGATCGTGCTGGCTGAGTACAAACCGCCGGTATATCGGCAGGGCGGATTGTCGCTGGTCACAAGCAGTGTCCGTCGCTTTCGACCGGACATGCTTGATCCGCGAATTCATCACAATAATCTGCTGCAGTCAATCATGGCCAAGATAGAAGCCAACGCGGCGCATGCCGATGACGCGATGATGCTCGATGACCGTGGCTTCATTGCCGAAACCAATGCGACGCATCTCTTTTTCGTGCATGACAACACAGTTTCAACGAGTCGGGTTCTGGCCTGTCCCGAGGGCGTAACTCGAGGTGTGGTGCTCGATCTATGCGACAGCCTTTCGATAGCGTGCGATGTTCGTGACATTTCTCAAGCGGAGGCGTTTGCTGCTGACGAGTGTTTTTGCACAGGAACAATGGGAGAACTCGCTGCGGTGACGATGATCGATGGTCGGACGATTGGGGACGGGAGTCCGGGGCCGATCATGTCGCGCTTACAGGAGGCCTTTGCGGCGGTTGTAGCCCGCGAATGTGAGCCTGTCGCCATCCGAGAGGCGTAGTACCATCCCTCTTGAAACCCGTATGTGGAGTACCTGAGATGGCACGTCCTGTGACCTTGTTCTCCGGCCAGTGGGCCGATCTGCCGTTTGCCGAAATTGTCGAACTGGCTGCAGAAATGGGATTTGATGGCTTGGAGCTCCCTTGTTGGGGTGATCACTTTGATGTCAATGCAGCGGTCGATGACTCCGCGTATTGCGATGGGCGGCACGAGATTCTTGCGGCAAGTGGTCTCAAGTGCTGGGCCATCTCAAATCATCTTGTCGGACAGGCCGTCTGTGATCGTATCGATGCGCGACATCATCAGATACTTCCGGATCACATCTGGGGGCACGGTGAGCCCGAGGGCGTTCGAGCCCGTGCAGCTGAAGAAATGAAGCAAACAGCACGGGCTGCGGCGGCATTCGGTGTTCCGGTCGTCAACGGCTTTACGGGTTCGTCGATCTGGCCCGATATCTACTTCTTTCCCCCGACCACTGCGGACCAGGTCCGCCAGGGGTATGACGACTTCGCACACAGATGGGGGCCGATCCTGGATGTCTTCAAGGAGGTTGGAGTGCGTTTCGCCCTTGAGGTGCATCCTTCGGAGATCGCCTATGACACCGTGACCGCCGAGATGGCACTTGAGGCTCTGGGATACCACGAGGCCTTTGGATTCAACTTCGATCCGAGCCATCTGGTGTGGCAGGGCGTGGATCCGGCGAGGTTCATCGATCGATTCCCAGACCGTATTTTCCACTGCCACATGAAGGATGTGAAGGTGAAGTTGGATGGTGATTCAGGAATCCTCGGATCGCACCTGCAATTCGGTGACCCGCGGCGGGGATGGGACTTTGTGAGTGTCGGCCGAGGTGATGTGGATTTCGACGCCATCATCCGTTCCCTCAACAGGGGTGGGTATGACGGGCCGCTCTCGGTCGAGTGGGAGGACAGTGGCATGCACCGTGAGCAGGGGGCGAGAGAAAGTTGCGAGTACGTCCGAGGTGTCGACATCGTTCCGCCCGATCAGGGCTTTGAAGATGCGTTTGGTGATTAGATGTTTGCAGCGATCTTAAGCCTCTCTGCATGCGTCCCGGTGAACCTTCCTGCCGTGCTGGTATTCAGCCGAACAGCAGGCTTTCGACACGAATCAATCGAGCCTGCAGTGGAGGCGATTCGTACGCTCGCAGCCGATCGGTGGCTTATTACGCACACCGAGAATTCTTCCGCGTTTACGGATGAAGCGTTGCGTGATATCGATGTTGTCGTCTTTCTCAATACGACCGGAGATGTTCTGGATACTTCACAGCAGGATGCATTGGCCTCGTGGCTTCGCCGTGGTGGCGGATGGGTGGGGATTCATGCTGCCGCCGACACTGAGTATGAGTGGCCGTTCTACGGATCGCTTCTAGGCGGGGCTTGGTTCAGGAGTCACCCTCGTATTCAACCGGCGAATATCCGATTGGAAGACCCGTCGCACCCGACGCTCTCGCATGTGCCGGCGGTCTGGAACCACGTGGATGAGTGGTACAACTTCGCCAAGTCGCCCAGGGGGGAAGTGCATGTGCTGGCTTCACTGGATGAAACCTCCTACGAGGGCGGCACGATGCCGGAGGACCACCCAATTGTGTGGACGGTTCCAGTTGGTGGGGGGGCGGCGTTCTACACTGGACTTGGGCATACCAGTGAGAGTTGGGCCGATCCTGCGTTTCTGAAGCATGTTGCCGAAGCGATCGACTGGGCAGCAGACGATGGGTGGGTTGACTTGGACTGTGATTCGGGGTGGCGCAACACAAACGGTTGGTCACGTGCCTCGGAAGTGGTGATGGATGGCCGGTCCCTCACTGAAACTCCAGGCACTGGAGTGCTCACGAATTCAAACGGCGGTGGTGATCTCTACAGCGCATCTGAATTTGGTGATTGCGAAATCCATATCGAATTCATGGTGGCTGAAGGTGGGAACTCGGGTGTGTACCTACAAGGTTGCTACGAGATCCAGATCCTTGACAGTGCCGGAAAAACATCTCCTCGTCCAAGTGATTGCGGGGGCATCTATCAGCGCTGGGATGAGTCGAGGACGCCGAAGGGATTCGAAGGCTCAGCACCGCGAGTCAACGCCGCGCAGCCCGCTGGCGTCTGGCAGTTCTATGACATTGTCTTTCGCTCACCACGGTTCGACGGGGAGGGCCGAAAGAGTGCCAATGCGAGAGTTGAGCGTGTGACCCACAACGGCACGATTATCCATGAGGATGTGGAGCTGACAGGGCCGACTCGCGGTGGATTCGCGACCGAGTCGGCACAGGGACCGATCAGATTGCAGGGCGATCACGGGCCGATTGCGTACAGGAATCTCCGGGTGCGGCGAATCTCGCCCGCTCGATCAGTCGGGACAATCGCCCCATGACTCGATCACAAGCAGCAGATCGTCGATATTGACGACCGAGTCTCCGGTGATGTCTTCGACACATACGCAACTACCCCAAGCCGCAACAATTGCGAGCACGTCGTCCACCCCGACGATGCCATCGGCATTGATGTCGTGGGCACATATCGGGCAGAGTTCATTGCCTCCGAAGTCATCCCAGTTTCCGAGGATGTGATCGGGCGTGTTGTTGCAGAGCGTGGTATTCGCAATCGTTGCGTTTGAGCAGTCGCAACTCTTGGACAGGCCGCCGCCCCGAATGCCCGCGACATTGCCCTCGAACGTGCAGCCATCATGAACACCGTTGCTGTCATTGCCATAGGCGAGACCACCTCCGTGGATGGTGGCCGAATTATTGAGAAATTCGCAGTTCTCCATGAGGGGTTGACTGAGGTGATGAATTCTCATGCCACCTCCATCGAGCGTCGCAGTGTTGTCACGAATCATTATGTTGCGAAACGTCGGATCACCCCCCCAGATGCTCACGCCTGCCCCCATCTGGGATGTGCAGTCGCGGATGATGCAGTCCTCGATGGTTGGCGAAGCCAGATGAATGTAGATCCCCGTTCCCATGAGCAGAGACTCAAACTCGGTTCCACCGCCTGATCCGGTCACGGTGAAGCCCCTCAGAATGCTCTCGGGTGTCTCGCCGTGCGCGAAGACCACCGCCGATGGGGCGGATCCGCCGTCGAGGGTCGTTACGGACGCCCCATCCCTGCTCTCCACGACGAGTCGCTTTCCCCGAAAGTTGATCCACTCCTGCCAGACGCCGGCGGCGACGGAGACGGTGTCGCCGTCGGCCGCGATATCGATACCAGCCTGAATCGTGGGTTGCGACTCCGGCACATGAACGGTGGCGGCGGTTAGTGGCCCAGCAAGGGTGAGCGTGCCAAAAAGGGCAAGTTTTAGATGCATTTATGAGGTCTCCAGGCGTCTCCAGGCGTCTCTAGCGCCTGAGGGCCCAGTATGGGGTATGTGGTGGGGTGGGGCAAGAGCCGTCTGGCAGTTCTTCTGGGGGATGTTTTGTCCTCGAATAGCCCCGCAATCCGCGGAACCGCCTTTGCGAGCCTCGCGAATCGTTGTAATCTGAGGAGCACGTACACGATCATTTACAAGGTGTGGTTGTGGGGCAATCACTTTTGACGCGTGTATCGCAACCCTAAGGAGAGCAGATCGTGGTTCATCACAGCACCGTAGGAATGGCATTCGGGCTTGCCTGTGTCACCGTTATTTCCGGGATGGCCGTGGCTAAGGACGATGCGTTTGTCCAAACCTCCATGCTGGAGGACACCGACACGAATCGCCGTATTGAGTTCCGTATAGAAGAACCCGTCAAGTCAACCATTCGGATTGATGGCGAGGCGTGGTCGATCTATCGCCTTGGCAACGAGAGCATCGCAGTGCAGGCCGGTGAGCCGGCACTGCCGGACATTCGTCGAAGTGTTTTGATCGGCGCGACAGACGATATTGATGCTCGCCTGGTCGATGGTTCGTACTACGACATCCCCAATGTCAAGATTGCCCCGAGCAAGGGGTTTATCACCCGGAATATCGACCCTGCGAGCGTGCCGTATACCTTTGGGAAGGTCTATGACTCGGCCGGCTTTTGGCCCGCGAGTCCGGTTTCCCTCGACGATCCGCACATCATGCGAAATACTCGCGGCGCTGTTCTGACGGTGCGTCCACTGCAGTGGAATCCGGCGACCAGTACGCTGCGTGTCTGGACGGACATGGTTGTTGATGTCGAGACGGTCGGTGTAGCCGCCGACAATGTTCTGGACAGCCGCTCACTTGAGGTCCACAGCGACAACGCTGCGTGGGAGACGCTCTACCAGCGGCACTACATCAACTATCCCGCGGAAACGAGATACGACTCGTTCGACCTTGGTGGAGGGATGCTCATTATCTGCAATGACGCTTGGCTCTCCGAGATCCAGCCGTTGGCGGATCACAAGAACAGCATCGGTGTCAGTACCACGGTGGTTGGTATATCGACGATCGGAAACAGCCCGGCAAACATCGAGGCCTACATCGACGCGATGTACGACGGTGGGGACCTGAGCTATGTGTTGTTGGTCGGCGACGCCCAGCACATCTCGGCCTACACATCAGCGGACAACGGTCTGTCGGATCCGATCTACGCAAAGATGACCGCGGATGACTACCCGGAAATCTTTGTGGGGCGATTCTCGGCCGAATCGGCTGCAGACGTTGTGACACAAGTCGAACGCACGATCGCGTATGAGGCCGATGCTTGGACTCAGAAACCCGAGTACATGCGAGCACTTGGAATCGGTTCCAATCAAGGAGATGGTGTCGGAGACGACGGCGAGTCAGACGATGTGCATATTGGCAACATTCTGACCCAACTTGAAGAGTATGGTTACACCTACACGCAGGGCGAATATGATCCCAGCGGGAGCATCCCCGATGCGGTTGCTGCACTGAACGACGGCATCGGTACGATTGCCTACTGCGGTCACGGCAGTGAGACCTGTTTCGGTAATGGTGCGCCTCTGTGCATCTCTGATGTCAACGGCCTCACGAATACCGAGATGCTGCCTTGGATCGTCTCTGTGGCTTGCGTGAACGGCGCTTATGCATCGGGCACTTGCTTCGCAGAGGCATGGCTTCGCGCCACACACAATGGTGCGCCTACCGGCGCAATCGGCATTTACGCCTCGACCATCAATCAGACTTGGGCGCCACCGATGTGTGCTGAGGACGAGATATACGACTGCTACACCGCCGAGGAGTACACGACGCAGGGCGTTCTCTTCTATGCCGGATCCTGCCTGATGATGGATGAGTATGGAAGTGGCGGCGTGGACATGTACAACACGTGGACTATCTTTGGCGATCCCTCGGTTGTTGTTGTTGGAACCGCCGCGCCACCAACGGGCATGCGTGTTGGCGGGAGCGGCTTTGCTGCCGAGGGTCCAAACGGAGGCCCCTTCGCTCCGAACAGTTGTGAGTTCGTGCTTACGAACTATGAAGACTCTGAAATCCAGTTCTCCGTGAGCGGCGGCGCCAATTGGCTCGACTTCGCTCCAGAAGCCGGATCGATTCCGGTCGGTGGCGAAGTCATCGTGTCGGCCTCCCTCAACGCCAACGCCGACGGACTTCCTAGCGGCATGCATTCAGCGACGCTGTCCTTCGTCAATCAGAACACCCATGACGGTGATGCGGAGAAGGGCCTCTCGATCAATGTGGGCGTTCCCGTGCCGGTACTTGAGTGGACCTTTGATGAGGATCCAGGCTGGTCGACTGAGGGTGAATGGGCCTTCGGACAGCCGGCTGGTCAGGGCGGTAATAGTTACGGCAACGCCGATCCGAATTCAGGTGCGACAGGTAACAACGTTTACGGCATCAACCTGAATGGTGATTACAGCCTGAATGTCGGTTCCATGAACCTGACATCCTCGGCGATCGACTGCAGTAACTTCTCTGACACGAGCGTGTCATTCCAGCGATGGCTCAACTGCGACTATCAGAGTTACGCCATCGAGACATTTGAAGTATCCAATAATGGTGCCAGTTGGACCACGCTGTGGGAGAACCCAAGCAGCAGTGAGGTTGCCGATAGTTCGTGGACTGCTCAGGAGTTTGATATCTCCACCGTTGCTGACGGCGAGGCGGTCGTGTACCTCCGTTGGACCCATGCGGTCAATGACTTCGCTTGGGCCTACAGCGGCTGGAATCTCGACGATGTTGTCATCAGTGCCATCGATTCCAGTGTCACCGAGCCTTGTCTCGGTGACGCAGACGGCTCCGGCTCGGTCGGTGCCGACGACTTGCTGTTGGTCATCAGCGAGTATGGATGCGCCAGCGGCTGCGGGGGCAGTGACATCAACGGCGATGGTGTGGTTGATGCCAACGATCTCCTCGGCGTGGTCGGTGCCTGGGGTGATTGCCCCTGAGTCCACTCTGATCTGATCTCAATCTGTTCATACTGCCGCCCCCTTCCTTCTCAAGGAAGGGGGCGGTTTACTGGGGGAGGGGAGAATTTGCCGGTGGCTTCCTTCCGCCCACAAATGAGAGTGGGGGGATGCGTGATGCATTTGAGATTGTTGTCCTCGTCGTAGACCGCGAAGGATGCCAGAGTCAAACTCAGCAAATGCAACTCCTAAGCCACATCGGCAGGACTACAAAGGCGTTTCGATCAACGGCAGCAAGAACACGCGAGAAAGAGTGTTCGGTCTCATCTCAAATTCCACAGGATCTCGGGTTGTGGATGTGCCATGCGGAAGCGGTGTATTTATCCAGAGGTTGAAGGATCACGGTTTTGACGATGTCGTTGGCATTGATATTCAGAACTCGATGGGCATCGAGCATGAGGCGTTTCTTCGGGGAGATATAACCGAGAGATTGTCATTGGAGGCCGGAAGTGTCGACGACGGCATTGAGTACATCGCGAGGCAGCGAGATTTTGTGCGAGAGATCGAACGGATTCTTCGTCCGGGGGGAGAGTTCATCGTCTCAACCCCCAATATCATCGCAATTCGATCCCGATGGCTTCCAGAAGTGGGCTGTGTGATTCATGGAGTCAGCGGCCTGCCGGTGGAGATCGGATATCCGGGGCTGATTGCCCTGCCTTGGAGGTGCTTGGTAGCCTTCGCCCATGTTATTCACCACGATTCTGATCGGCGTCTTCCTTGGGTTCCACGACACAGGCATAGGGCCCGATGCGTCCCTGCAGCAGCAGTGGATCTTCCATCCATCTCATCTGCATGATGGCGGCATGGCTGAAGCCCGGGGGCGGCTGCACATGAGCGGGCTCAGCGAGGCTGAGTTGGTGTCGGGGCCGCACGGTGTATGTCTGATGCTCGACGGATCCACTTCCGGAGTCGTCGCGGGAGGGGTCGCCGATCTCGCGGAACACCTTCCGAAGAAGGACATCACGATATCGGCCTGGGTCAGTGTCCATGCGCTGCAGGACTGGGGCGCGATCGCAGGCCTCATTCAAGACAACGGCTCGGCCGAGGAGGGGTGGCTGCTTGGTTACCGTGGTGATCGATTCTGCTTTGCGGTTTCCGGGGCGGAGACGGCCGATGAAGATGGACTCCTGACCTACCTCACATCGCCCGAACCGTTCGACTTGGATCGCTGGTACCACGTGGCGGGGGTGTACGACGGCAAAGTGATGAGCCTCTGGATTGATGGCAAGCAGGTTGCAAGTTCGGAGGAGCAATCCGGGTCCATTCGGTATCCAGATCGTGGCAGGATGGCAATCGGCGCCTACCTCGATGACAACGAGCACAACCCGCACATGGGCGCGGTGCAGCACATCCGTATCCACAATCGGGCATGTGGGGATGATGAGATTGGCGACCTGCTTGCGGCCTACCCCAGCATGCGGAACCAGCCGGTACCTGCGGTGCCTCTTCACATTCTGGTGGGGCCGTATCTCCAGGCGACGGTTTCGGAGGGCATCACGATCATGTGGGAGACAACTCGTCCGACCAGCGGCATCGTGGAATACGGGCGAACTGTCGCACTGGGCAATCGCGTCGTTGTCCAAACGCCGTCATTGATGCACGAAGTCAAGGTCGAGGGACTTTTGCCGGAAACGAACTACTTCTACCGCGTACTTGGTTCGGATGGCAGCGAGACTGTGCAGAGCGAGATACTGACCTTTCAAACCATGACTAGGCCAGATACCCCCGTTGGGTTCATCGTCGTTGGTGATACGCAGAACAATCCCGCCGTTACCCACATGATGTCAGCGTTCGCGTGGTCGCACCGCCCTCACTTCATCATGCACTGCGGCGATCTGGTTGGAACGGGGACGGTCAAGCGGGAATGGGTGCACGAGTTCTTCGGTTCAACAGGGGACTTGCTTGGCCGCTTTCCGATCTATCCCACGCTTGGCAATCACGAGCGGGATGCGCAGTTGTATTACGACTATTTCTCACTGCCCGGCGAGGAGTACTTCTACGATTATCGCTGGGGGGACGTGCACGTCTTTGTGCTCGACACGAACAAAGACGTATCGCCCGCATCTGATCAGTACCAGTGGCTGGAGTCGGCGCTGCAGCAATCCGATGCGGCGTGGAAGGTCGTGCAGCATCATCAGCCCGCGTATACGTCCGACAGCAATGACTATGGTGATACATGGAAGGGCGACTCAACACACGGTGATCAGTCGATTCGCAAGCATTTGGTGCCGCTGTATGAGCATCACGGCGTGGACGTGGTGTTCAACGGGCATATCCATGTCTATGAACGAACTTGGCCGATTCGAGCTGGCAAGGTAGATGAGGTCAGCGGTGTGACCTATGTGACCACGGGCGGTGGGGGAGGTCACTTGGAGGACTTTGCGCCGACCCGCACATGGTTCACCGCCCAGAAATTTCGCGGGCATCATTTTTGCATTGTGACCGCGAGCGACAAGGTCTTCGAGGTCCGCGCCTTTGATCAAGATGGCCGGATCATTGACTTCTTCACAATGGCCAAGCCGCTATCTGGGCAGGCCGGACAAGGTGATGGGGGATCCCACTGAACTTTCGGGGCATCCATCATCTGGGATGGTCGAGATCCATGCCCATGCGCACATGATCGACCATGGGTTTTCGGAAGAGTTCTATGGCAATCCAGAGGACTGCCAGCAGCCAGACGGATACATGTTCTACGATGATTGTGAGGGCGGTTCGGGGGCCTGGCTCTGCTGAGCCTGTCTAACGAAACCGCTTCCGTCTCGAGCGGTTTCGGAACTGGCGGTGGCGTTGGGGATACCGGCACAAGGCCATCATATTTTCGCCAGCCCCACTCGCAGCAAGCATGTGAATATATGGCGCCGCACTCCGGGCATGCTCCTTCCGGCGGGCTTTCTCGCAGCGGGTATCCGCACTCCAAACACAACTGGAAGTTGTGGTGCCTCGCACGTCGCCGCCATCGCTTTTTTCTGAACCCCACGAACCCATCACCTTGTGAGGGTCAGATGCCATCAACAGGGCCACCTCAGAGCGGAGTTGGTCTACGCGACGACAACTTTATCAGGCCGCTAACAAAGCGTCGGTCGACACGACGATACCAATTCCCCGGCCCGATCGCACTGTCGACCCCCAGCGTATCTCGTGAAGATGCTTTCGAATCGCCGGAACGATCGGGACGAAACCTCGCTCGCCAGCGTTCTTCAGTGGCCTGCTAGAAGACAAGATACGAAAGGATCATTGTGCAATCATCGGACGTGCCCGAGTGGGCGGCATGAATTCGATTGACCTTGTGCTTCTTCTCCCCCCCAAAACGAACACCGCCCCGAATCTCCTGATTCGGGGCGGTGAGTGAGTTACGGAAGACTGTGATCAGCAGGGAGAACCGAAGTTCTCAAGAACCAGCAGGATGTCATCGACGCTGTAGTCGATTCCGAATCCGGATACCGCCTCAAGGATGTCGTCAACATCCACAATGCCGTCTCCGGTCAGGTCACCATCACAGGGTTCGACACCGGGGCAATCATCCTCAAAGCTGTTGCCACCGCCGTCAGTCCAACTCACCTCAATGTTGTTGGGGCTGTTGTTGCACAAGAGCGTGCCTGCGATTAGGGGGTTGCCTGACGAGAGAATGCAGTAATTGCTCGTGGCAATATTGTCTCGAATGATGCAGTTCAGGATCTGGGGGTTCCCATTGATTCTCATCGCGGAACCGAGGGTCATGTATCCATTCTGGATGGTAAAGCCGTCAATGGTGGCTGCCTCATGACCCATCAGGGTGACAACGGTTCCCTGTGCGTCGCCGTCGATAATGGTTTCCTCGGCACTTCCGGAGGAAACAAGATTGACTGAGCGGCCGTTGAAATCGATGAGTCCTGTGTAGGTGCCGGGCATCACGGTCACTGTGCTGCCACTTCCGACGCCATCAATGGCCTCTTGAATCGTGGCGTAATCCCCGCCATCACCGACAGTGACGTCTGCTGGTGGAAGTTCGCCATGACCGTGGATGGCCGAATTGTAAATGTCTGCTGGACCTGAGTTGTCAGGCTCCTGGGCAACGCACAGATACGTCACGTATTCGGTTGAAAGGCTTTCCCCAGTCAGCGTAAACACGTGATCGAAGGAATGAGAATCGCCAGGTTGCACAGTCACATCAAAGGATGTCATTGCCTGCCGGACAGTGTTGAACTGCTCTTCGCTAGATTCTGGATAGCCGGCCTCATCGTAGCACTGAATAAGCTGAATACGCATCGAGTGGCTTGCGGCACCCGGATCTACGTTCACGGTGCACGATACGCGGTACTGGCTGGCCGAAAGTTCCTCACCCTCCATCTGAATGTCAACGGATGTCGACCGAGCGAGGCACTGGTTGAGGCGATTGTTCAGGTCGCTGTAGTTGGCAGGAACAGACCCGCTTGAACCGACCTTCTGGTTCCAGCCGTCGAGCCAGACGGTTGGGTAGCCGCCGATGTTGTAGAAGTTCTCACGAACGTTGCCCCAGGTCGTGGTATAGGCGTCACCGCAGTGGATCATCATTCCGACAACCTCGCTGGGACGATCATCCTGCAACTGTGCGAGAGCCGCTGCAACAGATGGGCAGTAGGTACACCACGTTGCTGTGAACTCTTCGGCCATGACAAAACGCTGGGCGCCACTCGCCGTCGCACCCGCTGTAGAAATCACTGCCGCGGCCAAAGCCCAATTCAACTGGTTCATTCTCTCATTCCCTCGTTGCTGTAGGAAGCTAAACACATCTAACCGATCGATCTAAGGACGTCCCTCATAAAACTCTCCGCCGCTGTTAGGCGGCGGGGAGCGTAGTGCGTGTCTTCAATGAGAACTATGGCTGATCTTCGTCCCATGAACACAGGGCGAAGAAATCGTTGGTATTCATCCCGAACTTGATCGGGTTGCTCACGGCACGCCGAAAGTCGCAGGTCTCCAGATCGCCAGCAAGCTTACCATCGGTCGTACGCGTGTCATCGTTGTACTCGAACGCGCACAGATAGGAGTCTTCGCTGGTGAGGGGGTGGCATATTCCATCGACC
>JAAERN010000155.1 GCA_024230295.1 Planctomycetota bacterium
GCGCCGGCGGTTCAAAGGCGATCATGACGGCAGGATCCCCCTTTCCTGTCATGGTCGCCGCCGCATCGTCGTCTTCTGCAGCGTCTGCACCGCGCAGCGGTGAGGAGATCCGTGAGGCTTTCCTGAACTTCTACGCCGAGCGCGGCCACAAGCGGATGGCCAGCGCCTCGTTGATTCCGGATGACCCAACGGTGCTGCTCACCATTGCGGGGATGCTGCCCTTTAAGCCTGTCTTCCTCGGCCAGCAGGAGAGACCGGCGCCCCGGGCCACCAGTTCACAGAAGTGCATCCGCACCAACGACATCGAGAACGTGGGGCGCACGGCCCGGCATCACACCTTTTTCGAGATGCTCGGCAACTTCTCCTTTGGTGACTATTTTAAGGAGCAGGCGATCCAATGGGCTTGGGAACTGAGCACCGAGGTCTATGGCATCGATCCCAGACATCTCGTGGTGAGTGTGTTCCGAGAGGACGACGAGGCCGAGCAGATCTGGCGTGATGTTGTGGGAGTTAATCCCAATCGGATTA
>JAAERN010000156.1 GCA_024230295.1 Planctomycetota bacterium
AGACCGTAGCGGTTGACAGGTCACCGGAGACAGTGCCGGTATCTAGATTGACCACACGACAATTGTTCTGCACGGCAATCACAGCCTTGTCATTTTCAGGAGAAAGGGCAACGGCTCCTTGGCAATTGCTTCCGATGTTGATTGTTGAACTGATCGTTGAGGTAGTGACATCAATCAGGCTGATGATCGGTTCTGTGTAGTGCGTGATGATCGCGATCGTTTCGTCCTCGGAGACGACGATACCTCGCGGCCAGTTGGTGCAGGGAACGCGCGTTACGCTGCCGGAAGCAATGTCGATGAAGAGGATTTCGTCGGTTCCGGAGGATGGATGCACGATGGTCTGGCTGCCAATGATGGCGAAGCGACTGAAGTCCAGCGCGACGGAACCGGATTCGGGTGCCACGGTGAAGGACATGGTGAAGGGAGCATCTGTGATCGTGTGCAGCAGCATCCCGCTGGCGAGATCGATGATCGCGATCTCGGAGTCGCCCGTGTTTCCAACAATGGCCTTTGTGCCATCGGCGGTGACACCGACGACACATGGCATGGTGCCGACGTCGATGGTGCCCGTCTCTTGGCCGGTATCGAGATCGACAATCGAGATCGTGTTCTCGGCGATGTTGCCGACAATGGCGCTTTCACCGTCGGGGAATACCGCGATGTCCTGCGGTGAGCCCGAGAGCACGATTTCATGCAGGAGGGTCCGCGTGTCGGCGTCGTAGACCAGGAGGTTGTGTGAGTCGCGGTGTCCGAGGATGTATGCGCTTCCATCGGGCAGGAAGGCTGCGCATGTGGGCGCATCACCCTCCGGGGGCGAGCCAGCCTCGTGGAAGTCGGCTGACCAGTCGCCGCACGTCTCCCCATCCCGGGCGAGTACTCGGACGATGTCGGCCGGGAGGTTTGCCGGTGCTCGTTTCCAGATCGAGTTTACAAACGGCGTTTCGCCGTCTTCACTGCCGCTGGAGTGGATGAGTACGTCCGGTGCATCTGAGGTGAGGGCAGTCGATGGCGGCTCCAACCCTGCCGCCAGAGCTACCAGGGCGAATACAGCGAAGTTGATCATGCCCAGCTCCTTCTCCTCGTATCCACGCACATTCTGTCCAGAATGGCCACTTTAGACAAGTGAAATTTTGATGTTGCAAAGAATCGGCCTTGGGTATCTAATGTGGGTTCGCTTGTGCAGAATCGGCGAGTGACATTGGGTCTGCTTGCGCTGAGGGATACGATCTCTTGGTGGGATCTCAGTTGCATGCAGGATCTGTGAGAGAGAAAGGAAGAAAAGATGCGTAGTACAACTTTGGCAATTATGTTTGCTTGTTCTGTTGGCTTGGCGAGTGTGACCGGCGCACATGCCGATTTGATCACATTCACGCACACCGGTTCGGGGTCGGGCACACTGAACTCAAGCATGTTCGGTCCGAGCAACTTCACAATCGTATCGACGGCGGACACCAACAACAGAGAGAGTTACGGGAATGGTTATTTCATTAACCATGACTCGGTAACGATCATGATCGATGGGTTGGGGACATACGACATCACGGACGCGACCAGGACCTTCGTCAACAACGACAGCCAGATTGTTGGTTTTTCCCGCGAAGGATCCAGCGGATCGGACTTGTTCAACGGCCCTTCTGACCCTGCATTCATCGTCTGGGAGATGCTCACGAGCATTGGTCCTGTCAGCGGCACTGGGACCCTCTTGCAGTGGGGAAGTGGCATCAACACAAGCGGTGGCATCTTGGATTTTGACAATGGAGATTCCTCCGCCACCTTTACTGCGATAATCCCCGCGCCGGCCGCTATGGCACTGCTTGGGATAGCCGGCTTTGCCGGGCATCGCCGACGTCGTTGACCGTTGATCACCGCTTCAACTCGATGCGCGATCTGAATTCAGGGCGTTTCATTGCTCATCGTTGCCGCAATGGGTTCCTGTCAATCTTTTCTTGAACTTCAAGAATCCCAACTGCTTGGCGAAAGGAACCCACCTCTTTGGCATTCAGCCAATTCCCGCAGGGATGGGCAGCCACGTGGTCGTACCCGATCCTATCGGGCCGATGGCGTATTGCTCCTTGGCTCAAGGAACCAGATCCACCCTGAAATGCATGCCACTGAGAGCCAAACGGATCCCCCACCCACTGCACAATCAGGAAGGAATTGATCTATGAGATCAACCCATGACACATCGATGATCGATCAAACAGATCCCGCACACGATCACCGCACATCATCCAACCAGGCTGATTCTTCCGCGAAAGTGATCGAGTCAGACCAGTAGTGCACAAACCGAATCCGTCCGTCGACTCCTCGCTCAATCACCCACTGCTCCCCAACATCCGACACGATGCGACCCCCGGTCGCGACAACGGTGGCTTCCCAGTGCACTGTCCCCGTTGCCAGAACACGCTCTGGATTCCGACAAAGTTCCTTCACCGTAAGGTCGATCCAGTCATGCGATTCATCCCGCAGCGGCCGGTGCAATGCCTGATGCGCCTCCAGATCGACCCAGGCGCCGTTGGGCAGCAGCAAGCCTCGTTGTAGAAAGAGATCCTCCGCCGCCGAAGCATCTCCCCCGCGTCCGACCACCGTCCAAAATGCGTTTCCCAACTGTTTAACTTCTTCGACAGTAATCATGATGGCTTTTCCTGAGAGACCCCCCATGTGGCGAACACCATACTTCACAGGGATCTGCACCCCCTAGGGCGGCTTTTGCCACAAAGTCGGAAAAAACCGTATGGCC
Organism: Planctomycetota bacterium; assembly: GCA_024230295.1. Taxonomy (GTDB): domain Bacteria; phylum Planctomycetota; class Phycisphaerae; order Phycisphaerales; family SM1A02; genus UBA12567. The sequence continues at coordinate 2,741 of JAAERN010000156.1, forward strand.
GGAACCGAATCAATGGAATCATGACTCTGATGGCGTACCTCATCACATGATCATCCGAACACACCACAGATGGCCTATGCCGTTCACGCAGTCAACCCTGTGCTTGGCGATCTTGACCAGTCTTGCCTCGGCGACTCCTTGGCCGGCGGGTCCAGAGATCGCCATCGATATCGATGATGCTTCCAACAACTTGAGTGGGGCCACTTGGAACCCTGTCACCGAAACGCTCTGGGTCGTTCGACAGAACGGACAGCTCTGGGAGTTTGCCTACGATGAGATTGCCGGCTCGTTTGAACTCGAGCGATTTGTCTCGCTCCCCAGCGGCGTGGGCAGTGATATCGAAGCCTGCATGCAGGTCGATCAACTTGCGACGAATGAACTCTACGCGCTTGATGAGAATACGGGGATCGTCTCGCGGGCCATCGATCTTGGTGGGAGTCCCTCGGTTCTGCGGAGCTGGGATCTTTCAGCCCCCAACAACGGACACACCATGCCCGACGAACAAGGAGGTGCCGGGCCAGAAGCCATTGAGTTTGCAACGGACAGTGCACTTCTAGCCGCCGGTTTCCGGCTGCCGGACGGAAGTGGCTTCACGGGAAGCACGAAGGGCATGGGAGGACTGATCTTCGTCGGCCATCAGATCGATGGACGGTTACACGTCTTCGACGTAAACCCAGACGTATCGAATGACTTCATCAACTATGGATCATTCCTGACCTCGGCGACCGAGATTGCGGGCCTTCACTTCGATCGAGCGAGTGGCCTGATGTATATCTGGCACAACCCCTCCAACATCAACTCGCTGGAAGTCACAACGCTGAGTTCTGATACGACAGCAGGTGTCATCGACTCTGTTGCGGTATATGACTCGGACATGCCAGAAGGCAACACTGAAGGCATCGCACTCACCGGCCAAGGTGCGTGCGGAGACCATGGCGCCGATCCAGAAGCCCAAGTACTGTTCCTCACCCGCGACGGTGGCACGCCCAATCTCGGTTCATTCAACAGTTACCCATGTTCATCGTCCGGCGCCTGCTGCGTCGTGACCGGATGTGATGTCGTCACGGAAGCATCCTGCGAGAACTTCGGTGGTATCTGGCTTGGAGACGCCACCTCCTGTGACAACTGCCCGTCACCCGCATGCTTGGGCGATCTCGACAACAGCGGTGACGTCAATGTCACAGACCTCCTCATGATGCTTGAGTCATGGGGCCCGTGTGTTTGAAAGTTCCATCTGCGGCGATGGGTACCGCCTCTAAAGGCTCTTATACACAAGGTCCCCAAGTGCCGATCAGTATGAGAAGGTCCTTTACCGTGACCCATCCGTCACCGTCAATGTCCTCTGGGCCATTGGTTTGTTCGCCAAAGACACCAAGGATGAGCAGCACGTCGTTGACATCGACGGCGCCGCTCCCATCAATATCGCCGTCACACGGGACAACATCGTCGCAGGTGTAGATGTCGAGTTGCAAGTTGTCGATACCTGCTTCGACGACTGAGGGAGTCCCGTCATCTGCCACGACAAACCGCACCCGAACTGCTGCAGTCGGCACAATGAAGTCGCCGATTCGGAACGAAGCGGTTTCCCAAGCAGCTTCCGTACCGTTCGTACTCTGCACGGATGTCCACGTTACACCATCGTCACCGCTAACCTCGGTATACAACGCATCGCTGGCCTCACTGTCAAAGAACCACCGGGCGTACGAGATCGTGCCATCAGTGCCATCGAGATCGACCGCGGGTGACACAAGGGCCGTCGGGCCGCCGTCAACATCGGCCTCGCCGACACCTCCGCCTACCGAGCCATTCTGTGTAATGAAACACTGCAGCGCATCTGCGCCATTGGTCGCATCATCCTCGGGCTGAGCCGGAGTTGTTCCGTAGAGCGTCCCGATCGGATCAACCTGCTCCCAACCACCGGTTTCAAGTGAGGGGTCATTCTGGACGACCCAACCGGCAGCGGGCTCCTCGAAGTCGAGCCGGATCAGTGTCTCCGTGCCATCGGCACCGATCGCCGTGTACCCACTGGTAGGTGCCGTTCCAGGATCCGTGTAGGTGGTTCCAGCCGCTGTCTCTCCGCTGGCGTAGAACTCAATGGATTCTGCACATTCGACCATCGGAAGATTTCCGCGATAGGTCTCCCCGCCGAGATCCTCAAGCGGCAACTCAGCCCATGATCCGCCTGCTGGGCGTGAGTACAAGCGACCGCTTCCAGCCAACACATCAACCCCCCCTATCGGCTGCAATTGGAATTGCACGGGCGCTGCCTGACCAGGCGACACAAACGATGGGATTCCCCCGTCCCAACCGAACACGATGCCCGTCGGAGGCTGATTCATCCAGATCTCGGTCGAACTGCAGCGGCCCACCACCAGATCCGGCCAGCCATCTCCATTGATGTCAATGATGCCGACATCGTGCACACCCCTGAGCATGGAGTCGGAGATGCCGGTCGCCTCGCGAGAGAATGTCACTTCGGGTGACTCGCCGCGATTTCGCATGAGATGCGTGGTTCGTGAGCATCCCGAGATGTCAACATCGACGTCCGTGATGATCACGTCCTGATTGCCGTCCAAATTCAAATCGACGATATATGCATCACCACCAAACCCGTTCGTAACCGAGTTGAATCCCCGCTGCGCGAACTGCGCATGCCCCTGAGCGTCGTTGCCTTCGTTGAGGTAGTAACTGTCCACACCGTCGTCGACCACGACCATGTCCAGCATGCCGTCTCCATTGAGATCGCCAACCGTAACAAAGTATGGCGCAAGCACATCGACGATCTGATATCCGTTGAAAACTCCTTCGTTGGCGGGGTCGTTCCAAGTAACGGCGATGTGTTGAGGCGGATTGAGCGAGGTCTGCTTGACGATGTCGAAGCGACCGTCACCATTCATGTCCTTGATCTCACTGGCTGCGCCAAATGCCGACTCTCGCATCTCGAACGTCAGTCGCGATTCGCTCTCGTCGGTAAAGAAGCCATTGCCGTCGTTGATCAGGAGCCGATTGTTGTAATCGTAGATCTGCGTCCCACCGCTGTCATAGTCGCCGAAATACAGATCCTGGTCGCCATCGCCGTCGATATCGCCAGATGCAATCGAGCAGAATCTCGGGCCAGCTGTCGCATGCATCTGTGGAATGCGGGCATCCTCATGGCGAAACCCCTGCCAAATGCCGTCATCCTCGCCGAGGTTGACGTACACACGCGGATGCGAAAGATGCTTGAAGTCATTGTCCGTCAATGTCGTGGCAGTGACCACATCAAGCCAGCCGTCTCCATTGACGTCCACGAGTTTGACGTCGCGATCGTTCGTGGGTGTCAGAAATCCGTCATCGCCGGGGACGTCCGAAGAAGATGCATACGCCGCAGTGCGGTCGACGAGCACGCCGCCCTCATTGAGAAAAAGCACGTTGATATCCCGGCCAGTCGACGTAAACGGTTCCTTTCGAACGCAGATGAGATCCTCGTCGCCGTCAAGATCAACGTCGCCGACAATATAGTCCTTCTCCTGCGAATCAGAAACACCGACCGAAGGATCCGACTGCAGGCGTGCACTCGTTTCTTCGACAAAGACGACCCAGTTCTGGGCTGTAGCAAAACCGACTCCAGCCAGAAGGCTGAACACTGACACTGTGACATATACGATCATGGAGACACCAAATCCTCTTTCAATCACATGGTCCCCAAGATCCCACAAGCATCAGCACATCATCGACTCCGACCACTAGATCGCCATCGATATCACCATCACAACCGGATGCACACGGTCCCCACTCGGAGAGTACGGTCAACAAGTCATCGGTCCCAACGTCGCCCGATCCATCGATGTCGGCGGGGCACTCCTGACACACATCGAGTTCGCCATCCTGATTGGCATCAAGCGTTGGATCAGCGGCAATCTGCACGAGGTCGTGCGACCCGTCATCGTCGCAGTCGTACCAACCATCATCATAGTCCATCGCCATCGCCTCGGCGTCATTCAAATCGACATCTCCGTCGCCATCCAGATCATGAACGGCGCACGGGTCATCGCTTGAGATATCGGATCCAAGGCATTCGATGAAACCATTGATGCCGTAGAAATCACCCAGATCCACATCGCCGTCGCCGTCGCCGTCAAACGCGGCGCGACCCAGCGAGTCAAGAAAGGCAATCAATGCATCCTGCTCTCCAGCGGAGAGTGCGCCAAACGCCGACTCGGCTGCCTGCCCTTGGCTGAGCGCAGCGCCATGCAGAGTGATCGCCTCGCGGATTCGGTCTCCAAAGGTTCCGCCAAGCACACGACCATCGTGCCACATCGGGTTGCGAATCCGCACACCCCATAGCGGTGGCGTGCGAAGTTCACGAACGCCTGCGGGACCATCGGCAATGCCATCCGCGGCTGCGCCCATGTCGTGCAGCAGGAAATCGCTATAGGGACGAATGGTCCGGTCACGGAGCACCATCTCAAGGTTCGGGTCGTCCGAAGTCGTAAACGAAGGCGTGTGGCACGAACTGCACCCGACCGCCCCAAAGATTGTCTCTCCCGTCATACCGCTCGCGGGAGACTGTGGCGGCGCAGCGAGGAATCGCTGAAAGTCCGTCACGCGATCCAGAAACTCAAACCCCTCCGCGTCAGCAACATCCTCTGGATCGGGGACATCATCACACTCGGCCAGCAGATTCTCGTCGCCCTTTGGGGGATTCTCGTTCGGCAGCAGCCGCGTGGTGAATCCGATTTCTTGATTCGATGCGTCTGCGCTGAAGGACATAATCGTCGCCAACTGTGCCTTCCATCCAAATCGCCCGACTCGCGGTATCCCGGGGAGTTCAATTGCTTCCGTCCAACGGATGACGCCACGGACTGATACATCCTGACTCGCCGCATTCGCCACAAGATCATCGTCGGGGATCGCTTCCAGAAGTCCGTAGCCAAGCGCACCGGGGGTCACGCGTAGCGAGGTGACGTTGGCACTCGCTGGAATCTCGTCCGCACATTCCTCGCTGATCGCGTTGGCATTGAAAAGTGACCCACCGAGGCTCGCCAACGGATCAAATCCACCCTTCTTGTCGAGACGACCAAACCGAGTGACCTGCTGGGCACCCGGACCACCGACTGGCGCATTGTGACATGACGCGCAGGAGGTCTGATTGAATACAGGGCCCAGCCCTTCATCAACGGTAATATTCCGCTCGAACTGAATGCGACCGAGTTCGAATCGCTCCAACTGAGAAGGTGCCAATCCCTCCAAAGCCTCTCCCATACGTGGAGGTGCAGCCAAGTCGCCGGCGATACACCAAGCTCCCGACATTAAAGCGGGCAGTAGGGCTATCCTGACCATTGGCATGAAGTTCCTCTCAAACGCCCCACCCGGAGCCACCATATCCTCCGCTGGCATCTCCGCCAAGGGTCTTCTTCTGGTGTTTCTTATTCTTGCGGCATGCAATCGATCAGATCCACAGGAATCATCCACTCCACCTCTCACCAAGTCCCAATCGGAGTACTTCGGCCTCATTCAGGCGGGAGAAACCGGAGCAGCACGCATCAGATTGAGGCAAAGAATCGATGCCGGAGAATCCGACAGCCGACTGCCGTTCCTGATGGGGCTTGCCCACCACTGGGATCGAAACTACACCAGAGCGGCAGAGTGGTTTGCGCGAGCCGAAACTGCAGAGCCGGTATACCCACCCGCCTCCCACTTTCTTGGATGGTCGCTCTACCACGCTGGCAATCTCGACAAGAGCAAAATGGCATTCCATCGGCATCTTCAACTCGCTCCCGATGAAGGTGACTCCCTCTTTGCCCTCGGTGTTCTAGCCATCGAACAGGGCAATCTTGATCTCGCCGATGATTATCTGAGTCGCGCCATCCTTGTACAGCGAGGCGATCCCGCACGAGCGCCCGGCGTCGCCAAGGCGATGGTGCGGCAAGCCGAGATTGCCGAAGTGCGGGACTCGGTCGACGCTTCCATCGAACTGCTTCGGCAAGCCATTGAGATCAACGACGATCTCTATGAAGCGCACTATCGCCTCGCCCGACTCCTGCAGCGGCGCGGATACGGCGAGGAATCCGCCAAGGCACAACAGAACGGTGACGCCGCAAAGGCGCGAGTCGAAGCACAGGATCTCCGCGCCCGATGAAACGCCTCCTACTGACACTGCTGCTCCCGATAGCCTGCGAGCAGGAAGTGTCACCTGCCCGGGGAACTGTCGAACTTGTAGATATCACCTCGCGCACCGGACTCGTCTTCAAGACAACGTGCGGCAGTCAGCCATCCACCCAGATCGTCGAAGTCAACGGGCCTGGCGTAGCGATGCTCGATCATGACAGCGACGGCGATCTCGATGTCTTCATAGCCAACGGTGCCACGATGGACAGCCCCGAAACAGGCCCGGGTTGCCGGCTATTTCGGAATGAACTCACTGAAACCGGAACACTGCGGTTCATCGATGCCACGCAAGACGCGGGCATCTCCATCACCCGCTGGACCACATCCGCCACAGCGACGGACATCGATGCAGACGGCGATGCAGATCTCTACGTCACATGCATCGGCCCCGACATCCTTCTCCGCAACGACGGTGGATCATTCGTCGACATCACGAACGAAGCCGGCGTCGATGTTCCCAACTGGTCCACGGGCGCTGCACCTGGCGATGCTGACGATGATGGTGATCTCGATCTATACATCACGCGTTATGTTGACTGGGACTTCAACTCGCCGCCCGTACCACCTGTGACCTTCAAAGGCGAGCAGGTCATCGCCGGCCCCACTGGGCTCAGACCGCTTCCCGACATACTGCTGCTCAATGACGGCAATGGTGTATTCACGAAAGTACCGGCTATCAAAGCCAGAGCAAGCTACAGCCTCAACGCCGTCATGCTCGACGCCGACAATGATGGCCAGATTGAGATTCTCGTCGGAAATGACGGCATGGCCAACCACCTGCTTGAACTCGAGGATGGCATCTGGCGGGATGTTGCCCATGAACGTGGCTTCGCCACCAATATGGCTGGTGCCGAACAAGCCACTATGGGTATGGCAATCGGCGACGTGGACGGCGATGGAAACGCCGATGTCTTCACCAGCAACTTCTCCAGTGACACCAACACGCTACTCGTACAGGAAGACGGGTACTTCGTCGATCGCACCAACCTCTACGCCATCGGCGGACCAAGCCGTGCGAGGCTCGGTTGGACCAGCCGATTCATTGATCTCGATCACGATGGTGACGAAGACCTGCTCACGCTCAATGGACACGTCTATCCCAACGCCTCGCCATCAACGATGGATAGTTCATATCGACAGAGTCCCCTGCTGCTGCTGCGAGAAGGCAATCGCTTTATTCCGTACCACGAAGCCTCGGGATGGCTTGCTGAAGCCAGACTCGATCGCGCCGCCGCGTTTGGAGACCTCGATAGTGATGGCGATCTCGACATCATCACAGTGGAACTTCACGGCCCGGTTCGTGTGATCGAAAACCGAGCGCATCATCCGGATCGCCGGGGAGTTGTACGGTCGATCAGCGATATGCCGGGGTCGAAATGTGGCTCGGGTAATCACGCTGCCTGGCATCTCCCGACCGCCGACTTTCAAGGATGCTCGGCTCCCCAACAGCATTGGACTGAACCCCGTCGCTGAGCAGTCCCCAACAAGGTGAATGAAACCCCTGGTTCCGAGTGCCGCGAGTACCATGCACACCAATGGCCCATGGCACCAGAGTCGTCATCTACGCAGCCCTCGTCGGCAATGCCCTAATCGCCGTAACGAAGTTCATCGCTGCGGCGGTGACCGGATCGGCGGCGATGATGGCGGAGGGCATCCACTCGCTCGTAGACACCGGCAATCAGGTCCTGCTGCTTCACGGCATGCGGAGAGCCAAGCAACCAGCCGACGCCCGATTCCCCTTCGGCCATGGCAAGGAGATCTACTTCTGGTCGTTCGTCGTCGCCATCATGGTCTTTGCGCTGGGTTCAGGTGTATCCATCTATGAGGGCGTTCACCGCGTCCTGCACCCGGAGATCGTGACAGATCCAATCGTCAACTACATCGTGCTCGCCCTCGCCTTTGCGTTCGAAGGGGTGGCGTGGTGGATGGCATGGAGAGAATTCGGTCGCCAACGGCGGGGGCGGGGGATTGCCGAAACGGTTCAATCATCCAAAGATCCGACAACCTTCGTCGTGCTGTTCGAAGACTCCGCAGCGTTGCTAGGCCTCGTCGTGGCGGCGGCAGGGCTAGTCCTCAGTCAGGTACTCGAGATGCCCGTCTTCGACGGAATCGCATCAATCGGAATCGGGATCATCCTGGCCTTCACCGCCATCTGGCTCGCTATGCGGACGAAGTCATTGTTGATCGGCGAAGCAGCCGAACCGGCATTGGTTGCTGATGTCACCAGACGAGCTGGGGCCTTGCCACCGGTCGTCGCGGTCAACGAGGTGCTCACGCTGCATATGGGTCCGGACTATGTACTGCTGAACATCAGTGTCGATTTCGCAGATGACCTGCCCGTGGGCGATATCGAGCAGGCCATCGAGGCTCTCACCCGGGAAATTAGATCTGCCCACCCGCGAATTCAAAGAGTATTCATAGAGGCAGAGAGCCGGCCCTCCTAGAACCGCTGTCGATCCGAAAACCCAATTTGCACCGTGACATGCTGTCTACTCAGGACATCGAGCATCCATGAGAATGCCAGCAACGGCAGGCTCGGGATGCGTGCAGACTGGGAAGCGTTGCTCATGCAGACACGATACTGCCACCCGCGTAGTCATCGTTCCCGCGAGGTGGCTCGCAG
>JAAERN010000157.1 GCA_024230295.1 Planctomycetota bacterium
GAACACGTCGCTGCCGCGGATCAGTTCCAGGTTGTCGAAGGGACCCTGCAGGTCCGGGAGTACGATGCGGATCTTCGCTCCCAGTGCCGGATACTCGTCGAACAATTGAAGGTAGACCCGCATGGTTTCCAGCGCGCGCGGGATCCAGCCGCGGGCGAAGTCTAGCGGGTCGGTATCGGCAATGTGTTCGAGAGAGAAACTATGCGATTCACGATGCACGATCCAGGGCGGATTGTCGCCCGTCTGTTCGACCGATGCGCCGAACATGGACGCAATCAGAACCGTGCCGAAGTTGGCGCGAACGGTCAACGGCAGATCGTCGCCCAGCCCGGAGTGCAGAGCAATACTTGTATCGAAAGCATGCACCAACTCGTTGTAGAGCATCTTCTCCGGATCGTCGAAGGTCTCGCGGTGCGGATACGGCTGAAACCTAGCGTCGCCCGGAAGCGGATAGGTCGCGACCAGCGGCGGCCGCTCAACCGGCTCCCAGTCCAGGGCGTGCCGATAGAGTGCATCTGTCTCCATCTGGCGCTTGGTAAGCGTCTCGCAGAGATGGTTCAGAACTTGCCGAAGACGTGTGTTCATTGCTTGATTTCAGGATTCCCGGGCAGCATTTCATCGCAAAACATCGCTATTCTTCCAGGAAATCGGGGGACAATAACTTATTCTTTCCTTGGTCCTGGTCTTTTCTTTTTTAACGTTCTTCCGAGTGTGTTCTCAGCTCTTACAACAAATTGCTTCTCGCCAAATGGATGGTCGAAAAGTGGCAAAGCCACGCAATTTCTAACTTGATACGGTGAAATCCAGCCTTCAGTCTACTCCGCGAATCAAATCGGAACAATTGAATTTCCTATCAACAACCTGCCCCTCCAATCTTTCGGCCTTGTTCTCCCAAAAGAGGATCCGACCGATGATTGGTGGCTCGGATTCTTGTGTATAGTCCGCACCAGAATGGTCAATTTGTCACGTTCCGCTCCCCGATTGCGGGGAGTGCTCTGTTCAATACACTGGCAACATAAGACGCAAGGCAAACACTCGACCATGAGAACCGCAATGATTCGACTGCTCGCAACACTGGCCATCGCCTGTCTGGTCTTCGCTAACGAAGGTAGGGCGGCGGAGACCGAGGATTCGTTGCCTCAACTGCCCGACGGCAAGAGCTGGAAGCTCGTCTGGCACGACGAATTCGACGGCGAGAAGTTAGACGAAACGAAATGGGACGTGCCCGAAGGAAGACGACGAGATGGATGGTGGTCCAGAAAGGCGATTAGTCTGGATGGCAAGGGCAATCTGGTGATCAGTACGCTGAAAGACGGCGACAAGTATCTGGACGCCTGCGTCCGCACCCGAGGCAAGTTCGAGCACGCCCACGGATATTATGTGGCTCGTATCAAGCTACAGGAGCAGCCAGGCCACTGGTCGGCCTTTTGGATGCACGGTAACGGGGTTGGTAGTATAGGGAAAGACGGAAAGGACGGAACCGAGATCGATATCATGGAGAAACCGTGGTTGGACACACGCGTGCAGCATGCCCTTCACTGGGATGGGTACGGAGAACATCACAAATCGAAAGGCAAGGTATCCAAGGCTCCCGGCGTGATGGACGGGTTCCACACCTTTTCTCTTTGGTGGAAGCTGGACGAATACATCTTTTACATCGATGGCAAAGAGACTTGGCGAACGAATGCCGGCGGTGTCTGCCAAGTGCCGCTGTATATCAAGCTGAGTGACGAAATCGGCAAATGGGCCGGGGATATCTCGAAGACGAAGCTGCCGGATCGGTTCCTGGTCGATTACGTTCGCGTGTACGACGTGGTCAACGCCAAGTGATTGCCGACTTTCGATATTCACTGGCCTTTGACGCCTGCTAGCCCTCGGGGTGATGTCATGGAAGGTCTTGTTCCTCACGACGGAGACCGTCGCAGGCTGGCGCATCGCGAGAAGTATCGCGAGTACGAGCGCCGAGTGCGGAAGGCCATCCGCGAGGGTCGCCAGTTGCGCGACTCCGATTTGGTCAAGTGAGAGGCGTGAAGCGAATTCTCTCAGAGGTACCCGTGGAGTCCGACGGATCGGTACATTTCAAAACTCCGGCGGGGCGTGTGCTGTATGTCCAACTCTTGGACACAGATCGCCGCTGCCTGCCGACGATGCGAAGTTTCACAGGCGTGATGTCCGGCTAAAATCCTGGTGTCGGCGGTTTTTGTTTGCTGGCACCGAAATCCTGATATACAGACATTAGCGATCGAATGATCCGCTGGATGGAGCAACCAACACTCCTGGAGCGAAAATCGATGGCAATCGAGACGACCAAACAGAGCAGTTTGTACACGATGTTGATGGCGACTGTTTTCGTGCTTGTTGGATCAGCGTCGATTCGAGGACGGGCTGCGGATGATGTCGACTTCCTCAGTGACCGGGACACCGGCATTCAAATGCGACATCACCAGCGGTGGGGCGATCTCGGCTTCGACACGGCGGCGGCTCGGGGCCGTGGCACAGGTACTCCGTTGCGGATCGGTGAGAAGACGTATGCGAAGGGCATGGGGCATCATGCCAACGGCGAGATCGTGATCGATCTGAACGGACGATACAGCCGCTTTCGCACGGGCGTGGGCGTGCAGTGGCAAGGAGGAAAGAAGGGCAGCGTCATCTTCCGCGTTGTTGTCGACGGGAAAAACAAATTCCAGACAGGCCCGATGTCCGACAGCGATCCCGTCCGGCAGGTGGACGTGTCGCTGGTCGGGGCTCGGGAATTGCGTTTGACAGCGGACGATGCCGGCGACGGCATCGCCTGCGACATGGCCAATTGGGTCGAGGCTTGCCTGGTCCAAGATCCGAGGATTCCGTTTTTCGGAAACCATGCGGTCAGTTTCGACGGTGAAGCAGCCCCGGCACGGACCGCCGCGGCGGGCGGTTTTGCCTTGATCGCCCGCGGAAGCGGGCCGCAAGTGGCCGTCATGGAAACAGCGAGGACGATGACGGTCAGTGTCGAGAGGGACGAGCAGGTCCGTTGGACGATCCAGGTTAAGAGCGTGGTGAAGCCCGTACGCATCATGGCGGATGTGCGTGTCATCGGGGGCGGGCAGGCCCAAGTGGGATTGTCGCTGGGTCCGGAGCGTGTGACCCGTTCGGTTCGCCACGGCGAACGTGTGGTGCTCGCAACTGAACCGGTTGGTGCCGGCTCGAAGAGTGAAATCGTTGTGGTGACGCGGGGCGGAGACGAAGAAACGGGCGTTCGCTGGAGTAATCTGCGCTATGCGTTGGGCGATCAGGTGTTTCCCATTCCAATGGTACTTCCGCAAGCGGCCGAGAGTTTTCCACTTCCGGTCTTGCCCGACCTGCGACCGTTGATCGAGCAGGAGTTGGTCGAATGGGACTGGCGGATGCAGGACGGGATCGACACGGTTCAGGAACCTCGTACCTGGCAACACGCGATCGAGACGATCTTACAGCGCGGTGATCGGCTTATCACACATCTCGTATTGACGGGCGTATCATTGGAGAAACTCGCAGCCCAATGGGAGGCGGCACGCCAGCGTCATTTGACGATGGCCCGAGCCGATGGAGTGAGCGAATTGGAGTGGGAGGCGTTGTGGCGCGAGGTTCATGCACTCCGGCGTCAGATTGCGTTGGCGAATCCATTGGTGGACCTGGGGCCGCTGCTGTTTGTTAAACGGGTGCCCAGCGGATTCAGCCATCAGTTGACGCAGTATGCCGGGCGGCATGCCCGTGCGGGCGGAGGAGTGTTTGTGCTCGATACTCCGGGGCGATCAATGCGAGCTCGCCGGATCGATTCGCTGCCGTCGGGCAGTTTCTTGCATCCGGAAGTTTCTTGGGACGGAAAGCGCGTGCTGGTCGCGTTCTGCGAGACGGATCCGGGCGGTGTCAGGCCGTCCGCCCAGACGAATCAGTACTATCACCTGTTCGAAATGTCGGTGGACGGTTCGAACCTGCGGCAACTGACCGAAGGGCCCTTCGACGATTTTTCGGCGCGATATCTCCCGAACGGGAAGATCATGTTTATCTCGACGCGCCGCGGCGGATATCACCGCTGCGGACGGGGGCCGTGTCCCACGCATACGCTGGCTTTGGCCAGCAAAGACGGCTCGGATCCACGCGTGATTTCGTTTCACGAAACGCACGAATGGGATCCTTCGGTGTTGAACGACGGGCGCGTCATCTATACGCGTTGGGATTATGTGGACCGCCACGCCGTGCACTATCAACAGTTGTGGACTGTGCGGCCGGACGGCAGCGCGGTCGAGTCATTTTATGGAAACAATACGCTCAATCCGGTCGGCGTCTGGGAGGCCCGCGCGATCCCGGGCTCGCAACGCGTGATGGCGACGGCGGCCGCCCACCACGCGATGACGTCCGGTTCAATCATTCTGCTGGACATCAAGAAGAAAAGTGATGGTCTGCAGCCGGTCACGCGACTGACGCCCGACGCGCTGTTCCCCGAGAGTGAGTTTCCCGTCGGACACTGGCACGCCAAAGCAGGCGTTCCAGTGCAACCGGAGGTGCCTGTCGAAGAGAAACGCTGGCCGGGACATTCCTATCGCACGCCGCATCCGCTGTCGGAAGATTTCTTCCTGGCTGCCTACAGCTTCGATCCGCTGATTGGCGAACCGTTGGCCAATGCGGCGAA
>JAAERN010000158.1 GCA_024230295.1 Planctomycetota bacterium
CAGAGGCCATGACCAACTCACCAGTGAACGGATAAGGGATCTCTGGTCGTGCATTCTCAACGATGACAGTTTCCTGTCCTATTTGATTGCCATGTGTATCGCGAAACACAAACGCAACACCGATATTTCGGATCTCTGCGGCGGCATTCAACAAGCTTCCCGAGATCGTCATCTTGGTGTAGTCGATCTCTTCTCGATTCTCAACGGTGGTGAGTTGTTGAACCTCCCCAGTTGGACCTGGTTGGTAGAAGACTCGTTGTTCTGGAACATTGCGCATGGCGTAGGCGTACGCCGACTTGCTGAGGTATACATCTTCCCCAACAGATGAGAATCCAAGTTTCTCAAGCCTCTTACTGGTTGCCTTGGATTGCTGCCTCTTCTGTTTGTCTGCTTCCTTTTTTTGACGGGTCTCCTCCCGACGCCGCGCTCGCTCAAACTGTTCTTGTTGCCTCTTGAGAGCAACCTTGGCCTCTGTGAGCTTTCGAGTTTCCGCGATGATTGCTTGATACGAGGAAAAGTCATCGCCGAATTTTGCATGATCCCCAACAAATGTTCGCAGTGACTCCAGCTCTTTCAACACTTTTCGCATGGACGACTCCATGGCCTTCATGTGTTGTCGCAAGGTGATTGTTTGTTCGGTGCGACTCACAATGCCAGACCACAGGTCTCCCACATGGCTCTCTAAGCTCAACCCGTTGTTTGTCAGTGACTGTTCGGCCAGGCTGCGCAAAGTATCTTTGTCGATGATCACCGTTGTTGCGGGGTCGTCCTTGGGTGGGTCTGGCGAACCACCCTGTGGTGCAGGCGCGCCATTGCCAATTGACGCCACGGTGAGCGCGCCGAATAGTGCGACTGTGGTGGCGAGCTGGTGCATGGTGTACTCCTCTCAGCCCCGCATTGATACTGCAACGACAGATCCTATTCACACAAGGCAGTCTTATCCAGCCTCATTCCAACGGTTGGGCTGGAGAGGTGCCATTTGGGTGTTCATCCAGACCGACCATCTCGTCTGGATCATGCCCACCGGCCTGTGTTCGCATGTTGGCAGCACGATTCAAAAGGGAGGAGTGATCGTTGTCACGTGGCACCATGTCAACATGCCACTCAACAAGACTATGGGTGTGGATGGGTAGGACTTCCAGAGCGAGATCAAGTCCAGGGGTTCCGTGAATCCGAAATCCCATCGGCACGACACCGATCATCGGCTCCCAACCATCCTTCTTGATAAGAAGGTCGTATGTGCCATAGTGGGTAAAATCCACCTCAACAGGAGTACGACCAATCTCATGGTGATTGAGCCAGACCAATGCACCAGCAGGTTCTGAAGTGATGCGTATGGTTCGACGTACACAACCAGTGGTCGTGGCCGCCAGAGTGAGCAACAGGATGGGAATTGCCATGCGCATGCGGAGACAGGATATCGAACGATTATTGCCGAGGCGGATCAATCGAACTCATCACCTTTGAATGTCGAGGCCAAATAGGCCTCGCGGACAGATGGATCATTGATGATGGACTTTGGATCACCATCTCTCAAGTTCTTTCCATGATGGATGATGTACGCCCGATCGCAGATTCGAAGTGTCTGCTGCACATTGTGATCGGTCACCAGAATTGAGATGCCCGCGTCTCGGAGTTTGGAGACTTCCTGTTGGAGTTCCTCGACGGTATGTGGATCTACAGCAGCGAACGGTTCATCGAGGAGGAGCATCGTCGGATTGGTGATCATTGCCCGAGCGATTTCGAGGCGTCGCCGCTCACCACCAGAGCATGTCCTTGCGGTCTCTTTGGACTTGTGTTCGAGACCGAACTGTGACATGAGTTCATCACATCGAGCGTTCTGTTCACTCTTGGAGAGATCGCGTGTTTCCAGGATTGCCATGAGATTGTTTCGGACCGAGAGTCGCTGGAAGACACTTGGTTCTTGGCTGAGGTAGCCCATGCCTAGGCGGGCATGCCTGAACATTGGTTCGCGTGTGACGTCGTGGCCTTCAAAATGAACAGTCCCGCCCTCCGGCGTAATCATTCCGACCACCATTCGGAACGACGTTGTCTTACCAGCCCCGTTGCGACCAAGTAGTCCGACGATTTCGCCACGGTCGACGTGAAACGAGACGTCGTCGACGACGCGGCGATTGGAATACGACTTCACCAAACCATGTGCTTCGAGCAGTGCCATGGGCTGGATGGTACGAAGTTGAATCCCGCGAGGATAGAAGTGTCCGAGTTACAGACCGACTCACAGGATCCGAAGCGTCATCGGATACCGAATGAACTCTCGGTGAGAGGCGATCACGGCACTTCGAATGGCCATGAAGACCATGAATACCCAGGGAATCCACAAGAATGCAATCCCGACAACAGTGGCTGCCAGAAGGGCCATCCAGATCAACATCGAGATCCCGAAGTTGCATGCTTCACGGCCATGGTCATCAAGAAATCCACTCTCCTGCTTCCCAGTGAGCCACAGGATGGGTACGACAACGAACAAGATTCCACTGAAGGCCCCGGCTGCCAGAAAGACGTGGCACAGCACAGCATTTCGCACGGCCGATTCTGGAGTAGATGGCTCCTGAAGCCGTCCATTCGGCAGAACGTGCCGGAAAGGAGTTGGGTTGGTTGGCGTTTCAATCATGCCACTCCCATTCTTTGGGAAAGCACAGTCGAGGCTTTCATGTATCAGTAGAACTGGTTGGCTTGATCTTTTTGGCCTCATCGGTCCACTGGTCGGGGTATCGCTCTGAAGCAAGAGCTCCCACGATGCGGTGGATTCCCTTGAAGATGTAGTCATCCATGAGTACACGGTGCCCATCGGCGTGGACAGCCCACGCCTTGCTGGTTCGCATCCACCGGCTCATGTCGATATCAGCAAGCTCATCCTGGGTCCATGATTCACCAGGAAGATCCAGTACGCCATCTGCATGGAGGGCGTAGGTGCGTTTCCTGTTCCGCATGAGCTGCCAGGCATACCACGGAACAAACGGGAGGCACAGAATGAACAACCACTGGACAGGTCGGTCATAAGCCGAGGGTCGCTCAACCTCCCCGTATATCTGGAGTTGGGACTCGGAGAGTTGCAGGCCAAGCCGCAACTGGTCACTCGGTCCACCCGAGACGGTTGTGCGGTTTCGAATGCCGTTCAACATGGCCCTTTCGGCGGCGAACCAAGTAGCAGGACTGGATGGGCCAGTCGTGATCTGACCGGGCTTGCCATCGACAGAACCCCCAGTTGGTTGTTCTGCTTGGGCTTGTCGCACGGCATTGGGCAGCACACGCTCGACAACCAAGACGCCAAGTTTGTCGAGGGCCAAAGTTCCACCAGCTTCTACAGCAGCACGGAGTCCGGCGATTTCTGAACGGATCTCCGCCCCACCCTCGATAGCAAGGTTGTCGAGCACGGTGTTCATGAACGCAACAGTTTCGTTTTCGCTAGTTGGCGTGGATCCAGACACAATGGGTTCGGCCAACTGCCGGTAACTGCGGCAGACCTCGGCTCTGGAGAAGAACCGTTCCTGTTGTGGGATGACCACCGCATAGTCCCAAACACCCCAAACGCCCAGCACCAAACAGACAATCGCAATCATCGCCGTCTTGATGGTGTAGGTCGGCGAGAGCCTTGCACGAATCGTCATATCATTTGCCCCGATTTCGATACCACCTTCGCTCATAGTTGCATGCTACATGTTCTCATTCATTGCCTCATTGCAAGTAGAGATAGCGATGTTGTGGAGCATCTCATCTTCCGGCAACGTATCAATGAGGCTGAGCAGGGCCTCAAGTCGCCGTGACGGTATGTGATTCGGGTCAATCCTTGCCGCTGCAGCGGCACCCAACTCAAGCAGTGCGTCTCGAAACCAACCCGCTGTTGGCTTGTGTTCATCGGCAGGCGGATTGATCCGAGTTCGAATCGCCCCCAAGGGTCCGATTGCGACAATCGGAATCTGCCCCAGTTGAGTCGTTGGCTCGCGGCACAGCACCATGATGGGGGTCTCGCGAGCCAGGGCCAAAAGTCGAAGCCTCCTGGCGTCTGCTCCGACAAGTGGGGGCCGCACCATGTAGCGGCCCCGGTCTACATCCATAGTGTCTGTGACCGCATCATCGATGATCTTGATGGCTGCTCTGGAGGCGAGTGCAATCTTTCGGCGGCCGCCGCGGGCTGTGGAGAGCAGCCCAAGAATCTCCACCATGCCCTCGTAGTCATGGCGACCATGGCTCATCGTCAAGGCCCGCTCTAAAACGCGTTCGGCCTCGAACCACGCCTCGCTTTTGATCGCGGTGTTCGCTCGATCCACTAGATCCTGAATAGTCTTAGTTCGCCCTGTGGCTGCCATGAAAATGCCTCGTGGATTCAGGGGAAGAATCAGCCTGCGTAGACTTCAGCCAGTTCCGCCGCAATAGCTTGGTTGCCAAAGCTTAGTCGCACGCCCCCTGTTGGGACAATTTCCACAACCACCGGTTGGCCGACAGAAATCAAAGTGAGTCCTTGATCAGGCTTTTCTGAATCATGCAGCAGTGCTTTCGCGAGATCGCACAGCAGATGCAGATCACCAGTGTCGGCGAGCAGCGGATCTCGCGAGTTGAGTTCGACCGTTGCAGCTGCATCAATGCGTTGCCACTCTTCATTTGCAGCAAGGCTAAATGCAACGACATCAAACACACTTCGCCACTTGCCTACTGGTATTAGCAGGAGCTGCGAGTGATGTAACTTGTGCATGAGGTGGTCGACGACGTCCGGCAGTCGATCTTCCGGAATGTCAAAGATTACAGCCCCACCACGTGGCTCGCAGGCGGTTCCAGCGACCGCGACGTGGTGATGATGCACGGTGTCTTCATCGCGCATGCGCAGATACGTATGGTCTTCGTCGGGAGACTCAGGCTCAATGCCATGGTCCGTAATCACGCCAGCCGCTTCATCAGCGGAAATGAACTCCACCTGGAACCTCCTTTGGATCGTCGCGCATTCAATCCGATCCTGAGCCAGCTTGCAAGTCAGATTCACCGTTTGTCACGATTCCATATGATGGAGGCGTGCGAACGATCCTCTTTATATGTACCGGAAACACCTGCCGGAGCCCAATGGCCGAGGGCATCGCACGTGCCCACTTCGACGGCTCCAAAGGTGATTTTTTCATCGGTTCGGCCGGCGTGGCCGCCATGGACGGGCTTCTAACCTCGCCCGAAGCTGTCGCGGCGCTGGATCGAAGGGGTATTGGGTTTACAGGGCGATCGAAGGCGTTGACTCCTGAAATGATCCAAAAAGCCGATCTTGTGCTCTGTATGACCTCGTCTCACCAGGCCGCTGCGGCACATCTGGCGGCTGGGGACACGGAACTTCTCGATCGGATTCACCTGTTGGATCCAGATGGCGGTGGCGTCGCGGACCCGATTGGTCAGGGGCAGGAGGTTTATGACCGCGTTGCCGAGCAGTTGGCCAAATTGATTCCACCTCGGGTGGAGTCGCTGCTTGCACCAACTTGAAGTGAGATTTCTGAAGAACTAGGAATACGCAGCGACCGTCTCGGCTAAGAGCCGGGCTCCGAAGCCGGTTGGCCCGGGAACATAGAGGTCGGTTTCTACGTCGGTTGTGGCCGGGCCAGCGATATCGATGTGAGCCCAAGGGATCGCTGGATCGACGAAGTACGAGAGAAATGCAGCACCCTGGATGGGATGCCCTGATCGGTTTGGCCCAGAGTTCCAGATATCGGCATGCTTGGCCCGCATGAACTTTCGGTGTTCTTTCCAGAGTGGGAGCCGCCAAACCTGCTCGCCGCACTGGTTTCCAGCGGCCTCGACCACTGTGCGGAGGTCGGCGTCGCGGCTCCAGATTCCAGCGCACCAATCGCCGAGCGCGACCACGACGCCGCCCGTGAGGGTTGCGATGTCGATGATCTGGGTCGGCTTGATCTTGCGGCAGGTCCAGGCCAGCGCATCGGCCAATACCAGTCGTCCCTCGGCATCGGTGTTGGTGACCTCGACGGTGACGCCGTTGTACATCGTGATGATGTCGTCGGGTCGGTAGGAGCGTTCTGAGACCATGTTCTCGGCGCACGGGAGTACGGCGTGAACCTCAACCGGTAGTTTCAAGGTGGCGATGGCTTGCATAGCTCCAAGCACAGCAGCGCCGCCGCACATGTCGTACTTCATCCCCTTCATACCATTTGAGATTTTGAGCGAGTAGCCCCCCGTGTCATATGTGATCGTCTTCCCAACGAGCGCCAGTCGAGCGGAGGATTTGGTCTTCTTTGGCTTCCACTTGAGGTGGACCAGGCACGGCGGGCTTGATGACCCCATCCCTACCGCAGTGAGACCACCCATTCCAAGTTCCTTGGCCTTTGCGGCAGAGATCACTTGGCAAGTCATACCAAGCCGCTTGGCCATGCTTCGGGCTTGCCGGGCGATCCACGCTGGGTTGGCGATATTTGGGGGTGTGGATCCGAGCCTTCGGCTTTCATTTGCAGCCTCGCCAAGGATGCATCCTCGGCGGAGCCCCCCACGTGTGGCTCCTTCTTTGCTTGTCAGCACAAGTGTGCCGGAGGCGGCGGCTCCCTCAGCGGCGGCGCCTCGCCATGTCTCCTGCCGCCAATTGGCCAGCGTCATGCCTTCTGCCATGGCCTGAGCAGCCGCCGGTGGGTTCTTAGAGAGTGGCCCTGTGAGCGAGCCATTGAGTTCAATATGCGCTGCCGTGGCGCCCATTGTGTGAAGGGTCGCGACGAGTTTGGCGCCAGCGAGGCGGAGCGATTTGGCCGTCGGCGGATCATCACCTAGCCCGATCAGGATGGCCGAATCATTTCCGACCGATATTTGACCGGTTTCGCCGGAGAATCCCGGCCGGGTTCGCGCTGCTTCCAATCCGCCACCACATTGCTCGTTGAGCGGCTTCAGGCTCGCGGGGATCCGTTTGGCCGCCGCGGTGATGCCGCTGACGGTGACGCCGCGGCGGGGAGTTCCGGTTCGAATCGTGCGGTACATGGAGCAGGGCATCGGTTCAGGGCGTTGGTCTTCCGCAATATCAACGGAGAGAACAGAATTCTCTCGGCGAGGGTGTTCTACAATGGCCGTCTGATGTCTCTCAACCGCCTCATTGACGCTGCGCTGAATCGAGGAGGCGAAGGACTTCGAACGCTCGAAGACATCGCTCGATTTATTCTCGATGACATTGAACTCAGCGGGTCACTCAAGGGCCTCCGGCACGATCTGCGTGTGGTGGCTGCAGCACTTTGGCCCGCAGGGAACGTGGTCTGGTCCAGAAATACCGAGGGTGATGTCGGAACACAGATAGACACCCCAACCGAGCATCTTCGAAGCAGTTTGGCGAGTGTGGCTGCCGCCGCGACAAGGCGGGCAGCTGAGGCCATTCGCAGTCTCGAAGAGGTCGCCAAACTCAACAACTTTGCAGCGGCCTCGGATTTGGAGCGGTTGCGATATCGGCTGTATGACCTTGGCGCCTCGGTTGAGCGGCGACTGGGAACCGGTAGTTCGCAGTGGCGGCTGTGTTTGCTCTTGACCGAGGCGGCGTGCCAGCTTCCTTGGCGTCAGGTATTGGAGGCTGGTCTTGCTGGCGGCGTCGACTGTGTGCAGGTGCGGGAGAAGCACATGGATGCACGATCAATGCTCGATCGAGTGGGAGAGGTCATGGATATATGCCGGGCTACAGGTGTCCCCGTCATCGTGAATGACCGCCTCGACGTGGCGTTGGCCGCAGGTGCTGCGGGTGTGCATCTTGGTCAGACCGACCTGCCGATAGGCGAGGCCCGCAAACAATGTGGCCGGCGACTCATTGTGGGGCTGAGTACACACGGGCCCGCCGAAGCGGTCGCCGCTGCCAAAGCAGGGGCGGATTACATCGGCATTGGTCCAATTTATTCGACAAGCACGAAACCAAACCTCACAGCCGCCGGGATTGGCCGCGTAGCGGAGACGCTTCCAGTGATTGGGGGACTTCCTCATCTGGCGATCGGGGGCATCACGCCGGAACTGGTTGGTGATCTGCGGGCGGCAGGCGCGCAGGGGATTGCGGTCGGCAGCGCGATCTGTGGGAGTCCTGATCCGGAAGGTGTTGCTACTGCTTGCCTTCGTTCACAGTCGGCGGTTCATCCATGATTACTGACGCCCGATGCATCGTGCTTGGGTCCGGGACTAGCGCAGGCGTTCCAACGATAGGTTGTGACTGTGAGACGTGCCTGTCCGACGATCCTCGCGACACACGGCTCCGGACAGCGGCCGCAATATGCTGGACCGACCCAGATGACTGCGAGCGAACGATTCTGATCGATGCCTCGCCAGATTTGCGGCAACAAGTACTCCGAGCGGGGATCACCCGCTGTGATGGTATTTTTTTCACACACAACCACGTCGATCACACCTTCGGCCTGGATGAGGTTCGGCGGTTCAACGTCGTTCAGAAGACGCCAATCGACATCTGGGCCGAGCCGCACACCATTGAGCATCTCAAGCGTGTGTACAAGCACATCTTCCAGAAGCACGAGAACGTCAACGACTCCTTCATCGCCAATGTGGATGTGCATCCGCTCAGTCCAGGCGAGCCAGTCGAACTCTTTGGTCTCCGGATCGAGCCCCTGCGGTTCATGCACGGGAACCTGCCGATTCTCGGTTTCCGTGTCGAAGCCGATGATGGCCAGGACTGGCCGTTTCCGCTGGCGTGGTGTACCGATGTCTCGGACATTCCGGACGAGACTCGCCCACGGCTCGTTGGCCTTGAGACCCTGTTCTTGGACATGCTTCGGGAGCGGAAGCATTACACGCACCTGAGCCGCGACGATGCGGTCAAGGAGGCCTATGCCATCGGGGCCCGCCGGACATGGTTCATTCACATGGCTCACCAGATCAAGCACGCCAATATCGATGCCACGCTTCCAGAGGGCATGGCGCTCGCTTGGGATGGACTGACTGTCGATTGGACCGGGTAGGCACAGCGGCCAGAGGCCGCGATGGCGGCTTGTGGCTGCTATCCTACGGGACTCATGGCACAGCTCCGCGAAATCAAGAATCGGATCGGCGCGGTCAATACGATCAGCCGAATTACTAAGACGATGCAGATGATTGCGACGGCGAAATTCACCGCCGCCGGCCAACGCGCCGAGCAATCGCGACCATACGCCAAGATGATCAACGAGATGGTCCGGCAGGTAGCATCCAACGCCGAAGACTACGAATCACCACTGATCGATGGACCGCCCGAGAAAGTCGGCAAGGATCTGCTGTTGGTGATCTGTTCTGATCGTGGATTGTGCGGCGCGTACAACGCCAACGTACTTCGTATAGCGAACAAGTATCGGCAGGCTGAGACTGCGCACACCGATGTGGTGGTTGAGACGGCCGGAAAGAAGGCTTCCGCGTACTTCCGGTTCCAGGGAGTCGAGGTGTCCAAGTCGTACAACACGGGCGACGCTCCGAAGTACGAGGATGTCGAGGCTGTCGCGCAGTCCTATCTCGACCGATATGCAGCGGGCGAGTTTGATTCCATCAAGATCGTGTCCATGCGATATCACAGTGTCTCGCGGCAGACCGCGGATGTGACGCAGGTGCTCCCGCTGTCGCAACCAGACGCGGGTGATAGTGAACCACAACAGGGCCCAGCGGCCGTGTACGAGTTCACACCAACCGCCGCGGAGTTGCTCGACACACTGCTGCCGACGACCGTCAAGACGCTGCTCTTTCAACTCTTCATGGAAGCTGCAGTGAGTGAGCACGTCATGCGAATGATCGCCATGAAGGCTGCGACCGACAACGCCAAGGACTTTGGCCGCACTCTGAGCCGCCAATTCAACCGTGCGCGGCAGGGCATGATTACGACTGAACTCACTGAGATCGTCTCCGGCGTCGCCGCCCTCGAAGGCTGACGCCAGCGGATCGGCCCGACGAGTCATTTATCTCGTGCTATGACAGTGGATTCTGTGTGGTCCAGTCACACAACCCCTTTCTTGATAAGCAGATAAATCACACACCAGGTCGGTGTTACCCTGCTCGCATGCGGCTTTACACTGGCACTGGTGATGATGGTTCGACGGGACTCTTTGGTGGTGGGCGTGTGTCAAAGGACCATCCTCGGGTGGTGGCCTATGGGGAGGCCGACGGGCTCAATGCGGCTCTGGGTTTGGCGGTGGCGGCCTGTGAAGATTCAGACTTACGGTCAACACTCGAGGCATTGCAGCGATCTGTTTTTCAACTCGGAGCCGACTTGGCGACGCCGATTGGAACCGAACATGAGGCCAAGGTGCAGCGAATTGGCCCTGACGACGTGATAGCGATTGAGGCTCAGATTGACACAGTTGATGCGGCGAACGCCCAACAGCGGTCCTTCGTTCTGCCCGGGGGCTCCGAACTGGCCGCTCGGCTGCATGTGGCCCGAGACGCAGCGAGGCGGTGCGAGCGGTCGATGGTGACGCTCGCCAGATCGGAGTCGGGTGGAGTTTCAGAGCCTGCGAAGCAGTGGATCAACCGTTGCAGCGACCTGCTCTTTGCGGCCGCAAGGGCTGCCAATCGGCTTGCTGGCGTTGCTGATGTGCCGTGGCCCGGTTCCTGACCGGAGTATCTGAGTTTCATTAGAATGCGGCTCTTTTCCAGCCCCTGGAAGGGCTGGCCGCAACACTCCCACTCTCCAAGGAGTCCCATCGCATGGCCATTCGCATCGGCATCAACGGTTTCGGACGCATCGGTCGGCTTGTCTACCGCGAGGCGGTTCGCCGCGGCACATTCGACGTCGTGGCGATCAACGATCTTGTTCCGGCAGACAACCTGGCATATCTCGTTTCATACGACACGATGCACGGACGCTTTGACCACCGCGTTCGGGCCGAAGGTGACAATCTTGTGTGCGACGCGCACAGCACCAAGTGTCTGAGTCAGCGAGATCCGGCCAATTTGGGCTGGGGTGATCTTGGGGTGGACTACGTGCTTGAGTCAACCGGCTTCTTCACGGCGCTCGACGGTGCAAGCAAGCACCTGGAGGCCGGTGCCAAGCGAGTGTTGCTCTCCGCCCCAACCAAGTCGCCCGATGAGATTCCAACCTTCGTGTACAAGGTCAACTGCAACGAATACGACCCGGCGAATCACAAGATCCTTTCGAATGCTTCCTGCACGACCAACTGTTTGGCCCCGATCACCAAGGTCATCTTGGACTCGTTCGGTCTTGAAGAAGGTCTTATGACCACCATTCACGCCGCCACGGCGACGCAGCCGACACAGGATGGTCCGAGCAAGAAGGACATGCGAGGCGGCCGAAATGCCTATATGAACATCATTCCGGCAAGTACCGGCGCAGCAAAGGCTGTTGCATTGTGCCTGCCTGCAGTGAAGGGCAAACTGACTGGCATGGCAATGCGTGTGCCGACAGCGGATGTCTCATGCGTTGACCTCACGTTCCGTACCGAAAAGGCCACGAGTCTGGCCGACATCAACGCCGCCATGAAGGCTGCCGCAGATGGCCCAATGAACGGTGTGCTTGGCTACACCGAGGATCCACTTGTCAGCAGTGACTTTGTGGGCGATCCACACAGCAGCATCTATGACGCTGGCGCAGGCATGGAACTCAATGATCGATTCTTCAAGATCGTTAGTTGGTACGACAACGAAGCGGGATACGCCACACGGTGCGTGGACATGCTTGAGATGATGGCGTCAGGCGACTGACCGCGCCCGATCAGTCATCGCAGTCGCTTACCTTGGCTTGCTCACGTTGCTCCAGACGAACAAGGTGACGATGCAGCGCACGTTGAGCCTCTAACTGATGCCGCTCCATGCGAATGAGCCTATCCTCGATTGAGTCGGTGTTGGTACTGCGTTGTACCTGTCGCATGAAGATGTTGGCGATAGCTCCTGCAAAGGTGGCAAACAGACCGATACCGACCACCATGAGTACGACGGCGAGTATGCGCCCTGATTTGGTGATAGGTACAAGATCGCCATAGCCGACCGTAGAGACAGTGACGACCCCCCACCAAGCAGCTTCGGCCCCTGTCTTGATTGAGCTGCCGGGTGCGTCGCGTTCGACATGAAGAACTGCCGAACTGACTCCGATGATCGTGGCGATACCACTCGCCATCATCAGGGCCACGACGCTTGCGGCGCGGTCGCGAGACCACACCTGCACAAGGATCCGGATGCCGCGAACCAATCGAACGATCCGAAAGACCCTCGCCAATCTGGTAGCGCGAAGGCCATATATGACTGGTATCGACGAAATGAGATCGAAAGGACCCCACGTGTAGAGATATCGAAGCTTCCGCTTGGCGATCACGATGTTGCGGAGGAAGTCGAGAAAGAACATCAGACAAAAGGCCCAGTCGAAGATCAACAGGAGTTCCCCAACCTCACTTTTATCCGGGAGCGTCCACTGCCAGATGAGCATGCTGATGGAGATCACCGCTGCGACAGAGATGAAGAGGTCATAGACAGATGGAATATGCGATTCTGGGACGTTGGCGGGATCGTCGATCGAGAGCGTGGGGTGTGGCTCAGTCATTTGGCCCCTATCGGCCACCCATCTTCGTTCTCTGGATTCTCAGTGGCCTCATCACCCCACAAGCAGCCACACCCGCCAGAAGGCGGGTGTGGCAATGATTCATAGGGATATCAGGACTGGGCCGATTCAGCGTCGGCGTCGGCGCCCAGCGGCAATGCCCGCCAAGCCCAGAAGCGACAGTACGCCTGGAGCCGGAATCGTTGTGAAGTCATAGTGCATCAGGTCGGTTGAGTGAGATCCCCCTCCCCAACCCGGCTGCGTTCCCTCACCACCAAGCAGGTCAATGGCGGGATCACCACTATTGCCGCCGGTGGTTGCGACTTCGAAGTCCAACCCGGTGATGCCAGTAGATGAGAGTACGGCGACCATGTCGACAAAGGTCCATAAGAAGGTGTGGTTGTCCCAGTCGATCGAAATCGAAACATCAAAGAGGCTAGTTTCCCAGCCACTATCGCCATACTCACTGATCTCCACGCCTCCACCACCATCAAGCCAACTGCCTGCGAAGATGTCCATCCCGCTTAGGCCGCTGATGTCTCTCTGCCATGCGTTGTCGTTGTCGCCACTACCACCATCCAATGCATCTATGAAGATGAGGTACTTGCCCCAGTCGCCGTCGAGTGAGGCCACGGTGACGCGGACCTCAAGGTCAACACCATTGTCGGTCATCTCAACCTCGGCAATGTCGAGATTGCTGTTACCGGTCGCAATGTCGCCGACCAAATCAACATAGTGCGACCCAAGCGCAGGCGCTGCGAGCATGCCAAGTACACCAAGTGCAATCAATTTCACAGGATCATTCTCCTCAGATCTCTTCCCGCGAGGCCCCTGCGAGCCTCCGCGTCGACGAAGATAAACGGTTGCAGACATATGATCAACACAAATCTACTGATTACCGACAACCGTATTCCGGTCTCCATCTGCAACACCCCTCCCCCAAAATGCCCAATTGCAGACCCAAAACAAGTGTTAGGGCCTCTCCCCACACGACCACATCACCAGATCGAGGGGCTTGGCCAGAATCAAGGTTCCACAAACAGGCCCACTGTGAGGGCGTCTCCTGCGTCAACGACACCCGGGCCATCCACACGACCCACAGGTGCTCCGCCAAATCTCGTCAATGCTGCTTGGCCACAAGTACCACCATCGTTCTTCTGAGTCATTGCACTCACCCCGACCGCCGACACGAGGCACCACAGCAGCAACGCCAGAAACAGAATTTGACGATGTTTGTATTCCGGCGGGAGAGTTTTTGTGGGCAGCCAGGTTGTTCTCCCCCGAACCAGCCCATGCGTCGGATGCGGCTTGGAGGTTACTCAAAATGAAAAATACTCCAAGGAATACTTCGAAAGCAACCCTGTTGGCCCCTTGAGCACTACGCGAAGACGCCTCTTCGAAGGAAGTTTGTGGTTTTTGAGACCAATCTGCGGACGAATACCAGACACTGGGTACGTTGCTGCCTATCGAGGAAGGACCCACCTCCATGAAATCATTTGGAATCGTTGTGTTGAGTCTGTGCACACCGTTCGTGCTCGCCGGACCATTCGTTGTTGACTACATGGACCCACCAGACTTCCACCAGGTTCGCACCGGGCTTGATGATGGTGGCTCGTTCCACTGTGGTCCGACCTCCGCTGCCGATGGTCTGCAGTGGCTTGCCAACAACGGGTGGCCACTGCTCTCACCACTGACCGTTACCGACGACGCAGCCGATTACCAACCCACTGCATCTGACCCAATTTTTGTCATTCAAGAGTGGTCGGACATCACCAGCTATATCGACTCAATCGGTGCCGAAATGGATACCGATGCTCGCAATGGAACCAGTGTTACGCACTTGATCGACGGGCTGGAAGTTTTCCTTGATCGGTACGCGGACACGTTCTACATCGGCTACTACGGACGGATTTCAGACCTTCGATCAAACTGGGAGAAAGGTGGCGACTTTGACACCGCCCTGCTGCGATTGGAGGCTGGGAATGTCGTCCTCGCCAATGTGGGTTTCTACCATCAGCCCGATGGTTACCGGTGCGGTGGCCACTGGATGTGTTTGATGGGGTACGACGAATCTCCTGTGACGGGGCGATACGTCCGGTTGAAAGATCCGGCCAGAGATCGACGCACCGTGTCAACACACCGCATTACGACCGAAACCGTATGGCTTCAAGAAGACGGTGACTTGGACGGCGATGGTACTGAGGGCGGTCTCGTTGAGATGACTGTCGACAGTTGGAACTGGGATCGAAATATCGGGTCGAGCAATGCCAGCGACAACTGCCCACTAGGCGAGAATCGATACGGATATCAGGACAATCTTGTGTACTTCGGTGAATCACTGGTGCGATGGGTTGATCCCAACGACTTCACAATCAACACGTGGCAACTTGGCCGCGATCTATTTGGACCGCTGCACAACATCAATGTGTACGACTATTCGCTGTGGTGGGACTGGAACATCTACATCTATGTAGAACGCCCCACAGGAATCTTGTATAGCTACGACATATTGACCGGGGTCACCGAACCAATCAACATTGGAATCTCGTTGGAGAACATCAGACGCGTCCGTGTTGCCCCCGACGGCACCATGTTGTTGATCAACGTTGTTGATCAGGACACTCGAACAGGGACGGTTATCTCGCCGCAAGGCACGGTGCTTGGGCAGTTCCCGCTGACCAACCTACTGGATGCCGTTTGGTGGTCCGGGACGGCTGACACTGCGGCAGGATTTCTTATTGCTGATGGCGCATCCTTGCTTTATGTCAATCCAACGGAAGGCGTCACGACGATCACACAATTGCCGATTGATGCCGGTGCGCTTCCGAAGGTTGCCGTGGATGACCGAAACCATATGCTCTATGTCACCACGCCCGGCGCAACCGCCGTGCATCGTCTTGATCTCAAGACGATGGCCTTTGATCAACCATTGGCAGTGCAGGCCCCTGTTGCCGGTGTGGCGACAGGCGGCGCGGGGTGGTTGTATGTGCCACTTATCCAGACCGGCGCAGCGGGCTCAACGTTCGTGTTCCGTGACGGCCAGTTTCAACGTGTCATCGAGCAGCCGTTCTCTGGACAAATCTCAGTTGATCAGCCTCCATACATGGAGCCCAGCGACAACGACGAGACGACCGATTGGCCATTCGATTACGGCGATCTTGACCACAATGGGTCGATTGGTATCGGCGACCTGCTCGTGATTCTGGATGTGTGGGCTTCTACAGGCGGCGGCGAGGCAGACCTTGATGGCGACGGCGTCATTGCGATCGGTGATGTGTTGGCGCTCTTGTCAGTCTGGGAATGACGTCCGCCAAAACGACTTGATGTCAGGCCAGATCGGGGAAGGTCTCACGGACCGTGCCGACGAGATCCTTGACATGGCTGACTGATTCGTCCATGAGCGCCTGCTCGTCGGCATTGAGATCAATTTCGATGACTTTCTCGACGCCGCCGCTGCCGAGGACAGCGGGGGCACCGACGAAGTATCCGCCGACGCCGTATTCGCTATCACAGTAGGCCGCACACGGCAGAATTCGCTTCTTGTCCTTGATGATCGCCTCGGCCATTTGCACGCTGCCACTCGCCGGGGCGTAGTAGGCACTTGTGCCCATGAGTTTGACGACCTCGCCGCCGCCCATCTTTGCCCGCTCGATGCACGCGGCGATCTCATCTGCTGGGAGCAGCTGTCCAACGGGAATGCCGTGCACGCTGGTGTAGCTCGCGAGCGGCACCATGTCATCACCATGGCCGCCGAGCAGTAGGGCCGAAACGTCTTCGACGCTGCAACCAATCTTGCCAGCGATAAACGTTCGGAAACGTGCGACATCGAGGCAGCCAGCCTGCCCGACAATGCGATTGGTGGGGAAGCCGGTAGTCTTCCATGCGGTGTAGACCATGGCATCAAGTGGGTTGCTCACAAGGATGACAACAGCGTCAGGGGCGTTCGCGGCAATCTGCTCACTGACGCTTCGGACGATCTTGACGTTCGTGGCGATCAGGTCGTCACGGCTCATGCCGGGCTTTCGCGGAATGCCAGCGGTGACGATGATGACATCGCTGCCTGCGACATCGGCGTAGTCGCTCGTGCCGATGATCTCGGCGTCGAAGCGTTCAATCGGACCGCAGCACGCGAGGTCGAGCGCCTTGCCTTGCGCCACACCGACCTTGTCCGGGATGTCCACCAGCACAATGTCTCCAAGCTCCTTCGCGGCGGCCCACATGGCACAGGATGCCCCGACGTTTCCGGCTCCGATGATGCTAATTTTGGCTCGACGCATGGCGTGCAGTCTCGACTGGTTGAGGGTCAGGATGCGGCCAACGAGCAAAGTCGGCCGAGCCGGGCATTGTACATCCCTCAGCCTGCTAATGCGTGCAGCCGAACTGAGCCAGCAGATCGAGCAATTCATCGACGTCGTAGATGGTTCCAAATCCAGCGACGACGATGAGCAGATCATTGACATTGACAGAGCCGTCGTCGTTGAGATCCCACCCACAAGCCAACTCGTCTATCAGGCCGTCACCACACGTGTCGCACAGTGATTGAATATCGGCGGCGGATGAGATGCACTCCACCGCACCAATCTCATCAGTCAATTGAAGGGTGGGCGAGTCAAGGTGGTTGGTGACCAGGCGAAGCACCTTGGCGGCATCGGTCTCCAAGACGCCATCGCAGTTGCCGCCGGAAAGAAGTCCGGAGCAAATACGAGTTCGCGGAATGGAGTAGCGAATGTACGCGGAGTCTTCTGTCGCGGTCCACACACCATTGATCTCGCCAACCGGACAATTGCCATCTGAACCCAGACTGGGCACGTTGGTGTCGCCAAGCAAGACGAAGAGACGACCATATTGGTCGATAGATGTTTCTTCGTTCCCGTCTTCAGCAAGGTCGGACGCAAGATCATCAATGGCTGTTTGCGCCTTTGAAAGTCGCTTGTTGAGATAACGGAAACTTTCGATGGCATCTGCCTTGGTGAGCTGTTCGATAGCGGCGGCAAGCGTCGTTCTAGTGCCATCTCCAGGTGCTACTTCGAGAGGTATGAAAATGGAATCGCCGGTGAGCCCCCTGAATGGTTCGATCGGGCCATGCTCATCGACCATGGTGACCAAGACACGGCCACCAAGTGGCCACGGAGTGGTGTCTACGTGCCCCACAGACTCCATTAGTCCGGCGATTTGGAGATCAAACGCCTCTTGTGAGGTTGCTTCGGCCCCCTCGATGAGGAACACGACGGCAAGGCGCGTTGATTCGCTCTGCTCGTAGTCATCAGGAACCCCATTGCCATTGCCATCCAATTCATCCAACTGACATTGATCCAGAACGCCATCTGCATTGGCGTCTCTTGCGATGCCAGCACCAAGTTCGGCGCTGTCTTGAATCCCATTGGTATTACAGTCATCCGCTGCATCGAGCGTTCCGTCGATGATCCATTCTGTCATGGCTGGCGATGATGAGGGGCCACCCCCACTGACGATATGTATGTCGCCAGTGTCCATGACATCGACATCAACTGCATGGCCAACGCGGTAATGGTCGCTGGGACTACAGACACGATCGAGGCGTTCTGCAAGCAGCCACCGCCCCTCGCTGTAGCGAAGAATGTAGACCGCGCCGTCTGTAGAGCTGTGTGGATCTACTGGTGCGTCAGGATCCTGAATACCACCCAGTGGAGATCCCACAACAACGATGTTTCCATCGGCAGCCAGCGACCAACCAAAGTGGGCATTTTCAACACAGTCCGGGGCATGGATCCTCTGGAACTGTGTCCATGTTCCATCCGAGTATTGATAGACATAGACACAGCCCGCGTCCTTTCCATCTTCAGTGGCGTTTGTGTGGCATCCTGGGCTATCGAAGAGTGGATCACCGACAAATGCCCAGAGGGAGTCACCTGCCTCAGTGATCGCGACCGAAGAGCCGTACTGAAAACAGTCTGTGCGATGATCCGCATCACCAATCTGCCCAATCTTCCATTCCTCGGGTGTGAGCAGTGAGGGTTCCGTAGACCACTGCCCATTGATGGCGCGGTAGACGTAGGCTCCGTTGAATTCCGTCCCAACCCCAACATTCGCAGGCGCGCCTGCGATGAGGAAGGTTTCTTTGGTCGGGCCGCTTGCTTCATGAATTGCCAAGGAGAGTCCAAAGAACGAACTGCTCTCGTCAGGTGCCCCAATTGTCACTCCACTCGTAAATGAAGGAGCCTGAAGAATGGAGATGGCTGCAAAGTTCGGTGCCTCATAGGACAGACTCGTGTTTCCAATGGCAAGCCAATTGGCCGTACCAGCGATTTGTAGACCGAAGTGATCGCGGTCATCGCCAGAGAGAATTTGATTGGCGAATGACCATGTATTACTCTCGCTGTCAAGGGTGAAGAGATCAACCCGACCGACAGGTTTCTCGTCTACCTTGTAAAGGGGCGCTCCAGCCGCCAAGAAGCCACCTGATGCTCCGATGCTTGTTCCAAATAGGTTGACATCGTTGTTGGGGATGGCTTCATACAACCACTGGATGACGCTCGGCGTGTTTGATGAGAAAATACGGGCAACCATTCCCCAAGAGAGTTGACTCTGGACACAAGATCCTTTGGGCCACGCCGTGGGGATTCCCACGAAGACGTCTCCATCGACGATCTCAATACTCTCAACCGAACCAATACCAATCATCTCACAGCCGAACGATTCCAAGAGGCTGTTGCCCTCCGCGGCAACATCATCCAATTGGTAGGAGGGTTCGGTGATTGTTGTCCAGTAGTGGTTCAGGACGGGTTCTACCGAACACAGTGATGCGACAATCAGAGTGGTTTCGGATACAAAAATCACTGACAAATCTCCGTCATTCAAGCGTGAACGATGGTTTGTGTGCGGTGGCACTGTGACCACCTCGCGGTTGCCCACACACCATCAATGTCCATTGAGAAACTACTCAGACCAGTCTTCCCATCACCGGCCCCCACAATCTCCACGATACGGCAAAATCGGCCGTTGGTTTCACGGAAACAGGGGCTTGTTTGCTGGGCAGGAGATCGGGAGACCGCCACTGGGCCTATCGGCCCGGTC
>JAAERN010000159.1 GCA_024230295.1 Planctomycetota bacterium
ATGCGACTCCAACTAACAGGCCGCCAAGAAGTGCTCGCGAGTTTGACGTCGAGCGAGGGTGTGTTGTTATCACTCCAGCGATTCGCTGGCGGATCCACCCCAGTCTTTGGACCGGGGCTGAGCTGTATTTGCAAAGATCGGCGTGCATGACAAGAAACGCACCCTCCGCTCGGCTCCGATTTGGATCCGAGCGAAGATGGTGGCGAGAGAAAGCACATCTTGGTTTCCAATCAGGGTCCGTACTGGAATGACTCCAGATTGGAGAGCAGGCTGACCCCGTCGGGACCGATCATAATTTTCTAATAGTTGAGTTCGTTCTGTAATGTCAGCAGCAGTTCGAAAGCGGCACTCCCGCAATACGCATCGACCGTCGCTGCGTGCGTGTCAACATAGTGATCCCCTTTCGTTCGCAGCGGCTACCCCGCAAGGCACCCGCCTTCCCGTTCGGCGGAAAAATAACGCCCGCGGGATAGCTCAGACTGTGATGTGGCCATCTCATATCCCCCCGTCATTCAGCAGATTCATAAAAAAGCGTAGGGCTTCCGCACGTGCACGGTATCTTAGGATGGGGAAACCTCATAGAACTATTGGGGAGATCGCCATGCACCGGATCGCGTACTTCGGACAGCTCGTCACGATCACCGCATTAGCTGGCTGCACCGCCTCCACGATCGAGTTTCACCCAGAACCACCGGCGAGCCCCGCATGGCCCCTCGGTTGGTCACCTAGCACCGGTCTCCCCCGGCCCACCGATGTTCCGACGATTGACGTCACGCACGACAATGTGTCCGCTACGTGGACCTGTGAGCCGACCATTATTGACACATCAACGTTTGCATCCCAACACCAGTTGACTGGGCCTTGGGAGGGCAACACGGCGCGGCCCGGAACGCTGCTGCCGCCGCACAAGTCACAGAAGCCGGCGGGCAAAGAAGATGGGCAGCCGAACGATCTCCGCGCTGGCGAAGTCGGTCCGACCCGCGCAGCACCAAGCAATCTCTGGGGCTTTCAGACCATCCAGCAAACTCCATGGACACCGCCCGATCCATCGGTTGCAGTCGGCCCTAACCACGTGTTGGTCACAGTAAACATGGCTATTGCTTGGTACGACAAGACGACAGGTACCGAACAGTTCGGAGCGTACCTCGACTCAACTGGATCGCCAGGCTTCTTCGAAGACATCGGATGCGGCGACTTCACATTCGATCCAAAGTGCTTCTACGACGCTGTTGAGAATCGGTTTGTCGTGCTTGCCCTTGAACATTACAACGACACAGATGAGTCGTGGATCACGCTTGCCGTGAGCGACGACGATGACCCGAATGGCGTGTGGTTCAAGTACCGCGCCTGGTCCATCGTGCAGAATGGAAACGAAACACATTGGGTGGACTATCCCGGTTTTGGATTCGATGAGCATGCGTATTATGTCACCGGCAATCTCTTTGGCCAAGGCGACGGAAGCGGCTGGGGCGGCGTGCTGTACCGGACGTTTGAGAAGGGACCGTTGCTCATAGGCGACACGGCAATCATCCACGATGTCCGCAAGGGTGGGCACGCGTCCATGCAGTGCGCCCAACACCATGGCGATGCGCCAGCGGCGTTTTTTGTCGGTCGGCGAAACAGTACTTCGCTACGGGTCGCCAGAATCACAGATCCGACCAACCCTACGGTTCAATCAGAGGATTGCAATGTGCCAGCACAAAGCCCCCCCTCGGGCGACGCCCCAAATCCCGGCGGCGTCCTCGATACGCTCGACGGGCGGATCATGAACGCGCATTGGCGTGATGGACACTTGTATACGGCGCATGCGATCGACAACGGGACGAGTGGCACTTGCGCCCGCTGGTACGACATCGATGTTGGTACACCAGCTTCTCCAGCACTTCATCAGAGCGGCAACGTCATTCCACTTCAGGGCGACACATACTTCCCCGCGATTGCGGCCAATGCACTTGGGGATGTCGGCATGGTGCTCGGCCACTGTGACAACTCGATACTGCCTGGCATTCAGGTGACCGGCCGAACCTCTGACGATTCCCTTGGCACAATGGGACTTCCAGTGTCAACTGCCCAAGGTACACACGGCGCTGATGGACGCTACGGCGACTACTTCGATCTCACCATCGACCCGGCCGACGACACGACCTTCTGGTATGTCGCCGAGTACAGCCGCGATTTCGGTTGGCAGACGCACGTCGGGAGATTCGAGATAACACCGCCGCAGTCACCTTGTCCGACCGATGTCGATGGCGATGGCTTCACCGGTATCAACGACATTCTGACGATCATCGGAGGATGGGGCGGCAGCGACAATGACGTGGATGGCGACGGCATTGTCGGCGTCGAAGACATGCTCGCGATCATTGCTGCATGGGGCCCGTGCGCGGGCTGAGCTGGCGCTTCTTGCCCCGCTATCTCTCGCAGGCGGACTGAGAGGGCATCACCAGAAGATCGCCCGTGTTGACAATGTCAACGGGGTCGGTGCTGATCTCAATCATTCCCCAGTCAATCGGATCGCTTACATCGGTCTTTTGATATCCAATGAAGGTGCTGCTTGCGATGGCAAGGGCGGTCACCGCCAGTACCAAACACCCGCCGAATCGAATTCTCACAGGCATACTTCTCTCACATAAACAGCATCCC
>JAAERN010000160.1 GCA_024230295.1 Planctomycetota bacterium
TCGGCAACAAGCCTTGCGGTTCGCTGGATATCGGCCAGGATCTGAGGATCGTAGGCTTCATCTGCAATCCAACCGACCTTGGCACCTTGCATGGCATACCAGAGTCCAACACCCTTGAGGTCATTGCCCCAGGCGGTGCTGTTGTTGGTCAGCGATTCGTCAAACGCCCACTGACCGACTTCTTCCATCGTCAACTCCGAGAGTCCAAGGAAAGCGCGGAGGTTGTTGTAAGCCACCATCGCTTCAGTGGTGATCGCCGTGCGGCCACCGACCAGTTCATCGTGCTCGGAGTTGTTGTTCGAACCGTGGAAGGTTCCCCACGTGGTGATATCGATGTAGTCACCTGCGTCCGCCGGAGGGGCCAGGTGATCATGATCGTGATCGCTGTGATCGTCCACCGGAGGAGCGACCAGAGTGTCGTCCACCGGCGGAGCGACCAGAGTGTCGTCCACCGGAGGCGTGGTATCTGCAATCGTTCCATCGCCATCAATCTCGAACTGGGAGAGGGCTTCCTTCTCATTGATCGACGTGGCCGAGGGTCCGGTGTGGCTGCTACCGTTCGATAGGCCGAACGTTGCCAGATCGACGTATTCGCTCTCCATGACCGGATGCTGGTGATCGTCTGTACCGTCATCGCCGTTGGCGACGTCGGCGGTGGCGGTGTCGCCAGCGGCTGCGTAGTCCACCGTCGCCGGATTGCTCGAGGCCTCCGAGAGCGACTCCGTGAAGCCCACATCGGGGGTACCGCTATTGCCCTCGGCCCCAACAGCATCCCCA
>JAAERN010000161.1 GCA_024230295.1 Planctomycetota bacterium
GCGCGGCAACAATTATTGGATATCGTCGATACCAAACTCGATCGCGTATTGGCCGAGGGTTCGTTGGCCCGCCGCGAATCGGCGGCGGCCGTGGCCGAACTGGAAAAACAGATTAGCAGCACCTCACGCGACCAAGTCATCGAACAGGTCGCCTACACCTGGTTCAACCGATTCTGTGCCCTGCGGTTTATGGACGCCAACCGTTATACGCCGATCGGTGTTGTCTCGCCCGCCGACGGTCTAACCCAACCCGAAATCCTGTTAGAGGCCAAACAGGGATTCATCGATCCTCAATGGAATGCCGACAATGCTCGGATCATGGGTCTATTGGATGGTTCGATTGCCAGCGATGCGCCCCAGTCCGAGGCCTATCAATTGTTGTTGATCGCCGTTTGTAACAGCTATCACAGCAAGATGCCCTTTCTGTTCGAACGGATCGCCGATTACACGGAACTGTTGATTCCCGACGATTTGCTGTCCGACAGCTCGATTCTATCGGCCATGCGTCAGGTGATGACGAACGAGGCCTGTCAATCGGTCGAGATCATCGGCTGGCTCTACCAGTTCTACATCTCGGAGAAGAAGGACGAGGTCATCGGCAAGGTGGTGAAGTCGGAAGACATTCCGGCGGCGACCCAGCTGTTCACGCCCAACTGGATCGTGAAGTACATGGTCCAGAACTCGCTGGGGGCGCAGTGGCTGGCGACCTATCCCCA
>JAAERN010000162.1 GCA_024230295.1 Planctomycetota bacterium
AACTTCACCGCAAACCATTTTCCTCTCAGGTATCCCTCGGCCTCTTCGGCCAGAACTTCGTAGCGTGCACCTTGTTTGATCGCGAGAGCCTGGAAAGGCCGTTGGGCATGTGTCGACCAGAGATAGTAGTTCTCAGGATCCTGATAGCGAAACACGACGCCCACTCCATCGTCGTCACTGGAGTTGATTTCAAGCGACAGTTCGCCATCGGCAAAGGCCTCCGCGTTTTGCAGCAGGAACAGGCTTCCTGAGCGTTCAACATTCGCGGCGTTCTCCATCACGCGTGCACCGCCCACCATGACGTTGGACGTCTGCTTGATTGTTCCGTTTTCGATCGACCATTCACTGGGCGGCTTAGCACCAGCCGCATCTTCCACCCGCCAATCCGCGTCGCCAAGCGGCAGCAAATCAGGATCGATGACGAAGGACGCTTCCGCGACCGAACTGGGGCGTCCGCCTGGACTAAACACGCGTGCTCGAAGCAGACCGGTCTCTGAGATTTCGATGGGTTTGATGTAGACGCGCGAACGCGATGTCGGAGAAGAACCGTCCAAGGTGTAGTGGATGGTTCGCTCGGCCGGTTGAGCTGTCTTGATGGCGACCTTGATCGCTTCTGATGAGGACGCGCCGGCGGGATCGATCGTTGGCGGACGAATCCCATCGGGCTGGAGTGCGATCCAAGATTGATTAAGG
>JAAERN010000163.1 GCA_024230295.1 Planctomycetota bacterium
CAGCGCCGACAGACGATCGAGAACAAGCACGATCCCAAACGGTGCGGGCCAGTCGCCGAGACGATAAACGAACGTTTCCCCGCCAGCCGCGAAGTTGATCAGAAGAACAGAGATCGCGAGCAGTGCAACGGTGCCGGCCATAGAAGCCGCGCGCGCCAGAACAATGTCGTAGCGCATCACGAATGCGCTCAGCGGGGCGAGAAGTGCCGGAAGAACGACGGGGAGGATGATCCAATGCATCATTTGCCTGCATCCTCACCGTTGATTTCGTCTTCCCCGACAAGATCGAGATCAATACGGTCGTCTTCCGCCTCCAGAAACGCGCCCAGCGCGATCATGACAAGAACGGCAGTCATCCCAAACGAAATCACGATTGCCGTCAGAACCAGTGCCTGGGGAAGCGGATCGGTGTAGGTGGCGTCACCGTATTTTGACAGGATCGGCGACATATTGATGGCAAGCCGACCGCTGGCGAAGAGAAACACATTAACGGCGTATGAAAGGAGGGCGAGGCCCAGGATCACGGGGAACGTGCGCAGCCGCAGGATTAGGTAAACCCCACCCGCAGTGAGAACGCCAACGGAGCTCGCAACTATGATCTCCATCTACTTGTCCTCCTCGTCATCGGCTTGTTCGCCGGGATCGTAGTCCATCGGTGCGACGTTGACGGTCTCGCCTGCAAAGCGTGCGATCCGCGAGAGGCTGTAGAGCATCAGCATGACGGCCCCGAGCACGGTCAGGAACACACCGAGATCGAAGAGCATGGCGGTTGCAAGTTCGAACTCCTCGATGGGAGGGAGGTGAATGTAGGTATAGGAACTGGTCAGGAAGGGTGCACCGGCAAGCCAGGACCCAACGCCCGTCAGTCCAGCGATTACGACGCCGAGACCAATCATGGTGTGGTACTCAATGCGTTTGCGCTCTTGGGTCCAGGCAAAGCCCGAGGCCATGTATTGCATCAATAGCGCAATGGCGATCACGAGACCCGCAACAAAGCCGCCGCCGGGTTGGTTGTGCCCACGCAGGAAGATGTACACACCGACGAGAATCGCAATTGGCATCAACACGCGCGTTACAACCACCATCATCATTGGGTGCCTATCGCGGGAGCGGTCATAATCGTAGACGACCTGCTTGAGGCGCCGCGCCGCTGGCCCGTCAAGCAGCGCGTTCATCAGGGCGTAAATGACAAGACCAGCGATCCCAAGCACGATGATCTCGCCATATGTGTCATACACCCGGAAATCCACCAGAATGACATTGACGACGTTGGTGCCGCCGCCGCCTTCATAGCTGTTGGCAAGATGGAAGCCCGAGATCGTGTCAACATCGCGCATCAGGAACGCATAGGCAACTGCGCCCACACCACCCCCTGCGACAAGCGCGATGAAACCATCGCGGATTTTCAGACCAAGCGGGCTCTCTTTCGGTGTGATCTGCGGCATGAAGTGCAGTGCCAGAAGCAGCAGCATGATCGTGACTGTCTCGACCGAGATTTGTGTGAGCGCGAGATCCGGCGCGGAGAGATATACAAAGCCTGCTGAGATGGACAGCCCAATGATCCCGATGAGCACCAAAGCGCGGAAGCGATTGTGGTGCATGACAACCACTGACACCGTTGCGACAATGAGCAGAAGCCAACCGACGGCAATCACGGCTGGGACCGGAAGCAGCTCACGCGTTGGTGCGGAAAGCCCGCTTCCCGAAAAGGCAACCCACCCCAGCCACACCGAGGCAACCGTGAAGATGGCAAGGTACCGGCTGATGGCACCATTATGGGTGATCTCGGTGGTCCAACGTGTTGCTGATACCAGCCGCGCGATCAGCGCATCAAAGATGTCTTTCGCTTCCGGACGACGAAGGGCGTTCCAGATGCGATCCAGCGGCGCATGAAGGCTCAGGAGCAGTGCACCACCAACGATGGCTGCGATCGACATCCAAAGCGCGGGGGTCACACCATGCCAGATCTTTAGATGCGGGTGCAGATGTGCGCCTGTAACAGCGTCGGCTGCTGCGGTCACAATACCTTCGGCGAGGAACGGCGCGACACCGATGATAACGACGAGCACCACGAGTAATCCCGGCGCTGCCCACATTCCAAACTGTGGATCATGAGGTTTGTGCGGGTAGTCATCGCGAACAGGCCCAAGAAAGACATGCGAAATAAAACGGAGCGAGTAAGCCACCGACAAAAGCGCGCCAAACGTCGCCAGAGCGGGCACGACATACGGATTGCCCATCCAATAGGTGTGGGACGCTTCTTCCAGCATCATTTCTTTTGAGAGAAACCCATTGAACAAGGGGATGCCGGCCATGGACAGTGCCGCCACCGTTCCAATGACGAAGGTGACTGGCATCAGATGCCTGAGCCCTCCGAGGCGTTTGATATCCCGCGTGTGGGTTTCGTGATCCAC
>JAAERN010000164.1 GCA_024230295.1 Planctomycetota bacterium
CCCGCCCTACGCGCCATGGTGCGTGAGCACAGCCTCTCGGCTGCAGACTTCATCTATCCCCTCTTTGTGCATGAAGGCGCTGAGGTGGAGCCAATCGCTGCCATGCCTGGTGCCAGCCGTTGGAGCCTTGCGGCCCTCACCGGCGAAGTGCAGCGTGCCTACGACCTTGGGGTGCGTTGCATCGTTCTCTTCCCCAAGGTGTCTGAGGGACTGAAGACCGAAGACGGGGCTGAGTGCTTCAACCCCAATGGCCTGATTCCGCGAGCGATCCGCCAGATCAAGGAAGCCATCCCCGAGATGGCGATCATGACCGACGTCGCCCTGGATCCCTATTCCTGCGATGGTCATGACGGGATCGTCAGCCAGGACGGCGTGGTCCTCAACGACGAGACGATTGAACTGCTCTGCAAGCAGGCCGTTGTGCAGGCTGAAGCGGGCGCTGATCTGATCGGTCCCAGCGACATGATGGACGGCCGGGTCGGTGCCATCCGGGAAGCCCTCGACGATGAAGGCTTCGAACATGTGGGCATCATCAGCTACACGGCGAAGTACTCCTCCGCGTACTACGGACCCTTCCGGGAGGCCCTCGACTCCGCGCCGCGTGCGGCCGGCAGCAAGCCGATCCCCAAAAACAAAGACACCTATCAGATGGATCCCGCCAATGCCCGGGAAGCCATCACCGAAGCCCAGCTCGACGAGCAGGAGGGCGCCGACATCATGATGGTGAAGCCCGGTCTGGCCTATCTCGACATCATCCATCGCCTGCGTGAGGAGTCAGAACTCCCTATCGCTGCTTACAACGTGAGTGGTGAGTATTCGATGGTGAAGGCCGCGGCGGAGCGTGGCTGGATCGATGAAAAGGCCGTTGTGCTGGAGACCCTGTTGAGCTTCAAGCGCGCCGGGGCTGATCTGATTCTCACCTACCACGCTTGCGATGCAGCGGCTTGGTTGAAGGAGGCCTGATCCGATGGCAACAGCTGATCAACCGACGGGTGTGAATCGTCTCGGTCATGTGGCGATCCGCGTTGAGAACGTCGATCGGGCTGTTGCCTTCTACACCGATCTGGGGATGCACCTGGTCTGGCGCGCCGACGACTGGTGCTACCTCGAAGCCGGGGAAGGTCGCGACGGACTCGCCTTGTTAGGCCCGGATTACAAGGCCGCCGGCCCACATTTCGCCTTCCATTTTCGCGATCGTAAGCAGGTGGATGTGATCCAC
>JAAERN010000165.1 GCA_024230295.1 Planctomycetota bacterium
CGTAGCCTTCTTCGGAGGCTCCGTGATGGGGCTCACCGTCGCCTCAATGGGCCTTCTTGGACTGGGTGGCCTCTTCGTTTACTTCCAATCAGACTCCACCCATCTTGCCGAAATCCTCGAAGGCTTCGCCATGGGAGCCTCACTCGTCGCTCTCTTCTACCGCGTCGGCGGTGGTATTTTCACCAAGGCTGCCGACGTTGGAGCTGACCTCGTCGGGAAGGTCGAGGCTGGCATTCCTGAAGACGACCCCCGCAACCCGGGCGTGATCGCAGACAACGTCGGAGACAATGTTGGTGACGTCGCCGGAATGGGATCAGACATCTTCGAATCCTACTGCGGAGCCCAAATCGCCACCGTCGCGATCGGAGCCTCTCTTGGCGCCCGTGTTGCCGAAGCCAACAGCGGCATTGCCGCAGCCACGATCGAAAAACTTGGCGCTGCATCCAATCCATCCATTCTTCTTCAGCTTCCTCTCATCCTGACATCCGTCGGCTTGATTTGTTCCATTCTGGGGATCTTCCTTGTCCGAACCATGTCCGACAAGAACCCCGCCAAAGCACTTCGATATGGCACCATCGGATCAGCCATTCTCTTCATCGTTGCTGCATTTATCGTCGGATCATCACTCGGCCTCTCCCAGAATGTCGCTCTCGCCGTCCTTTCCGGGGCCGTCGGAGGAATCATCATCGGCCTCATCACCGAACACTACACTGGTGGCGCCCCTGTTCGTGAAATTGCCCATCAAGGCGAAACCGGAGTGGCCACGCTCATGATCTCCGGACTCGCAGTGGGACTCAGGTCTGTCGTCGTTCCTCTCTTCACTATCGCCGCGACCATTTATATCTCTTACGAATTTGCCGGCCTCTACGGAGTAGGCCTCGCCGCAGTCGGCATGCTTGGTACGGTGGGAATCACCATGGCTATCGATGCCTACGGCCCCGTCGCTGACAACGCCGGAGGCATTGCCGAGATGGCTGAAATGGGCAAGGAAACACGCACCATCACCGATGGACTGGATGCCGTCGGAAATACCACCGCCGCGATCGGAAAAGGCTTCGCCATTGGTGCAGCCGGACTAGCCGCCCTCGCCCTCATCACTGCCTTCATTCAGAAAACGGAAATCTCACTCGATCTCGCCGATCCCGATTCGCTCCGCCTCTTCTTTGTCGGACTGATCATCGGGGGAGCCATTCCCTTCCTTAACGGAGCCATCACCATGAATGCCGTCGGCGAAGCGGCTTTTGAGATGATCACCGAGATCCGCCGTCAGTTCCGCGAAATTCCCGGCCTCCTCGCCGGGAAAGCCGAACCGGAAACCGAACGCTGTATCGATATCGCAACCGCTGCCGCCACCAAGCGGATGATCGGACCCGCTCTCCTCGCTGTGGGCACCCCCCTGATCGTTGGCTTCGGATTTGAATGGATCGGCGACGAAGGAACTCAAAGCGGAGCCAAGGCCCTCGCTGGAACACTTTGCGGAGCTCTCCTCGGCTGTGTTCTCCTCG
The DNA here is from genome assembly GCA_024230295.1 of Planctomycetota bacterium. Classification (GTDB taxonomy): domain Bacteria; phylum Planctomycetota; class Phycisphaerae; order Phycisphaerales; family SM1A02; genus UBA12567. The sequence goes on from JAAERN010000165.1 coordinate 1,506, forward strand.
CTCTCATGATGTCCAACTCTGGCGGCGCTTGGGATAACGCCAAAAAATACGTCGAAGACGGAAACAACGGCGGCAAAGGTTCCGACACACACGCGGCGAGTGTCGTTGGCGATACCGTGGGCGATCCACTCAAGGACACTTCTGGCCCCTCAATGAACATCCTCATTAACGTCATGGCCATCGTCAGTCTGGTCATCGCCGGCCTCCTCTAAAAAATAAACCGCCGTGATCCTCCTAGAATCACGGCGGTGCACTGAAAAGAAGCCAAGTAGGCTTACTTAGCTGGCTCAACATAAATGTTGTCTTGGTTCGACTTCACCTGCATAGGATCAGGAGAGGAACAACAACTGC
>JAAERN010000166.1 GCA_024230295.1 Planctomycetota bacterium
GCGACCATTGCACGACACAGTCGAAGCTGGCTGAACCACAGCGCTCGCCGACCACTACATCTCATCACCCACTCAAGCACTTGGCGGGCGGTCGAGGTGCTAACCCTTATGCAAAAATTGCATAGAGCGGCCGCCGTGCGTTTTTTGCTCTGCGAGCGAAGGGGTTCCGGAGCTTGGCAGGCTCCTCAGTCACATAATCCGACTGCCCCCCACCAGGTGTGAGCACGGGAGTTCACCATGACAATCACCACCGCCGCCGTCCTAGCACTCGCAAGCACCAACCCAACCCTCCACAACTCCATCAAGGGCCTCGACAGTTGGAATGGAATTCAATCCATTTCCCTGCCTGGCTCCCAATCGAAGTCCATTCGATTGGCGAAACCTGTGGTACTCAACCTCAGCGTTGGTGGCTTCAAGCGAACCGAGGCACTCGATGGAATGGATGGCGAGTTTCGGCTGCAACAGCACGACGGCCGCTTCCACGGCGCACTCAAGTCCCTCCGACACGGCGACTGGATACGGCGAGATACCGAGCCTCCACGACGCCATGGTTGATCTCTCGGACCTGCTTCTGCTCATAAATGCATTCGGCAGCTGCACCACCTGAGCCCCACGGCCACCATCACCACTTCAGCTTTCCGGTCTACACCACGGCATCTCGAAGAACAGCATTCCACTGTTCCCGAAGCACCCCCGACGTCACAACGACGTCGGATTTGGTGCCATGCCGAGCAGCGCGGTATTCCTCCAGCAGACAGATCATCTGAGCGATACTCGGCGTGAGAGGAGACACCGCAGCGAGTCCCTGATCAACCGCCTGATCCCATGAAGTCATTTCGGCATCAGCGAACACTCCGGACCCCGACAGTCGCCCTGCCAGAGCACGCAGCCACACTGGCACACGAACCAGCCAAGCGGGATTCGCAGTTGCTAAAAATGATCCACCGAGCAAGCGACCCATGGTCGCCTCTGCTTCGAGCCGGAGCGGATCGTCGTCAGTTCGTTGCCCGATCGCCCGATCTAACTCCAGTGCCTCCTCGCACACCCATTGCAACCGCTCAGCAGCATCCGTGGCCGCGCCGGCAATCTTCGCCCACACTCGGTTACATGCCTCATGAAATGCGGATGCGGTTCTCACATCAGCATCGCCGAGACCTGCAAGATCGATGGCGATGACATGTGCATCCCGCCGCAACCGCGTTTCCCCTCCCCATCTCGTCGCCAGAAGGCCCATTCGGGCGAGGTCGCTGCTGGCGTCGATCGCAGCATCGAGTTCCCCCTGAAGCGAAAACGCCACGAGCCGCCGCACACCAAGCCGATGCATCGCCGCCTCACCTCCGCGGTATGGACGCACCTCGACATCCACGGCAGTTCCGCGATCAACAAGCACCACCGCAGCCGGCACCGACTCTGTAGCGACCCGCATCGTTGTCCGGACGGGCAGATCTTCCATGTCCCACACAACATGCCCCTGTGAAGACAACGGGTGCGAGGAGGCGGCCGAGGACATGGCCTCGCGATACGCCCCTCGCAGTTGGTGTCGTATTGCACCAAAATCTCGACCGGTCGCGAGGACCTGCCCACTAGCTAAGACCTGCCATCGTGGAATCAAAGCGTCCGGCAGATCCACGCGGCGGCACTCTGCCGCCGAAATCGCTACTCCAGCACTCCGCGAGGCCGCATCAGCGAGCCGCTGAAAAAAATCGCCCGTCGTATCGGCGAGTGCCTTGAGGCAGAATTGGACAGACTCATGAAGAGGCATAAATGCTCGCCGAACATCTTTGGGGAGACCCCGCAGAACAGCCTCGATCCGCAAGCGTCGAATCCCCGGCACCGACCAGTCCACTCGTTCTGGATCGACATCTCCGATTCGGGCGAGGGGTACGTCGATCGTCAGCCCGTCGTCGGGTTCGCCCTCCGCAAAGCGATAGCACAACCGCAGTGGGCCGCACCCCAGATCAAGCGTGTCGGGATAGTCCGCCGGATCGTACAAGTCGTGACGCGAATCCCGCACCAACTCACGCGGACGAAGTTGAAGCGCATTGACTTCTTCCCTGCTGGCGGCACGAATCCACGATTGCAGCGATTTCATCCCGATCACATGGCTGGGGATGCGTTGCTGCCAGAGTTCCTCGCGGCGATACGATGGCAACAGCAGTGTTCGTGTTCGCAGTCGATCTTCAGCCGACTCAATGGCACGCCGGGCCGCGCGGCTTTCAGCAATCGCGTCCACGCCAAAATCATCGTTGCCACTGACAAAGACATGATCGATAAACACACTCCGCGCCAGTTCCGGATCGATCGGCTCGAGATTGACTCGCCGCCCCTTCGAAACAACCAGCCCTCTCAATGAAACTTCTTCAATCGCCGTCGCAAAGCCGCGGCGAGTATCCCACCGCGGCTTGTTGTACTGACGCTTCACCAAGTGTGGCGCCACGCGAGCAATCCAGGATGGATGAACCGCCGCGCATGTTCGCGCCCAGAGCCGCGAGGTCTCGACCAGTTCGCCTGCCATCACCCACAGAGGTTTCTCTCTGGCGATGATGCTGGAGGGATGAATATGGAAGCGGCGACCACCTGGTCCCTCGTAGTCGCCATCATCGGTCCGCCGTCCAATCTGCGAAACGAGCCCGCTGAGTAACGCGCGATGCACGGGGCCGGGACGGACCGGCGGATCCTTGGCATGTAGCAACCCCGGTGTTCTGAGCGCCCGCCTCAACTGACCATGTATGTCTCTCCACTCCAGCATCCGAACCCACGAGAGGTGATTGGTCACACACCATCGCCGCGTGGCCGACGATCCTTCATCCTGCCATCGCCGTACGAGATGCTGCCACAATCGGTAGAGACCGAGAAAATCGGAGTCTCCCCCGCCAACCAACTGCCGATGCGCCGCATCGGCCTGGGACTCCTCACCAGGTGGTCGAAGGCGAGGGTCAGGAATCGCAAGGCCCGCAGCGATGACCAGAACAGCGTCCAGACATCGCCCGTCTCGCCCAGCAAGCAGCATGCGCGCGACGCGAGGTTCAACCGGCAGGTTGGCCATTTCGCGACCGACAGCAGTGAGCCTTCCCGCCTCCGTTGCGCCAAGATCATCAAGCAGGCGCTGCGCCTCGTACACACTGGTCCTTCTCGGTCCATCCAGAAAGGGAAACGAGAACGGATCGCCCAAATCGAGTTGGGCCATTCGAAGCAGCACGCCCGCAAGATCCGTCCGGCGAATCTCCGGCTCGAGTTCCTCCGGCCGCTCAGCGAAGTCTTCATCGGAATACAACCGAATGCACACACCCGGTGCCACGCGACCTGCTCGACCGGCACGCTGCACTGCCGAAGCTCGAGAGATCGGTTCGACCGGAAGACGCTGCACATGTCGTTTCGCGGACCATCGCCCAACCCGCGCCAAACCGACGTCCACGACCGCGCGAATCGATGGCACTGTCAAAGACGTTTCCGCCACATTGGTCGAACAGATGATCCGCCGACCCGCCCCACACCGAAGCACGCGTTCCTGCGCTGCCATCGAAAGCCGGGCATAGAGCGGCAATACTTGTCGATCGGGGAATATGCCTTCAAGCCGCCGAATGCAGGCCCTAATCTCGCGCTCGCCTGGAAGGAACACAAGCGTGTCGCCCTCCCCCCCGGTCAACGAATCGGCCTGTCGCACCGCGTCGGTCACGGCTCGGCTGATTGCATCAGGCCCTTCCAGATCAATCGCTGCCTGAGCATGAGCGAGTTCGACAGGGAACGCCCTTCCCGACACTTCGATCACGGGCGCGCCGCCGAAGTGTTTGGAAAATCGCTCCGCCTCGATCGTGGCCGATGTGATGATCAGTCGGAGGTCCGGACGTTTGGCAAGAAGTCGGTGAGCCACTCCGAGCAGAAAGTCGATGTTGACGCTTCGCTCATGGACCTCATCGAGAATGATCGTGTCGTATTGCTCCAGCTTTGGATCTCCGCCAAGATGCGCCAGCAACATGCCGTCGGTCATGATCGTGACGAGCGACCCTCGGCCGCCTGATCGATCAAACCTCACCTGATGCCCGATGATTTCTCCCAGAGGCGTCTTGAGTTCGGCGGCGATCCTGGCCGCGACCGAGCGAGCGGCGACCCGCCGAGGCTGCGTATGCGCAATTGTGCCGAAGACTCCCCGCCCCGCCTCAAGGCAATACCGAGGAAGTTGCGTCGTCTTGCCCGACCCGGTCTCTCCGCACACGATGACGCACTGCGAAGACGTCATCGCCTCGATGATTTCCTGCTTGTGCCGCGCGATTGGCAGATCGGGATCTGGCGGCATCACCGGAACCTGGTCCCGTCGTGCTGAAGCCCGAGCCGATGATTCGGCGATTTGCACTTCTACTCGAGCAAGTCCCTGACGAGCGACCGGTTCGTTCTTCCGACCTTTCAACCGCCTGATCCGTCGGGCAAGTCGCCTTCGATCGACATGCATGCACGTATCGATCGCAGACTGCAACCGCTTCGCAATTGCGCGAACGGACTGAAATTGCTCGGATGCAGACATGACTGAGACAAGGTACTCCCCTTGCAACAATGCGGACTGCCCTGTTATCGTCCGACTCGCCCCTTAGGGCTAGAGCAAGGGAGTCGGGTATTGATGTTGCATTGTGGACTGGGCGCAGGACTGCTGATGGCCTTGGCTAGGCCACCCCAACTGGCACCCGCTCCTACGCCAACGATGTTCGATCCGGTCGGTGTTCCCGCCGAGACCATCTTGGACATCACGTGGCTCCTCATTGGTGTATGTGGCGCCATCGGCGTCATCATGTTCTGCCTGATCGGATTTGCGATCGTTCGGTGCCGGCGACCAGAAGGCGATGATCGTGAGCCGCCGCAGGTCTACGGGTCTAACCCCATCGAGCTCGCCTGGACCGTCATTCCCCTCCTGATCGTATTCGTGCTCTTCATGGTGTCCGCTCGCGGCATCTTCGAACTGGAACGAACAAGCCCGCCCGAAGGGTCGACCGAGTTGACCGTCATCGGCCATCGATGGTGGTGGGAGTTTGACTATGGCGACCTCGGGGTCGTGACAGCAGGCGAACTGCACGTCCCCATCGACGAAGGCGGCGTCGCAGACCTGTATCTGACGCTCAAGTCAGCCGATGTCGCCCACTCTTTCTGGGTTCCGCAACTTGGTCCGAAGATGGACGTGATCCCAGATCGCGTCAACCACCTCTGGCTGCAGGCCAACCGCCCTGGAACATTCGTCGGGCAATGCGCCGAGTACTGCGGTACTCAGCACGCCAACATGCTTATCACCGTCGTCGTGGAATCACGAGAGAACTTCAACGCATGGGTGCAGAACCAACAGAAAGAAGCCGCAGACGACAGTGCGGTCGCTGCAGGCAAACGCTTGTTCCTTCGAACGGCATGCATCAACTGCCACACGGTACGAGGCACGGTCGCCAACGGAACATTCGCACCCGATCTCACGCACCTCATGAGCCGATCGATGATCGGATCAGGTGCCGTTCCAAATACGCCTGAGAACTTGCGTGAGTGGGTGTGGGACCCACAGAACATCAAGCCCGGATGCGAAATGCCTTCAATGAAACTGTCTCGCAGCGAGGTTGATCTCGTCTGCGCCTATCTGGAGACTCTCCGGTGAGCGTGCTGCAACCACCAGCCGGCCCAGACGCCGCCGGCCCCGTTCCCTTCCTCTCTCGTCTGCACGAGTGGGTCACGACGGTCGATCACAAAAAGATCGGCACGATGTACATCGTGTGCGGCATCATCTATCTGATCATCGCCGGACTTGAGGCGACGTTGATGCGTTGGCAACTCACCTGGCCGGGGATGGACGTGCTGACCCCAGAAGAATTCAACCGACTCTTCACGATGCACGGCACAACGATGGTCTTCTTCGTAGGCATGCCGATTCTTCTTGGGTCGGCGAACATCCTCATACCACTGATGATCGGGGCCCGCGATCTCGCTTTTCCTCGGCTCAACGCATTCAGTTTCTGGCTGTTCTTCTTCGGATCGCTGCTGCTGTACTTCTCGTACTTCGGCGGGCAGGGCCTCTACGGAATGGGCTCGGCACCAGACGTTGGATGGTTTGCCTACGCCCCGCTGACGGAACGGACGTTCTCGCGAGGCCACAGTACGGACTATTGGATCCTCGGAATCTTCGTAGCGGGCATCGGAAGCACGGCCACGGCGGCCAACTTCATTGCCACAATCCTCGGTATGCGGTGCCGCGGCATGACGCTCATGAAGATGCCGCTGCTCGTGTGGATCATGCTGGTGGACTCCGTCATCATTCTGCTAGCACTTCCGCCGCTGGCCGCAGCGCAGATATTGCTGCTCTTCGACCGCTTGCTCGGTGCTCACTTCTTTGATGCGCAGGCGGGAGGTTCCGCCCTGCTCTGGCAGAACCTCTTCTGGTTCTTCGGGCATCCGGAGGTCTACATTCTGATCCTGCCGGGATTCGCCTTCGTCACGGAGATCATTCCGGTTTTCAGCCGCAAGGTGATCTTCGGCTACCCACTCATGGTGGCCGCCACAGTAGCGATCGGATTCATCAGTCTCGGCGTGTGGGCCCACCACATGTTCGTCGTCGGACTAAGCCCGATGCTCAATACCATCTTCATGGGGTCGACCATGCTCGTCGGCGTGCCGACCGGCATCAAGATGTTCAACTGGGTCGCCACGATGATCGGCGGACGCATACGGTTCGATACACCCATGCTCTATGCCACCGGGTTTCTCTGCCAGTTCCTGCTCGGCGGCCTGACGGGAATCTTTCTTGCCACGGTTCCATTCGACTGGCAGGTCAGCGACTCCTACTTCGTCGTTGGACACTTCCACTTTGTGCTCTTCGGCGGCCTCGTCTTTGCAATCCTCGCAGCTGTGTTCTACTGGTTCCCCAAGGTCACCGGACGCATGATGAACGAGACTCTGGGCAAGTGGCAGTTCTGGCTGCTCGTCATTGGGTTCAACATCACCTTCGGTGCAATGCATGTGTCCGGATTCCTCGGAATGCCCCGCCGCGTCTACACCTACCACACCGATCGGGGCTGGGACTTCTGGAACCTGCTCACCTCGCTGGGCGTGATCGTCCAGATTCTCGGGTTCGCCCTGTTCGCGCTGAACCTGGTTCACTCACTCTTCAAGGGCAAGAAGGCCGGGGACGATCCATGGGACGCATGGACGTTGGAGTGGTCTACGACGTCACCGCCGCCACCGCACAACTTCGAGGAAGATCCGGTCGTGCACAGCCGCCGTCCTCTGTGGGACCTCAAGCATCCCGATGATCCAGATTGGAAGTACGAGTGATGCGGAGGAACCAATCATGACAACCGCCCCAGCAGCACTCGCGCCGCCGGAAGCACTCCCGCAGAACGGCATTGTCAACGGAAAGATCGGCATCGCATGCATGATCATTTCCGAGATCGCCTTCTTCGGAACGCTCATCTCCGCATACGTCTTCTATATCGGCCGCGACATCAACGGCCCCTACCCGCAAGAAGTACTCGACGTCTCCATCGCGCCACTGAAGGTGTTGTTCAACAGTATCTTCCTGCTCATCAGCAGCGTCTGGATCTGGCTGGCCATTCGATCCATGCGGAAGGGTCGCATGGGCGCCTTCATCTTCTGGTGGGCCCTCACCGTGCTCTGCGGCGCTGAATTCCTCGTCGGCACGGGCTTTGAGTGGTATGACATGATCGTCAACGACGGTGTGTGGATGGGAACGAATCTCTTTGGAAGCGGCTTCTACACACTCGTCGGATTCCACGCCTTCCACGTCACGATGGGACTGTTCGTCCTGACGCTGATACTCATTCTGACCCTGCTTGGACATGTCACTCCCAAGAACGTCGAGAAAGTAGATCTCGTGTCCTGGTACTGGCACTTCGTCGATGGCATCTGGGTCGTCGTGTTCTTCGTCGTGTACGTCTTTGGAAACATGCCGATCTCATGAGCACCACCCCTCCCAACGAAAAGTCCCACGGCATCGAACTGCCGCAGCCGACCGCAGGTCCGATGATCTGTGCCTTCGGGTTAACGCTGATGGCCGCCGGAATCGTTACGAACTGGATCGTCGCCGTCGCGGGCTTCGCCACCTTCGTGGCAGGCGCCATCAACTGGTTTAGAAACGCCAATCCCGACTCGCTCGAGATGCTGGCAACGCCCGCCGAAGAGAAACCGACGCCGATCGTTCCACGACCCGGATCCGTCGATCACCTCGTCGGCGACGCAACCCACCGGGCACGCTTACCGATGGAAATCCACCGATACCGCGATGGCATGATTGGCGGAGCAATCGGTGGAGTCGTTATGGCGATCTTTGCCGTAGTGTGGGGACTCATCTCTCACGGCTCCCTCTGGTACGCCGTCAACCTGCTTGCAGGAACGCTGCTCTCCGGAGTCACAGACATGTCGATGGAAGAACTGCGAGCCTTCCATGCCGAGGGGCTCGTCGTTGGAATCATCATTCAACTGGTGATGTCCATCGCAGTCGGACTGCTCTACGGCGTCATCCTTCCGATCATTCCCCGAGGAACACTTCTCTTCGCTGCGGTCATCGTGCCGCTCATCTGGTCCGGCCTCACGTGGGCGACCATATCGGTCATCAATCCAGCGCTTGGCGCGCATATCGAATGGCTCGCATTTATCGCCTCACAAGTTGCGTTCGGGATTACGACCGGCTGGTGGATCATTCGCTGTGGGAAGATCAGCACCATGCAGAACTGGCACTATCTCGATCGATTCGGTTTCGAAACACAGGGCAAGGGAGGCGGCTCATGAATCGTCTGCTCATGCTGACACTGGTCATCGCTGCCGGTTGCGACTGGATGCCCGGCCGGCCAACCGTTCCAGAAGTGACTCGTGGCAACCCCGCGACAGTGCACGGGTTTGCCCCGCTTTGGGCGACCAATTGCCAGGGATGCCACGGTGAAGAAGGTCTATGGGGACCGGCAAGACCACTCAATGATCCTCTGTATCAATCGCTCGTGACCGACGAGTGGCTCCGAACAACCATCTCGGACGGCATCGATGGCACGCTCATGCCCCCCCACTCCGTTGACAATGGTGGCTGGATGACCCCTGAGCAGATCGATTCGGTCGTATCGGGAATGCGCACCCACTGGACGGACAACCCACCGGCGTACGCAGCACAGTCTCCCGCCATCATCAACTGGAAGAAATCACCCGGCAACACCGACCGGGGACTTGCGGTCTTCAACACCTATTGCAGCCCGTGCCACGGCGAGAACGGTGTGGGCGCCATGGCAGGCAGCCCGATCGACACGTCGTTCCTCGCACTTGCGAGTGATCAGATGATTCGTGCCACCATCGTCTGTGGCCGCCCCGACGTGGGCATGCCGGACTGGCAGGGCAACTTCAACGGCAAGCCTGCGCCGGAGCGTGATGGATTGGCCCCGCTCACAGAGCGGCAGGTCGCCGATGTCCTAGCTTGGATCACATCGCACCGCGTGGAGTTCCCCGGACAACCGTATCCGGCGTCGGGCAACAACGGTCCCGGCTACCGAGGAGGCAACTGAGCCATGTGTGAGAAGTGCGACTATCGAAGCGCCCCCGACCCAGAAATGATGGGCGATGCTTCAGGACCAGAGCCTTCGCGGCGTGGATTCCTGTTCTGGCTTGGCGGCGCCCTGACTGCCATCGCTTCGGTATTGATCGCCATCCCCATCCTCGGCTACCTCTTCAGCCCGTGGCGATCGAGCGGCTGGCAGAAGTGGACCGATCTGGGCGACACGAAGAAGTACCCCCTTGGGCAAACGCGGCTGGCAACCTATGTGAACCCGTTCCGCACACCGTGGGATGGAAACGTCGCTGAAACGCCATGCTGGGTACGGCGGGAAGACTCCGGCGACTTCACCGTGTTCGCCATCAACTGCACGCACCTCGGTTGCCCCGTCAGATGGTTCCCCGAGAGCAAGCTCTTCATGTGCCCATGCCACGGCGGCGTCTACTACGCCGACGGGTCAAAAGCCGCAGGCCCTCCGCCACGCGGACTCTATACCTACAAAACACGCATCAAGAATGGATCGCTGCAGATCAAAGCCGGACGGCTTCCAACCCTACAGCAAACCGCCTGAATTCATGAATATCCCTCTACTCAAATGGCTGGAGTCTCGCACGCATCTCGCGGAGGTGATGGGGCCGAGCATCACACACCCAGTCCCGCGGAGCGCCAAGTGGTGGTACGTGTTTGGGTCGATGACGCTCATTCTGTTCGTCTGCCAGATCGTCACAGGGATCTCGCTCTCGCTGCTCTACGTCCCCTCAGCCGGGCAAGCTTTCGAGTCGCTTGAGTACATCACCTTCCAAGCTGAAATGGGCTGGTTCCTGCGAGCGCTTCATGTGTGGGGCTCCCACCTAATGGTCGCGGCGATGACCATCCACATGATTCAGGTTTTCCTGTTCGGCGCGTTCAAGTACCCGAGAGAACTCACGTGGATTTGCGGCGTGCTCCTTTTCTTCTGCACCCTTGGAATGGCATTTACCGGGCAAGTTCTTCGCTGGGACCAGGACTCGTACTGGGGTCTGAGCGTCGGCATGTCGATGGCCGGCCGCGTCCCGTGGATCGGCCCAGGGCTCGTTCACTTCGTACTCGGCGGCCCCATCATCGGCGGCCAGACACTCAGCCGGTTCTTCGCCTTGCACGTCTTCATCATTCCCGGCGCGCTCATCGGGCTGATCGGACTGCACCTGCTGCTTGTTATCAAGTGCGGCATCAACGAGAAGCCGACACCGGGCGTTCTTGTCGAGAAGGCCACCTACAAAAAGAAGTACCACGAGTTGGTCGAGAAGCGAGGGATGCCCTTCTTCCCCAATGCCGCCGGCCGCGACATGGTTGCCTGCGGCCTGACCCTTGCATTTCTATTCTTCTGCGCGATGATGTTCGGTCCTTCGGGGCCTTCGGGTGAACCGAATCCGATCTTCGTGCAAACTTCGCCGCGCCCTGACTTCTATTTCCAGTCGCTCTTTGCGGTACTCGCCCTGCTGCCTCCGTATATGGAGACTTTCCTGATTCTGGGCGCCCCAATTCTTGCGATCGCCACGCTCGTGCTGCTTCCGTTCCTCTCGGGCGGTGGCGAGAAGCACTGGAAACGGCGACCCATTTCAGTGATCGCGGTCATTGTGCTGCTGCTCTCACTCAGCACGCTCACGTATCTCGGATACAAGGCCCCATGGTCACCGGTCATGGACGCATGGAGTGGAATTCCAACACCGCCGCAGTACGTCAAGGGTCGAACACCGCTCGAACTTCAAGGCGCCATCGTCGTGCAGAACAAGCAGTGCCGAAACTGCCACGAACTCGATGGTCGCGGCGGCAAGCGGGGCCCCGCCCTTGATGGCGTCGCTTCGCGGCTTAACAGCGACCAGTTGATCCGGCAGGTACTTCAGGGCGGCGGCAACATGCCAGCCTATGGCAAGCATCTATCACCAGAAGAAACCACAGCGCTCACAGCGTTCCTGCTCACGCTGACTAACGCATGGGAGCATGAGCCTACTGCGGGATACTCGATCAATCCGCGACCAACGCACGATCCCGTGCCGCCGATCCTCCCAGACTCTTGAATACCCGGGCTCTACCTTACAGGTTGCTAGTCTGAAATCATGCCAGACGTGGCCCGTGCCATCCTGACTTCATGGACGATTGAACCGTGGCCGCTCGCGCTTTCGCTGCTCGCCGTACTGATCTACTGGCGAGGATGGCGAGGCCTACACCGAACGATGCCGCATCGTTTTTCGCGGTGGCATCTGACTGCGTTCATTGCCGGGGTCGCCGTGTGCTGGCTGGCAATCGCTTCCCCCATCGATCCAATTGCATCGATGCTGCTTCAAGTCCACATGGTGCAGCACGTCATGCTCATGATGATCGGCCCGCCACTCATTTTGCTGTCGATGCCTGGCATTCCAATGCTCCGTGGTCTTCCAGCAACCATCAGAAACGACTGGCTCGGGCCGTTTCTCGCCTCACCGGGTTTTCGCAGGATGGTGCGAGGGATTACGCATCCGATCATCACCCTGACGGTCTTCGTCATCGCGACCTGGATGTGGCACTACCCAGCCTTGTATGAATTTGCCCTTCGTAGCAGCGTCTGGCACGAAGTGGAACACTTTGTTTTCATCACAACCTCACTGCTCTTCTGGTGGCCGGTCGTGCAGCCATGGCCGAGCACGCCTGCCTGGCCACGATGGGCGATGCTCCCCTACCTGCTTGCCGCAGATCTGCAGAACACGCTCTTCTCGGCAATCTTCGTATTTCTCGAAACGCCGATTTACGGCGCCTACGCCGCCGCTCCAGATCTTCTGGGCGTCACGACCATGCAGGACCAGGCCGCGGCCGGTGCGATCATGTGGGTTGTTGGTTCTGCTGCGTTTCTGCTTCCAATCGGATTGATCATCAAGAAGTTATTGCAGCCCCGTCTCGCAGCCGTACCCTCACTTGCAGGCAGTGGCATGCGTGGACGGAGCGTCGATCTCTCACTCCCAATTCACGGCGGCAGTATCGGACACAGCGGAGCGCCGCTGCGAACCCACAGGCGATCGGATCTGCTCAAACTTCCGGTTCTCGGCACAGCGTTACGATCGCTCCTGCTACGGCGAGTCGTGCAGTGGGTTCTGCTTGGAGTTGCAGCAGCAGTCGTTCTCGATGGCCTGCTCGGCCCGCAATTGAGCCCGCTGAATCTGGCCGGCGTCGTTCCATGGACACACTGGCGAGGACTCGTCGTAATCGCTCTGCTCGTCGCAGGCAATGCCTTCTGCTGGGCATGCCCCTTCATGATTCCACGCGAACTTGGCAAACGGATCTTTCGCCCAGTTCGACGATGGCCCCGTCACCTCCAATCCAAGTGGATTGCCGCCGCCCTACTGCTGATCTACCTGTGGGCCTATGAGGCTTTTAGTCTCTGGGACTCGACGTGGTGGACAGCGTGGGTCGTCATCGGCTATTTCGCAGCAGCTCTGGTCGTCGACTCCTTCTTTCGCGGCGCAGCGTTCTGCCGCTGGATCTGCCCAATCGGCCAATTTCATTACATTGAATCGATGGCTTCGCCGCGAGACGTTGCGGTAATCGATAAAGCCGTGTGCGGTAGTTGCCGAACCCGAGATTGCATTCGGGGTGGCGCTCGTGGGCGAGGCTGCGAACTGAATCTCTATCTTCCCGCCAAGCGAGGCAACCTCGACTGCACTTGGTGCATGGACTGCGCCCGCGCATGCCCGCACGACAACGTCGGCGTTCTGCATCGCCCACTGCTCGAAGATGTCTCGACGAACTCATGGCGGAGCGGCATCGGCCGCCTCTCGCGGCGCCCGGACCTGGCGGTGCTGGCAATCCTCCTGACGTTCGGCGCCTTCGCCAATGCGATGGGCATGGTCGGCCCCGTCCTTGATTTCGAGGATCGATTCAGCGAAGCCATCGGCGCTTCGACACCGATCCTCGGTGCCACTCTGGTCCTGCTTGCAGTCACTCTCGTGCTGCCGCTGATTGTGCTCCCCATCATCGTCAACCTCACAGCCGCAGCGTGCCGCCTCAATGAACGTGTACTCCATACAACGTGCCGTCTTGCATTCGCCATGGTGCCAGTCGGATTCGCGATGTGGGTCGTTCACATGCTGTTCCACTTCTTTACAAGCTTTGGCACGATTGTCCCGGTTTCGCAGCGGCTTGCCGGAGATCTGGGCCTCAATCTCGGGGAGCCCGCCTGGGTTCTGGCGTGCTGCCTCAACGTCCCAAGCTGGTTGCTGCCATTGGAACTGCTGCTCCTCGACGCGGGCCTGGTCCTGACGGTCGTCGCGGTGCATCGACTCGCCCGGACCGCAGTGCCGCGTCGTCATCTTCTCGCCACGATGCTGCTATCGCTCCCCGCAGGCATGCTCTTTGCGATCGGCGTCTGGATTACGCTCCAGCCGATGCAGATGAGAGGGACGATTCTTCCATGAAGCGACTGGCTGCAATCATCCTCCTCGCTGCGACAGCCAGCGTTCAAGCCGATAGCGGCCTTGTGCGTTCCAGCGGCGTTGAAGGGCCGTGGCGGATCACGATCATGACCGACCCGACGCCGCTTCGGCAGGGTCCGATCGACATTTCAGTCATGGTCCAGACTCTTGATGGCGGCGTGCCCGTGCTCGACGCTGTGGTCGAGTTCACGCTGCTGCATCAGGACAGTGGTACCACGCTCAACGCCTCGGCCACCAGATCACAGGCCGACAACCGCTTGCTGTATGCGGCGAAGTTCGTTCTCCCCGCACCGGCGTCGTGGAATGTCAGTACGAACATTTCAACCGACGCAGCGAGTGAAACCATGGCGTGGTCCTTCACCGCCGCAGATCCGGTGCCGCCCTTCTCCGCCGCGTGGCCATGGCTGCTTCCCGTGCCCGCCGCCCTGTTGCTGTACGGTGTCAACCGCCGGCTCCACAGTGGAAGGACTGCCGACGCACCATGACCGAGTCTCCTGAGAACCAACCCGAAAGCCCAGCCGTGGCAAAGCCACACATTCTTTCGCGTGGCAACCTCGGCTGCATGGCGCTCGCGGGCATTCTCATGACCGGCGCCATTCTGGTCGCCGTGTCGGCGTGGCGGCTCAACACATTTGTCACCGCTTACGAAGCTCGTTTTCTGGATCAGGGATGGGAGACACTGGACGGTTCCACGATCACAGAGGACACGGCAATTGAATCGCCGACGATCATCTTCGCCAGCGACATCACCCTGCATGGCGCCACCTGCGACATCGCGCTCCTCGGAGGCGATGCCACGCTGATGGGCCGCTATAGCGGCAACGTTTCCTTCCTCGGGAAGACTCTTGACATCCACCCTGATTGTGTCATCGAGGGTAAGTTGCTGATTGCAGCCGCCCGGTACGTCTCGGTCAGAGGCACGGTCATTGACGGAATTGAAGGCTCCTGGGATCGTCTTTTCGGACCGACCGGGGGGAGCTCTGGTCAGGAATCGACCAGCGATGAAGGTCGATAAGAGATCCACTCGCCTCGACCACGCGCGGGTGCTACCGTGTCAGGAAGTACGTGCTGAACCGTGCGCTGAACAAGGAGCCCTGTCCTAATGGCTAAAGCGATCATCGATCCGGATGAAGTACGGCGTTTCGCGAGCGAACTCAAGCGATTCACCGACACAATGCACGAACAAATGAACTCGCTCATGTCTCGCCATCGATCTCTCGGCCAGAGTTGGCGAGATCAGGAGCACCAGAAGTTCTCCGAGGAGTTCGAACACACAATGAGAACACTCGGACGATTCCGAACCGACGTCTCAGAACATGTGCCGTTCCTCCTGAGAAAGGCGCAACGTGCAGACGACTACCTCAATCAACGATAATCTTCCGCATGCGTGATCAGGTAAATGTCCAGAGCATCGACGCCATTTCGAATCTTCGAGGGCAGATTGTCGAAACAAGTGATCTTCTCTCCAGAACCATCGACGAGTGCATCAGCCGAACCACAAGATTGTTGGCTTGGATTCAAGGGCCGCAACTGCAGCATTGGCGAATGCAGAAACGCAAGCGCGATCAGAGAGTTGCATCCGCGCGAAGTGATCTCGAACGGGCAAAGATTTCGCGGCCGGATGCAGACCCACGAAGTTTCATCGACCAACAACGTGCCATTCGCAAGGCCAAAGCTGCCGCCGATGAAGCAGACGACAAACTCAAGCTGATCGCACATTGGTGTCGAGAACTCGATCGCCAAATCACTCTGTTTCGAGGAGGGCTTCGGCCACTCGCATCCGCCGCAGAAGCCAACTTGCCCAGAGCGGGCCGATGGCTTGCTGAATTGGCGAGGCATCTCGAGGGGTATGTCGAAGTGGCACCCCCGATGCCGGAAGCGAGTGATGAATCGACCGACCCGGGAGCCCCCTCCCGAGGTCGGCGCGGAACGACCGAGCCTTCGAAGCCCGAGGAGCCTGACGAGTGAATCTGAATTCAGAGCGTGCCAGAATCCGTGAAGGATGCCGCGGCCTGATGCTGGCGTGGGAATCTGCAGGCCAGCAGTGGAACGATCCTCAGCATCGCCTTCTGGGGGAGCGGTTTCTCCTCCCGCTCCAGCAGTCCCAGCGGAGTGCCGACTCGGCTCTGGAAGTCATGAATGAAATCATCTCGCGGGTAGAACGCGACTGTGGATAAACTTCCGTCTCACGGTCCCATGTATGGCATAATCGCGTCAACTTCCTTTGGCAGAATATAGCTCGGCCCATGTCGAATCGCAGTCTTATCGATCTCGTAGAAGAAACGCTTACGGCGTCAGTGGTTCTATTGGAACGCACAGCCTCGGAGTGTTCGACCTCGAACGCTGAACTGGAGGCTGCTGACTCTTCTTGCCGCATGCGCGCGGCAACCGAGACAGCAGCAGTACGCCAGCAGCTCGCCGAAGCGAAGGAGACGGCCAAGAGCACGTTTGAATCGAGCGCTGCTGACCTTCGCCGGCGATGGGACGCGACAAAGCAGGAATTGGACGGGCAAGCCCAAGAACGCAAGACCGTGATACTTGACGAGGCCACATCAATACGCTCGACTGCAGCTTCAAAGGAAGCTGAAGCAAGTTGGTTGGCCGAGACGCTCTACGAGGCTGATATCGAAGGGACCTCCGGGAACCTTCGACACGCCCAACAAGTTGCCTCCGAATCCGAGTGGCGGCAGCGTGAGGTACTGGAGAAAGCTGCCAAACTGCGACCCCGCCTTCGACTGCCCTCGCGCAGTACCGAGGAGCCCAAAGTTCATGACGGCCCGGAGTTGGCAAGCGAAGCCGAGATTCAACAACGGCTAGACGCCGCCGACCAACTCCTCTCTCAAGTCCATGGCACCGTGCGAGACCGCATACTTCGGCGGGTCGGGCAATATGTTGGCCTTCTCATCCCGATTGCAGCAGGCGCGGTTATTGGTGTACTCGCCAACGCGATCGCCGTGAGCCTGTCAGCTGGTGTCGCCCTCGGCTTTGCGATATTCATTGCTGTGCGATTGAGCCTTCGGTCGGCAGCGCGATCCAAGGTATTGAAGGCAGAGCAGATCGCGTGCCAAGGGTTCGAACTCGCGAGACGGCGATGTCAGATCGCTGAAATGAAATTTCAGCAGCAGGAGTGTGAATCGCGTCAAGAGAGGGACACCAGACGCAGTTCGGCTGTCGATGAACTGGGGCGACAACTTGACGCGGCTGGACCACGAACCAGACGACGACTGGAGAAACTGCAAACCCACATCGATGAGGCCTTGAAAGCCGCCCGTGCGAAACGCGATTCAAATATGGCGAAGTACCAGGATGAACTAGACCACGCACTCAAACAGGCCCACACTGCCTGTGACGAAAAAATACAAGTGATTGCTTCTCAATTGGAAGCTACTCTTGCCGCCGCCCAAGCAACACGGGACGCCATTTGGTCTGATGTCGCAGCCAGATGGCAAGCATGCGAGACAACACTCACAAACAACCTCGCTGAGATTGATCGACTGCAGAGAGTACTTGCCCCCGAATGGCCGACATGGGACGGGGATTGGGATGATTGGACACCACCCACCACCTTCAACGGCGATATCGGAATCGGCATCATTCGGTGCAATTTCGAGAAGAGCCTTCGCCTGATAGCCGATGACCCGCGTCTCGTCTGGCATGGCCCCAAAGAACTCTCACTTCCGATCGCGCTCAACTTTCATGGGCGTGGGTCGCTTGTTGTGGAGCACTCGGAGCCTCAACGCGGAGAAGCTGTTTACATCGCTCAGGCGCTCTTGGCCAGAACACTCACGACCGTGCCGGCCGGACGCATTCGGCTGACCCTCTACGACCCAGTAGGAATCGGACAGACATTTGCCGGGTTCATGCACCTTGCTGATCACGAAGAAGCGGGCGTACTAGAACGGGTGTGGACTGAACCTCGCCACCTCGAACAGAAGCTCGCCGATATCACCGAGCACATGGAGAAGGTCATTCAGACGTACCTTCGCAACGAGTACGCCACGATTGATGAGTACAACCAGGCGGCTGGACAGATCGCTGAGCCCTATCACATTCTGGTGCTGACCGATTTTCCTGAGGGCATCTCAGAAGCCGCGGCTCGGCGGCTGGCGAGCATCCTCGCCAGTGGCCCACGATGCGGCGTGTTCGCATGCGTGCTCCATGATCCGGCGCGCGACCTCCCCCAAGTGCTGCAGGACATCGACTGGAAGCCCCACCGGATCCGTCTCTCTGGATCCAAAGATGGATGGTCGATCCTCAGTCCAGCTCTTGGCGACTTCTCGTTCGCCCCAGATACACCACCGGCCGATGAGTTGCTCACGGCCATCGTTACACGCTATGGAGAAGCATGCGCTGGAGCCAATAGCGTCGAGGTCCCGTTTGATCTGGTGGCACCAGAGAAAGACGACATGTGGACCCGGTCGTCGGCCGTAGATCTTCGTGTGGCACTGGGGCAGAGTGGCGCCACACGATTCCAAGAATTGCGACTTGGCCGAGGAACGACTCAGCATGCCTTGATCGCAGGACGAACCGGCTCAGGCAAGTCCACACTGCTCCACGTACTGATCACCAATCTCGCAATGTGGTATTCCCCAGAGGAAGTCGAGTTCTATCTTGTCGACTTCAAGAAGGGCGTTGAGTTCCAGACCTATGCGATTCACAAACTCCCCCATGCTCAAGTGATTGCAATTGAAAGCGATCGGGAGTTTGGTCTCAGCGTGCTTCGGCGGCTGGATCGTGAACTTCGCCGGCGAGGCGACCTTTTTCGTGACGCCGCAGTCCAGGATCTACCTGGGTGGCGATCTCACTCCACCGATCCGATGCCTCGAGTCTTGCTGATCGTGGACGAGTTCCAAGAGTTCTTTGTGAATGATGATGCGCTTGCACAAGAGGCTTCGTTGCTCCTTGACCGACTC
This sequence comes from Planctomycetota bacterium, assembly GCA_024230295.1. GTDB lineage: Bacteria > Planctomycetota > Phycisphaerae > Phycisphaerales > SM1A02 > UBA12567. The sequence goes on from JAAERN010000166.1 coordinate 18,867, forward strand.
GTCAGACAAGGTCGGGCATTCGGCATGCATGTACTGATGGGCTCCCAGACTCTCGACGGCGCTTTTTCTCTCGCCCGCAGTACGCTCGGGCAAATGGGCGTGCGGGTGGCCCTCCAGTGCTCCGAATCGGATTCATATCTCATTCTCAGTGATGACAATCCCGCAGCCAGACTTCTTCGCCGACCCGGAGATGCCATCTACAACGATGCTGGAGGCAAAATCGAAGGCAACTCGCCGTTCCAAGTAGTCTGGTTGGACGATCGCGATCGTGATATGGCGCTCAATGAGATTGGAAAGATCGACGCCGAGAAGAATGCTGGCATCGAACGCTCACAGTTTGTTTTTCGGGGCAATGTCCCCTCAGTGCTGTCAACAGATCGAGGCATTTCGGCCTTGGTTGCCGATGGAAAAGGCGACGCAACTACAGTGGATCTAGGCATCGTGCTCGGCGATCCCATCGCGATCAAGGGCCAGACCTCGTTCCAACTCCAGCCAAGAACCGGATGCAATGCAATGCTTGTCGGCCAGAATCCAGACGCCGCCAACGCAATTATGACTGCATCGCTCCTTCAGGCGGCAGCGACTCTGGAACCAACCGACTCTCCGGATTCGGAAGGTTTGATGGTATGGATCTTCGACGGATCGCCGCCCGATGCGATCTACGCGGGCCGGCTCACAGCGTTCGCGAACGATCTCCCACATCAAATCACCAGAGTGACCGCCAGAAACGCTGATACCGAACTTCAGAGACTCGGAGAAATCCTCGCATCACGAAGCGATGGTGTTCGACAAGATCGTGCAACCATTCTGTTGCTTGGACTTGAGCCCAATCGAATTTCATCAATACGTCCTGCAGAGGACGACTTCTCATTCTCCATGGATGAGAATGCCGCAGCCACACCAGATCGAGTCCTCGCAGATGTGCTTCGAGAAGGTCCCGTTGTTGGGATTCACTCGATGCTGTGGTTTGATGGCCTCAACAATGTCAACCGCGGTCTGAGCAGAGCGAGCCAGCGGGAGTTCGGCATCAAGATTCTCTTCCAGATGAGTGCGAATGACTCGGGGCAGTTGATCGATTCAACCGCAGCGGCTGACTTGGGGCCGGGCCGAGCGATCCTCCACCGAGAGGAGACGGGCGTGATCGAGAAATTCCGCCCGTGGGCCATGCCCGATGACGAGTGGCTGGCAACGGTAGCGATGTCGATTCGCAGCCGATAACAGGCCTCATTGTGGGTCACACAGCCAGAAACCGAAAGAACAGTTACGGAATACCTGAAATGGCTCACATGCTGCGGTGGTATTCCCAATAGGTGTGGGGACGAAAGCCCACATTCAGGGCCCCCCGCAATCAGTTTGGTCCCTTTGAGACCAATGGAGACACACTCATGTCCACCTACTCGCCCGAACCAACCGCCTCCCCAACCAAGACCATGCTGCTGCAGATTGGCTCCTCGTGGGCGGTTTGCACGCGAACGCCGGTCCCGGTCATTCTCGCACGATTCCCAAAGCGCCAGGAAGCTGCGCAATGGCAAACGGATCATGAGAGTCGGATCAGCGTAAAGGCTGCCTGAGACCCTTCCCTGCTTGCCAAGGATGCCTTGCCTTGGTCTCACTCGCCTGCGGTACCCCCACAGTGGCCTGCGGGTCTTGGGGGCCTCGTTGACTCCCAGAAAGCACTGAGAACCAATCCAAGAACGGAAGCTCCTCCCGACTTGAAGATGTTGCATGGGATGCGCCGGACGCGGTTACACCGCCTCGGCAGGCGTCCCCTCAGTCTGTCTTGAGCAGCCTGCTAGACTCCCGAGTCCCCCGCTCCTCGGGGCGAACTCTCTATGGCACGCTCGCACAGCCTCATCCTGACTCTACTTTCGCTCACAACGCTGGTCGTGGTGGGCTGCAGTTCCGTCGAACGTGCCAGACCGCGACCACAGGCCTCATCGACCATCCGGGATCTCGACGGCATGGAAACGACCAGCATCATGCGAGGGACCGTCGGAGCAGAGACGGTCATATTGGGCTGGGATGACAGCACCAGCCCAACCTACCGCCCCGTCCGCATTCGAGGCTACGGCCTCGTAGTCGGGCTGGAAGGTACGGGGTCTCGTGATGCACCCCCCAATGTCCGTGCTCACATGCTCCAACTCATGGCTAGGCAGGGAATCGGAAGTGAACGCATCGGCTTCGGTGACATGTCACCCGAATCGATGCTTGATTCCCAGAACACAGCAATCGTCATCGTGGAGGGCATCGTGCCGCCGGGCGCCGTTGGACGCCGCCGAACACCACCGAGCGCCTCTGGGCGAATGCCCGAAATGCTCCCAGGGACCACCTTTGATGTCCATGTGCACGCCGACCCACGAACGGGAACTACGAGCCTCGAAGGTGGCCGGTTGTATACGACGGACATGAGCCCCGGACCATTGCTCACCGGTGATAGACAGGCTCGTGTTCTCGGTCAATCAGCAGGTCCGATCTTCCTCAATCCGTTCCTCGAGCGCGAGGACGTCTCGGCGGGCGACATCAACACGCTTCACGGCCGCATTCTCAACGGCGGGCAGGTACTCGAAGACATGCCGCTCAAGTTGAGGATGATCAACCCGAGCCACTCCCGAGTACGGGTCATCCAGGACGCCATCAATCGCCGCTTCCCTCTTGAACGTGGGCAAGCCCGACCAACTGCTCACGCAGTCAATGACGCCGCCATTGAGCTTACAGTCCCGCCGTCGATGCGAGAGAAGCCAAATGACTTCGTGCACATCGCTCAGCACGTCACGCTACGACAGATTGACACGGATCGCGTAGCAAACACAATCCGACGGTCGTTACAACGAGATCCCTCCCATGCTGCGTCCGCATACTGGCGATGGGTTGCGATGGGACCACAGGCACTTCCAATGGTACGGAAGATGTATGACTACCCGGAAGCCCTTCCTCGGCTGGCAGCCCTTCGAGCCGGTGCGGAACTTGGCGACGCGATTGCGGCTGAGTCACTCCGCGATATGCTTGCCAGCGGCACGCTCGCATCTCGGCTGGAAGCGACAACGCTCTTGGCAAAGTTGCCATCTGACCCTCGAACGGAGGACGTACTTCGATCGGCGCTTAATGATGAAAACGTCGAAGTCCGCCTCCGAGCCTACGAGGCGCTTGAGCAACTCCGGTCTACCGCCGTGCACCGCCATCTGGTTCCCGGTCGATTCGAACTTCACCAAGTCGCATCCGCCTTTCCCGCTATCTACGTGACACAAGCCCGCGCTCCTCGCATCGTCGTACTCGGCGAAGACGTGCCGATTGAACGGCCAATGACGCTTGGTCTATGGGACAACCAGTTGCTCATGCGACAGTCCTCCGACGGCGGCCGCATCGAAATCTTTCACCGCGTCCACGCCGACGGGCCGCCAGAGGTCAATCAGATCACGCCAACACTTCGAGAGATGATCCTGCTCCTTGGGCACGCGCCGTCTGTCGAAGATCCGACTCCCGGCCTCGGCCTGACCTACAGCAAAGTGGTTGGCGTCCTTCATGCGCTCTGGAAACGCCAGTATGTGGCCGCGGACTTCAAGGCTCAGCAGGATCGAATTCTCGCAGAACTCCGCCGCGCAGCCACCACCAGTGACTATCAGCCACGCCCCGAATAGTCCGCTGAGCCCCATGTAATCCCCCCTCCCAAGGACAATCGTGGGCACTCCCCGCCGACCTCCTTGGGGGTGCCTGCCACCCTCGCAGGCAGCGAGACCATCTCTAATGCCGCTTACACCTTTGAAATCCGGGCTTGCACCACGAAAAACGCTGATTCTGGCGTATCAAACCGCCCTCGGACGACATATAGTGCGGGCATCGGCGACGGGTGCTCGCCGGAGCCACTTTGATCGGGGACCCGTTCAGGACGGACGGGATCTGGACACGGAGGTCCAACACAGCCAATGCGTCTGACCAACGTCACAGTTTCAGGATTCAAGTCCTTCGCCGACACCGTCGACTTTCAATTCGACGAGCCCAAGGTGGGCATTGTTGGACCGAATGGCTGCGGCAAATCCAACGTCGTGGATGCCGTCAAGTGGGTCCTGGGTGAACGATCCGCCAAGAGCCTGCGTGGCGGTGCCATGCTGGATGTCATTTTTGCTGGTTCAGCGGGACGCAAGCCCATTGGAATGGCATCGGTCACGCTCACCTTCGACAACCCCGTCGTTGATCCGACAGTGACAATTGCGGCTGGTCGCCGAGGCCTTTCAATCGACACAGACCAGGTTGCCGTCGGAAGGCGTCTCTACCGAGACGGCCGGAGCGAATACATCATCAATGACCGCAAGGTGCGGCTGAAGGATGTTAAGGATCTCTTCCTCGACACCGGGATCGGCAATGCCGCCTATTGCATCATCGAGCAGGGGCGAGTCTCAGCAATGCTGCAGGCAAGTCCGATCGAACGACGCACTATTCTTGAGGAAGCTGCAGGCGTCGCCAAGTTCAAAGTGCGACGTGTTGAGTCCCAGCGAAAACTTGAGCGAACCGAGATCAACTTGGTTCGGGTACGAGAGCAGCTTGAGAACACAGAACGGCGGCTTCGGCTTGTTCGAGGCCAGGCCCGCAAAGCCAAGACCTTCCAAGAGCTCGACTCTCGATATCGCGAGCTTCGACACGATCTCGTCTTTAATCAATTCGACGAGTTGCAAGACCGACTCATCGGACTGACAAGCCGCCTCGCGGACCTTTCGAACCAGCGTACCGAACTTCAAGAAACGCTCGTGGCGCTTGAGGACGCGCAGCAAGACGCTGACATCCACCGACACGAGGCCATGGACACACGAGTGGCGCTCGAGCGTCTCGTCAGCGAGCAGGAAGCAGTTGCCACCCACGCACTCCAGCAGATGGAGTTCATTTCGCAGCAGCGGCAAGACGCATCCGACCAGATCAAGACCGATCGGGAGACATTGGTTGAGATCGACCGCAGATCCGCTGATCTCGCCGATGAACTCCAGCGTGTATCCAATGAATCCACGTCGCTTGAAGCCCAATTGGCGGCCTCAGAGACGCGATTGGCACAATTAGCGGAAACAGTTTCAACGACCAGACGCGAGGTCGAAGCTGCCTCAATATCGCTTCGAGAAGCAAGACGGAGTCAGGCGGACATTGCCGAACGACAGGCTGCCGCCCAGTCCGATCACTCCGCAACCGCCGAGCGGCTGCTCAGCATTGACGAACAACTCGGCCGAGTCGAACCGAGGATCGAAACTGTCACCGAAGAGTTGACCGCGATCGAGCAGCGGAAGATCTCCCACCACGAGTCTCTGGACCGGGTCAGATCAATGGTTGGGGAAGCCGAACAGAATCTCCGCCGCCATGACGACGACGCCACCGACCTTGGTAAACGCCACGACACTATTGCCGATGCTCTGGCCGACGTGCGGCACGACCGAGCCAGTGACGGTTCCAGATTGCACCTCCTTGTGGAAATGCAACATGCCCACGAGGGTCTTGGCGATGATGTGAAACGGGCACTCGATGATTCCGGACAAGACATCATCGGCGTTCTCGGAGACTGCGTTCACACTTCGAGAGAGTGGGCGAACCTGATTGAAACCGTACTTGGCCGCGATGTCGAAGTCGTGATTGCACGCGATGAGACAGCCACGACAGGGCTCGTCGACTGGTGCCGTGAACAAAAGGTTTCCCTCGTCTGCGCTGTCGGCGGCGTGAATGATGCAGTTCCCAACAGAACACCGCTCCCACCCGGACTTGACGACGTTCAACATGCACTCGATCTGGTCGAGGTTCGTCCCGAAGCTCGTGGTATTGCCACGCAATTGCTCGGACACACCGCAATTGTCCCTACATTTGAACAGGCGCTCCATCTTTCCCGAGCATCAATGCGAGACTGGCGACTCGCTGCACGAAGCGGCGAAGTCATCGAGCCAGATGGGCGTATTCGCATCGGGCAACCAGCGGCGGCCGGATGGATCTCCCGACGCATGGAGATGGAGGATCTGGAGGCCTCGGTCTGTGCCTTCGATGTTCGCATCGCAGGACTCGAGCGGGATCTTGACGGACTCAAGACGGCTTCGTCCGAAGCAGATCGCCGCCGCCGAGAAGCTGCCGATGCACTCCAGCAAGCAAGCAATCAATTCGTAGATCTGGAGTACGGGCTTCAGGGCATCGGCAATGAACTCACTCGCCTCCAACACGAGCGGTCGGAAATCGAAGACGAGCGACGCGACCTCCAAGTACGGCGTGCAGATCTCTCTGCAAAGCGAGATATCCTTGAGGCAGAGGCCAATCGCTTGGGTCGAGCTCTTGCAGAAGCAGAAGTCGGAGTCTCGGATCTCGAACAGAGTTCGGAGCAACACAGCAACACGCTGCACGAAGCCCAAGAGTCACTCGCCGCTGCCCGAGTAGACAGCGGCCGGCTTGCCGAACAGCATCAGTCAACTCAACGGTCACGTCGACATCTGGATGCCGCAATCGATGCCGAAGAAGACCGCCAACGCTCTACCCGTTCGCAGATAGCTCGGCGGTCCGCACAACTCGACCAATACGATGCTGGCATTGAGAAAGCCAACGGTCTGGTTGACTCAAGCCGGAGGGCTGCGGAAGAAGCTTCTCGACGCAAAGAAGCAACATCAGAAGCCGTCGAAAAGGCAGAGGCGGTGCTTGCCGAAGCCCGACAGTCCTTGGAAACAGCCCGCAAGAAGAGTTCCATCCTCGAACGAGATCACCATGCATTGGAACTGACTCGTCGCGAAACCGAGGTGAATCGAGAGAACCTCGAAGACCGTACGCTCGATGAACTCGAAATTGATCTCTCGGCCGAGTACCCCGGGTGGAAGTCGAACTCGCCAGAACTCAATGTCGATAGAGAAGCGGCCCATGCCGAAGTATTGGAACTCCGTGACCAAATCAAAGCCCTCGGCAATGTCAATATTGACTCGATCGAAGAAGAACAACACCTTGAGGCACGCAACGAAGGCCTCATTGAGCAAGTCGCTGATATCGATCACGCCCGGGAACAACTCGAAGCACTGATCAAAGAACTCGAAGTAGCCAGCCGCACGCGGTTTGAAGACACGTTTGCCTCGGTCCGAGAGCACTTTGCGGGTTCCTCCGGCCTCTTCCGGCAGCTCTTCGGAGGCGGCAACGCGGACTTGTACCTCGTCCCTGACGAGGATGGCGCAGTCGACATGCTGGAGTCTGGCATCGAGATCAAGGCCAAGCCTCCAGGGAAAGAGCCACGCGTTATCAGCCAACTCTCCGGCGGCGAGAAAACAATGACGGCCGTCGCGCTACTGCTCGCGATCTTCAAGTCGCGTCCTGCCCCGTTCTGCATCCTCGACGAGGTCGATGCGGCGCTTGATGATGCCAACGTCAGCCGATTCTGCAGCACACTGGATCAGTTCCTTGGACGCAGCCACTTCATTGTCATCACCCATAACAAACAGACGATGCTCGCCTGCGATCGACTCTATGGCGTCACGCAACCCGAACGTGGCGTATCCAAGCGAGTCACCGTCCGGGTTGATGAGGTCGGAGATGACGGTCGAATCAGCACTGCAGCAACGGCTCGTGCCAGCGAAGAGCCTGAGCCGCCGATTGTGAAGACGGTCGATCAGTCTGCCGCAGTAGTCTGACTCGTCCGCTGAGTTCGGGCCACCGTCACTGCACCCACTCGTCAAGCCACTCAGAGCTGGCCCTCAAGACCTCCGCAAGTTGCGGCGATGGTGCCGCGTCGATCGGAAACGGGTTGGGCGTATTGAAAACATGATCTCCGTCTGGAACCACGTGTACTCGGACCTTACTCGGATTCGCGTGCGCGATCGTAACAGCGTCACTTGCAGGAACCGTGGGGTCCTCGGATCCGTGAATCACCCCGACCGGACACGTGATCGCCCCAACCTGACGCAGCAGATCGTGGCCCGCAGGGTCATCGAGTTGCTCCTGTAACCACCCAGCCCCGACATGCAGCGTCTGGCCGGTTCTCGAAGAAGGTGTTTCCAACCGGCCGCCCTTGAGCATGGCGGTTTCCTCGGCCTCGCTCATACGGCAAAGAGAGGCGGGACTAGAGAGCGAGATGACTCCCGTCACGGGGCCGAATGCTTCCTCGCGTCCATGGCGACCCGCTGCGAGCAGACTCGTCGCGCCCCCACGACTATGTCCAAACAGAACAGCTCCGCATCCTTGACCAGCGAGCTTCCCACGATCGATTGCCTTCAAGAGTTCCACGATGTCTTCGACCCCGCGGCTCCACGTATCCCGAACGAATACGTGGTCGTCGAAGTCACCATGACCATGATCCATTCCAGAGTGCGAGAGATTGACGCGGTGCACGACATGCCCGGCCTCCGCGAACTTCGCAGCAAGCCAAGGAAACATCCCGTACTCCTTGTACCCCTTGAAGCCGTGGACCACCAGCAGAACAGCCCGAGGATCACCGACCGGAAGGTGTGTACTGCCGTGAATCGGAAGGCCCTTGCTCCCCGGGATTTCCCAGTCCGTCACAGTGATCATGCCTGAACCGCCAGATGATCGACCACTGCCTGCGAGAACTCCTTCGTTCCGAGTGTGCCGCCCAGATCACGCGTCTTGTGCCCCGCCATAAGGCATGCGTTGTACGCATCACGAATTCGATCCGCGACGAGCGTGCACTGATCGTCCCCGGTAGCACTCGCAAGATGCCGCAACATCATGACGCCACTCATGATTATCGCCAAGGGATTCGCAACACCCTGACCAGCGATGTCCGGAGCTGATCCATGCACTGCTTCAAATACTGCAGCATGATCGCAACCATAGTTGGCCCCGGGTGTCACACCGAGGCCTCCCACCAATCCAGCACAAAGATCGCTCATCACGTCGCCGTAGAGATTTTCGCACAGCAGAACATCGAAGTCCTCTGGGCGCTGCACAATACGCATGCTTCCCGCATCAATAATGAGTTCTTCATACTGAATGCGATCCTCGTAGTTTCGAGCCTCTTCGCGGCAACAGTGCACGAACAGACCGTCACCGAGTTTCATAATGTTGGCCTTGTGCAGCACCGTCACTTTGCGTCGGCCCCGAGTGACGGCGTAATCAAGCGCAAAGCGGGCGATTCGACGGCTGGCCTCCTCTGTCACGACCTTGAGGCTCGTCACAACGCCCTTGGTGATTTGGTTCTCAATGCCCGCGTAGAGCCCTTCTGTATTCTCTCGGACGATGACAATGTCGACACCAGGGTCACTGAAACGGGTCTGAACCCCTTCGAGACTCCGCACCGGCCGAACAGCACCGAATAGATTCAGTCGCTTTCGAAGTGCCACGTTGACCGAAGTAAAGCCCTTCCCGATCGGCGTCGTACACGGCCCCTTCAACGCCACACGGTGTGCGAGCACGGCCTCGACCGTCGCATCGGGCAGGGTCTCCTTCGAGCCCTGCTCAACCGCTGCGAGCCCGGCGTGATGAATATGCCAGTCGATCTGCGCCCCCGCCTGTTCAAGTACAAACCGTGCAGCGATCGTAACTTCGGGGCCGATCCCGTCGCCGGGGATGAGAACTGCTGAGTGCCTCATGCTGTGATGCTCCCTGTCTCTTCGTCCGAGGATGATGGAAAGCGGCGCACTGTACCATTGCCGCTACAGCATGCCTGACGCCACGCCACAGCAACCCGGACCCCGCGAGCCGTGAACACACCGCCCGTTCAACTCGATGCACTTGTCGTCGGTGGCGGCATTGCGGGTCTGCTCGCCCTTGATGCACTCCACGCCAAAGGCTGTCGTGCTTGGCTCGTGGAGCATCAGGCCCTCGGATGCGGCCAGACGATCTGGAGCCAGGGCATCATCCACGGGGGGCTCAAGTACGCCCTCGGTGGTGTGGCAGGATCTGCGGCTCGATCTGTCAGTGAGATGCCACAGCGTTGGCGGCGGATGCTCGATGGGGACGGATCGCCCAATCTCTCTGCGGTGGCCATGCGCGCCGATGCGTGCGCTATCTGGACTCACCGATCCGCGTCTTCACTGGCAGGCCTGCTCGGAGCCAAACTCACGCTTCAAACGAGACCGACCAAGTGGAGCGCGGCGGACCGCCCCGAGGCGCTGAAAGGAATCACTGGACAGGTCTTGCGAGTGGCTGAACCTGTACTGGAGCCTGAGAGCCTGCTCGCGGTTCTGGGAACGAGACACGCCCCACGACTGGTGCAGGGCTCTGTTTCGCGTATAGAAACACGGGCCAATCACGTGGATGTGCAAGTCTCTGTTGCTGGTGAGCATGTCGATGTCGAAGCCCGCCGATTGATTCTCCTTGCAGGCGGAGGCAACGCCAACCTCCAAACTTTGGCGGGAGCATCTGGAAAGAGCACGCAGATTCGACCGCTTCGCATGGTGCTCGTAAGAGGTCCGCTCCCTGTCCTCAATGGACACTGCATTCGAGGCGCAAAGCCATGGCTCACGATTACCACCGTGGCCAGCGACGATTCGCAAAGGGTGTGGCAGGTTGGTGGTGAAGTCGCTGAGCGGGGCGCCACGGCCTCCGAGGCAGACACGATTTCCCTTGCTGCAGCACAACTCTCGGAGGCCCTCCCCGAAATCTCATTTGAGAGTACCGAGTGGGCGACCTATGACGCGCCGCGCTTTGAACACGCAACTGCCAGTGGCGGACGACCGGATCTGCCGACCGTTCTGGACGAAGGCAACCTTCTTACTGGATGGCCAACGAAGCTCGCCTTAGCGCCCCTGCTTTCGGATGACATTGCTGCTCGCATTTCACCCACATTCACCCCCCTTCCCGCGCCAGCGCACTGGCCGCGACCGACTATCGCCACACCCCCTTGGATGGAGACCTGCAGGTGGAGCAACGCCCCCTCGGACGCACCGGCCTGAGCGTCTCTCGCATTGGCTGGGGCACGGTCAAGATTGGCCGAAGTACCGGCGTGAAATACCCGGACGCCTTTGATGTGCCATCGGCCTCGGAAGCCGATTGGATTGTGAATGCGATGTTGGATCTGGGCATCACGCTCATTGACACGGCGCCCGCGTACGGACTCGCCGAGGAGCGGCTCGGTGGAGCACTTGGATCAAGACGCCACGAGGTTGTCCTCTGCACTAAGGTCGGCGAACAGTTTGAGAACGGACGCAGCACTCATGACTTCTCGGCCGCATCGACTCGGCGCAGCCTGGAACTCAGCCTACGCAAACTTCGGACCGACGCCGTTGATCTGATTCTGGTGCATTCCGATGGCCGCGATATTGAGATTCAGACTGAGACCGACGTCGTCGAAACTCTGCAAGACATCAAGAAGGCCGGCATGACGCAGGCCATCGGTTTCTCGGGAAAGACACCCGATGGCGCGGCCCACGCGCTGGGCTGGGCAGACGTACTCATGTGCGAGTACAGCATCGACGTGCAGACCCACGCCGCAGTGATTTTGCAGGCTGCCGAGCAAGGTGTCGGCGTACTTCTCAAGAAGGTACTAGGGAGCGGTCATCTTCCCGCAGCGGAAGCACTCGACCATGCCCTGCACTCGGCTCCAGTTGCCTCAACTGTCGCCAGCGTTGTCATCGGAAGCCTCAGCCCGGATCGTATGGCAGCCAATATCCGGATGGCAGAAAGGCCATAACCCGAGATTTTACTCAGGTATGACCAATACCACCGCGAGAGGAAGTCGATCAGGATTGTCTTTGAGAACGACTCGATTCGCCTCGAAGAGACGGTTCCAATGCCGAGCACTCCCGTAATGCAACTCCGCAATCGAGGAGAGCGTTTCGCCATCGGCGATTCGGTGCGTGCGTCGCGGTGATGGCTGCTGGCTCATGCCAACCGCTACCGGAGTCGGCTTCGGGAGGGCAGTTGGAATGTTCAGCCGCTGCCCGATCCTGAGCGTGTCCGGGTCAATGCTGGGATTCGCCTCGGCAATACGCCGCCATGCCTGAGCATCGCCGAGCGTCCGGTCCGCGATGGAACTCAAAGTATCACCGCTCTCTACGACGACCACCCGAGGCTTCATAGAAGCGGACTTCTGTGGCAACTTGGCAGCCGGCTTGGTGGCCGGAGAGACCACCTTCGCGAACGATTTGCTTCTTGCTTTGGATGCAACACCGGCAACTGACCGACCTGCCCCCGCCGCAGTCGAGGACAGCGACGCAGCGCGGAGCGGACTTCCCATCTCAATGGCAGCCGGCGAAGTCGATGTTGGATGGCTCGACGCTGCAGCAACAGCCTTTCGCGAAGGCAGGCTCACCGAGGCAGTCCTTGATGCTGTTCCAGTCCCGCTCGCAACTGCCCCACCCGAAGCATTCTTGGACGCTGGCTTGGTGGCTGGAGGTAACTTCGCCCGAATGCTCGTGGCCGTGACCGGCCGGCTGGCCTCTGCCGTCGGATCGGCTGCCTTGACGGGGGCGGGCCCTCCGCCGTACACCAAGACCAACACCGCCACGATCGCCGCAGCCCCAAGAAGAACAATCTTTCCACCAGTCGACATAGTACACCTCCACCAACGTCCATCGACCGGTCAAGGCACACAGCGTGAGAACCGCACGCAGTCAGGCCGGTGCGCCACCAGCAGCGATGGATTCATCCGGATCAGCCTCTACCACGTCGAGTTCACCACGACGCTTCTGATCGCTACGGCGGAAGACCAGTGGCGAAGCAATCGCGACCGATGAATACGTACCAACCACGACGCCGACCACCAGGGCGAAGGCGAAGCCGCGAATACCGGTTCCACCAAAGACGTAGATGATGAGCACTGCGATCAGCGTCGTGACGGACGTCAGAATCGTCCGACTGAAAGCCTGATTGATCGACCGGTTTACACACTCACGGCTTGGAATCGGCCGCTTACCGCGGTTCTCGCGAATACGGTCCAGAATGACGATCGTGTCATTGAGCGAATAGCCGATCACCGTGAGCAAAGCCGCCACGATGCCAGTATCAATCTGGAACTCTTCGATCAGAAGACTGCCAGAGGCGAATGAATGCCCTGCAATAGCACCGGTCAAGGCAAGGAACCCGACGACGATGATTACGTCATGGCACAACGCAGCAATGGCGGCAATCGAATACCGAAGTGAGCCGAACCGGACCCAGATGTAGAACAGAATGCCCGCCAATGAAAGCACCACGGCACCGATCGCATTGGCTGTCCGTGTTGCAGCAACTGCCGGGGCGAAACTGCTCACCTGCTGGAAGCTGCTCTGGCGAGCCAGTGCCTCTGCTATGAGTTCCCACTCCCGCTCGGCCAGACGCTCATCCACCAGACCGGCTTCGTGCCGAAGGTAGTTCAGTTCTGGGTCAAGAACCGCCACGGCGATAGATGACCATGTGTCATCGCCTGCGGGCTCCACACCGGCAACCAGCACATCACGGCCAACCGTGTCGCTGAAATCCGGGTCCTGCCTAATGCGATCAATTCGCTGCTCGACCTCAGCAAGCGTGATCGGAGGATTGATCCGCTCCCCGAGAATAACAATGCCGCCGCGGTAGTCGGACACATCGGCCACAGTGGCTCCAATGCCGAGTACCTCACCGATGGTATCGGCATCGATTTGAGCAGTCCGCTCAGCCCATTTGCCGCCCTCATGGCCGGAGAAGGTCCGAGCCGGAGAAATATCCAATTGGTCACCGAACTCCTCAAGGAGCGCGGCCTCCACCGTGGATTGAATTCCCTCTTCGCTGGAGAGCCCTGACGGTGCCGCAACCTTGACCTGGAAGGAATCGCCCACTGTTCGACCCGTGGCGTCCGTCGCAGCATCGCCCACCGTAAGTACTGTGGCGCCGCGAAGTTCACGGAAGATGCGTGACTGCAGCGAGTCGTCGGTTCCAGCCCGATCGGCCAACGCCCGAACCCGCTCGGTCACTGAGCCCTCGCCGTCCTGCCACAACTGGATTCGCGTACCGTCCTCGGCAAGCCCAGTCTGCATCGTCACTGCCACGCCACCGCGGAACTCGGTGTCGAACATGTCGGCACCACGTGAGTAGAACAGCCAGATCGAACCAAGAATCACAATACCGCTCAGCGTCCAGAACCCACCCCGAAGGCCGACCCAATCAACATTGGGATGCAGCAGCCGTCCAAGGCTGGGAATGACCGAGGGCAGCATCGGCAGCCGTTTGCCGCCGATCCAGAACAGATATGCATCAAAGAGGAATCGAGTCACGAAGAGCGCCGTAAAGATCGTGGCGATGATGCCGATACTCAGCGTCAACGCAAAGCCCTTGACCTCGGTTGTCGGCTCCATCAACAACAGCACTGCGCAGACAATGAGGTTCGTGATGTTGGCGTCGAGAATCGTGCCCGCCACCTTCTGATAGGCAGTCCGGACAGCCTCGCGAAGATCGCGGGCGCCAGCCTCGAGCTCCTCGCGGATTCGCTCGTAGATGAGCACGTTGGCGTCGACCGCCATACCCATCGTCAAGACGACACCGGCAAGACCCGGCAACGTAAACGTGCCCTGCATCATTGCCATGACGCCGAAGATGATGATGCCGTTGAATATCAGCGCGGCGTCAGCGACGAGGCCGGCACCGAGATACCAGATAAACATGAAGACGCCGACGACCAGAACGGCCCAGAGGAAGGCCTCAAGACCTCGTGTCAGGTTGTCCGCACCAATCGATGGACCGAGCACGCTCACGGCGATCGGCTCGGGCGAGAGCCGTGCCTCAAGTGAGCCCGCTGCGAGCACTCGCATCAGGTAACCGAGTTCTTCCGGCGAGAAGGAGCCACTGATGACACCACTGCCCGAGATCGTCTCGTTGAGATTCGGTGCCGAATACACCTTGCCGTCGAGCACAATCGCCATCGGCTCACCGACATTCGGCTGGCTCAGACGGCTCATCAGCCCCCCGCCATTCGGGTCGAGGCGGAAACTGATGGCGGGACGACCGAGTTGGTCGATCGTTCGGCCCGTGCCTTCGACAGACCACGTGGAGTCGGCCCGGTGGGTCATCGCCTTTCCGGGCTGCGTGTAGAGCAGGATGTAGTACTGGCCATCACGCTCGGCGGCGACCAGCCGGTAATTCGATGAGAAGTAGGTGACCGGATCGGCCTCAAGCGCTACCAGGCTGGCAGGAGAGTCGACCCACTGCTGCAGATCATGGATCGGGAACCACTTCGCAATAATGGAGTCGGTGTTGTCTGGGCCTACCTCAGTCAGTTGCGAACGGAGCCTCTCAACATCGACTCCCTCGACGGACCCAGGACGGGCACCGATATGAAAATCAAGAACACCGGCTCCCTGCAACAGCCGCATGAGATCCTTCGGGTCATCCAATCCGGTGCGGCGGGCCTGATAGCCAGCCCAGGCTTCGACAATATCGTCGAGGCCATCGGCAGCTGCGGGGAACTCAATCGCCAATTGCTCAAGTGCCACTTCGCGGGGCGATGGTCTGAGAACAGCTCGCCCGTCATCGCCAACCACAATGTCGCCGGTTTCATCACGAACAACTTCATGCGTATTGGGAAGTTCGAGCACGCGAACAACGCGGCTTCGATCAAGGCTCAGTGAAAGCAATTCTTCCTGAAGCGATTCCGATTCGACTTCAGCATCGGCGATCGCTTGCTTGGCAGTATTGATCGCTGTGGAATCACTCGAAGCCACGGCGGCCGCGAGTTCGGATTGCAGCGCTCGCGCCGTGTCGTAGGCGGCCTGCAAGTCGCTGACTAGTGCGCCGCGGTCTCCCCCACCACCGAAGCGATCCACGGCGGTTCCGTCGATAAGCGACCGTTCAAGCGCCGAACGTTTGATTTCGGTCGCCTCAATGAAGGAGTCAAGGCGGTCACGATATGCGTTGCCGAGCCGCTTGACTTCCTCATTGGGAAGCGGCATGACGACCTCGATACGGTCGCTGCCAAGCGGCGTCATCGAGATATCGAGAACACCCTGTGGGTTGACTCGCTCGGAAAGCACGCGAATCGTCTGGTCAAGTAGTGCGGCCCGATCGGTTCCCTCGGGCATGCGCACCGAGTACACCAGGCTCACGCCACCGCTGAGGTCGCGACCAAGTCGGATACGGTCCTCTGGTGGATTGACTGCCCACAGGCAACCTCCAAGGATACCGAAGATGATGATCAGTTTCCAGAATGCGTTCTGCATGGGTCGAGGGTTCTCACTGTTGCAAGGCGATCAGCCTGCAACTTGCTCGGTATCGGTTGATTCAGTCGAGGGTTTCGACTCGAGGACCTGCTGAAGTGCCTGACGCGACACCGTGATCCGTGTGTTTGAGTTCGAATGGGTTTCAAGAACAGCCGTGTCCGGCTTGAGTTCGATCACGCGGCCGATGATGCCGCCGATAGTCTGCACTGTGTCGTTTTTGCCGATCGCCGAGAGCATCGAAGCGCGGCGCTTCTTTTCTTTGCGTTGGCTGAGCATCGAAAAACCGACTACTGCAACCATCACAAAGATGAGGATCATGAAGAAGTTTTCGCCGAGCAGATTTGGGGGTGCTTCGGCCGCACCAGCAACGGGTTCGCCGTCGGCTCCGATGGTCGCAGTATGCGGCGCGTCGCCCGGCCCACTCGCCATCGGCGGCGGTGGCGCTGACGCGTCGGTCGTACCCTGCTGCCCTGTAGCGAGCCACAACACACTGCCCCCGCCCATGATGATTCCGTCCGTGATCATCGATCCATGCTCCGATCCGCTAGGGCCTCAGGCAGAGCCACCTGTGGAACCGGGCGCCGCCACAGCGGGGACATCCAGCACCGGCCAGGCCTGGGCCAGCGAAGACCACGCATCATCCCTGATAGCCCGCCTGATGTCCACCATGAGGCGTTCGAAGTGCCGGATGTTGTGCAAGCTCAGGAGGATCGGACCCAACATTTCTCCCGCAATGAAGAGATGCCTAAGGTAGGCCCGACTGAATCCGCCGCTGCATGCCTCGCAGTCACAGCCCTCCACGAGAGGCGACAAGTCCTCTCTAAAGCGGGCATTGCGGATCTGG
The DNA here is from genome assembly GCA_024230295.1 of Planctomycetota bacterium. Classification (GTDB taxonomy): domain Bacteria; phylum Planctomycetota; class Phycisphaerae; order Phycisphaerales; family SM1A02; genus UBA12567. The sequence goes on from JAAERN010000166.1 coordinate 35,763, forward strand.
AGCCGCCCATGGGGTGTGAAGATGCCCCCATTTCGGCCGTTTCGGGTCGGAAGCACGCAGTCAAACATATCGACGCCAGCCCGGACTGCGGAGACGAGATCCCGCTCGTAGCCGACCCCCATGAGATACCGAGGGCGATCCTGAGGCAGTAGCGGCGCGGTCATGGCAACGGTTGTGGCAATGGCGTGCGGCGACTCACCCACCGCAACGCCCCCGATGGCATATCCCGGCAGGTCGAAGGCGGTGACCAATTCGGCGGACCGCCTTCGGAGGGCCTCATTCGGGCCACCCTGAACGATGCCGAAGAGTGCCTGCTCGTCTCGGCGGCCATGCGCGGCCACACACCGCTCAAGCCACTGGGCCGTCCGATCGACCGCAGAAGCCAGTCGGCGATGATGATCTTCGCCCACCTGGCGTTCATGGGCTTCGGCGAGTTCGGGACGCCGCTCGCGGAGCCGCTCAGATGAATCAACAGAGGGCGGGCAGTCATCGAATGCCATGATGATGTCCGCACCCAAGTTGTTCTGCACTTCGATTGCCCGCTCGGGCGTCAGGTGAATCCGCGACCCATCGATCATCGACTTGAAGGTGATGCCGTCGTCGTTCAACGTATTCGTGTCAGCGAGCGACCACGCCTGGAACCCGCCGGAGTCCGTGAGAATCGGCCCGTCCCATCGCATGAATTCATGGACTCCACCGAGTGATCCAATCAGGTCATCGCCGGGACGGAGCATCAGGTGGAATGCGTTGTTGAGGATGATCTCGGCGCCGGTGGCACGAACTTGCTCGGGCATCAGCCCTTTGACACTGGCACGAGTCCCAACCGGCATGAACGCTGGCGTGGCAAACGAACCGTGCGGCGTATGAACCCGACCAACCCGCGCCTGCGTCGATGCCGACACGGCATCAATTTCGAACCGAAGGGGACCACTCACTTTTGGTCGTCCCGCTGCGAAGCTTTCTGGAGCAGACGCTTCTCCCGCGTCGAGAGGCTTTGCAGTCCATCACGCGAAATCTTGGTAAGGATGCGGTCAATCTCATCCTGTCGTGGACGGGGAGTCGTTCGTTGCACCCCTGAGCGGAAGTGCCGCGATGTCGGATCAAACCTTCCAAGCCAGTCGAAAAATCGATGTAGGCGCTCGGGGTATCGAATGAACCCGAACCCTGCAATGGCACCACCCAGATGCGCCGCTTCGCCACCAGCGTTGTCTGCCCCGAAGAAGATCGACACGACCGAGATCACGATCAGCACCCACGCCACCGTCGCAAGTCGCATTGGAAGAATGAAAAACAGAAGCACCATGACGTTTGGAGCAAGGAAGGCACCACCAACGAGCACCCCGAATACACCTGCCGAGGCACCGATGAGCGGCGTGCCGGTTGCGTTGAATAAGAGTCCGGGTATTGCCGGTAGTCCAAGGCTGCCGACCCATACATAACCCGCCAGATTGAGTAGGAGATAGAGGAGCCCGCCGGCAATACCACAGAGCAAATAGAACGCGAGATATCGCTTCCCACCAAGGACTCGCTCGATCAGCGGTCCGAAGAAGTAGAGCGCGATCATGTTGAACATGAGGTGAAAAAGATCCGCGTGCAGGAACTGGAATCCGATCAGCCTCCAGAGTTCAGCGCCGCCCACCACTTTCTTGGTTGAGAAATGGAAGAGCCTCTGCAGCGGCGCCGCATAGTGCCCCTCCGCAATTGCCAGTAATGTTCCGTCTTGGTCGTACACCGGGAGACCGGAGATGACTTCCCGACGCTCGGTCCCCTTCGAGTCCTTGAGCGTCACCTTCAACTTCGTCCGCTGCTTGCCGAGGAAGGTGTCCTCAGGTCGATCTTGCGTTCCAAAGAACGGCGTCCCGTCCACTTCAACCCACGTTTGGTTGGGCTGCTCCACCCAGTACCGGCCGGTTTCGATCGGGCCGGCGAAACGGGTCAGAAATCCATCAATGACGAAGACGGCAACGCAAAGGATGATCAGCCACGCGTTGACGGTGCGAAGCCAAGATCGCTCCCCGCCCCCACCGCCCGAAGGCATGCGGGGCGTTCTCGGTGGCTGCCTCAAGTAGTCTCGATCTGCAAGACCCATCAGGATTGATCCTCCGTCCGCCGCCAGAGAAAGAGGGCAGCAAGTGACTTCCCGTCAATGAACATCCCTTCAGCAATCATTATGTCAATTTGCTCCATCGTGAAGGCTTCGGCCAGAACCTCTTCACCCGGCTCTGGACATGGGACTCCGGCGGTCAATTCAGTGGCCACGTAGGCGTGCATAAACTCGTCGGCAAACCCTGGCGACGTGTAATAGGTGCCGATCGGCGTGAGCGTTTCGGCTGAGTAGCCGGTCTCCTCGACCAATTCTCGGGCAGCCGTCTCGGGTGGCGGCTCACCAGGCTCACGCTTGCCCGCAGGAAACTCCCACAGAGGCCCACCCACGGCAATCCGCCAGTTCCGAACGAGTACCAACCGACCGTCATCCAGCACAGGAACAATCGTGACGGCACCTGGGTGCCGAACGACTTCCCGAACTCGCTCACAGCCATCAGAATCCAGCCACGAACATCGCTCAACCGCGAAGATACGGCCTTCCAAAAGGGGCTCCCTAGCGATGGTTCGGGTCGTCACGGTGACAGGGATGATACGGTGCGGCTGCATGCTGCGGCGAACGAGCCAACCCGAACCGGACTCTCTGATCTCTTTCCGAAGTGTCCACAAGCGATTCGACGGGCCCCCGGTCCTCGATGGAATGGATCTTGAGATCCCAACTGGACGCACGACCGTCATTCTGGGGCCCAGTGGTGCAGGCAAGAGCGTGATGCTCAAACTCATGATTGGCCTGCTCAAACCAGAGGCAGGCGAAATTTGGTTCGGTGGCACTCGAATCGATGGCCTTCCCGAGCGTCACCTCGGCGACATCAGACGGCGTACCGGATTTCTGTTTCAGCAAGGCGCCCTGTTCGACTCGATGACTGTGCTTGACAACGTGTCGTTTCCGCTTCAGGAGCATACGGATCTCGATACAGCCGCCCGACGAAGTCGCGTCCAGGAGACGCTGCAACTCCTCGGCGTCGCCGAACTGATGGACAGATTGCCTTCCGAACTTTCGGGCGGGCAACGCAAGCGAATTGCTCTGGCCCGCGCTGTCGTCCTTCGTCCTGAATGCATGCTCTACGACGAGCCGACGACGGGGCTCGACCCCATCCGCAGCGACGTCGTCGCCAAACTCATCCAAATGCTTCGCCGCGAACTTCATCCGACCAGTGTCGTCGTAACGCATGACATTCCCCTCGCATTCAAGGTTGCGGATCAGATGGTGCTGCTGCGCCATGGACGGATTTACATGGACGGCCCACCGGAGGCCTTCTCATCGAGTAAAGACCCGATTATTCGTTCCTTCCTCGATGGATATGCGACCGAAGAAGATCTCGAACCCACCGACACGGAGGCTGCGGCATGAGCCAGCGTTCTCGTGACACGCTCATTGGTATCGCTGCAGTGGCAGCTGTTGTTTCAATGATCCTGCTGCTCCAGTTGTTCGGAGAAATCGACACGGCCGAGACGTGGCGACTCACGCTGCAGGCCCCGTCCACCTCCGGAATCTCTGATAGCAGCAGAGTCACCCTCGACGGCGTACCCATCGGCTCTATCGAGCGGGTAGAAGTCGTCCCAACCGGCCCGTGGGCTGTTCGCATCATTGCAGCCATTGATGAAGGCATCGAGATCCCCATTGGCGTGCAGACACTGACTTCGGTCTCGCTCCTGACTGGTTCGGCCAACCTGTTTCTGGAATCTCCCAAGGAGCGGACCGGGCAAACGATGCCGACGGATGGTTCTGCCGAACTGAATGGTCCGATTTCCTCTGCCGCAGTTCGAGACATCGTGGATGCGCTCGATGAGCGCGTCGGCCCCGCACTCGGGGCCATCAACGATCTGGGTCGAGCCTGGGCGCCTGTCGGTGATGGCCTGGCATCCCTACTCGGCAGCGGCGAAGGCGGTGCCAATGAGGGCATTCCGGGAGTCATCAAGCGGGCAGATGCAGTACTGACCTCGGCGCAGTCATGGCTCGATGATCCGGAACTCCGGCGCGAGGCCAGCGAAATCATGCATCTCGCATTGGCAAGCGTCGATCGTGCAGTGACCGCGTTGGAGTCGCTCGACCAACTCATCGCACATATCGATGTTCGCTCCGACACCGTGACGACGGAAATCGCTGGCGCAGGACGGTCACTGGCCGAGGCACTCCACCAGGCCAGCGGGATCATGACGGCGATGCGGGAAGGCGAGGGAACCGTCGGACAACTCTTAATCAACCCGGATTTGTACAACCGTTTTGCTGAAACCGCCAAGCAACTCGATCGGCTCTCGCAATCGATGCGGTTGCTCGTCGAGCAGGTCCGTGAAGAGGGTGTCGGGCCATTGCTGGTGCCTTAGCAGGCTGAGTCAGAACTGACTCCGTCCACAGAACCAAAGGGATCGCGAAGCGCACCTCTGTTGGCAGCCCCCTGCTCGCCCCAGCCCCCGAACACACACTCACAACGGCGCTCGCATGCCTACTTCGACGGTGCGGCGAGGCGGCAGGTCAAGCATGTCCGGAAGCACCGTGGCATTTCTCAGTAAGTAAGCGAAGACGGCGACCCGCCATCTGGCCATACCGTGATGCTCAGCCACGACCGCTATTTGATCGCGCCGCACCCAGTAGGTAAGCAAATTGGGGTCTGCCGGCAGCCCACGCTCGACGGCATCGCGAAGCATGGACGGCACATCGGGCCGCTGCAGATATCCGAAGCGAATAGATGCCATCCAGGCCCCTTGTCCAAGTTCTTCGAGTCTCAGCCTTTGCTGGTAGGGCACTCTCGGAACACCGAGCGGATGCAGATGAACTATCACGATCGTCTCGGGAAGGCCTGGTAAGTGCCGCTGCAACTTCCTGATCGTCACAGGCGTGATCTGTCGGCTCCTCGCAAAGAAGACTCCGGTGCCCGGCCAACGCTCAGTTGCATCGCCCTGAAGCGACTCAACGAATCGTTCGATCGGCAAGCCATCTTCGAGACGCCCCCGATTGACCAGCCGCATGCCCTTTCGCCAGGTGGCCACAAGAATCAGGATGACCACAGCCACCAGCAGTGGCATCCACCCACCGTCGAGAACCTTGGATGCATTGGACGCTAGGAACAGCAGATCGACAGACAGCACACTCGCAAGAAGAGGTCCGAGCAACCACCATGACCAGCGCCACCGACGTCTGGCGACCACGGCGAACAAGATCGTGGAAACGGCCATGACTCCGGTGACCGCAAGACCATATGCCCCTGCGAGCGCCGCGGCAGAACCAAAGAGCAGCACGACCAGCACGCAGGCGATCGCCATGATGATGTTGACAGCGGGAATGTAGATTTGTCCCTCGACGTCGGAGGTGTGTACGACATTCAGCGGCGGAATCAAGCCATGCTGTGACAGTTGCCGAGTCGTCGAAAAGACACCGCTGATGATGGCCTGTGACGCGATGATCGCGGCGAGGGTCGCGATCACCACCATGCTGATCCGCATTTCATCCGGCACGAGCGCGAAGAATGGATTCGCCGCTGCAGCCGGATCGGCCAGCACCGCTGCTCCCTGCCCGAGATAGGACGCGACCAAACTGGGACACACGACAACCCACCAGGCAAGTGTGATCGCTCGGCGGCCAAAGTGCCCCATGTCTGCGTAGAGCGCCTCGCCGCCGGTGAGGCAAAGAACGACTCCACCGAGCATGAGAAAGGCCACGCCTGGAGCTTCCCCAATCAGCGCGATGCCCCATGTCGGCGAGAACGATTGGAGGATTTCTGGCGAGTTCATGATGCCCCGCACGCCGAGCACACCAATCAACACAAACCACGCCAGCATCAGCGGTCCAACAAGCCATCCGATTCGACCACTTCCGAATCGCTGCGTCAGAAAAACTCCGATCACAATGAACGCCGATGCCACGACGACCCAGTGCGAATTCCTCAGTTCGTGTGTCGACTCAAGACCCCCCATGGCACTGAGCACACTGACCGCCGGAGTGATGATGCCGTCGCCGTACAACAACGCTGCGCCTGCAAGTGCAAGCCACAGCAGCCAGCGTCCTGAGGGCGCACCCGCCTCGTCGTCTCTGGACCGCGTCAGGCTGAGCAGCGCCAGCAGCCCGCCCTCGCCCCCGTTGTCAGCCCGCATCAGGAGCGATACGTACTTGAAACCAATGACGAAGAACAAGGCCCACAACATGAGCGAAATCGCACCCATGACGTGGGGAGGTGACGCCGCATCAGCGCCGCCGAGAACCAGCGTCGCGCGGAGTGCATACAGGGGGCTCGTGCCAATGTCGCCAAAGACCACACCGATTGCGGCAAGCGCCAGAAGCGGCAGTCCCTTCCTGTGATGGCGCGTCGGCTTCTGTGGTGCTGGCCCACCCATGCGCGCAACCTACCACAGGCCCCTGCACCAGCGATGATTCTTTGTCTTCTCGACCGCAGAAGTCCTATTGAGCGACAACGATCTCGACGCGGCGGCTTTGCTTCGCCGAGCCCATTGGACGATCCGGGCCATAACTCATCACGGCAATCTCACCTGAGCTGATGCCTTGATTCGACAAGAAATTACGAACGGCCCAACCTCGCTCGAAACCGAGGTGGTAGTTCGTTTTGTGGCCGCTCTTCTTGATGGGATCGGTATCAGTGTGCCCAGCGACAATGATTTCCTTGCCGGGGTACTGGCTTTGCAGAACGTCGGCGACACGTTGGAGCGCCTTCTTGGCTGCGGGCTTGAGCGTTGTGCGACCAGAATCGAATAACACGTCGCCTTCCACGGCCACGGTAACATCGTTCGGACCATAGGTTGCCGTCACACCTTGGATGCCGTCAAAGCCATGCGCACTTGACGAATCGATTTTGGTCTGCCAGTCCGCAGCCTGCTGTTCAAAATCGTCTCGCTGTGTTCGAAGCGTTGTGTTGGCCTGTCGAAGCTCGCCGTTGGCTGCTTCGAGCGCCTTGTCGCGCTCATCAAGCTGGGTTCGCAGCTCGGTGTTCTCCTGCTCCAACAGGGCCATGTGGTCCTTGTCTTCCTGCGAGGAGCAACCAGTCGAAGTGAGGGTGGCGGCCGCAAGGGCCAGAAGCATCGGCAGAGTCAAACGCATGGTTGGGTTTCCTTTCCGCAACGGTCTGTCGTTCCATCGGTTGTCGGCACGGCCTCCGCGCCGATCTGCATTGAAACCGCTTTGCGGCTTCTTGTCCAATCACGAGAGTTGTCCACCGGCACGACGAGGCCCGCCCTTGGCATCTCGACCGTCGGCATCAGGATGCGCCAGCCTCGCTTGACAAGTGGGCCGCTGCAGAACAGCAGTACGGTCGCCACGGCAAGATGGGGGCCATAGGGAAGTTCCCGCCTTACTTTGCCACCAAATCGGCTCATCACCACGACCAGAAGCGTCCATGCCAGCCCGATGAAAGGTGCCAGAAAGAAGATCAGAATTGGAAGGAACCACCCGAGGACTGCCCCAACAGCAGCCAGTAGATGCACATCGCCCAAACCCATCGCTTCGCGGCCAAAGGCCAGAGTCCCCAGTATCCGGACAGCCCAAACCAGTCCGCCACCAACGAGCCATCCGAGCAGCGAGCCGCCTAAGGCCTGGAGCCACCTCGGAGGCACGCCCTCCAGACCAGCGAGTGCGACACCTCCCAGCAGGATTCCGAGAAGGATGGGCGTAAGAAACCACAGTTCAACCGCCATCTCGCGTCTGGCATGTGGATATTCGGCCAGTGTGTCGCCCTCGGGTACGTAGTCGTCGTAGTCGGCGAAACTTGGGCGGAGGCGTCCTGTCATGAGCAGTGCCATCGACACCCCAACACCGAGCATGCCCCCCACAGCCGAGCCTGTTGCCGTCCACCCGGTTCCGGGAATCGGCCAGTGCGGCGATCGCGCTGCCATTCCACTTGCCAGCACGGACTCGATGAGCCACAACACGATGGCAGCGCACGTCACGAATACCGGAATCGCAAGCGGGATGAGATAGGTTTTCGCGTCGATCACCGTCATGGAGAAGAGCCCGGCAAGCATGAAGGCAACAGCCACGTACGCCGGCCATGCGTGGGTGAACTGCTGCTCCAGCCACCACGAGCCGCCTCCCTCCCACCAGAGTGTGTCAGCGGGATCGACCATGAAGAGACATACGTACAGTCCAGTGAAAACCAACGCCATGAACAACTCGACAATTGGATACACCGGCGATATCGGCGCCTTGCAGAATCGGCACCGGCCACGCAACAGAATCCAGCCGAGTATCGGGAGATTCTCTCGGACAAAGCGAAGTCGCCCTCCGCAGATCGGGCACCGACTCGGGGGGTGCGAGAGTGACATGCCTCGGGGGAGCCGCCAATTCACGACGTTCAGAAAGCTACCGACGCAGGCTCCAAAGACAAACACGAACACCAGCCACGGACCGTGGCGCAAGACACTCTCGGTAAATAAGACGTATCCAAGCATGCGCGGTCAGGAGGGATCCGCCGGAGTCTCGTCTGAGACTGACTTGAGTTCCTCTGCGACCGCGTCAAGCACCTGCCGGCACCTTGCAACGAGTGCCTTACCGCGGCGATGGGACGCCATGGCCTCCTCCAGCCCAATCTCGCCAGCGTCAATCTGTTCGATGATGGACTCCAGTTCTCCGATAGCGTCTTCGAATCGGAGGTCCGCAGGGTCAACAGCAGGTTCGCTCATACGCAGAGGGTAGATCGCCTCGCGCTCACTCGCCAGCCACGGTCGAGGTGATGGTCCCCGACGCCACGCGAGTCTCGATCTCGTCGCCGGCCTGCACATCAGACGAACTTCGGACAACCTCACCTGACGCCGTCGTAGTCAGGCTGAAACCGCGGGCGAGCACCGACTCGGGGCCAACCGCTTCAAGAACCCGCTGCCGCTGCCGCAATCTGGCCTCAGCCCGATCCATCTGCTGACGAATCGCTCGATCGAGAGGCAAAGTAGACAATGCATTGCTCGCCATGGTCATCCGCCTCATCAGACTCTGGTCGAGGCGGCCTGCCTGCTCGATAACGCGGTTCCTGCGCGTTGCAAGGAGGGCATGAGGACGCCTGGCGAGCATGGCCCCCGCTGCCCCGGCAAGTCGCTGCCCGGCTGCAGCGAGCCGAAGCCGCATGGATGACATCAAAGTCTGGCTTCCCCGCTCGCCACGCTCTACTGCGGCCGAAACCAATCCTCTCACCCGCCGGGCGAGCGCGTCCTGAAGGAGATCCAGCCGCTGCGTTTCTTCTTCGCGATCTGGCAGAAGCACCATGATCGCCTGCGTCGGCGTCGACGCCCGACAATCTGCAACAAGTTCGGCGATCGTCGTATCTGATTCATGCCCGATTGCGGCGACAATCGGAGTACGCGCCTTGTGAATGGCCTCAGCCACGACTCGTTCATTGAAAGCCTGCAGGTCCTCGGCAGATCCACCCCCTCGGGTAAGGACAATTGCATCCACGCCGAGTTCGCCAGCGCGGGCGTCCAGATCCGTCAGCACCGCAGCGATTCTGGCTGCTGCCGAATCCCCTTGCACCGGAACATCGACAAGTTCAATGCGGCAGGCTGGCCATCGCCGAGCCGCAGTCGCTCGCACATCATGGAGGGCTGCACCTGCTCCACTGGTCAGCACCGCCACGTGCCGAGGCACTACGGGAAGCGGCCGCTTCGCCTCGTCTCCGAACCAGCCCAGATCACGAAGTTCGGCGCAGAGCCGCCGAAACGCTGCCTGCCGACCCCCAGCACCCACCGGCGCCACGGATCGAACCCGCAACTGAGTTCGCCCCTGAGCCGCCCAGTGCACGAGCGTGCCATCGACCTGCACGGCGTCGCCGATCGCAATCGTCGCCGAACCACGGCGGACGTCTGAAGCCCACATCACACACTGGATACTGGCCTCGTCATCTCGGAGCGCGAAGTACCAGTGCCCACGCCGCTCACTGAATGCTGCAACCTCGCCTTCGACGCGAATCGGGTCGGCAAGACCCCGCTCCAGTGCGGCTGAGATCTGCCTCGTCAGGTCAGTCACACTGATCGCCGGTCGGTCATCCCGCCCCGCTGTCGGCTTCCAATCGAAGGGCAGTTGGCTCATAGGGGCATGTGTACCACGAATCGCAGACTCATCGAGCCCAGATCGGTGATACTTCTACTCAGCAATGACCGCAGCCGCCCTCACTCTGACGACGCCCATCCACGACCTGCCCGATGCCGGCGAGCCTCTGGCTGCCGCCATGCATCGGATGGGCCTCCGCTGCGTCGCCGACCTGCTTCTGCACGCTCCAAATCGCTACCGGCGCACACGGCCATGGCAATCACTCTCACAGGTTGCGATGGTCGCCTCCGCCGGCACGAAGGATGACATGGAGGTCCATGGTGAAGTTGCTTCGGTCCAACGAGGGTTTGGCCGCGCAGCCAAAATCGAGGTTGTGCTGGAAGACGACAGTGGCGACATTGACCTCGTCTTCTTTAACCAGCCATGGATTCAGCGCAAACTGCATCCCGGTATGCGAATCGTCGCCACGGGTCGGCCGCGCGAATACCGAGGCCGCGTGCAGATCGCAAATCCGGAATGGCGGCGAACCGAAGACGATGCCTCGCTCACTGCGCCTTCAGGCGACCAAGATCATGTGGCCATCTGCCCGGTATATCCCGCATCCGAGGACGTTCCATCAGATCGAATCGCCGCAGTAATCGAAGGCATTCTCGACACGGCCGTGGCACTGCTCGAGGACCATCTTCCAGAGTCATTCCGCAAGAGCCACGGACTGCCTGACCTTGCAACGGCCTACCGACATCTCCATCGGCCCGAGTTGGATGAACAGGTTTCTTCGGCTCGGCGTCGACTGGCATTTGATGAACTCCTGCTGCTGCAACTAGGCGTCATGATGAAGCGATTCCACCGGCGAACGCACCTCCGCGCCGCAGCACTACCATGCTCCGACGAAGTGCAATCTCGCATCTCCGCCCGCATACCGTTTACACCGACTGATGCGCAAGCACGGGTCATCGACGAAATTGGCGCCGACCTTGCCAAGGACATCCCGATGAATCGCCTTCTGCAAGGCGATGTTGGCAGTGGCAAAACGGTCGTGGCGCTCGCTGCGATGCTGCAAGCCGTCGCCCACGGGAAACAGGCGGCGCTAATCGCCCCAACAGAACTGCTGGCCGAACAGCATGCACGAACGCTGCGTTCGCTACTCACCGACGCAACGGTTCGGCTGGAACTCCTGACCGGATCAATCACCGGAACTGCCCGCCGCGATCTGCTTGAATCCATTGCCAGCGGTGAAGTCGATCTCGTCGTCGGCACTCACGCCGTGCTCACTCAGGACGTCGCTTTCCAGGAACTCGCTGTCGCGGTAACCGACGAACAACATCGCTTTGGTGTCCACCAGCGAGCTTCGCTTCGTAACAAAGCCGCAGATGATTCCCGGTGCCCGCATCAACTTGTCATGACTGCGACTCCCATCCCCAGGACGCTCTCATTGACCATCTTTGGCGACCTCGATATCTCGATCATTGACGAAATGCCTCCCGGACGCGCTCCGATCACAACAACATCGACCGACCGTGCCGGCGCCGCCGACGCCTATGAGGGCATTGCCACGGCAGTACGCCGTGGTGAGCGCGGCTATGTCGTCGTGCCGGTTATCGAAGAGTCCTCGGCTGGGCTCACGGATCTCGAAACCCATCTCGAATCTCTCTCCATGGGTCCGCTGAAACACTGCCGACTCGCCGCCATGAATGGCCGACTGGACGTCGCGACACGCGACGCCATCATGGAGCAATTCCGAAACGGCAAGATCGATGTCCTCGTTGCGACAACGGTCATTGAAGTCGGCGTGGACGTACCGGAGGCGACGACCATCATCATCGAGGACGCCGATCGCTTCGGACTTGCCCAACTCCATCAATTGCGAGGCCGCGTGGGGCGAGGCAGTCGACCCGGCCGCTGCGTCTTGATTTCGGAACCAACGACCGATGAAGGGGCCAAGCGGATCGCCGCGATGGTTGAGACCACCGACGGTTTCAAGATCGCCGAGCGAGATCTGGAGATTCGCGGCCCCGGTGAACTCTTTGGGTCCAAGCAGTCAGGCTTGCCGCCGTTCCGGATCGCCTCACTTCCAGCCGATCTGGAACTCCTTGCCCTGGCGCGGCGGGATGCTATCGCGTGGATTGAGCAAGATCCGCTCCTCACACTTCCAGAGCACGCCCTGCTCAGGCGGCGGCTTCTCAAAGCGCACGGCCGTTGGCTCGGTCTAGGGGACGTCGGATGAGTGATCAGCGAAAACTCGCAGCACAATTCGATCAACTCGCAGCGCTCATGGAAATTACCGGTGCCAACGCGTTCCGAGTGAATGCGGCGAAACGCGTCTCTCGCGTTCTTCAGGAGTTCGAGGGAAATCTTCGCGAACTTGCCGAAAGTCCGGGGGGGCTCGAGGCAATGGACGGCATTGGAAAGGGAAGCGCCGAGCGCATTCGCGAGTGGTGCAAGACGGGGCGTCTGGCAGAACGGGACCGTATTGCTGCCGACGTCCCCGACGGTCTCATCGGCCTACTCGATATTTCGGGTCTTGGACCAAAGACAGTCGGCCGCCTGTGGCGTGAAGCGGATGTCACTGACAGGGCCACCCTGCGTGGCGCGATCAACGACGGACGGCTCGCCTCACTTCCCCGCATGGGTGCCAAGACGATTGCGAACATCTCGGACTCGCTCGACTTCGCGGAAAAAGCAGCCGAGCGAACACCTCTCGGTGCCGCGCTGCCGCTGGCGGAGCGGCTGTGCACCGAACTGGCCGACGTACCGGGAACCGACCGAATTGTGTGGGCAGGATCACTTCGACGCGGCTGCGAAACGATCGGAGACATCGATCTGTTGGCGATCTCCACAGACCCCGCCAGCCTCGTCCGGGCATTCACTGAGCAACCGGGCGTAACCAAGGTGCTTGCGGCGGGCGATACAAAAGCATCCGTACGGCTGGACGATCGAATTCAAATCGACCTACGAATCGTCCCCGACCATGGGTTCGGGGCCGCCTGGTTGTACTTCACCGGGTCCAAGGAACACAACGTCGAACTCCGACACCGCGCGCAGCAACGAACGCTGCGGCTCAATGAGTACGGGCTCTTCGAGGATGACGGCGAGCAGACCCCCCCGCAGGATCGCGGCGTGCCGCCACTCGCTGCCGAGTGCGAAACCGATATTTACACAGCGCTTGAGTTGCCTTGGCGACCGCCAGAATTACGGGAGTCCCGAGACGACATCTGTGATCAGCCTCCCGAACTCATCACAATTGACTGCATTCGCCGCGATCTGCACACCCATACGACCGCAAGCGACGGGCATCTGTCCATCCGCAAAATGGCCGATGAAGCGATTCGGCGCGGGTATGACGCGCTCGCCATCACGGACCATTCTAGATCGAGTGTTCAAGCCAATGGGCTCGATGTCGAACGATTGATCGCCCATATCGAAGCGATACGCGAGATCGACGCGGCGCTGCCGAACCTGACGTTGCTCGCCGGATCAGAGGTTGACATTCACGCAGATGGAAGCCTTGACTATGACGACGAGATACTCGCATTGCTGGACATTGTCGTTGCATCTCCGCACGTTGCCCTCAAACAGTCGCCCGATGCGGCAACAGCGCGGCTCGTACGAGCCGCGTCCCACCCACTGGTCCACATCATCGGGCATCCGACGGGTCGAATGATCGGTCGCCGGCCGGGGCTCGAACCGGACATGCACGCCGTCTGCGAGGCTGCTGCCGAGCACAGCACTGCGTTGGAGATCAACGCCAACCCGAAGCGGCTAGACCTGCGGGACCGTCATGTCCGACTTGCACTTGAATCTGATGCCCTGATCTCAATAAATACTGATGCCCACCAAGCGGCGCACTTTGACTTCCTCCAATACGGCGTGCTCACGGGGCGGCGAGGCGGCTTGACCGCCGAGACGTGTATCAACGCGTGGTCGCTGGAACGCCTGCAAGCGTGGCTCGCCCGATAGAAGTCGGCTCGACCCGAAGCCGCCATTGAGATACCCTTCACGGCTCATGTTCGATACGCTCACCGATCGCCTGACCGGTGCCGTCCGCCGCCTCTCGGGGCAGGGACGCATCACTGAATCCAATATCCGCGAGACCATGGACGAAGTCCGGACCGCGCTTCTGGATGCAGACGTCAATCTGGAAGTCGTCGACACATTCTGTGATGAAGTACGCCAAGAAGCACTTGGCGAAGAGGTCCTCCGCAGCCTTCGCCCGGGCGAACAGATGGTGGAGATCGTTCATCGCCGACTTGTCGAATTGATGGGCCCGGTCGACGAACATCTGGTTGCTGCTGATCCCGGCCCCACTGTCATCATGGTCTGCGGGCTTCAGGGCACGGGCAAGACCACGACCTGCGCCAAACTGGCTGCTTGGCTTCGCCGCAATGGCCGAAGCGTTCTGGTGTGCGCCGCAGATTTGCAGCGGCCCGCTGCAGTCGAACAGTTGCGCATCGGTGTAGAGAAGGTGGCGGAATCCGGCAAAGGGCAAGCCCGTGTCGGGTTCTACGGCGAGCCTGATAAGTGCGCCGCTTATGGCGAAGCCGTCGGTGTGGCCGTCGAGGTCTGCCAGCGGGCCGTCAAGCATGCTCGATCTGAACGATATGACGTGCTCCTCGTAGATACCGCGGGGCGACTCCATATCGACGAGCCGCTCATGAAGGAACTGCGGGGCGTGCAATTCGCGACGCAGCCGCATCACATACTGCTCGTTGTCGACGCGATGGCGGGACAGGATGCCGTTCGTTCCGCGGCAGCATTCAACGAACAACTCCAAATTGATGGCGTCATCCTTACGAAACTGGACAGTGATACCCGTGGCGGCGGAGCGTTGTCGGTCAAACATGTCACAGGAGTACCGATCCGATTCATCGGTACTGGAGAACGCTTCGAAGATCTCGAACCATTCCACCCGGAACGAATGGCGGGGCGAATCCTTGGGATGGGCGACGTCGTATCGCTTGCCGAGCGAGCCCGGGAAGAAGTGGATGAAGACGAGGCCGAAGCGCTTGCGGAGAAAATGGCTAAGGGCCAGTTCACGATGGACGACTTCCTCAAGCAACTTCGCTCGCTCAGACGCATGGGCAACATGAAGCAACTGCTCGGAATGCTCCCGGGAGTCGGCCGCATGCTCAAGAATGTAGATCTTGACGACGGACAGTTCGATCGTATTGAGGCGATGGCTGGATCCATGACTTCCGATGAGCGAACCGACGTGTCGATCATGAATAAGTCGCGGATACGACGAGTCTCACGCGGCTCAGGAACCAGCGGACCTGAAGTGAACAAACTCCTCAAGCAGTTCGACATGGTCCGCAAGATGTCACAGCAGATGGCAGGCATGGGTGGGCGCATGCAGGCCGCCAAGGCAATGTCGAGCGGTGCCATGCCAGACCTGGCTGCTATGGGGCGTGGGTCGACGAAGACCAAGTCAGCAAAGACGGGCTTCAAACGCCGAAAACGCAAGTAACTCACTCGGAGGTATCGGCCCTCGGCCTCAGGGCGAGTTCCCGCAGTTTGGGGATGATCAAATCCGAGAGCAGGATCTTGCCGCATGCAGCGATCGGAATCGCCAGCAGCATGCCATAGGCGCCCATGACCGAACCGCCAGCGAGCACAGCCACAAAGATCGTCACCGGATCAAGATTGGTCGCCTTGCCAGCAACCAACGGGGTGAGCACCCAACCGTCGAGCGCGTTCACGATGGCGAACACGACCGTCGGCCAGAGAAGCACCCCCCACCAAACCATCCGCTGCGCTTCTGGAAGATCGAGTTCAGCAATCGCGAGAAGCAAAATGGCGACAGGGATACCGACAAGCCCGAGGAATGGCACCAAACTGAACGCTCCCACGATGATCGAGAGCAGGATGGCATAAGGGACACCGATGACTGCCCAGCCAACTGCATACAGCACCGCCATGATCAAGGCGATCACGATGCGGCCGCGAACAAAGCCAGCCACAGCTCCGTCCATCCGCTCAAGGAGCGGAACGATTGTTGGTCGATGGGTTTCGGGCAGCAGGCTATTGCAGAATTTGACTATTCCCGGCCAATGCAAACTGAAGAAGAAGAAGTAGAACGGAATGAGGAAGGCGAGCATGCCGATCGCAATCGCCTTACCGACAACTGCCCAAGCCACGCGGCCGGTTGTTCCGGCGATCCCGAGAAGGTCAACGGACGAATTCTTGGCGGCGTCGACAAGAACAGATGAGGCCACATGCGAATCCTTTGTCTCGCTGCTGTGAGCCGCCTTGGCGTCAGCATCTATTTCTTGCGGCGTCCCGGCAGAAGCCTGAGCCGACTCTGTGGAATCATCTGACTCCGGCAGAAACAGGATGACTTCCATCACACTCTGTTGATACTCCGGCGGAACATACTCTCCCACCAGACGCGTCAACCGCGTTCGTATCAATCCGCTTTGTACGTCATTAACGACCCCGGCGGCCTGAGAAACAACCCGAGGAACAAGCAGGCCGAGACCAATGACGAGTATCACGGTGATAATCGTCAGGAGCCAAGACACAGCTCCAAGACGCCCGAAGGGAATCCACCTTGCCTTGGCCGTCCATGCGATGAGCGGCTCAAACAGGTAAGCCAGCAGAAGCGCGACGAGAAGCGGCACCGTCACATCCCGCATGGCGTAGCCCAGCCAGAACAAGGATGCGACAACAAACGCCGCAAGTACATCACGGATACCCCGAATCTCCCAAAGGTGCAGATCTCTTGTTGGTCGCGGCGGCCTTCCTTGGCTCATGCGACATCTCCTCTGTCACAAGGGCGAATCACCCGGGCTGGGGCGTTCCAATACGTGACTCGATATCTCTTGGATCGAAAGCCTCGCGAAAGTCAAACACATTGGTAAAGTCATCGATCGTGTCGTCAGGCTGTTCCGAAAAGCAGCCCGCTTGAATCATCGTATAGACGATCCGGCCAAAGTCCTCAGTGCGATAGATCCGCCAGCACTCGAGCACAGTGCGGGCCATCAAACCGTAGCGCTGAATGGCGAAGTCGCGAAGCCCCATGCATAGTTCCTGACCAGACACATGCCGATCTAAGGCATACGGATCGCCACCTTCAACATGGACCTGATTCGAGGTGTAGGTCAGGCCCTCCCGTACAAACTCAAACGCCTCAACCGGATACGGCCCGGCATTGAGAAAGCAGCGAACGTGCTCGTGTGTAAATGTATCGCTCATGGGAAGTCAGGTTCCTACCAGCCAACACACCCCGCATCAGGGATGTTCCCGACTGAGGCCACGATGATATCGGGCGTTCCCGAGAATAGCCGTGACAAGTTTCCCATTTTGAACGCCTGAGCCGCATTCAGAGGATCTGAGCCCCAATCAAGGGCTGACAAGCCTGCTCCAAGAAACCGACAGTAGAACCCAAAGATGGTGGCTGGAGGCCGCAACAGTGCAACAGTAAGGGGTATCCCGCCAATTCTGGTATCAACTCAGCGCCTCACGGGGACGCCATGCCGCTCAAGACCTGCAGCAGGTCATAGACATCGACCTGGCCATCGTCAGTCACATCTGGAAGAGCCCAGTGGCTCTGGCTCCCCCAGTTGCTCAGCACCAAGAGAAGGTCTGCAGCGTCACTCGCTCCATCGAAGTTGATATCCGCAATGTCGGCCGCACACCCAGTTTCCACAGTGGACTCGCAGCCCGATTCACACATGATCCAACTCTCCGGGGCACTTGGTTGTGGGCAGAGATGCGTGCTGTACATCATGACCTCGAGCGTGCCTTCAAGCATGATGTGCGCCTGTGTGGGACCGCTGTTGTCTACAAACCGACAATCGTTAATCTGGGACCCCGGCGTAAAGCCGTCTGGTGGAGGCGCGGTAGCTTCACGCACATACACAGCACCGCCTCCCCCCGCGAAGGCTGAGTTGTTTCGGAGACTGCAGTTAATCAGATCAAACCTACTGCCCTCCACAAGAATGGCACCCCCGTGGTAGGCCGCTGTATTGGCAGACAGCCGAGATTCGTAGATTAGGATCTCGCAATCGACGGCCTGAATCACACCGCCATTTGCTGACGAAACACCGTTTGTGAACTCACAATGAGAAATATCAACCAGACTGCTGGACGCAGAAATCGAACCAGCATTCGTTGCGTGGCATCCGTCAAATCTGCAATTCGTGATGTCAAACTCTACGCCTTGCACTCGAATGGCACCACCATCACGGGGCTCCCCAGAAGAGGCGTTGCCAGCACGACAGTTGATGAACTCACACTCTAAAATCGAGATATCGAAACCAGGTGACTTGGTGCTATCAGCCCAAGCCACAATGGCTGCCCCGTCTGTGGGCCAGACCAGTGAACCAAGTGGATCCGTTGGATTTGGTTCGGCTGTAGAAAATTGAATCCCCCTGATATCGACCGTCAAACAGCCACCATCGAGATCAGCAGACGATAAGGCGAGAATCGGACCAGGACCAAACACAGTGGCCTGTCGCCACACAGGAGAACACCCGGGGGCTGACTGAATTGAGAGTCCATTGGCGTAACTTCCGTCCGTCATCACCACGACATTCTCGCGATACACCCCATCACCCAACTCGACATGCGATGGCCAAATAGCGAGGCTGGCATCGACCGCAGCCTGAATCGTTGAATAGGTCCCCAGCACAACCCGAGCAGAGGACCAGCCTTCTTCAAACGAACCGGAGTACTCATATATCACTACTTCAGCGTCCAGACCCGATGAAGGAATTCCCTCGAGAGGCGGACTGGCCCCATGATTGCCTCCAGGGGCGGCAATGGCTGAATCTGTAATGGACCCAGCAGTCAACATGAGTGCCATCGTCGAGCCAGTTGCCAGCAGCCTGTGGGTGGTCTTCATCATTGCCCTTCTCCGCATTCGTGTCATTAGATGCAGTTTCGAGACCTCAGAACTGAAATGAGGCCTCACCGAAGGTGGATATGCGGCTCAATACGCTGTGTGTGTTGCTGAAAGGATTATTGGCGATATCACCCACGACGGGGGTTCGTTGTGAGTGAGCGCATCGGCCAGCATCCGCTCAGGCGTCGTCCCGCTGGCCCTCACGGCCATGAGGCCTGCAACTGAAGGGCCCAGTGAAACAGCACAACGAGGGATCGCCAAAGCATCTGCCCCAGCAATCGTTGCCATATCAAGCAGAATCATCGGATCCAAACCATCACGGCGATACAGCAACCGCATTTCATCAAGCACGCTGATTCGATTTGGGGTGTCAAGACACAGCAACGAGTCAGTTCCCAGGCACACTGTGGCGCCTGCATCACGAAGTGCACGCCACGGGTGCACTTCAATTTCTGGCGGCGCGTGACCAAAAGATGCGCTCGCCCGGGGGCAGTACACCAGTCGAATATTCGCCATGAGTTCCGGATCCATGTCGGCGGGATTCATGTAATTCATGTGCGCACACAACACCGCAGCACCATGCATTGAGTTCAGCACTGCCGTCAATGGCGATTGAGACTCTCTCACACGTTGGTCGCTTGAATCATCACCCCACGGAATCTGAATTTCATCATTCCACACACCGATGTCATGTTCGAGCATGTCTCGAAGCGGTCCAACGCCCCGCTTCAAAAATTCCGCCTCAAGTCGAGTCTCTGCAAGATGCGTGGACAGCTGGCGACCGGTCGCGGCCGCGGCGGCATAGACATCAGGACCACAAGAATATGGAGCGTGCGGTGACACACCAACACGAATACCGCTCGCATCAACTGGCCATGCTGCCAATTGGGAATACATCGCTTCAACGGCTCGCCGCTGCCCGCTGCCTATTCCGAAGTACTCGACAAAGGCTGTCCCCCGCAGCGGGCTCAACCGAAGTTCCTCTATCGAGGCCGCGGGAGGCTGCCCCGCGATATCACCGATGCATGTGGTTCCCCCTGCAAGTGACAATTGGATGCCACGCCGAACAGCATGACGGGTGTCCTCCTCCGAAGCAGCCGCCCGCAACGTCCGAACCCGACCGACCCACGCTCGATAATCGTCTCCCGCTGGCGGCCACGGTCCTGGACCGCTGAGATCAAGGTGGCAGTGGGCATTGACCAGACCGGGCATCAGGAGGTCTGAGGTGTGGTCGATGATCTTCGCGTCCGCGACCTCGCCCACAGATTCCGGCGAACCTGCAGTAATCACGCGACCGAACTCAACCAGCACAACCCCCGGCGAAGCAACTGTTCCCGCGGCGTCGAGAAGACCGCCTGCGCGGATCAATTGGAGCTTGTGGACAGGTTCTCCACAGGTTGCCGTCATGTCGATCGGTTACTCCAACCTGCTGCCCAAACGGTCGATACACTGACTCCCGCTCCCACTCGGGAAGTCACTCAGGCGATCGCCCAAGTGCCCGAGAGAGCCTATCACGATCACGCCTTTGGAGGGTTGTCCATGTTCCATCGCCTGACGCTCGGCCTACTCACTGCCACCATGCTCACATCCGTCGGATGCGGCGAGCAAAGCAGCCGCAAGTACGAAGCCATGCAGAATGTCAATCGTTCGCTTGTCCAACAACTCAGCGATGCCGAACGAGGACGTGCTGAAATCGAGCAGACGCTTGTTCGACGAAATCAGGAACTGGACCAGTCCCGGCAGGAAATCGACCGCCTTCAGGGCGAGTATGACGATCTGAACAGCCGCTGGGACATGCTGGCCGAACGCAACGACACGCTGGCCCGCCACCTGACGGCGCTTGAGATCGGTCAACTTCCCGAAGACATGGAGACCGCTTTGGCAGCCATTGCCTCGAGCAATCCGGACCACATCTCGTTTGACCCGGATAGCGGCATGCTCCGTTTTTCCAGCGACCTGACCTTCGCAAGTGGATCTGATCAGCTTCGACCAGGGAGCGATGCACCTCTAGACGCCATCGCGCAAATCATCGCTTCTCCTACATCCGTCCCACTTGAAGTACTCGTTGTTGGTCACACCGATGACATCCCCGTGACTCATTCGCGGCAGGCCCATCCGACGAACCTCCATCTGTCAGTCCACCGCGCCATTGCAGTTCGAAACGCACTGGTGAAGTCAGGCGTAGATGCGACGCAGGTTCGAGTGGCTGGCGACGGCGAGTTCCACCCGCTGGTCACCAATGCAACCGGTGGCACGGCAGAGAACCGACGCGTCGAGATCTATCTGGTCCCTGCAACGCAGACAGAAACCGTTGTCGAAGTCGACACCGCTGGAAGCGATGCCTACGACGAGCCCATGAAGTGAAGCACTCGGACGTTCTCGCCTGAGCGATGACTTCTTTCGGCATCCCGATAGCAGCTCGCCGCCTTCAGCAACCATTCGAAGCGGCTGGAAAGTTGACGCAGTTCTCCGGCCACATGGCTTGGGCCATGTTTGCGCAACCGAGCCGCTGGCTGCAGTGGCGAGTGCTCGCTCCTCTCATTGTCGAGATCGGGGTCATGAGCATTCCAGTGGTTGCCATCACCGGTGGCTTCATTGGGATGATTCTCGCGCTTGAGAGCTTCGTTCAGTTCCAAGCCTACGGCCTCGAGAACAGGCTCGGCATGATCATCAACGTCTCTGTAGTCAAGCAAATCGGGCCGGTCCTCGCTGCTGTCATGGTCGCGGGACGGGTCGGAGGAGCGATGACCGCCGAACTGGGCACAATGCGAGTCACCGAACAACTCGATGCTGTCAGATCGATGGGCGCCGATCCGATCGCTGTACTGGTCGTCCCCCGAGTCCTCGCCTGCATGGTCATGACGCCGATCCTTACGGTCTTCTCCGATCTGCTCGGCGTTGGCGGAGGCTGGCTCTTCACGGTCGTGTGGCACGGCGTCTCTGCGAGGGAGTACTGGGACAACACGGCTTGGTTCCTGACATGGTGGGAACCGGCGACGGGATTGATCAAAGCAGTCTTCTTCGGCCTGTGCATCGGGCTCATCGCGTGCTACAAGGGCTTCACATGCAAGCCCGGCGCAGCTGGCGTCGGCCGCGCCACGACCGAGTCCTTCGTATCCTCATTCTTGGCCATCATCGTCATCAACCTCGCTCTGGCCGAATTCCTTCGCTCGTTCGGACGAATCGTGCTCGACATCGGCTTCAAGAGTCCCCTCTCATGATCACCCCCACCATCTTCGCACTCCTGATTTCAGCTCAGATGCCACCCATGCCTCCTTCGGCGACAGGCGATGCGGGAGCCGTCATTCAACCTCAGGGCCCACTGAAGCGGGTAGAACCGCTCAGGCACAGGTTCACTTTCGCTACGACGATCAACTATGAGCCTGCAAAGGGCCGGTCCAACCCGTGGAAACTCCCCCTGATTCTCAGCGGCCCCTGGAGCATGGCAGATGCCAGCAGATTTGGCGTTTCGCTCACGGCGGGACGTGACACCCAGCAGGTGACAACAGCACAAGCCGTCGGATCCACAACCCCACTCGGGGAGGCCGATGTCACCGTCCCGGTTCCGCCGGTCAACACGTGGCCACTTACGGTATCTGTCACATGCGTCACGACAACCTGGTCCAGCACGCTCGACGATGAGGCCGCCATGCAACTCGATTGGCCGAGTACTTGGCCCGCGACACTGGCTTCCATGAGGCGGCCCAGCGTACTCATCGAATCGGATGCGCCGATTATTCGAGACGCCGTAGAAAACTTAACGAACGGCCAAGTAGCCAGCGTTCCTCCAATTCAAGCCGCCAAACTGATCATTCAGTACGCATGCGCAAACTTCAAAGTCGGGCAAACCCGCGTCTCACGGGGGCAGCAGGGACAGCTTCGCGGAATCGACGTCAGCGGAGCGAAGCAGGCTGCCACAACTGGGGAAGGATCCCCCGCCGACCTCGTCTGCCTGTGTGTTGCAATGCTCCGCGCCGCAAACTTGCCAGCCCGCCCGGTCATTGGCATCGGCAACCTTGCATGGGGCGGCGCCGACGAGTTCGGAGTCTGGGGCGAGGTCTTCCTGCCAGGCTGCGGCTGGACACCCTTCGATCCGAAGATGCTCTCGGAGCAATCCATCGCTACGCTCGATGCGCGGCGGCGATGGGAGTACTTCGGCACGATGCCTCGACTGAATCGAGCGGTACCAATTGCTTGGTCCTTTGCGCCTGGCAATGGACAGGATGCTTTCGACAGTTGGGCAGTTTGGGGATGGACGCGGTTTCTTCCCACTGCCGCATTCCCGGCACCTATCGAACAAGGGTCCATTCCAACATCGACAGGCAGTTTCTCACTGAACCCGCTGCGACCGGTCCCCTCATTCGTCACGTTGACTCGAACTTCTGCCCCCTGATCGCTTAGGCCATGTTGGACGAACAACCAAGTTCAGAGGATCTCGACCGCTTCGGCGATGAAGGCAACCAATTGGGCTGGTGCCCCGATTGCGGCGCCGAAGTCTGGGATGAGGCGGAATTCTGCCCAAACTGCGGCGCGCAGATTGGTGGTCGCGTACTACGACGTCCTCCCGCCGCGACTGAGTTCCACAAGCGAATGATGCTTCTCATCACGATCGTGATACTGGTGGTGTTCTTCGTCGTATTTGTCCTTTAGCAGGTCGTCTACTACCGCCACGAGTGCGTGTGTCCAACTCCAAGCAGCGAGTCTCTCGCTGCAGGATCAGCCTCTGCGACAACTTCCGCTTTGAGATGAACTATCTGATGCAGGGGCGTCCGTTCGGGCAAACTGTTCCACAGAGACACCTTCTTTCACACGCTCCGACGGAAACAGCGGCCCAAGGCCAGATCCGACTACTCCGTCTTTCGCCTTTCGAGCACCCCCCAAGCGGTCTCAAGTTGGCGGTCGTGGGCTTCGAGCAGGGCATCACAGACCGACCCACCTCGCATCGGTCCCGCGTCCGCGATAACGCGAACATCAGGCGAAAGACCCACACGTTGAAACGACTCGACACCATCAGGCAGAACAAAAGGGGCCCCCCCAAACGCCAGCGTCGATCCATCCGGCCCGGCGACTCTGACCACGCAGTACTCGCACCCAGCAGTTGGCGCCCCGACAATCGTAGCGCCAATCATGCCTCGCAAGATCGCTGCAGTCCACTCGCTGTAACTCGCCGTGTATTCATTGACGAGAACGACGACAGGGCCAGCAATGATCGCGGGCGACGCATCGATGTTGAGCACACCGATGCTTTCAACAAGCCCAAAGAACACTGATTCTGGCGGCGTCTCGAGACGCACGGCGCAGGACAGGAGCCGATCAATCAGCAGTTGAAAACCAGGACCATGCCCGCCCGGTGCAAATCGCAGGTCAACAAGCGTTGACGTCGCACCTTGCAACACTTTCGCAGCACCATCGAATTCTTGTTCGAGGGCCAAAACCGCATCGCCCTTGCCGGGCAGATGGCAATTTGCTTTCCAGACAAGCACACCGACGCCATCCAAATTCCAGGCCGAGATGAATTCGCCTTCCAATGACTTGGGGGATTTGCACTGCGACATGCGGGCATGCATCGCCGCGGTGGTGGCCTCTCTGGCCGCTTGCATGAGTCTGCTGCCCCCGCCACGCACCTTGACCTCATTGGGGGCAACCACCGTCACACCCATACCCCGCCGCCGCTGCAATGTCACGACATCGCCAGATTCGGGATCCTGCAGATCCACGGTCATCAGCGACATCTTGGGTCCGATGTTGAGTGGGTAGTTCATCGATGTCTGGTCCTCGACCTCGCACTCGTTGAACCGCTCCACCGGCCAGCCAACGAACTTTGGCACTATGCCGCTCCAGGCCAACGCATGAGTATCCACCACGCACTGCAGAACCACCTGCCCATCCACGATCGAAAGCATGAGATCGGTTGCACCAAGAGGGCCGTCCTCCGATTCCCACAACTCGTAATTTGGTTTGAAGTTGAGGTGTGGATCACGCACCGAAGCCATCATGCGCATCAACGCGTGATAGAACTCGGTCGCCGTTTCCGCCTCGACAATCTCGCCTTCCCACCGCGCGCGAAGCATATGGACATCGAGGCCAACGGCCTCCAGATCCGGCGCCTGCTCAGAAATCGCCTGGTGGTAGGTTTCAAACGTGGCTGCTCGGAGCCGATGATCAAAAACCGAAGCGTCGTAGGAACGACATCCTGAGACAAGGAAGCCAACGCTGAGGAGTGCGAGGTTGGTTCGTTTCACTCGGTTCATCGGAAACGATAGTACAAGTGCCGCGCGAGGCGAATTACAGGCAATCGTTGACCTTCATACTCAGAACCTCAAGATCTCTCAAATCACCAATCCGCAAAAACCACCGAAAGTTCGATATAAAATAGAGCTTGAGACTCCGCCAGAGCCACTTTAGGGACTTCGGCATCCAAGTTACGCCCCTGAGAGAGTATGGTACGGGGGGCACTGCCGACCGCGCAACTTGGCTGGTTTGAAGAGACTGCGAGGCTGAAAATGGTGACGGGTACAACGGGGATATTGGGTGAAGTGAAATCCGAGGGGCTGACGCAGATACTCAATGCCGCGGCCGCTGGCGACCAAGCCGCTATCGAAGATGCGTGGTCGTTTATCTATGACGACGTGCACCGCATGGCTTACCACGCCCTCTCGCATGAGGGGCCAGCAACACAACTGCAACCCACACTTCTGGTGCACGAGGTCTTCCTCCGGCTCGACCGAAACCACCCAGACCAGTGGGATAACCGAAGACACTTCTTTGGTGCCGTCGCTCGCTCCATGCAGCAGTATCTTGTCGACCACGCGCGACGCCGATCAGCGAAACGCCGCGGCGGCGATCGCGGAAAGCTTTCGCTCACCGTCATCGCCGGCGAACTGGCCTCGTGGGATTCGGCCACGTCAGAAGATCTCCCAGGCCTCATTGTTGCACTGAACGAATTGGAAACCGAATCGCCCCGCGCCACAGAGGTTGCGAGACTCCGGTACATCCTCGGACTCAGCATTCGCCAAGTTTCAGACATCACCGGCATGTCAGAGCGCACAACAAAGAAGGACTGGGCGTTTGCCCGATCGGTTCTTCGCCGTTCACTGGATCGACTTGGGTAGCACATGACTGGCCAAGACGCACATTCCACGAATAACTTTCGCAAGAGCCGTCGCCACGCCATCTTCAGCGCTGCCGTTGAGTTGCCAGCGGATCAACGTGATGCCTATCTCGTAAATGAGTTCGCCAATGAGCCAGACATGCTCGAAGAACTTCGCTCGCTGCTGAAATATCACGACACAATGAGCGCCCCATCCGATCTGCCGCCGACGCCACTGGACGATCCACTTATTGGCACCACCATCGGTGGCTGCCAGATCGAGCGGCGCATCGGGGCCGGCGGAATGGGCATCGTGTATCAAGCCACGCAATCACATCCGCGCCGACAGGTGGCCGTGAAGGTTCTTCGCCCCGGCACCATGAACCAAGATATGCTCGCCCGGCTCGACCGCGAAGCTGAACTTCTGGGACGCCTGTGCCACCCAGGAATCGCTCGCATCTACGGCTCGAGCACCTTCGATACAGGGCAGGGCGCTACCCCATACTTCATCATGGAGTTCATCGATCGAGCGCTTCCACTGACAGACTACGCCGATCAACATCATCTCGACCAACGAGCACGGGTACTTCTGATCGCAAAAATCTGCGATGCGCTCGACCACGCACACCAACGTGGAGTCGTTCATCGGGATCTCAAGCCAGGCAACATCCTCGTCGATGAGGCCGGCAATCCACGGATCATCGACTTCGGAGTGGCCACAACCTGCGGGAACGAGACTCTGCACACCACTCGACTAACCCGCCGCGGCCAACTCATCGGCACGCTCAGATACATGAGCCCGGAACAGGTCGACTCACGCAAGAATAGCCCCGACGCGCGTACCGACGTGTACGGAATCGGAGCCGTGCTATACGAACTTCTCTCAGGGCAGCCCCCCTTTGATCTCAATGATCTCCCTCTGCCCGAAGCGGCCAGATTGATTCGAGAGATGCCTCCACGGCTGCTTTCGTCAACTGATCGCACACTTCGAGGAGATCTTGAGACCGTGTGCACAACCGCCATGGCCAAGGAACCGAACCGCAGATATGCGTCTGCAGCGGCCATGGCGTCCGATCTTCGGCGGTGGCTGCACTTCGAACCGATCACTGCGCGACCCCCGAGCATGCTCTACCTCACCGGACGATTCGTGCGGCGGCATCGAACGCCCGTTACCTTCGCTTCGATCCTGATTGCAGTGCTGACCGCTGCGCTCATTTTCGTAAGCGGATCGCTCGCTCGAGAGTCCGAACATCGCTCGCAAATCGAGAAGGAACATCAGGGGCTTCAGCAGATTCTCGCAGCGGTCGGCTCAAGCCTCGACGCGATCAATCACCCAGAAACGGGCGAAGCGCCGCTCACGTCGCTTCTTCGAGAAATGACGCGGCAGGCGGATCGTGGCATCATCACGGAACCGCTCGCTGAGGCCGCTATTCGCCGCATGGTTGCAAAGTCCTTCCACCAGTCAAGACGTCCTGGCAAGGCGGCCGAGCAACTGACTGCAGCTAAAGCGCTCTACCGATCGGCATGCAGCCCAGAGAATCCTGATTACCAGGCCTGCCTGATTGATCTGGCCAAACTCTATAGCGATCTTGATGACGGCATCTATGACCTGCATCGCGCCTCAGCCTACGCGAGAAAAGTACTCCATACAAGAGAGACCCTCTACGGCCCGGACGATGACCGCACTATGGAAGCGGTCGAGACGCTTGGCTTTGCGGCACGCGATCTCGGCGATGGCAAGGAGTCCGGCGAACTCTATGAAAGGCTCATTACTTGGCTTGAGTCGCAGCCATCGTTCAATTCACAGCGACTCGTCGCCGCAATGATCACCAGAGGATTCACGCTCCATCGGAAAGGAACATACGATCAAGCCGATGTGTGGTACCGAAAGGCCGCCGACGTTGCCAGCATTCACATGGAGCCTACAGACCCCGTTCGAATAGAGGCGACGACGCTTCGGGCACTGACCCTGCGGGATCGCAATCGATTCGATGAGGCAGCGGACATTTTCGACGAGCTACTGACCGACTTGATCCCCCTCATACCGGCAAACCGTGTAAGCCTGCTTCGTGAATGCATACATCATGGAATGGTGCTTGCCCGTGGTGGTAGAACCGCTGAAGGCATGCGCATTGCGGACAAGGCCATTCAACGCATTGAGCCACATCTTCCCCCGAATCATCCAATGCTACTGCTGGCGAGGTCCAACAGGCTGAAGATGCTCGCTTGGGACGGTGATATACCAGCGGCACTTCGCGGAGCCGAGAAACTCTGGGCGTATGTGGACGACTCTGGCTCGCTTCAGGCAAAGTCGATTCGCGGTCTCGGGCTGCAGTGCAGCATCCTGCTCAACGATTCTGATGCCCAATCGCGTTGGCAAGAACGAGTCGATTATGACGCCTCATGGAAGAAGAAACTGATCGAGGCCGGTAAGCAAGGCACTGCCGAATTATTGCAAAGAGATCCTGCATCGGGATGCTCGCAACTCGCCAAAGTCCTCTCGATCGGCATTCGCCTCATTGAAATTGGCGAACTGGAATCGGCCGTGCCCATCTTGCAGAATGTGATCGCAACATCAGAGGCTGGAAGGCGTCCAGCCTGGATTGCAGCGAGAGCCCGGATCGCCCTCGCCGATGCGCTCGAACTGATGGGCCAAAACGCCGAGGCTTCCGCTGTGCTCGCAGAAGTAGCAGATCACACCGACCCCAAGTCAGACTCCGGGCAGTGGCTCCTGAGCCTTCATAGATCCCCCACCACGCTCAGCCGCCTTAAGTAGAAAGCGGCTCGCAGCATGCCGCGTGATCGTTCCGCGCATTGTTGACAGGTGAAATCACTTCGTACGTAGTCAATACGCTGTCAGGACACGGACATGAGAGTGATCTGACGGCACTGTCAGCCGTTCCAGAAACATCAAGCCATGCGTCAAAATCGCTCGGAGCGAGAATGACCGGCATCCGATCGTGAGTTGGAGCAACCACGACGTTGGCGGTCGTCGTCCGGACGAACGATCAGCACATCTTGAGTAGACGCAATATTCCATCGAGGTGCTCCCTCAGCCAATGCGACGAATCGCTCGACTTGAAACAGGGACGCTACGAGTTCCATTGGGCTGCTCAACAGGTATCTGTCACACATGAGCGGCACGGTACCAACCCGGGACACACGCACAGTCTGACAGATCTGCCCCAGGTCACTTTTGCATGAGCGGAAGGTCTGAACGCGTGACTGGAGATCATCAAACCAAACCCGTCGGGACGCATACGAGCGAATCCATCCGCCACGCACACGATCCGACGTCAAGGGGTGAGTCAGTCGGCCCCGTCATCCCAGAATGATTCTCGATCGTCCTCGACCTCGCCCTGCTCGGACGAGTGATCCTCGGCTTCCGAAAGCAGTCGCCGCAAGCAGCCGTTCTCCCGCCGCGTTGCTTCCAGATCAAACACGAGGTACTTCACACAGAGCCTCATCGAGTCGATCGACTGTTCCAAGGCATGGAGGCACTGTGTGACTTCGCTCTCCTGCCCCGCCGCAGCTTCGGCCAACCCGACCAGCATGGCTCGCTCTCGCGTAGGCAATTCATTGATGCGATCCAGCAACGTAGAAAACTGATGCTGAAATGTTCGCTCGTTCATGGCTCTTCTCCGTCTCTTCTTCTCTTGAGGCACGCCGCCACTGGCGGGATCACCGGAAGCATGCCACCATCACGTGAGTGAACCACTCCTGAACCGAGCAAACATGCAGGAGGGGCATTCAACCGTCGGTCTGTATCGTCTGGGAGCCTTTCGCCCCCTCGCTACCGCCGGAATCTCGCGTGAGCGGCCGCGTTTCTGGCAACCTCTGGAGCCGCCGCCAGGAGTTTCTCAACCGACTGCCCCTTCTGCTTGGCTTCATAGGCAAGTTTGGCCAAGTGGCTGTCGCGGACCTGCTCCCACCGCCGAAAGTGCGTTTCCAATTCTTGGCGGTTGAAGCGAGAGAGCGGATCATCAAGCCCGGTCTGCGCGACGGCCCAATCGACCAAAGACCGCCCCGATCCGTCAAATCGGTAGAGATCGAGCGTCGCCTCAACCCGGGCTGGTATCGAACGAAATGGATCCGTGCAAGATTCGGGAAGTCCGATCATCAGAGACTCGACGCGTCGTTGAGCCTGGGGGCCGAGGAGATCATCACCAGCCACGGCCTCTGCCTCTGCAATTGCAACAGCCGTCTCTCCGCCACCCTCTTCAGTCGTGTCCTCAACCCGCTCGAGGGTTCCCGCAGCCGTATTGATCGACTTGATTCCGGCATTCGGAAATCGAATGGTCAATGTCCAGCAAGGGTTGCCCCGCACATGCGCCGCTGCCGCACGAGTCACTGTGCCAACGCCCCACTCGGGCTTGGATGGTACGCGGACGCGATCGCCGAATGCCCAGCCAGTCTCGGAAGATGGTACGGCGGCGTTCACTCGCCGTGAACCCTGACGGCGCACGACTTCCAGAGTCTCCGCCGCACCCCGTCTCTGTCGGTACATGTCATGAGGTCAGACCAGCCCTTGATCGATCATCGCGTCGGCAACCTTGCGGAACCCGGCGATGTTGGCACCGTGCCGGTAGTCGGAACCGAAGCCGTAGGACCCGGCCGCATCCAGACAGACCGCGTGAATGTCGTGCATGATTCGTTTGAGGTGGCGATCGACTTCCTCAGTCGTCCAACGCAGACGCTGACTGGCCTGTGCCATCTCCAGGGCCGAAACCGCAACACCGCCCGCATTGGCAGCCTTGCCCGGTCCGAGCAGAACGCCCGCGTCTACAAGCCTGTCCTGGGCTTCGGGAGTCGTCGGCATATTCGCGCCCTCGCTCACCAGCCCAACGCCGCCCTCGATGAGATTCGCTGCATCGGAGTCGTTGATCTCATTCTGAGTCGCTGACGGGAAGGCCGCATCAGCCGGAACACACCACAGGGGGTGATGATCCGCCGCTGAATCGACTGGTGCCCAAGTTGCTGAAGTGAACCGCTCGACGTATTCCGCAATTCGACCTCGCCGCTCATTCTTGAGTTCCATAACGAACTGGAGTTTCTCCTCGGTGATCCCCTCCGGGTCGTGAATCCAGCCACTCGAGTCGCTCAGCGTTATAGGAGTGGCACCGAGTTCAATGAGTTTTCGGCAGGCGTACTGCGCGACGTTGCCCGATCCGGACACGAGGCACCGCTTGCCCTCCAAGGATTCTCCTTGCGTCTCGGCCATCTCTGCAGCGAAGTAGACGGCTCCGTAGCCAGTTGCCTCCGGCCGCAGCAGGCTGCCGCCCCATCCTGGCGCACGCCCCGTCAGAACACCGGTGAAGGTGTTGGTAATACGCTTGTATTGACCGAAGAGAAATCCGATCTCGCGGCCGCCGACACCGATGTCTCCAGCAGGCACATCGGTGTTATGACCGACGTGTCGGAAGAGTTCAGTCATGAATGACTGGCAGAAACGCATCACTTCGCTGTTGCTGCGTCCCCGCGGATCGAAGTCCGACCCGCCCTTGCCGCCGCCGATTGGCTGCCCGGTCAGGCTGTTCTTAAAGATCTGCTCGAAGGCGAGGAACTTCAAGATGCTCAGGTTGACGCTGGGATGGAATCGAAGCCCGCCCTTGTAGGGGCCAATGGCCGAGTTGAAACCAACGCGGAAGCCGCGGTTGACATGAACGGTTCCGTCATCGGCCTGCCACGGCACACGGAACTGAATTACTCGCTCCGGCTCAAGCAACCGCTCCAGAACGCGCTGCTGGCCATAGTGTGGATGCCGCTCGAGCACTGGCTCAAGCGAGACTATGACTTCCTGCACGGCCTGCAGAAATTCCGGCTGATTGGGATCGCGACGCGTCAACGCGTCGAGGTGATCCTGCATGAACATACTGCCCGTACCCGGTGTCGCAACCGATGTATCCATGGTGATTCATCATCCTTGTCATGCCTGTGGGAGCCGCTCCATCGCGGCCCTGCACGGGCGAAATAGGATCATACATCGGAGGGGAGTGGGCGCGGCATAAAGAAGTAGAGCACTGGGGATTGAGGGCAGGAGGGCACGAGGGTACGAGGGCAAGAGAGCTGGTGATCAAGTGAGCAGGAGACCGCAATCTGACCGGCGACCGAGCCTGATCGCTCCGTGGCTTGACCCCACCGGGTCAGACCACAAATACGTATCCTGCTCAGGAATGACGGTGCCAGAAGAATCCCCCCCCTCTGAAATCCCGGCCGCCCTCGCGGCACTCCGGAATCGGATTGACGAGATCGACCATCAGTTTCTTTCCCTTCTGGCCGAGCGGCACCAGATCGTCGGCGAGGTGGCCTCGATCAAGCGCGAGTGCGATGTCCCTATTCGCGACGACACCCGTGAAGCTGAACTCTTGGCCGACAGACGCACGCGGGCCGGCCGCAGTGGCCTGAGCCCGGACGTCATCGAGAGCCTCTTCCGGATGGTGCTGTGGGCAAGTAGGAACAGGCAGGCCCAACTCCACGCCGCGGTCCCACTGGACATGCCTCCAAAGCGGATCGCAATCATCGGTGCTGCGGGCGGCATGGGAAGCCTCATGTCCTCCTTTCTGGACGATCTGGGCAATGAGGTCCTCGCCGTGGATCGTGACACGAAACTCACCGTCGAGGATGCCGCCGCTGAGGCAGATGTCACCTTGGTGTCGGTAGATATCCGGGAAACGGCTGAAGTCATCCGAAGAGCCGGACCCCATGTCCGCGCCGATGGCTTGATCACCGACGTCACAAGCATCAAACGTGAACCAGTTGCAGCCATGCTCGAAGCGAGTGAGGCGAGCGTCATCGGCACGCACCCCTTATTCGGTCCCGGGGTCCACACCATGCAGGGACAGCGGATCGCCGTCACACCCGCACGATGCGTCGAAGGCACCGACTGGATGCACTGGCTAAGCGCAACACTTCGGGCCGCCGGCCTGATTCTCCTCGAAACGACCGCCGAAGACCACGACCGGGTCATGGCGGTCGTGCAGGTGCTGACGCACTACTCCACCGAAGTCGTTGGCCGGACCATGCGTCAACTCGACGTTTCAATAGAAGAGACACTTCGATTCACGAGTCCTATCTATCATCTCGAGCTGCTTATGACTGCACGGCACTTCGCCCAGTCTCCGAACCTTTACAGTGCCATTCAGATGTCCAACCCAAATACACCTGAGGTCATGGCAGCCTTCCGCGACGCCGCCAGCGAGTTCGAAGCGTTGATGCGATCCGGAAACGCTTCTGGGTTCCGCGAGGCCTTTGGCGAGGTCACCGAGTTCTTCGGGCCATTCGCTGACACCGCGATGCGAGAGTCATCGCACCTTATCGATCGACTTGTGGAGCGGAGCTGAAGGCGATGTCGATTCTGCGCAAGCACCACCGCAAGAAACTGCTAGAGGAATCTTTCCCGGAGCACTGGGAGGAAGTCCTTCGCAGCGATGTTCCGTACCTGACGCTCCTCAACGATGATGAAAGCCACCAACTACGAGATACCGTCCAGATTCTTGTGGAGGAGAAGTACTGGGAGGGCTGCGACGGTCTGGAGGTCGACGATCAAATGAAGGTCGTCGTAGCGGCGCACGCGGCCATCATGCTGCTGCATCTTGATACGACGGACTACCTCCACAATGTCCGAACATTTCTGCTGTATCCAGCTGCGTATGTGCAGACGCAGGAACGGGTCGGATCGGACGGCTTGGTTCACTCGGGGTCGGCCAATCTCGGAGAGGCGTGGTACAACGGCCCTGTCGTTCTTTCGTGGCGCGATGCGATTAAAGCGTCTCATACGCCAGGTCGGGGACTCAACGTCGTCTTTCACGAGTTGGCCCACGCGGTCGACATGATGACTGGAACAACCAACGGTACACCGATGCTGCGAGATCGTTCGCACTATGCGGACTGGCATCGTGTCATGTCAGACACCTTCACCAAACTCCGCAAAACCTACGCCGCTGGCAAGCAAGACGTGATACGCCCCTACGGGCTGACCAACGTCGCTGAATTCTTCGCCGTGACAACCGAGTGCTTCTTCGACGCCCCCCGCCCACTCAAGACGGCCCATCCCGAAGTCTATGAGCACTTCTCGAAATTCTGGGGGCAAGACCCGGCGGCGCGGCCTTGGCCGCAGCGAAAGCGGTAGATCGGTGGAGCTGTGGATCCGGCGGCAGGCACAATCTCTATAGAATCCTCCCGAACCCTACGATGGGTTTACTCGTAGCCCTCTCAACACCCCCGGGAGCGTCCTCGCGCACGGTTGCGTGCTGCCGCCCCCCTTTGCAGGTCATGGGAGGTCCTTGATGTCGATCGCACCGGGTTCAACAGCCCTGGAGAACGCCATGAACAGCACCCAGACGAGCGTCGATCTCGTCTCCCAGCAAGTCCGAGAATCCAGCGAGCCCTTCAGACGGCTTGTTCGTGAGATGCACGAGGTCGTCGTAGGCCAGGACATGCTTTTGAATCGTATGTTGGTTTCGCTTCTAACCAACGGGCATCTCCTCATCGAAGGCGTCCCCGGCCTGGCCAAGACGCTGGCCGTCTCGAGTCTTGCCCAAGGAGTCGACACAGAATTCCAGCGGATCCAGTTCACTCCAGACATGCTCCCCGCTGACGTCATGGGAACGCTCATCTACCGACCTCAGGAAGGCGACTTCGTCGTCAACAAGGGACCGATCTTTTCGAACATCGTTCTTGCCGATGAAATCAACCGCGCTCCCGCCAAGGTGCAGAGCGCCCTGCTTGAAGCCATGCAGGAGCGTCAGGTCACGATCGGCAAGGAAACGCACAAACTTCCGGACCCCTTCCTCGTTCTGGCAACTCAAAACCCAGTCGAGCAGGAAGGTACGTACCCGCTTCCCGAAGCACAGGTTGACCGATTCCTGCTCAAAGTTGTCGTGACCTATCCCACCCGCGATGAAGAGATCGAAATTCTTCGGCGCATGGCCACGACCGGAAGCGCACCTTCGATCTCAGCGGTCATGACTCCCGCCGATATTCTGGCAGCCCGCAAGGTTGTTGATGAGATCTACCTTGATGACAAGGTCGCGAGGTATATCGTGGACATTGTGTTCGCAACACGCGAGCCAGGCAGAATCTCCCCCGAACTCGATGCCCTCGTTGAGTTCGGCGCCTCTCCACGAGCAACACTCGCCCTATCACTGGCGGCAAAGGCGGAAGCCTTCCTCGATGGTCGGGGATATGTCGTCCCGCAGGATGTCAAGAACCTAGCGATGGATGTTCTGCGTCACCGCGTCGCCACCACCTATGAGGCCGAAGCCGAAGAGAAGACATCGGAAGACGTCATCAGAACAGTGCTCGATCACATTCCGGTCCCCTGATCACAGCCTCCACGGATAGAACGACATGATCCCGACCGAACTGCTTCGAAAAATCAGACGCATTGAGATCGCCACATCGAGGCTGGCCAGCGAATTGCTTGCGGGCCAATATCACTCGGCATTCAAAGGCCGTGGCATCGAGTTCGAAGAGGTGCGATTGTACCAACCAGGCGACGATGTCCGATCCATCGATTGGAATGTCACTGCCCGCGCTGGCGATGCGCATGTCAAGGTGTTCCGCGAAGAGCGAGAACTCACCGTGATGCTGATTGTGGACATGAGCGCTTCACAAGGCTTCGGAACGAATGAACAGACGAAGCGTGAACTGCTAACCGAATTATGCGCCACGCTCGCGTTTTCAGCCATCCGTAACAACGACAAGGTCGGGCTACTGGCGTTCACCGATCGCATCGAGAAATTCGTCCCTCCTCGAAAGGGATCCCGTCATGTTCTGCGGGTCATTCGAGAGTTGCTGGCGCATAAACCTCAGGGGCAGGGAACCGACATCGCTATGGCGTTGGAGTACTTCAGGCACGTGCAGCGTCGTCGATGTACCGCGTTCTTGGTCAGCGACTTTCAAGATGACGGTTGGGAACAGGCCATTCGCGTCGTTCGCAGAAAACACGACCTTGTCGCCATCGATGTGGGTGACCGCCGGGAAAGCGAGTTGCCCAACGTTGGCCTGCTGGAAATCCGCGATGCGGAGTCCGGCGAATTGACACTCTTGGATACATCATCACGCGGCGTCCGCGCTGCATGGGCGACTCAGGCAACCAAAGACGAAGCCAGGCGAACCGGGTGGATGCGACGGCATCGAATTGACCGACTGCCACTGCTGACCGGGGAGTCGTTCGTGGAAACGCTCAGCAGCTTCTTCCGAAGGCGAGAGGCGAGGATGGAACACTGATGCTGCGCCGCGTTGTTATTGCAGGTCTGTTGATTGCCATGGCAGGATGCGATCGCTCGGATCTTGATGCTGCCGCCAACACGGCCACGGTATCCGCCCACCGTGGCCCAGTCCGAATCAGCATCGCAGCGACACCCGATGAGGCACTCGCTGGCGAGCGCATCACAGTCCGCATCGAAGCGACCACGGATCCGGGCTCTCGGCTTCAAACGCCAATGATTCCTGATCCAGCCGACGGACGTATCGGCGAGTTCGACGTGCTTGAACTCTCGCTGACCCAGGACATCGCGCAGGAAGATGGTTCACGAACGTGGAGTCAGAGTTTGATCGTGGATTGCCTCGCCGCCGGGTCATATGACCTCACGCTTCCGCCGATCACATTCGATGATGATCGTGCCACAACGCCACGTACCGGGCGAATCGAACTCGATCCGATTCCCATCGTCATTCGGTCGTCCCATGAAGACGAGTTCGCTCAGATGCACGATATCCATGGCTGGATCGACATTCCCGGCGGCCCATGGTGGCCATGGATTCTCGCCATCGGTGGCTTCGTTGCTGGCGTCGGAGCACTCGGGATCTGGGCCGCCTCACGAACAAGACCAACGGGTCCGCCACCCAGTCCGGCAGAAATGGCAAGAGCGGCCCTTGGCCGCCTGGCATCCAGAGGTGATCTTCAGAAGGGCAATGTGGACGCGTTCTATACATCGCTCAGCGACATCATTCGTCAGTACATCGAGGGACGCTTTGCATTGAACGCGCCACGAAAGACGACAGCCGAGTTCCTCGGCGATGCCGAGCGTGACGCGCGGCTCAACGAGTCGCAGCGATCGCACCTTCGTACATTCTTGCGGGTTGCAGACCTCGTAAAGTTTGCTGGGCACACACCGCCAACCGAACAGGGCTCGGCGGCGCTCGAAGAGGCGGCACGATTCATTGATGGAGTAGAAGAATCGTTCGCTGCTGACCTCGAAACCAATGCTGTGGAGGTGGCACCATGTTGACCTTCACGCCCGACTCATTGTGGTGGCTGCTCCTGCTTGTCCCCCTCGTCCCAGTTGCGTGGTGGCGGTTCGTTCGCCGCGCCAATCGACCAGCCGTACCGTGGTCGACCACCGCTCCGGCGCGTTCAGTGCCGCATGGATGGGCCGCCCGCACACGCTGGATTCTTCCAGCGATGCGAACACTCGCCATCGTCATGCTGGTGATCGCCATGGTCGGACCGATCAAGGGCGATGAACAGACCAACAAAACAGTCGAAGGTATCGCCATCGAACTGGTCATCGACCGCAGCGGTTCGATGCGGGCTCTGGATCTTCAAGTAGCCGGCCGGCAGAGTGATCGACTCGATGCGGTCAAGTCCGTCGCAGCGGACTTCATTCTTGGGGAAGAGGAATTGCCGGGCCGCGAACACGACCTGATTGGCCTGATTACTTTCGGAACTTGGGCCGACAGCATCTGCCCCATGACACTCGACTACGAGACTTTGGCAAACGCGCTCTCGCAGGTGCGGCCTGCCACCGAGGCCGAAGGTGCAAACACAGCCATCGGCGACGCGCTGGCACTCGCCGTCAGCAGGCTGACCGATCTGAAGGATCATGCGGACCTCTCTACAGATGACATCAGAAGTCGCGTCGTCATCTTGTTGACTGATGGCGAGGACACCGCCAGTGAGATTGATCCAATCGCTGCAGCGGACATGGCCCAGGCTCTTGGCATCAAGGTCTATACGATCGGTGTCGGAACCGAAGGCGTCGCACCGATTCCGGTTCAGGATGCGAGAGGAAGAACGCAGATTGTTCAGCAACGGGTCACAATTGATGAGCAAACCCTGCAAGAGATCGCCGCGATCACGGGTGGTCGGTTCTACCGGGCTCGCAATACGCAAGCACTTTCAGATATCTACGCCGAGATCGACTCGCTCGAAATGACCGAAGTAGCCGAGGAACACTATTACCACTACACCGATCTCGCTGTCACTCCTACCGTACTTGGTGGTATTGAACTGCCCCCCCTGCTGATCTTCCCGCTTCTGATCCTGCTCGGAGAGATTCTCCTTGCAGCGACTCGCTACCGATCCCTTCCTTAACGGAGTCAGACCTCTGGACCTTCGATTCAACCAACCTGATTCCCTTTTCTGGCTATGGACGGCGATTGCCGCATCCGCGCTATTGCTATTTGCCGCAGCGCGACGACGCCGAGCACTGGCGAAGTTGGCGACGTCCAACCTCCAGCCACGATTTGAGCGAGCCATCGGACCGACACGGCGTGGATGGCGGGCCACCTTGCTTATCAGCTCGATGGTCGCCATCGTGCTGGCGCTTCTGGATCCGCGTCTGGGTGTGCGATACGAACAAGTTGCTCAGCGCAATATCGATGTCATCTTCGCGCTTGATGCTTCAAGAAGCATGCTTGCAGAAGACCTTCGCCCGAACCGACTTGAGCGAGCCAAGCAATACATCAACGACGTCGTTAACAGCGCCGTCGGAGACCGGTTCGGGCTCGTCGTATTCGGAGGAACTCCGA
This sequence comes from Planctomycetota bacterium, assembly GCA_024230295.1. Lineage (GTDB taxonomy): Bacteria > Planctomycetota > Phycisphaerae > Phycisphaerales > SM1A02 > UBA12567. The sequence continues at coordinate 74,532 of JAAERN010000166.1, forward strand.
CGCTCAAAGTTCCTCTGACGCGCGATGCACATGCACTCAAGATCTCTCTTGAGGAGATTCGGCCACGATCGGGGCGACGAGGCGGATCCCTCATCGGCGATGCGATCCGGCTGTCTGAAGAGTCGCTTGCCGCGGGCGAGAGTGGACACAAGGCAATCATTATTCTCAGCGACGGTGAAGACATGGGGTCCTACCCCGCCGAAGCCGCTGCCGCCGCTGCAGATGCCGGCGTTTCCATCTGGACCATCGGGCTCGGCGATTCTAGAGAGGGTGGCCGCATCCCGGTCCAAATCGATGGCGAGCGGATCTTCCTGACTCATGACGGGCAGGAAGTCTGGACCAAGATGGATTCAACCCTGCTTGCCGAAGTCGCTGATGCCGCACATGGCCGTTTCATTCCAGCAGGAACGGCGAATCTCGACCTGGCCGACATTTACGCCCAGATCATCGCGCCTGCTGCCGGGAGGCGCGTCGAATCGGCCCGCATCGAGCGTGGCATCCCTCGATATCGGTGGTTTGTCGGCATCGCGCTGGCCTGCCTCGCAGGTGAAGGCGTGCTCGGTCTTCGCCGCGCACGCGAAAGACGTCGCAGGAGTGCTCCGTTACCAGTGCGAACAGCCGTTGCCGGAGGGGCTACTGCATGAAACTTGCCACCGCACTGTGCGCCACACTGGCGATCAATCTGGCCATCGAGGCCGCACCGCCGCCTGCACCTGCAAGCCCAAAGCAGGATATTGCCATTGCAACCGACGCCGCTTCGCGACAGGCGTGGGCAGAGGCAGCCGCCGCGCTTGCGCGGGCCCAAGCCAACCTCTCGGAGTCGGATCCGCTCCTTGCCTTCGATCAAGCCGTCGCCGCCTATCGGGCGGGCGACCTCGATCAGGCGGCTCAGGCTTTCAACCGCGCCCGCAACACATCTGATCGAGCACTCGCGGCATCTTCAGCCTACAACCTAGGCAATACGGCCATGGCGTTGGCCTCAGACTCTGCTGCTTCACCACCTCCTGGGCAGCAGCCCGATCTTGCGGGTCAAGCAAAGCGGTATGAGGAAGCGATCACGTCATACCGAGAGGCGATCGCCTTGGATCCCACGCTCCACGAGGCCTTGTCCAATGCTGAAATTGCTTGGAAGCGGCTGGCGGAGGTTCGTGAACAACAACAAGAGCAGGAACAACAACAGCAGCAGTCCGGCGAACAGCAGGACCAGCAACAAGAACAGCAACAGTCTGGTGATCAGCAGCAGTCCGGCGAACAGCAGGAACAGCAACAAGAACAGCAACAATCTGGTGATCAGCAGCAGTCCGGCGAACAGCAGGAACAGCAACAAGA
>JAAERN010000167.1 GCA_024230295.1 Planctomycetota bacterium
GGTCCATGTAGCTCAATTGGATAGAGCACTGCCCTCCGAAGGCAGGGGTTGGAGGTTCGAGTCCTCCCATGGACGTTCGCTCGATGATCTTGCGGCCCCGTGAGCCATAGCGCGATCCCGGATTCCACCGGGGCTCATGCGGAAACGCACACGACAGGAATACGGAACGCCGCACCCGTGATGGATGCGGCGTTCCGTATTGCTGTTCGCCGTCGCGTGAGTCGGTCATGTACACGAGCCCCAGGCTTCGATCAGAAGGCCGAGGTCGACGCCGTCCACGATGCCGTCTTCGTTGAGGTCTCCAGTGCAATCCTCGATCCCGCAGTCACCCCACAGTGCGAAGAAAGCCTCCAGATCGTCCACGTCGGTGACGCAGTTCTGGATCAGATCCGTAGGGCATGGCTCGACCGGCAGTTGACAGTCCTCGCATGAAGCCATGACACAGCTGCTGCAATCATCCGCCCAGGATCCAACCAGCTGATCGGGCGAGTTCCCACAGACCACGCAGTTCGTCAGAACCGGGTTGCTGGTGCCGAAGTTGTACATTCCGCCGCCGCTGCCGGCGGAGTTCCCCGAGAGCGTGCAGTCGATGAGCACCGGGTCACTGGAGTTGCCGTTGA
>JAAERN010000168.1 GCA_024230295.1 Planctomycetota bacterium
ATCGCATCCTGGGGCTGTAGGCGGTCCCAAGGGTTGGGCTGTTCTCCCATTAAAGCGGTACGCGGGCTGGGTTCAGACTGGCGTGAGCCAGGTCGGTCCCTATCTGCTGTGGGCGCTGCAATATTGACTGGAGTTCTCCCTAGTACGAGAGGATTGGGAGGGATTCACCCCTGGTGTGCCAGCTGGACCGCTCGGTCCATCGCTGGGTAGCTAAGTGAAGCAGGGATAACCGCTGAAAGCATCTAAGCGGGAAGCCCCCCAGAAGATGAGTATTGCACGTCTTTATGACGAGAGACCCCTGGAAGACCACCAGGTTGATCGGCCGCACGTGTAAGGGTAGAGATACCTTCAGCGAAGCGGTACGAATGGTCGACGGCTTTCTCGTGCCATCCGGGCTCCGCCGCCGGTATATTCCGGCGAAGCGGTACGCCCACCATTTCGTGGTGGGTGCTCAACACGGCTCGACACGTTCTCTGGAACGGTGTACAGATCAACTCAAAGACTTCAAGTCACGCGGTTGCGTTCGAAAGGGCGCGACCACGTTTGTCGGTGACAAGAGGTCCGGGGAAACACCTGATCCCATCCCGAACTCAGAAGTGAAGCCCGGGCCGCCGATGATACTGCTACGCGGGAAAGTAGGTCATTGCCGACTCTTTGACCCCGGTCGTGGAAACACGATCGGGGTCACTTTGTTTTTGGCGCGGCCCATAAAAGGGGCGCGCCTGGTCAGAGAGCAACAGGCACTTTCTGGCTCGCGGGTCACCAAGCCAAGGGCTGATTCCGATTTTCCGCAGCAGAGATGGGGGCTCGCAGGGGACGAACACAACGGGACGCTTCGTCGTCCATTTTGCAGTGGAGACGCAGCGCTTGACCGAGCCGTCGACAACGCGGACCTGCTTGCCGCAGTGGATGTTTGGGGGCAATCTGGCTGCTCTGAGGATTTGGACTGGTGTGGGCATGTCGACAGCGGTGATGTCCTCGAGGTTGGAGGTGGATATGGTGACTGCCAAATCAGGGGCTGATTGCGCTGGCGTGGGACATTTTATGAGTGGCCGCTACCATGTCCGAGTGCAAAGCTGATCCTCGTCGGTGCCAGATTGGAGCCTCTGACTATGCGAATCTTCAGTATTGGGTTGATACTCTTCGCCGCCCTGCTCGGGGCGTCTCTCACCAGACCAGCTATCGCTGGCGAAGCGGTCAAGGTACAACTTGCCGATGGTGGCACGTGGCGTGGTTCGACCGGCGATCGCATTCGTGTTGTTTATCTGGATCGGAGCATCCGCCGGACCGTCGAGGGAACGCTTGCGAGGTTTAGCGACGGTTGGTTGGAGATGACCGGGAGTGACGGAAAACGCCTGCCGCCGATCTATAGTGCAGATGTTCAAGAGATCGAGCGGCTGCAGGATGACGGGGCTTCCTCTCCTGCCGAGGATCAAGATGAGCCAGTGGCGGCAGAGGAGACGTCCGATTCCGCAGGTACTGCGTCAGAAGACCTGCCGGTAGATGGTTCCAATCCTGCGGCGGGCGGCGAAGATGGTGAGGTCGATGAGTCAATTCGCCCGACGTTTATTCTGCCATTGACAGGCCAGGTTGGTGTGGAATTTCGCGCCGAGGAAATCGAAGCGATTACAAAGCAGGCAGATGAGCTTGGGCCAGGTCAGACAATTGTGTTCGAAATCGAATCTGGCGGCGGCTATGTCGCTGAATGGGAGATGATTCGCGATGCAATTTATGAAGCTCAGAAGAGACACCGGCTTGTTGCATGGGTTATTGACGGAACATCAGCAGCAGCGATGACAACGCTGTGCTGCGATGTGATTGTGATGCAGAGCCGTGGGCACTTTGGGTCGATCACGACCTTGGCGGGGGGGCCATCCATGCCCGTGGGTTATCAGGTCAATGGAGCTCGGCGATACATCGAGCCAGCTCTGCGGCGATCTGGCAGAAGCCCAAAACTGGGAATTCCCTTCAAGACCGGCGAGGCGGGGGGCCTCTCGCTTCTTTCGTACACGAAGGATCCGGAAACTGGTGACGTCACCTGGTATCAGAGCCACGAGGGTGAAGTGATCATGAATAGCGCTGGCGATGTACTGGGTTTTGACGCAGGGGAAGCCATCGACTGTGGTCTCGCGATCGGCGAAGCAGATTCAGAGGAGGAATTGGGAATCCTGCTGGATCAGGGGGGTTGGCGAGAGGTTGGAACTGGCCGGGATCTTCATGACAAGTGGAATGATCTTGTCAAGCGATGTACGAAGTCGATCCAGTTCTCCATGAAGGAATTTAGCGAGTTGGGGAACGACGAGGATGGTCTCCGGAAGAAGATCAAGATTATCGAGAAGTGGTTGCGTTGGTATCGAGATGCTGCCAACGTCCCCACGTCGATGTATCACGGTGGCCAATTCTACGGTCGGAAGCAGTTGGAACAGATGCTGATGCTGATGAAGGAAGAGCTTCGCGCGCTTCGAGAAACGCAGTAGGCGGAGTTGTTCCGGCGGTGCTTGTGAGATCAGTCGCCCTGAGTTTCAGGTTCCACCGTGCCCGCTCATGCCAGAGAAGGCTGCCTTGGCAAGCACGCCTCCGGCGATGATCGCGAAAAGCCCAAATGCCACGTGAAGGCTGGCTGCTGTTGAGGCTCGCCGAGGCGCGAGCCTGAGCATAATCGGCGGGGCCAAGAGCCAGAGTCCGCCTTTGGCGATCATGATCCAGCCAACGATGGTTGCAATTATCAGCATTCCATCGGTGGGTGGCTTGGTGAGAATGATCGCCAGGCCAAGAAGTAGGAAAATGCCGCCGCTGAGCAATCCCATCGCTGCGGGATGCCGACTGGTGAGCGTGCCTGTGATCATGTCGGCCCAGGTGCCGGACCACAAGACGTTCGAGAGCCCGACCACGATCAACATGAGGGCAACAATTTGGGCTGTCAGCATGGGGGTTGCCTCCGAGTCGACTCCGATGGTAGCGAGCAGGCGGTGCCACGTACCTCGCTTGATACACTCAGCGGCGGCACTCGGAGGAGGACCCTTGCGTGACTACACTCCTGTTGGCAGTCGGTGCTGCGGTCGGGTTTATTCTGGCGTACCGGCTCTACGGCCGATGGCTCGGAGCAAAGATCTTCGATCTACGCGCCGATCGGCGGTGCCCGTCTGAAACGCTGGAGGATGGTGTCGACTTTGTCCCGACGGCTCGTAATGTGGTCTTCGGGCACCACTTCACGTCAATAGCCGGCACAGGTCCCATTGTGGGGCCCGCAATCGCGGTCATGTGGGGATGGTTGCCAGCAGTGCTGTGGATTGTATTTGGTTCGATCTTCATTGGCGGTGTTCACGATTTGGGAAGCCTCATCGTTAGCATTCGAAGTGAGGGCAGGACGATCGGCGATGTTGCGGGCCGCATGCTCAATCCGAGAGTGCGTCTTCTCTTTCTGAGCGTCCTCTTCATCGGTCTCACGATCGTCCTGGCAATCTTTGGCCTTGTGATTGCTGCGGTGTTTCGAATGTTTCCTGCTGCCATCTTCCCGTGTGTAGTGCAGATCCCACTTGCGATCATTGTCGGTGCCACGCTTCGCCGAAAGGGCGTGGGCCTATTTCTGCTGTCAGCCATCGCATTGATTCTCATGTACATCTCCGTTGTATTCGGAGATGTGGGACTTCTGGGCACGTTCAACGAAAGCCTTGCGACATGGCCCGTCATGGTTTGGGTGCTGGTGTTGTTGGCCTACTGTTTCATCGCTTCTGTACTTCCAGTTGGTGTTCTCCTGCAGCCTCGCGATTACATCAACGCGTTGCAGTTGATCGCTGCGATCGGCCTCGTGGCAATCGGTTTGGTCGTAGCAGCGACCTTCGGTGGTAGCCCGGTCGATCAGGTGCGACCTCCACTCGAACTCGTCGCCCCGATGTTCGACTTTGACCCGGTGGGGGCGCCTGCCATGCTGCCCTTTCTGTTTATAACTATCGCGTGCGGCGCTATCAGCGGATTTCACTGCCTTGTGGCCAGTGGAACCAGCAGCAAGCAACTGAAGCATGAGACTGACGCCGTTGCAGTGGGCTATGGCGGGATGATCCTGGAGGGCTTTCTTGCGGTCATCGTTGTTTTGGCGTGCGTTTCTGGGATTGGCTTGGGTGTGTCGGATGGAGGTGACCACCTCGTGACGGGGAGTGCGGCTTGGGAGTTGCGGTATGCCTCCTGGGGCGCCGCGGGTGGCTTGGGTGCGAAAGTTGCTGCGTTCGTCGATGGGTCGGCAAACTTCCTTGGATCGATGGGAATCCCAGCGAGTACAGCGGTGGCATTGATGGGTGTGTTGGTGGCGTCCTTTGCCGGCACCACGCTGGACACAGCATGTCGTCTTCAGCGATATGTCATACAGGAAATCGTTTCCACGGTTGATCGCGGTGATGGGCGGCTTCGGCGGGCAGCATGGTCGACGCAAGGCCGCTACCTCGCCACGACGACGGCGGTCGGACTTGGGGTGCTGCTAGCCGCCGTGCCAGCCACAGGTGGCGCCTGGACATGGAATTCGATGGGAACCGGCGGCCTAGTCCTTTGGCCGCTGTTTGGGGCAACGAATCAGTTGCTCGCCGGACTTGCCTTCCTTGTGATTGCTTTTTTTCTTCGCCGCAGTGGCAAACCGGTCTGGTTTCTGTATTTACCAATGATGTTCATGCTGCTCATTCCGGTCTGGGCACTGGGGTTGCAGATCTTCGTCGGAACCGGAGCGGAGCAGGCGTGGTTGACGCAGGAGCGATGGTTGCTCGTCGTGATCGGACTGGCGACCCTCGGGTTGGAACTCTGGATGGTCGTGGAGGCGGCGTTACTCTGGCCTCACGCCCAGAGAATCGCCTTGGAATCTGGCACAGAGCAATCGACGTGACGCTTTCTGCTCTAGCGGGCACTCTTGCCCGCAGCAAGGGAGGTATCTATGTCGAAGTACGTACACGGGCTCTGGATTGCACTGGCGATCGCAACTTCAAGGCACGCGGGTCAATATCGAATCCCGCTGGACAATCCCACGATTCAGGCGGCGGTTGATGCGGCGGCGGCTTTGCGCAATGGAACTCCATCTCAACGCTCGCGGACTGTCGCATCCAAAGCAACTCGGCGGATTCCGAAGGGGGCGAATTGGTGTGGAAGATCTGCGTCGAATGCTTGAGTTCTACGGGCACGGTTGCGGATGAAGCCAGAGAGGCGGATCTGGCCGGTGGCCAAGCCCGGTCGCCGCCTCGGCCGCTACAATGCCGCCCCGGCCTTGAGAGGACAGGTGGCGGAGCGGTTGAACGCGCCGGTCTCGAAAACCGGTATAGCCTTCGGGCTATCGTGGGTTCGAATCCCACCCTGTCCGTTGCCGATTTGGTGATTCGGCCACAGTAGAAAGTAGAAGCACGTGGACGTTGGGCGGTTAGCGGAACAGATGGCGGCGGCGATGGCGAGTGATGTTCGCATGGCGCGAGCATTCGCCGACCATCTCCCGGATTCGCATACGGCCCGGCATCTGCTTGAGCGGCTCCGGGGAATTCTCTTTCCGGGATTGCACGGACACGCGGACTTCGATGTCAGTTCGCTCGGATCTCGTCTTGAGATCGAACTGACGCACTTCCATGCAGATCTGCTCTGCCAGATTGAAGGGGCATTCATTCATTGGGGCGAGGGCGACTCGGAGCTACGCGCGCATGAAGTGGCCTCCGAAGTGTTGGGGGCATTGCCCGCGATTCGTGACATGCTCAGTTTGGATGTGCAGGCCGCACTTGATGGCGACCCTGCGGCCCGGAACATCGATGAAGTGATGCTGTGCTATCCGGGAGTACGGGCCTTGACGGTACACCGGTTTGCGCACGCCATGCTGCAATTGGGCGTGCCGCTTCTGCCACGGATCATGCAGGAGCACGCTCACGCAGACACGGGTATCGATATTCATCCCGGAGCCGAGATTGGCAGGTCGTTTTTCATCGATCACGGTACAGGTGTGGTCATTGGCGAGACGACATGCATTGGCGATCAATGCAAGGTCTATCAGGGTGTCACGCTCGGGGCACGGTCGTTTGAGCGAGACTCGCAGGGTGATCTTAAGCGAGGCGTCAAACGACATCCGACGCTTGGCGACCATGTCACCGTCTACGCAGGGGCCACCATTCTGGGCGGCGACACCATGATTGGAGATCATTGTGTCGTAGCCGGGGGAGTCTTCCTGTCTCGCTCAGTGCCAGAGGGACACATTGTGTGCGGGCCGAGACCCGACATTCGCCTGATTGCGAATCCTGAACGTCCGGGCGTGGAGTAGGCCCCGCTTGGCGCGGTATCATGCGGACTTTGTAGAGGAGTTTCTCGATGCCGCACGAGCGCGATCCCTTTGGTGTGATTCAGACGATCGAAACTCCGGCCGGCCCTCGACGTATTGCATCGCTGCCGACATTGGCCACGGGTCTTGGGGTTGATCTCAATCGAATGCCCTTCAGCATTCGAGTGTTGCTTGAATCATGCCTCCGGAATTGTGACGGTCATACCGTGACGGGGCAGGATGTCGAGGCCCTCGCCAGATACGACGCCTCAGATTGCGGGGCGGTTGAAATCCCATTCATGCCTGGGCGCGTCGTTCTGCAAGATTTTACGGGTGTTCCCGCAATGGTTGATCTGGCTGCCATGAGATCCGCCATCGTTGAAATGACCGGGTCGGAAGCATCGGCGACGGCTGTGAATCCGCTCGTTCCGTGTGATCTCGTCATTGATCACTCCGTACAGGTGGATGCATTCAACTCCGCGACGGCGATCACGATCAATTCGGAGCATGAGTTTGCCCGAAACGGCGAGCGATACGAGTTTCTGAAATGGGGGCAGCAGGCATTCGACAACTTCAGAGTCGTGCCTCCGGCGACAGGGATTGTGCATCAGGTCAATCTTGAATACCTCGCCAAGGTCGTGTGGGACGACGAAACATGGTTGTATCCAGACAGTTTGGTGGGAACTGATTCCCATACGACGATGATCAACGGACTTGGCGTTCTGGGGTGGGGCGTCGGCGGAATCGAGGCTGAGGCATGCATGCTCGGTCAACCGATCTCGATGCTGATACCGGAGGTTGTTGGGGTGAGGCTCTCGGGCGAACTTCCCGAGGGATGTACGGCGACCGACCTTGTGCTTCGGATCACGCAGGTGCTCCGTGAGCATGGTGTTGTCGGAAAGTTTGTGGAGTACTTCGGCCCCGGACTGGCAAGTATGCCACTCGCGACCCGCGCGACGATCGCCAACATGGCACCAGAGTACGGCGCGACAATGGGATTCTTTCCGGTCGACAAGGCAACCCTCAAGTACCTCAAGTTGACGGGGCGGGACGAGGATCTGATCGCAACCATTGAGCAGTACTGCCGGGCGAACGGCTTCTGGCATGATGGCACCGAGGATATTCAGTACACAGATACGATTGATCTGGATCTCGCGACGATCGAGCCAGCCTTGGCTGGACCAAAGCGACCTCAGGATCGCATCCCGTTGAGTGATATGAAGTCGGCTTGGGACGAGTTGCTTCCGACCATGATTGATCGAGACGCTGCGAACGTTGCGGTATCGCTTGAGGGAGATTCATTTGATCTCAAGGACGGTGCCGTCGTCATCGCCGCGATTACCTCATGCACGAATACGAGCAATCCTGGAGTCATGGTGGCTGCAGGCCTCGTTGCACGTAAGGCAAGGTCCTTGGGTCTGACTCGCAAGCCATGGGTCAAGACGTCGCTGGCGCCCGGCTCGAAGGTTGTGACCGACTACCTTCGTGCAGGAGGTCTGCTTGAAGACCTCGAAGCGATAGGATTCTGGGCAGTCGGGTTCGGATGTACAACGTGCATCGGAAACTCCGGCCCGCTTCCAGAGCCGATCCACGATGCGATCAACGCCGAGGACATGGTGGTGACCAGCGTTCTGAGCGGCAATCGAAACTTCGAGGGGCGCATCAGCCCGGACATTCGGGCCAACTATCTCGCGTCGCCGCCACTGGTTGTGGCGTACGCGATCGCTGGAACGGTTGATGTGGATCTCTCTCGCGAGCCGCTTGGGCAAAGTGTTGCCGGAGACGATGTCTATCTCAAGGACATCTGGCCGACCCAGGCGGAAGTTGATGAGATGGTTCAGCGCAGTGTCCAGCGGTCACAGTTTGTCAGAGAGTACGCCGATGTATTCGCAGGATCCGACGCATGGCGGAACATTGAAGCGGGAAGTGGCGAACTCTTCGAGTGGTCTGACACGAGTACTTACATCCACCAACCGCCGTTCTTTGAGGGGATGACGCAGGAACTTCCCGGTATTCCGGAGATCTCCGGCGCCCGCGCACTCTGTGTGTTGGGTGACTCGGTCACAACGGACCACATTTCGCCCGCGGGATCTATTGGCGCTGACTCGCCTGCAGGTACGTGGCTGCTCGACCATGGCGTGGAGCAAGACATGTTCAACTCTTTCGGCTCACGGCGTGGCAACGATCTCGTTATGACGCGTGGCACGTTCGGCAATATCCGGGTGCGAAACCATCTTGCGCCAGGAACGGAGGGCGGCTGGACAACCGACTTCACGACCGGCCAAGTCACCACGATTTTCGAAGCAAGTCAGCACTACCGTGGGGCGGGGACTCCACTGCTCGTGTTGGCGGGCAAGGACTACGGAATGGGATCGTCCCGTGACTGGGCAGCGAAGGGCACGTACTTGCTCGGTGTCAAGGCAGTGATTGCCGAGTCCTATGAGCGGATTCACCGGTCGAATCTTGTCGGTATGGGAGTTGTGCCGCTGGAGTTTGAGCCGGGGCAGTCTGCAGGGTCGCTTGGGCTGGACGGGTCTGAAGCCTTCGACATCGATTGGGGGGACACTTTTGAACCTCGAGGGCAGGTAACTGTGGTGGCTACCGCCTCAGATGGGTCAACGACGTCGTTTGCCGCTGTGCTTCGGGTGGACACTCCAGTAGAGGTCGACTACATCCGAAACGGGGGGATCCTCCACACGGTTCTTCGTCGCATGGCCGCATCGGCCGAACCTGCTGCCTGTTGAACGAATCTCGAAGGTGAGAGAAGAAACCGACGGCACGCGCCGGCGGTCGGCGCGTGCCGTGGTGCTGTGGACTCGCGTTCATGAAGAATCTCGAACGCAAGCGGGGGGCTTGAGGTCGTCTCAATCAAGACTATGCTTGAATCGCCTCGAATTCACCGGATGGCGATGGGTCTCGCCAGGGCAACTCGGTGAAGAGTGAGGTGGAGAGATCTGCGTCGGTTGGAAGCTGATCATCTACAACGAGATGTTCCTCGACCATCGTTTGAAGCGCCTTGCGGGCCCGTGGCTTGCTACAGCGAGCTTCCATGAGGTGGTCCCAATTTGGTGTCGTTCCATCGGTAGTCATGCGTCTCTGTCCTTCAGAGGTTGTCCCCTGCAGCCTGACGGGATGTCGAAAGGTTGCAATCATGTGAAATGTGGTTCGATTTGCTGCTGTGGTGGCAAGATGAACCTACGAGCCATATGTAGCAGAGAATCATGGCCTAGCCGAGGCGTTTCCATATTCTCTGAAATCAATGAGATGATCTTGTGAAATGCAGCGATGCAGCGTCTTTCGGCTTCGTCAGATCCCAATCGGGTGCGTGCCAAGGCGTACAACTGCTCATAATGGGCCTCGAAGAACTCAAACAGTAGCGCTTTGATCTCGTGGGGTGTCACGATTATCCGTCCTCATGCTTCCAGACTGGTATTACTTCCTCGTGTCCGACAAGCTGTTGCGACGACGTAAATTTCAGCAAACCCAAGAAAACACAGATATGGGGATCTGAAAGAGATAGCGGCCAAGGCTCTTCTCTGGGGGTAATGCCCCGTATGGAGGATGCGCTGATGTCCGAGAATCTCATTCTGGAATGGGCATTGGCCCTACCTCTCCGCCAGCGACTTGGTCTGGCCGTTCATCTGCGGCAATCGTCTGGGTCTGAAGCCGCCGCCATTCTGATGGCGTACTCGCAGTCGGCGGAGGTTTCGGTGGGGGAACTCTCGGCGTTGCTGCCGGGGATGCTCGTGTACGCCAGGCAGGCGGCGAGTCGGGTGATCGAGTGGTGCGATGAGGGGCCGCTGCTTGAGATTGCGTGACGCAGGCTCACCACCACGCACAGAACTTGATACGAAGAACAGCAGTGGCGGCCGTTGCCCCATAGCGAGTTTGCACACTGGTGCTCGTGATGAGACAGGAGACATCCGAGTGGCGGAAGGCTGGCCGCCGGGCAGTGGAAACATGGATTGGCCGGTCGAGGCCTGATGCTGAGCGGTGGGTCCGTGCTCGCCTATCACGCGGTCGTGGCCCCTGGTGCCGTCGCTGTGGCAGATCAACAACCGCAATGCGGGCGGTTGAAGGTGGCTGTCAACAGTGCGACGCCGAATCGGCGGTGTTGGAGGGCGTGGTTCGTGTGGGGGCCTATGCCGGTGGCTGCGCGGAGTTAGTGCAATCTCTGAAATATGGCGGCTGGTGGGAATTGGCGAAGCCGCTGGGGCGGCGTCTTGGCTGGGCCCTTCGAGCCCAACTCGGGGCAGGGCTGGCGTGCGAGGTTGTGGTGGTTCCGATGCCAAGTACGTTGCGGCGGCGATTGAAGCGAGGATTCAACCCTGCCGGGCTGATTGCTGATGCGGCAGCGATTGAAATGCGGGCGGTACGTGCACGGCTACTGTGGCGGTCTCATGGGCGAGCACAGGCAGGGAGGTCACGGTCGGCAAGACTTGCGATGACCGCGAGAGGGTGGCATGTCTATCCCCGTGCGAGGAAGTTACTTCGAGGGAGATCCGTGATCCTGATCGACGATGTCCTCACGACCGGCCGATCGGTTCGCATTGCTGGAGGGTTCCTCCAGAGGGCTGGAGCAGCCTCAGTGCAGGTGGGAGTTGTTGCAGTGACCGAGAACAAGAAAGCTTCATTTGACCTCATTATTCCGAGGTGAAGGGGTTCAGCCGCTTGACATTGCCGCTGATTACGGTACGATTCTCCGCTCGCCCGTCGGAATGGTCCTTGGGACCTCAGATGGGCGGCCTTTTGTTCTTGGGTTCGGTTCTTTGACAAGTGGACAGTCGATACGCCGCGAGGATGTTGCCGGATAGCTGGGCCTTTCACATAGGTTCAGTTGGATGGCAAAAACCCGGGCGAGAAGGTCACAGCCTCTCGTCCACGGACATCCTTGTGATGCCAGATCGAGTCATTCCAGAAATACGATCGCGTCGGTTCACCTCGGTGGACCGACAGGTAATGATGTTTGAAATAAGCAGTGGATTTGCCGTCCACTGTGCTGGGTTCTCTGGAACCCGGTAAAGACCACCGACATTTGGATGGGTGCTTGCACTTGTCTGAACGTCGGTCCGTCCAGGCTTCATTTTCTTCTATGCGAAGAAGCGTCATGCCCCTCGGGGTGTGACGATGTCATTCAATTGAAGAGTTTGATCCTGGCTCAGATTGAACGCTGGCGGCATGGCTAAAACATGCAAGTCGAACGATGAAAGCACCTTCGGGTGTGCATGAAGTGGCGAAAGGGCGAGGAATACGTTCCTACGTACCCCAAGGTCAGGGATAGCCCCGGGAAACTGGGAGTAATACCTGATGATATCTCCGGATTAAAGGCTTCGGCCACCTTGGGAGCGGGGAACGCCCTATCAGGTTGTTGGTGAGGTAACGGCTCACCAAGCCTAAGACGGGTAGCGGGTGTGAGAGCATGACCCGCCGCATCGGGACTGAGACACTGCCCGGACTCCTACGGGAGGCTGCAGTAACGAATATTCCGCAATGCGC
>JAAERN010000169.1 GCA_024230295.1 Planctomycetota bacterium
CCACCACCACTTCCACTGCAAATCCTGCGACCGCTTCTTTGATATTCATGGATGCCCCGGAGGCTTGAACAAACTCATCCCTAAGGGATTCAAACTAGAGAACCACGATCTAACCCTGTCTGGACTGTGTGTTTCCTGTGCCTCATGAAGTCGCAAGACTCAAGCAACCATCTAACAAATTTCCATGAGCAATCCGAGCGAGCACCCACCACTGCACACCAGTGGTGACAGTTCTGGTGACACCTCACAGGGCCAGCATCGTCAGTCCCGGTTGCCTGACAGATAGCCTTCAGCAGGGCCAATTGATCTATTCAGCCTTGAGATGGCCTCGCTGAGTTCCTAAAGCCTCGGTCCATGTAGTACTTGTCTGTGGTCTTGAAACTGGCATGCCGCATGATTCGCTGGTCGATGAACTCCGTTCCATCTCATCCCCCTGCGAGCAACTCAGAAACTCTTCCAGGTGTGAGGAACGGATCGACGGCCCAGTCAACAAGGTTGTGCAGGATGTAGGCCCAAAGAATCCACTGGGTCTTCCACGTGATCCATGCAAAAGGAATCGCCAACACGAAGAACCCGACCGAGATCCACCCGACATACTGCGTATGCCCCAGTGTGAAAAATAGGCTCGTTAGCAGGATCGCATACCATGGCCTTCCCGAAAACCGGATCAGCATGCCAAGCATGAAGCCCCGGAACCAGATTTCCTCGTAGGCATTCGAAATGAGATTGCCCACCATGTCTCCGGGATACAGGGCATACTCCAGATTCCCCCACCGTGTTCCGAGGATGATCGCAACTTCGCACACCGCCACCAACAGCGTAATCACCAATGCTTTCTGAATCGACCAAGCCGAACGCCCAGGAAGCAGGAAGACCTGCCGAGCACTGCACCGAAACACGCCGAAAGCAACCACTCCATACAACAGTGCACCAATGGCTGTCCAGTAGGCCAGAACGTGCCACAGGAAAAGCCCCGTCTGATCAGGGCTGATTTGCTGGTGGGCCCAGACTCCGATTCCACTCGCAGCACCGATGAATTCGCTACGGGCGAAGTGCAGAATCACGACTACAATCGTAATGCCGACAAGTCCGATCTTCGTGTTTTGCGATCCGTCGCCACTGCTGGATACTGTGTGCATGGCCCTCACCTTATCTAAAGGTCGTTCACTTTGACACACTGACACCCAAGGAAAACTCGCACCTGCGGCGCATCGTCGTTTCAATTGCCTTCCGGCAAGAAGGCCATCACGATCATTGACGCTAAAAGACGACATTGATGCCAAATGGAGAAGCGCCCTTCGTTGAAAAGTGTGACCGTTATGTCATTCTCACACTCCCGGTGAGCAAACCCCCATGGCTCGAAGCTGGCCACCATGCTCTAGGATCCACAGGTCATCCTGCTCACCATTGGAAAAACAGGCATTTGCCAAGAGCGGACAATCCACATGGCCAACAATGATGGTGCGCAGCCCCGAGTTCTTGGACTCTTTGGCTTAGCGATGATCAATATCGTGGCGATTGCGAGTCTTCGCGATCTGCCGCAAATGGCGAGTTACGGACTCAGTTCAATCTTCTTTTACGTGCTCGCCGCGATGGTCTTCTTTGTTCCGGTGTCGTTGGTCGCGGCAGAGTTGGCCACGGCATGGCCCGAGCGTGGCGGCGTCTACGTCTGGGTACGAGAAGCGTTCGGAAAACGCTGGGGCTTCCTGGCGGTCTTCCTGCAATGGTTCCAGAATCTGTGTTGGTTCCCAGTGGTGCTGACCTTCGGTGCTGCATCGCTCGCGTTTGCCGTTGCACCTGAGCACTCGACTGAGTTGGCGGAGAACAAGTTTTTCATCGTTGCGGTGGTCCTGGTCGTCTATTGGGTGTCCGTCTTTCTGAACTTCTTTGGCCTCTCCAGTTCCGCGCGGATCTGTATTGGCGGCGCCTTCGCCGGGATCTTCATCCCAGGACTTGCGCTGGTTGTGTTGGCGGGCATCGGGCTTTTCACTGGCGAACCGTCCAGACTTCTTGAAAATGGAGATCGTCTGATCCCTGATTTTACTCGGTTCTCCAATCTCACATTTGCCGTCAGTGTCTGGCTCGCATTCGCTGGCATGGAAATGACAGCGGCGCACGCGCGGGAAGTTCGTTCGCCCGAGCGTGCCTATCCGCTTGCAATCTTTTTTGCAGTGCTTGTCATCTTGACCGTATTCATTCTGGGGGCCCTGTCGATTTCGGTCACCTTGGCACCGGATCAATACCAACTACAAAGTGGCGTAACGGAAGCAGTGCGCACGATGCTCGCTCGCTATGGGCTTGAAAATTGGGCGCGACTCATCGCACTGGGCATGGCACTGGGTGTGTTCGGAAGCGTCAATGCTTGGATTGTGGGGCCAAGCAAAGGACTCCTCACGGCCGCTGAAGACGGTGCCTTGCCTGCGGCCCTCTGCAAGGTGAACAAGAAGAATGTGCCCACCCGCATTCTGCTGCTGCAAGGCGGCATCGTCTCCCTGATCTGTCTTGCCTTCGCCTTGCAACCGACGGTCGAATCGACCTACTTCATGATCAGCGTGCTCACCATTCAGATGTATCTCATCATGTACTTCATGATGTTCCTGACTGCGCTGCGACTTCGAAAGACACATCCGCTCCACCGAGGACGCTTCCGCGTGCCCGGTGGCACGTTTGGTTTGTGGCTCGTGTGCGGCATAGGCCTGTTGGCCGCAGTCATCGCGATCATACTTGGGTTCTTTCCGCCTGAGCAACTTGCCAAGTCGGGTATCAACCCCACTACTTTCATTACGTTCCTAGCAGTGGGGCTTGCCATTGGCGTACTCATTCCACTTGTGATTACCTACGCCCGCCGCCTCAAGTGAGCCCCACCTGTTGTTCTGTCGCCGATTAGGATCCGATGCGGGATTGTCCTGTAGAGTGTGATCGCTTGATCGGTGGCTGGAAGAAAAAGGATATGCCAATGAATTGGGCGACTTCAGATGACTTCGGCATGTCGCGGATTGCCAACAGTACATTTATAACTCTCTTGGTTTCTGCGACATGCGGTTGACCGATGTGCATGGGCACGTTGTCACAGGCCTGCTGACATGAGCGAGCCAGCCGTGCACGCGGATGCGTTTCTTGAACAGGCCGCGGCGATTGCTGCCAAGGAGTGGGGCGCTTCGCAAGCGGATGTGTTCAGGCTGCCGGGCGAGAATCTCAACTACCAGTGTGATGTTGGTGTGCTCAAACTCTCGGTCGAAGCCGACTGCGATCCAGCTTTGGAGGAAGCGGTTCAGGAGGTACTGGCCCAGGCCGGTCTGCCGGTTCCGCGGTCGATCCCATCTCGTAGTGGCGAGACGCTCCTGAGCGTCGAACTTGATGGTGTGCAACGCCCGGCCCGCATGCTGCGGCAATTACCAGGTACGCAGTGGCGAGCCGGATCGTCCTCTCCGGAGTTACTGAGGCGCATAGGCAGTCTGGTCGCTCAGGTACACCAGGCACTCGATGGCTTTGAGCATCCAGGATTCGACCGGTCCCATCAGTGGTCTCTGGAGAGAGCTTGCATCCACAGAAAGTCAATTCCTCACATCGAGGACATTCACGTTCGCCGCGCCGCCGAACGCGCCTTCCTGCTGCATGCTGCGATGGACTTCACAGGTTGTGCCCGAGGCATGCTCCACGGTGATGCCAACGATGAAAACATCCTCGTTGTTGATGATCGCGTCACGGCGCTGCTGGACTTCGGTGACTGCCTCGAGGGGCCGCTGATTGCGGATCTCGCAATCACTCTTGCCTACGCGTTGCAGCACGAAGGGATGGGCCTTGCACAGGCCGCAGGCATCGTCGCGGGCTACGACGAGATTCGCCCGCTGGACCTGGCGGAACAGCAAGTGCTGTTTCCGCTCATCTTGGCGAGACTGGCGACCAGCGCATGCATCGCTGCGGCGCGGGCGGCGGCCGATCCAGATCACGCGACGTGGTTCTCGCACTTGCGATCAACGCGTGACGCCCTTGTAGCGATCGCCGACATGACGCCCCGCACAGCCGAGATTGCGCTGACCAGCGGGTGCCGAGTGCATCGACACGAGACAACGGGCGCAGCACCGCTCACTGATCGGCGCGGGAAGTCACTTCCAGGAGTATTGTCGCTGAGTTACAACACTCCGGTGCACATCGTGCGTGGCCGCGGGCAGTACCTCTACGATTCGGACGGCAGGGCTTACCTAGACCTCGTCAACAATGTGTGTCATGTCGGGCATTGCCATCCGCACGTGGTCAGAGCCTTGAGCGATCAGGCGAGCAAACTCAATACGAACACGCGGTACCTGCACGAAAACGTCCTGACCTACGCTGAGCGGCTCACCGCGACACTGCCCGGGGCACTGGACGTGTGCTTCCTGGTCAACTCCGGCTCCGAGGCAAATGAGTTGGCGCTGCGGCTGGCGCGTGCTGCCACGGGCCGGCACGACGTACTCGTGATCGACGGGGCCTATCACGGGAGCACCGGGGCCTGTACCGAGATGAGCCCGTACAAGTTCAACGGTCCGGGCGGGTCGGGGAAGGCGGACTGGGTACATGTTGTTGCCACTCCTGACACATATCGTGGGAGAGTGACCGGCGCGGACTATGCAGCGGAAGTAGAACAGGCCATCGGCAAAGCTGTCTCCGGCGGGCGGTCTATCGCCGCCTTCTTTGCCGAGCCGCTGCTCTCCTGTGGTGGGCAGCTCCCGCTTCCGGAGGGCTACCTCGCCGCTGCCTTCGAGCATGTGCGCGCCGCTGGGGGCGTGTGCATTGCTGACGAGGTGCAGGTCGGTTTCGGCCGGGTCGGCGATGCAATGTGGGGGTTTGAACTGCAGGGAGTGATTCCCGACATTGTTGTGATGGGCAAGCCCATCGGCAACGGGCATCCATTGGGGGCGGTGGTGTGTACCCGTCAAGTCGCCGAGGCCTTTGACTCGGGCATGGAGTTCTTCTCGACCTTCGGTGGCAATCCGGTCTCTGCCGCAGTGGGCATGGCGGTGCTCGACGTGATCGAGCGGGAGTCTCTGCAGGGGCGGGCTGCAAAACTCGGCGCGAGGTTCATGGCTGGACTTGAGGATCTTCGCGATCGACACGCGATCATTGGAGATGTACGGGGACGGGGTTTGTTCCTTGGCATTGAACTTGTGCGGGATCATGAGACGCTCGAGCCAGCCGACGCCGAGGCCTCTGCCATTGTTAACGCGATGAAGGATCGAGGCGTACTACTTTCAACTGACGGTCCACTGCACAACGTCATCAAGATCAAGCCACCGATGGTGCTCTCGCAGGATGATGTCGACATGGCGCTACGTGAACTCGACAATATGCTTGCGGAATATTGAGCGGCCAATCGCGAATTGTGTGTAGTTCGCCCAGTTGGTCCTTGGCGTCATGGTTCGACGAACTGCTAGCAACTTGGAGACCCTGCGAGTAATAGCAAAGGGCCCATCCACAGCCACCATCAGCGGATCCCTGTCAACTTCATCCCTCGCATTGACATCAGCATCCGCCTTCAGCAGCAACGAGATCACGTACGCCCCTCGCTTCGAACTCAGCGACGGTTGGCACCGGTCGCTCCGCGAATCCGCACAACACCACAAAGGCCGGGTCGACCGACGTCTTTTGACCGATCACCAACAACTCGTGTCCAACGAACGTCTCCAACAACGATTCGGCCCATGCCTTTCGCTGCTGTTCCGGCTTCACCGATCGCCCCCATGTACGAATCGTGTCCGCGAAACGCTGAGACGCCCTCTTATTCTTCGTTCGTTCCGGCGACCCGAGGTACTCGACGGAGGCTGCCAGACATTTCTCGAGAAAGACCTCGCCGCCCAGATCTTTCCAACTGCGGGCCAGCAACCTTGCATTCTCGCAGCCCTGGCGATCGAGCACTTCGAGAAGCTGTTCCCTCACTCTCTTCGTCGGCGGGGATGGAAGCGCCAGAATCCTGGCATGAACGAGATCCCGAACCGTTCGACGATACAGCTCAAATTCCTCATCCGCGTGCGGCTCGAATCCGGACTCGAACTCGTCGAGAATCTTGATCGCGGTCATGGCGTTGGGCGCGGCGGTGACGACCCCGTCGATCAACGGCATCGCGAAGGGATTCAATTCCATCGCCTTGCGTATCCATCGAACGCACTGGCGTGATCGCGTCGCCTCGTGGAGCGCGTCCCACGCACGCCGAAGCACCATCGCTTCAATGAAGGCTTCGTAATCATGATTCACCGCCCAAGCGACCGACTGATGAAAAACCATCGGACGCCGCCCACCGACATCGTCGTAGTTCCATCCAGCATGCACGGTGGTGACCTCGTCGCCACCGGTCGCATATTGCCCACCACGACAACGAAACCGCCCCGTCTCAGAGTCATGCTCCATGACCACGATGGCACAATGGCCAGGCTGCCCCGCCGTCGATGCCGGCACGCCACAAATCCGATGGGTCCGGGCACCGATATTCCCCATGGTGCCGCAGACGCCGCCGTCCTTCCACATCATCTGGATCGATCCGTAACTGAATGGGAACGGCGCCACCCGCCGAGCCGACTGCATGTCGAACTGCTGGGCGATTCCACCGATGTACTCGCCATAGGTCCTGAACTCGCCTTCATCGCGATACTTGCTCCAGATCTCCTCCCGCTCCCGGAGCGGCTGGTCGTCCGCAGTCAGCATCATCAGAACGGGCCACGGCGCCTCGATCGGAAATCGCGGCCAGACCCGGTCGGTGCCGCGGAAGTCGTGGCGGTGATTTCGAATGAACCACGCCATCGATTCACTTTGGCTTGGAGAGGCGTCCCGCTCACTAGGCATGCGACCCTTGGCCCGGTACGCATCGTGGAAGAGATCGTGGGCCGCCTTGATCGAGGCACGCACCTTCTTGTCACGCACCGCGGCCTTCGACTCATGATGGACGACCCGATCACCACACTCAAGCACGATCTCGGGGTGACCATTCGCCGCCATGTAGGCGTTGAATTGTTCCTGAAGACTTGCGGAGGCGATGACATCAGCGCCGACGAGCCCTCGCTCGATGCGCTTGCGAACCTTGACGGGCTTCCCACGTGGCTTGGCGATTCCCTGATCGTCGTACTCCAGCGGCGGGAGTTCCTTGACATTGATCTCCACCTCGATCAACGGATGGTCCTCAAGGAAGTTGATCACATGATCGGAGACATCGAGCTCACGATCTGGATCCTTTGTATCCACAGGAATCCGAGGATCACCAGGGCATTCGAGAGTCAGTCGCGAGCGAGGCGTTACATCGGGAAGGTCATCGTCAGGCTGTCCGGTGTCGCCGTCATTCCAACCGGCCGCATTGCGATCGGAGGATGCGTACGAAGCGGCCATCGCGAAGGCCAGAGCGAGCTGGGTGTACTCTTCCCGAACGACCGTTTTCCCAAGATCTATCTCCAGAGAACGCAGCGCCAGCAGAACCGGAAGCGGATCCTTGCGACAACCGTAGACCGACGCCTTGAGCATTGGATCTCCGTCGATCCAGGCGAGAAAGTCGGGCGGAAGCTCGATGCCGCGATCGCGACACGTCGCGAGCGACTGCTTTCGAGCATCGGCGACATGTCTGGCGACCATTCGGTCGACGGATGCATCGGTCTCAGCCATCGCGATATCGCCGATGAACAGGAACATCCCAAACGAAATCAGGAAGACGCGAAGGCGTCCGGCGAATCTAAAGCGATGCGACATGAGATACTCCTGAGACCATCCGAATGCAGCGTACAACGCTGATGCTGAAGCTATTCCATTTGGAATCCAGATCCAAATTCGATTGGCCTCTGACATAGCGTGCTCCTCGTTCGGCTACGTCCAACGCACCATAAACACCTAATCTGCAGAACAGACTCAGCAAACATCAACTGCATGGTAACCCTGAGGTTCATCGACATCATTTTTAGATGAAAAGTGGATGGTGGATTTGAGACGCATGTCACTGACTTGCAACACCCTCAACTACACAGCATCACATTTTCAACGTGGGTGTCGGGCGTTCGAATCGCCTCACCCGCTTTTCTGGCCGGAGGCACGGTCTTGCACCGTGTCGCACAACCCCGCTTTTTGGCGGGGTTTGTTGTTGGTGGAAGCGGAACTACAGTTCCAAATCGAGTTGGCAGCGATACAAATTAGCGTGATCACACCAGACAACCGGCCATACACAATCACTCAGGACAGCGGCTGCACAAATCTCCTCAAAACGAAAAGCGATCAGCCTTTCATCAGAAATCCCGATGCCTAGGAGCATGCGCCCCAGGCGAGGAGCACTATCTGCAGGTCGCTTGCCCCCACTACGTCGTCGTTGTTCACATCACCGCCGCAGTTGCCCTGAACAGGGCACGCACCCCACTGCTCAAGCACGAGCAGGAGATCCACAATATCGATATCTGGATGAAGTTCGTACACATACGCGCTTCCAGAATCGGAGCCGTTGCCATCGTGTAGATACGCCCCGCTCATCACGATGTCGCCATCGACCGAGACACTCTGGCCGAATCTGTCGCCGTTCGCCCCATCGGACGGGATGAGTTTGGCCGCCAATGGCCAGCTGCCGTTATTCTGGCGATCGTACACGTACACGCTGTCGAGCGCCCCGATCACCACGCTGTCGCCCGAGATGCTGACGCGGGAGCCGAACCGCTTATACGCCATCGGATCGAATGCGGTGAGTTTGGCCGTCTCCAACCAGGTGGTGTTCACTTGGCGTTCATACACGTACGCGCTGCCTGCATTGGGGAGCACCGGAAAGCCGTCGTCGTCGTGACCTTCCGCTCCAATCACCGCGATATCGCCGTGGATTGAGACGCTAGATCCGAATTTGTCCTCTGCCATTCCATCGCCTGCAGTGAGCTTTGCCATTTCCAGCCATGTGCCGCTCTGTTGACGTTCGTACAGGTAGGCGCTGCCTGATTCGTAACCATTGTCGTTGTCTAAATACGCTCCGATCAGAATTCTGTCGCCGGAAATGCTGACGCTTCTGCCGAAGTACTCCCCAGTCGCCCCATCGCCTGCGGTGAGTTTGGCCTTCTCCAGCCATGAGCCGTTCTCTTGACGCTCGTACACATACGCGCTGCCGGAGGAGGAGCCATTGTCATCGTCACCCCATGCCCCGGCCACGACGATGTCGCCTGAGATGCTCACGATCCCGCCGAAGTAGTCACTGATCTCCGCATCAGATGCAGTGAGCTTGGCCGTCTCCTGCCAGGTACCGTTTTCTTGACGCTCGTACACGTACGCGCTACCGGAATAGGAACCATTGTCATCGTCGCCAACTGCCCCGATCACTGCGATGTCGCCTGAGATGCTGACGCTCCCACCAAACAGGTCGTCGCCCACCCCGTCGGACGCAGTAAGCTTGGCTTTCATCAGCCAAGTGCCGCTCCCCTGGCGCTCGTACATGTACGCGCTGCCGGAGTAGGAACCATTGTCATCGTCGCCATAGGCCCCGACCACAGCAATGTGGCCTGAGATGTCCACGCTGTCGCCGAAGTAGTCCTCGATTGCCCCATCAAACGCGCTGAACTTGGCCTGCTCGGCGGGGTTGCAGTCAATCAGGCCGCCGAGGCTCGCCATGGCACTGAAGCCAAGCGCGGCCACGCCTATTGCCATTCGTATCATGATCGATACTCCCTTGAACTCCCTCGCCTAGGCTAACTATTCATATCCATCTACGCCAGCCTACTCGCTGCAAACGCACGGACAACCACCCCTGATCCAAGTGTACGGACGATTTGGTCTGGAGGAACCGGCCACGTGCGGCGAGAGACAAAAATCTCTCCGAAAGTTGGGGCGTGGCCGCTGCATTAATCGGATACTGACTTCATGTCTACCGCAAACACTTGGAGGCTGGTTTCGCCCGTCGTGATGGCCGCCGTCGCATCACTAGCACACGCACAAATTCCTCCCGACGAAGTTCCGGTACGGCTACCCGAGGAATATGACCCGAACCAACCCGCACCACTGATCATTGCACTACATGGGTACACCGGATCCGGCAACAACCCCTCCTCCAGCTTGTTCGGCCTCTGGCCCATGGCTTCCGAGATGGGTTTTCTCTATGCCTCTCCAACAGGAAGCCAAGATCCACTTGGCAACAACTATTGGAATGCAACAGATGCATGCTGCGATTTCTTCAATGCCAACATTGATCACATCGGCTACATCCAAACCATGATCAATTCGATTCAAAGCAACTACAGCGTCGATCCAGATCGCATCCACCTCATCGGACATAGCAACGGCGGCTTCATGTGCCACGCAATGGCCTGCGCGCATCCCGAATTGTTCGCATCGATCACGGCTGTTGCGGGAGTCGGATTTGCATATGAGGCCGACTGCGATGCTGCAGAAACTGTGCATGTGCTTCAGGTGCACGGAACTGATGACGATGTGATCGCCTATGACGGTGGCTGGATTCTTGGGGTGTACTACCCGGGGGCATGGGAGACAGTCGACATGTGGGCCGCCCGCAATGCGTGCGACCCGCTTGATTCGCAGGTACTCGGCACTATCGACATGGACAACGCTGTAAGCGGTGCCGAGACGATGATCCGGAGCGCCGACGCCTGTCAAGCAGGCGGATCTGTGCAGTTGTGGTCACTCGAAGGCACATCCCACGGTCCTTCGATGACCAATGAAGGACGGCAGGCCATTCTGCAGTACATGCAGGATCACACGAATGGCGAACACCCCCTGTGTCTGGCGGATGTCAATGGCGATCTGCGGGTGGACATCGACGATCTGCTGATGGTGCTCGTGGCATTCGGCCAGTCTGGACCTGTTGCAGCAGATATCACCGGCGATCAGCAGGTGGACATCGACGATCTGAGTGTCTGCATATCAGTATTCGGTGCAGACTGCTGACATCGCTGCCGCTGGAGCAGGCGCCCTCTCTGCCCTTTTTGGTGCTACTTGCCCTCCACCACCAGGCCAACGATCGAATCTTTGACCCCCACAGGCAGTGCATGCCAAACTTCTACAAGCAGTTTGAGCTGCGCATCATGCGCCGGGATAGTGACAGTATCCGTGACACCCTTGCCGTCACCGCAAGACACCGACCCTGACGATGACGCTAACGGGGTGTCCTTGCACGTTGCCAACGTGAATGTCGACCCTTTCGAATCCGTTCACCCGCTTTTTCTGACCGGAGGCACGGTCCAGCACCGAGCCGCACAACCCCGCTTTACGGCGGGGTTTGTTATTGGCGGAAGCGGAACTCAAGTTCCGGTCCAACTCGCAGCCTAAAGCACCAGATTGCACTGTTTCGCGCACCAAGTGGTTGCCGGTTTTGGTGACACCTCGCAGGGCCGTCAGCGTCAGTCCCGCCAGCCTGGCAAGGTCGGCCATGCTCAGTCGCGGGGATTGGACCCGATGGTCTGGATGTGGGCGTTGGACCCAATGGCCTGGAACACACCCTTCTTTCCCCGGCAAGGACCCCAATCCAGAAGAAGGATGGACAGGTCGTCAAGCCCCACTGCGCCGTCATGGTTGAGATCGGCCATGCACGCGTCGGAGGAGTCTCCAACGCATGCCTCGCCAAGCACCATGAACAGGAAGAGCATGTCGACATGGTTGACAGTGTTGTCGCGGCTGAAGTCCGCCGGTGAACACGGTGGGCACGTGTCCCGAACGGCCATGATGTCGATTGGGCCTGCGGCCAGAAGTACATGGGCATCGATGTCGATGGGAAAACTCGCCGAGTAGTGCCGATTGGTGAATGGCGGTCCTGGTGCGCGTTCCCCACAGTCACCCCATGCAATGAGCCTGTCATCGGCGGTTCGGGCGATCGAATAGGCCGCCCCTGCCTGGACCGATACTACGGGGGGGAGGTCCTCGGGAACATCAGTCTGCTTTTTCCCATTGGCTCCCCAGGCATGCACGACCCCATCAGTGTCAACGGCCAGGGAATGCAACCTCCCAGCCCCGATCGCCCGGATGTGCTGGAGGCCCTCGGGGAGCTGTGTCTGGCCGAAGTCGTTGCTTCCCCAGGCCTCGACGGTGCCGTTCAGTTTCAGGGCAAGGGAGTGCTGTTGGCCGGCGGCAATCGCAATGACATCGGTGAGGCCAGGAGGCACATCACACTGTCCTGCGTCGTTGATGCCCCAGGCGACGACCGTTCCGTCTGACAGGAGCGCGAGCGAGTGGCTGGTACCGGTGGCCAGGAGGCTGACGTCCTGGAGTTCGGCCGGCACGTCACATTGCCCATCGTCGTTGGCGCCCCAGGCAACCACGGTTCCAGTTGCTTCCAGCGCCAGGGAGTACAGATCACCTGCAGCAACAGCAATGGCCTGGCCAAGTGAGGCCGGAACATCGCTCTGCCCATGCTCATTGTCTCCCCAGGCAATGACATCGCCGACGCCATTCACGGCCAATCGGTGCTCGGCTCCCAGGGCGAGGCTCTGGATGCCGGTGAACTCCTCATTCACCGGATGATTCACACTCGACTGGTCATATCGGTCGTCACCCCATGCCGTGATGGTGCCGTCGACACACAGAGCGAGCGTATGCCAGCGGCCACACGCGACTTTCTGCACCGGACCAAGCGTTGCAGGGATGTCGAGCTGGCCGTATTCATTGGAACCCCAGGCCACCACGGTTCCGTCTGATCGCACCGCCACGGAATGTTCCATCGCGCCAGCCACTGCAACCACGCTCGACAGGTCCGAAGGAACATCACATTGGCCATGACTGTTCAAGCCCCAGGCCATCACGGTTCCATCGGACCGCACGGCAAGGGAGTGGTCCTTGCCGGCCGCAATCACGACCGCATCATCAAGATCTTCAGGAGTTGTGGTTTCGCCGTAGTTGTTGGCACCCCAGCCAACCACCCTGTTGTCGTGGGTCAAGGCAAGAGCATGGCTGCTGCCGGCAGCGACCGCTCGCACCATGCCCAGGTCGGCAGGCGGAGTCTGGATGTCGAAATCGACATCTCCGTTCTCTCCCGAGAAATTGTCTCCGAAGATGGAAAGGGATCCATCTTCGTGAAGCATCAGCAGGAATGGGTAGTGCGGCTGACCGTTCCACACATCCTGAATCGGACCGCTACCGCCTGCGGCGAGCGCCATGACATCGGTGTAGGTATCCGGGTAGAAGGTATGCCTGGGGCCGTAGTCCTGGTGCCAATCAATCAAGTCACCATCGCAAGTAAGGACGGTTCCGTGTTCCTGTCCGGCGGCAATGGCAAC
>JAAERN010000170.1 GCA_024230295.1 Planctomycetota bacterium
ACCACCGGCGATCTCACCGATGCGGTACATTGTGTCCTCTAGGCCCTCGGCCGACAAGCCGTAACCAAGGAGCGTCTGTGCGCCCTTGATAAGAGCCTTTGAGGTAAGTGGTGTCTCTCTAGCAATGTCTCGTAAGTTATTGACCAGCGCGGTTCCAGCAGCGTCATCGCCCATGATTACCTGCATATCGACAAGCGCAGTCTCAAGAGCGCGAGCTTCGTCGATCATCTTCTTCATGACGACAGCACCGATTCCGATTCCGGCCATCCCTGCGCCATACCCGATCATTCGGCCGATACCTGCACCTGCGCCGCCCATGCCCAAGCCAGAGCCGAGCGATCCGCCGAAGTTGGCAAATCGGTTGCCGTTGGCTGCACCCCTCTGTGGGCCACCGCCTCCACCGCCGCCTGCGCTGCCTCCTACGGCCCTGTTGCGGATAATCGCCTTAGTGTTCGCGTTGACCATCGCAGTGTAGCCAGCGAGGCCCCTAGACGCCTTAGCGTAGCTCCCACGATACTTCT
>JAAERN010000171.1 GCA_024230295.1 Planctomycetota bacterium
AGCCGGTCGCTGCTACGTGCCTCAAACGATTGGGTGCGCAGCGACGCGATTGCTGCATCAACGTCTTTCACGCAGAACTGGGAGCCAAGTCGCACATAGCGAACACTGTCGCCGTGGCACACTTCGGCGACAACAGGCACCTTCACGCCCAGCTCATCCCGCTCGGGGCGATGTTGGTTCAGGCATTCCCTCAGCTTGTGCTGAATGGCGATGTCGCTGGCCTGATCAGAGGGGAGCTGAACCAGCAGCAGATTGAGCTCATCAACGGCGCGGCAGTCGTCAATGATCAGCTGAACGCGCTCGTCACGCCGATCAACTCCAGCCCAGACCAAGAGGCGTGCTTCAGCCACGAGATGGTCCGCGAGGCGGGCGTAGCTCTTGGGGAACACCACGGCTTCGCAACTTCCGGTGAGATCCTCGAGCTGCAGGATCGCCATGCGATCGCCCTTACGGGTGGTGACTTGGCGCATTTCAGCCACCATCGCAATAGCACTCACCTTGGCTTTGTCTGGCTGCTCTTCCAGGGAGCCCAGGCCGATGGGCGCCAGCAACTTCGACGAGGGCGTGAGCTGTTTAAGCGGGTGATCTGACAGGTAGAAGCCCACCAGATCTTTTTCGAGACGAAGCTTTTCGGTTGGGGGATAGTCCGGCACCGGTGAAGCCTTGGGTGCATGGCTGAGATCCGCTGGCCCATCGGTATCGGCGACAGGAGCCATCAGATCAAAGAGATTGCCCTGGCCGCTGTCTCGGTCTTTGGCCCGTGAGGAGGCCCAGTCGAGAAGAAGATCCAGATCAGCCATCAACTGAGCACGGTTGGCCTGCGGATCCATGGCATCCAGGGCACCGCAGTGAATCAACGACTCCAGACCACGGCGGTTGAGCACCGAAGACGGGATCCGGTCACACAGATCCGCGAGGGAACGGAAGGGTCCATCGCTATCGCGGGCGGCGATCAATCGACGGATCGCACCATCACCAAGGTTGCGAACGGCGGAGAGGCCAAACAGGATCCGATCGCCGTTGGGGGTGAAATCGATGAGCGAGGCATTCACATCCGGGGGCATCACCTCAATCCCCATTGCATTGCAATTGGAGATGTAGCGCTGCACCTTGTCGGCGGCTCCGGCATTCACCGTGAGCAGAGCCGCCATGTAAGCGACCGGGTAGTGCGCTTTTAAGTAAGCCGTCTGATACGTGACGGCGCCATAGGCCGTGGAATGGCTCTTGTTGAAGCAGTATTCAGCGAAGAGAACCATCTGATCGAACAGTTCGTCGGCGACCTTTTCATCAACGCCGCGTTCTCCAGCACCCTGGACGAAGATGCCGCGGTGCTTCTGCATCTCGGACACCTTTTTCTTGCCCATCGCTCGCCTAAGCAGGTCTGCCTGACCCAGGGAGTAACCAGCTAGATCCTGCGCGATGCGCATGATCTGTTCCTGATACACCATGATCCCGTAGGTCTCTGACAGGATCGGCTCCAAAATCGCGTGAGCGAAATCGATAGCCTCGCGGCCGTGCTTGCGGTTGATGAATTTAGGAATCAACCCGGCATCGAGGGGACCCGGCCTGTAGAGGGCAAGGATCGAGGAGATGTCTTCCAGCGATGAAGGCTTGAGATCACGCACGATCTGCCGCATTCCGCTGGATTCCAACTGGAAGATCCCCTCCAGATCACCTCGCGCCAGAAGGGCAAAGGTCTCTTCATCCTGGGGCGGCAGTTTGTCGGGGTCGACTCGGGTGCCACTGCTCACCTCCACCAACTCGAGGGTCTTTTCGATCATCGTGAGGTTCTTCAACCCCAGGAAATCCATCTTCAACAGACCCATGGATTCCACGTCTTCC
>JAAERN010000172.1 GCA_024230295.1 Planctomycetota bacterium
ATCTACGACCGATCCGGGAATGATGGAGCACTTGCGCATTGCGGAGGAGGTGTCAACAGAAGTTCCGACCTGGTTTCATTGGGAGCCATCTCTGGACAGTGCAGCGTCGGCTTGCAACGGCAACGCCCTGTGCCGCCGAACGAGCGGTGGTGCCATGTGTCCGTCGTATCGGGCGACGTTGGATGAGCGTCATGCCACACGCGGACGGGGCAACGCCCTTCGACTTGCGATCACCGGGCAATTCGGCCCAGAGCGTTGGACGGATCCGGACACCCACGCAACACTCGATCTGTGTCTTGGGTGCAAGGCCTGCAGGTACGAATGTCCCGCTTCGGTAGACGTGGCGAAACTGAAGGCCGAGTACCTCGCCCAGTCCATGAAGGCGGGGCGGGGACCGACACTGCGAACTCGACTCAAGGGCAATGTGCGGCGAATGAATCGGATTGGTTCGGCATTGCATCCCGTTTCGACATGGTTGATGCAGCGCGGACCAACGGCATGGATGATCAAACGCATGATGGGTATAGCGGATTCCAGAACACTCCCCGGGTTCAGCCGCTCGCTCATCGGGTGGCATGCCAGGCGTGAAGTGTCAAGTGAGCAGCCGGTGGTGTTGTTGTATCCGGACTGCTTCACGACGTGGAGCGAGTC
>JAAERN010000173.1 GCA_024230295.1 Planctomycetota bacterium
ACTTCGTCAGCAAGTCCGCGCGCTCAAGAAGATGATTGGAGCCATCTTTGGGCTCATGATTGCTGGTTGGCTTGTGGTCTTCATCGGCTTTCGCGGCACGACTGAAATCGTTGGCCAAGCCGGCGAATTCGACACGATCACGACGAGGAAGCTAGTGATCGAGTCGCATGCAGGCGATCCTTGGCTTGTCGCCGAGGAGTCACTCGTTGAGCCTGATATGCCGGAACTGGGGGGTACTCAGTTTCTGCGGATTGGCCGGGGCGCATCGAATTTCAACTGCTGGCTCGACGCTCGAGGAGGGCTGCAGATGTGGATGAAGGACGCTTACGATCACGAAAGGATCAACTTGACCGTTCGGGGTGGCCCCAATGACATGGCGAGCATCAAGCTGTGGCATCCTGAGCCTAATGCGGAGGCGGCGTTCATCGCCTTCAGTTGCAACGCGTCCTGCCGAGAGATGCTGGAGCGTGGTGAGCGCGTCATCGACTGACGATGCTGGTCCTGTGAGGTGTCACCAGAACCGGCACCACTCGGTGCACGAAACAGTGCAATCCGGTGCTTCAGGCTGCGAGTCAGCCAGTCCGAAACGGAAGGCCCCCAAGAACAACAAACCCCGCCGTAAAGCGGGGTTATGCGGCTCGGTGCTTGACCGTGCCGGAAAGCGGGTGAACGGATTCGAACCGTCGACATTCACG
>JAAERN010000174.1 GCA_024230295.1 Planctomycetota bacterium
ACCACAACTCAAACACCGCCGTGCCTCGTACAGGGCATTCGCCTCGTCGAGGTTACCGAGTACTTCCTCGAAGCCTGATTGACGTCGGATCAGTTCCAGTACTGGCTGGATGGTCTTGGGCGCATCTGCGTAGTACCAGGGGTTGAGATTCTCAAAAGCCGCCAGGTCATGCTTCGGAGGAGCAACGTAGGTCTCATCACAAAGCCAAGCATCGATGTGGCGCGCCGCTTTCTTACCGTGACCAATAGCCGTCGTCATAGTGCGATCAGAGGGCACCATGTCGCCGCCGGCAAATAAGCCCTGGTGACCCGTCATCATGTGCTCGTCGATCTCGACCACACCATCGCGCACAGATACCTCGTCGATGCCTTCTACCAGGCCTGTCTCAACTTCCTGGCCGATGGCCAGCACTACCGTATCCGCCTGCAGTGATTCAAGCCGGTCGGTTGGCTGGGGCTTGCCCTGTTCATCCAGGGCCATTTCTTCCAGAACCAACGCCCCCTTCTCCATCCGAGTTATAGTGCGAAGCGGTTGAATCTGGCAGCCTTCCTCGAGCGCCTCCTTGATCTCAAAATCATGCGCCGGCATCTGTTCCCGGCTCTCCAGCACCACCATCTGAACTGCCGCACCGAGACGAACGGCAGAGCGGGCCACATCCATGGCGACGTTACCCCCGCCATAAACGACTGTCTGGGATCCCACGCTCGGTTTGCCCTCATCTGCATTTACTTCCATTTGGCGCAATACATCGATAGCCTTGAGTATCGGAATTTGGCCAGCGCCGGGAAGGTCAAGCCCGCGTGGGCGCTGCGCCCCGATG
>JAAERN010000175.1 GCA_024230295.1 Planctomycetota bacterium
AAAGGGTTTTTTGAGCAGGGTCCATCAGCCAATGTTCGGATTTTCAGCCAATCAGTGCCTCAAGAAAAACCGCCCGCACCTGTGTGCGAGCGGCCCATTGAAGCGGACAGGGCGGGATTCGAACCCGCGGTAGAGTTTGCACCCTACGCCGGTTTAGCAAACCGGTACCTTCAGCCGCTCGGTCACCTGTCCAGCACCCCTGAATTTGGGGTGAGCAGGGCAGTGTACCGAGATGGTGACATTGACGAAATGCTCAGGTGCCAGCAGTGGCGTCTCTTAATCGCCAGAAACGATCCCACAAATCCCTTGATCACGCCAAATTTGCAACCAAGCCTTGACTGAGAGGCGTTCATGAGGTGAACTACAGAGTTGTGGGGTATAGCTCGAGGGCTCATGTGGCTCGTGGTCCTTGATTCAGACTGATAAAGAGAGATTTCATGCTTCATCGTTCATCGTCGTTCATCATCTCGGCGGTCGCTGTCGTCGCACTTGGGCTCTCTGCTCAAGCAACGCTTGGTTCCACCGTCACGATCAAGCAGGCCTGCAACGCGCTCAGCGTGGAGTCCTGCACCATTCAGAATCTCGTGATGCGCGAGGCGGCTGATGGTGACTACACGCTCGATCTCGTCACGTCTGGTCAGGATCGCGTACTGCGAATCTGGGAACACGATGTGCGAGGCGCGAACTACCGTCTGCTTGTGCAAGAAGAAGATGGGTCGATCTCTGAAGATCCCGCTGGCCCGGTGTCGACCTTCCGCGGCACCGATCTGCTCGATCCCAGCGTACGGCTGGCGCTCGGGCTTGAAGCCAACGGCTTTCTGCTCAGGCTCATTGAGGCCGACGGTCGGCAGTGGTTCGCTGAACCGCTGCTTGGCCGGGTCGATGGCGCCGATGCAGATGAGTACGCGGTGTATGAAGGCGAAGCCATCATCTCACCTGAGAATGACTGCCCCATCGATGACGCCTGGCGCGTTTTCGACGGGCACGGAACGACGCGATCCTCCGGAGGTGCGGAGCGAGGAACAATCCTGGCAGCTGAAATGGCAGTTGATGCCGACTACGAGTTCTACAGTTTGTATGGCTCCATTTCGGGTGTTGAGAACCGCGTCAATTCCGTGATCAACAGCGTCAACGTGCAGTACGAGAATCAGTGCGGAATCACGCATGAGATTCAGGCGATCGTGGTACGAAGTTCTAGCAGCGATCCCTACAGCGGTGACATTGAGAATCGTCTCAATCAGTTGCAGAACGATTGGAACAGTGGTAATCATTCCGGCATCGCCCGCGACATGGTGCACCTCTTTACCGGCGCGAACATGGGCTCGACAATCGGCCTGGCATATCTGGGCGCGGTCTGCTCGAGCAGCGAGTACGGCGTGGTCGAGTCAAGTTGCTGCGGATCCTTCGGTTGCTCGACCGACCTGTCCGCCCACGAGATGGGACACAACTGGAACGCAGATCACTGCAGTTGCCCGTCGAACACTATGAATCCATCACTTACGTGCGCCAACAACTTCACCAGTGGTTCGGCCAGCACGATCAGTTCCTATGCCGACGCTATTTCCAGTTGCCTGCATGTCGCTGGGCCGAGCGGGGCTTGCTGCTTTGGCTCCACATGTCAGATCATGGCGCTCTCGGAGTGCCAGGAGTTGGGTGGCGAGTATCAAGGGGACGACACGAACTGCTCAGAGATCGAATGCGATAGTGGCGTCGGCGCTTGCTGCCTTTCCAGTGGCTCGTGCGCAACAGTCTCGGAGAGCCAGTGCGACAATGCGAACGGCGAGTACCTGGGGGACAATGTTGTCTGCGATGACGAAATATGCCTGCCCGATCCCGTTGGTGCCTGCTGCTACGGCGACACCTGCAATGTGATGGAAGAAATCGACTGCAACGGCAGTTGGCTTGGCGCTGACACAGATTGCGTGGGAACGCCCTGCACCGACAACAACTTCTCGGGTGTCGCGTGGAAGGTCGTCGGCACCAACCTCGCCGACACGCCAGAAGACACGTGGACCGTCGACATGTATGCCATGATCGGCGACGGCGAGCGGATCGACGCGGTCGCAGGGAACAGCCTGCAGCAGAAGACCGTGACCAGCACCGAAGGCTTCTGGCAGAACGCCTATGGCGGCCCGACGTCACAAGAGGTGAATCCCGCGTTCTACGATCTGGTGCCGGACTTGATCTATGACAGTCGCGTCACGATCGGCGCGCTCGACAACTCAGGCGATCCGTTCGACTCCAATGAACTCAACAACATCGGCATTGACTGGACAAACTTCGAAAATGGCGGCTCGGTCTCCGCAGACAACGGAACTTGGTTTGTCCTGCCCATCGACCCGCAGGGCTCTGCCCAGCCGGTCGTAACCGATGATTGTCAGAGTGGACACGCCGTGCTCATCGCCAGGCTCACTGCCTATGGCCACTCGAGCGAAGTCATGGTCGAAGCGCTCTTCCAAGGCCGCAACGCCGTCGACGTCACGTGGCAGGCAACTGGCGGCGCCACAGCTACGCTCGGCAACTGGGCCGACTGCAATGCCAATGGCACCAATGACGCCTGCGATATCGCTGGCGGTAGCAGCAACGATGCCAACGGAAATGGCGTGCCGGATGAGTGCGAATCATCCTGCGTATGGGATCTCAATGGCGACGGCATGACGACGGTCGATGACCTGCTCGCACTGATTGGCGAGTTTGGCACGACGTACAACGTCGATGACTTGCTCGGCCTTCTTGCGGAGTTCGGCTGCGAATAGAAGGCCTCAAATCACTTTATGAGTATGCAATGGGAGCCGATGGCGACGCCGTCGGCTCCTGTTGTGCGCGATGCCGCCAAGATCCCTACGCACAAGATAGACATCTCCCCCACCGCAGCAGCGATGTGACGGCCTGGCATCCGATTTGCAAAACACGGAGCAAAATGGCCTTGTACGTCGTCTATTGGACGCGGCTACGGCAAACTGGGCCGTCTGGGTGGAACCTGATAACCCGGACGGATCATTCAGTCCCCGCCAGCCGACTCCAAGAAGGCTGCCACGAGCCCAATGGCCAGTAGCACGAATCCGATTGCGATGAATGGGAGTCCTGGGGGCATATTCTCAACATGCACCACAGAATCGGCCCGGCCACCCACAACTTGAAAATCGGCGGTATGTCGAGCCGCTGTCTGCGCAGGTTGCGCGGGTTGCTACCCTCATCCCGAGGAGGGTACCTATGTCTGCTGTATCCAATGATGTGATCCGACCACTTGGTTTCTGGGAGGCCACCACCGCCATTAACGCCCGGCAATGCCTTGGAGCTGGCACGATGGTTATTCTCGGCGAGGGGCGAGGCCCGCTCGATGAGTACACGTTCAGAGAGGCCGCGAGGCTTCTCTTTGAGCGGCACGAAATCCTGCAGTGCCGTCTCAGTGAGGGCGATCCGATTCCTTCCTTTGTCCGAGATGTCAGGTTTGATGACATTCTGCTCTCGATGCAGCATGCCGAGCATGAGCAGGATCTCATTGCAATCTGGGAGCAGTTGCTTCACGAAGAATTGCCGGACCGCCGAAGGCTCTGGGAAGCCCGATTTGCACCCAATGCGTCGGGTGATCGGTGGCGGGTCTTTTTCAAAGTGCATCACGCCGTCGCAGATGGACGCTCCTTGTCCGCCATGCTCAATCAGTTCATTGAGTTGGCCGCCATGTTGCTGCGAGGCGAAGTGCCAATCTTGGAAACTGTATCGGTCCCGCCGCCCGCCGAACAACGACTCGCAACTCCGGTCGACCGCGAAGACTGGATCGCCGCCATGCAACTTGGAGAAGAAGAGCCGGACATCACACCATGGCCGCTCGACCATGAGGCTGACCTTGACCAGCGGCGGACCCGCATCGCCTTTCGAAGCCTGCCGCCCGATCACGCCGAAGCCATCCATCAAGTCTGTCACGCGCGTGGCACTACGGTTCTGGGCGCGTTCGCTGCGGCTCTTTCACTTGTGCATGCCCGACACGCAGGCGGGGTAGTCGATACCGACACAATGGTTCCAATGGACATGCGGCGACTCTATTCGGAAACGCCCCCCCCACACGATCTCCAGATGGCGGCCTACTGCGCACGGATCTTTCTGCCCGGTGTCCGCGAGGACGACGACCCATGGGAACTCGCCAAGCGGTTTCGCCAACAACTCGAAAAGGCCCTGCTACCGGCGGCTGCGCCACCTCATAACTATCTCCCAGAGGACGTCGTCGGATCGATCGAGGCATGGTTGGACTTCGAGGGGCATTATCGCCACGGCTTCTGTCCGACCAACATCGGACGACTTCCTTTCATCGGTGATCATCCACCACTCACGACCGATCGCATTGATATGACTGCTGCCATACATTTTGGAGGCTTTCCGATTCTGGTTCCGATCCTTATGCACAAGGACATTCTCCGCATAAATTTCACGTGGATCGAACCATTGATGGATGAACGCACAGCGTTCTCGTGGATCGATGATGTCTGGCAGGAATTCACACATCTCGCCTAAAACAAGCGGTTTTTGCACTCTCAATTGCGTATTCAGGGGTCTTCGGGTTGCACGACATGGAGCTTGCAACAGATTTTCCTGTATGAACGGAAGGCAAAAACGCTCTTGCCTGAAGGGATGAACACTTTGGAGCCTTGCAAAAAACACTGAGAATACAGCAAAATCCGACTTGTTGGCCGGTTCTAGCAGGAGTACATTCCCGCTCGATTCGAGCATGTAGCTCGAATGTTTCACTGTCCCGCAGGTCAGCGGAGCTGACCCGGATCATTCGAGAGCAGAAAGGACTCCTGCACATGGCAAAGAAAAAGACAACACGTAAGAAGACCACTCGCAAGAAGGCCAAGGCCACCGCTGAGGTCAAGCCTCGCACCAAGACCCAGATCTATGGCGAGATCGCCGACTCCACCGGCCTGAGCCGTAAGGAAGTCGCCTGTGTATTTGATGCGATGGCTGGCATGGTCAAGAAGGACCTCGGCCGCCGCGGCCCCGGCACCTTCACGGTCCCCGGCCTTATGAAGATTCGCAAGCACCGCAAGCCCGCGACCAAGCGCCGCTTCGGCAAGAACCCCTTCACCGGTGAAGAGCAGTGGTTCGCAGCCAAGCCCGCCAAGAACGTCGTCAAGTTCACGGCGCTCAAGAATCTCAAGGAAATGGTCTGACCGCAAGAGGTCAAGCTCTGTTTGAGAGATCAACACACAGGACCGCCGGTCGCAAGACCAGCGGTCCTGTCGTGCGCCCTGTACCCTTGCAACCATGTCCCGCCCCCTACCGCCAGACCGCGGACACATCTCAACCGAACAGCGCCGCAGCGAAGCTGCCGAAGCAATTGACCTGCTGAGTTCAAGCGACCTTGTGCGGCTGATCGCCGCTGACCAGCATGCCGCCATCTGCGCAGTCGAGGCCGTTGCAGTCGACATCGCGGACCTCGCCGACGAAGTCGCCAAGCGAATACAGCGTGGAGGCCGGCTGTTCTACCTCGGTGCCGGTACAAGTGGAAGACTCGGCGTTCTCGACGCCTCAGAGTGCCCGCCAACCTTCGGCGCCCACGCCAATCAGGTCATCGGAATCATTGCCGGTGGCGACGCCGCCCTCCGGCGCTCAAGCGAAGCCCGCGAGGACGAGACCACGGGCGCCATTGAAGATCTTGACGCCGCCAATGTCGGCCCCGACGACACCGTCGTCGGCATCGCCGCGGGTGGCACGACCCCATGGGTCCTCGGTGGCATCGAAACCGCCAGCGAGCGGGGCGCCGCCACGGCGATGATTTCATGTACGCGGCGAGAGAAGCCCAACGGGTGCGGTCGCATGATCATTCTGGATACAGGCGCTGAACTCCTCGCCGGATCGACGCGGCTCAAGGCGGGGACCGCCACCAAGGCCGCGCTCAATGCTCTTTCCACCTCGGTCTTCGTTCGGCTCGGCGCTGTACACGGCGACTTGATGGTGGATTTGCGAGCCACCAATGCCAAACTCCTCGACCGAGCGATCCGCATTCTGCTGGTCTATGCCCCGCACATGGACCGCGAAGAGGCCGCTGGTTGGATCGAAGTGTGCGATGGGCATGTCAAGACAGCGATCGTTGCAGTCGCCCGAGGGCTGACTCCGGACGCAGCGAGCCGACATCTTGATTCATGCGGGGGGCTGCTTCGAGCAGCCTTGGCCTAATCAGGAAACGGTTGACCCTCGAGGACCGACCGCGGCGGCGGTCTGGAAAAACCTCATGCGGGCTTCGAGGTCAGAGCGGGAGACATCCTGCAAGCCGCCCAGGCCGAAGTCGCCAATCGTGCAGGACGCAGTCACAGTTCCCCAAGCCAGACTCTCCTGGATCGCCTCGGCATCGATGCGACCGATCGATGCGAGATGCCCCATCATGCCACCGGCGAATGAGTCGCCAGCCCCAGTTGGGTCGATGACTCCCGCGGCCTCGATCGGATAGGCCGGAAGCACTGCGGCCATATCCATGTCACGGTGCACCAGCACGCAGCCGTGCTCGCCCTTCTTCACCACCACGAAGGTGGGCCCCATGTCAAGAATACGGCGGGCCGCCGTAATGGCGTTGCGGGACTCTGTGAGTTGACTGGCCTCGCTGTCGTTGAGTACGACGCCGTCAACGGCGCTCAGAAGCGCCAAGAGATCCTCATGGGCAATATTGATCCAGAGATCCATCGTGTCGGCGACTGCAAGTGCGCGGTCGGGCAACTGCTGCAAGAGCCCAAGTTGCACGGCGGGATGAGTATTGGCGAGAAAGACGTACTTGCTGTCCGCAAACGAATCTGGAACTGCAGGTGGATGCTCTTCCAGAACTCCCAACTCCGTGAAGAGCGTCTCGCGATCATTCATGTTGTCGAAATAGCGACCGCCCCACCTGAATGTCGTCGAACCTGAACGCACTTCGAGCCCATCAAGATCAATGTGAGGGAAGGAGTCGAGTATGTCGCGGTGCTCGTCCGGCCAGTCATCTCCCACGACGCCGACGAGTCTTGTTGGCGCGTAGTGCGATGAGGCGGCTGCGAAATACGCGCAGGAGCCGCCAAGCACGCCCTCGGCCGAGCCGGTGGGCGTATGAACCGTGTCGATCCCAATGGTGCCGGTGACGATAAGTGCCATGCGGGGCACTGTAGCAACCACCCAAAGGGCGTGAGCGAACAACATCGCACGTCTGGCTAAAACGCTATGACTTGCAGGAACAGCAGGCCGTCATCAACTCGAAGAGTCGGTCCAACGTGCCTTCATGCTCTATCGCCATGATGAGATCCCGTAGATCCCGGCAGGCCTCTTCGCCGACGACGCCCGTTCCGAGCGCGTTGAACTTGACGGCGATTTCGTTCTCGGTCATCGGATCCCTCGGGTCACCCTTGGGTACATCAACCCGCTCTGTATGCGAGGTTCCGTCAGTCAAAGTGATCGTCACCTGACTTGGCTGGAACTTCGGGAAGAGGGCTTCGAATTCGTCGTTCGGCACGACCTTGATCTTGTCCATGACCGGAATGAGTGCCGGGTCGTCAATTCGCTCCTGCTTGAACTGCAGCGGCGTGACCATGCCGTCGACGAGCCCCACCGCTAACGAGTATGGCAGGCTGTGGTCGGCCGTCTCCTTGCTGGTCGGACGATACTTCGCAGGATCGCCCAGAATGTCTGCCGCGCGGGCGATGACTTCGACCTTGATCTCGGCAATGGAGTCCGGATCGAGATCATGTGCCGCAACGATCTTCATCATGGCCGTCAGTGGCGCATGGCTGAGGGCCTCGATTGGGAACGACTTCATGCCACAGTCGAGAATCTTCCAGTGGCACTTGGAACACACCGGGAGGTCGTCCGTGAGCATGTTGAGATGGAACTTCCCACCGAACTTCTCGAAGCAGTGGACAAGCCCCTCCTTGCCATCAATCACGTGCTCGGGGCCGCTGTAGCCACCTGCAGCGAGCAGAGCCGCCTCGACACCACTTCGCGTCGCCATCGGATCGACGGTGTTCTTCATGTTGGTGAGTTTGCCGGCCGTCACGGCACCGAGGCACATGCTCGGGCTCGCGCTGATCCCGATCGCCTGCTGAATCTGATCCGCTGGCAGGTTGAGCATGCGGCCGGCCACGATGGGCGAGGCGATGCAGGTGATCGTCGCGTGATGCCACCCATACTCACGAACTCCGGGATCTCCAAACTCGGCAAGCCGCATTTCGATCTCGTGCCCGATGCAGGTACCCAGTATGAGATCCTTCCCCGAGAGACCGTTCATCTCGCAGATCGAAAGTGCCGCGGGAATGATGTCCGAGGGGTGCGCGGGATCTGCCTTCCAATAGATGTCGTTGTAGTCCATCGCTCGAATGCACAGCGCATTGAGCATGGCCGCCATCACCGGATCGGTCTTGAAGCCGCTTCCGAAGACGGTGCAAGTCTCGGCACCGCCCATCTGCCTCGCATGCTTCAGGAAGATCTCGACATCATGCTGCTGGCTTCCGCCAAGGGCGCAGCCAAACGAGTCATAGAGATACAACTTCGCACACCGAACTGCCTCTGGACTGAGGTCCTCGTAGGTGAGATTCGCTGCCCATTCCGCGAGTTGCCAGGAAACGAAGTCGGTGTTCTGCTTATTGGTGTCGTGACCACCCATAGGGGTTTGCTCCTCAGGCGCTGACGGGACTTTGAAGGCGGCGGGCGATTTCTTGGGCGACTTCCGTCGTGGTGTTGCCCTTGCCTCGACCCTTGGTGTCGTAGGTTGCGATGTCGCCAGAGGCGATCGAGTCGGCGACCGCCTTCTCCAGCCGGGCTGCCTCATCGGTCTCGCCAAGCCAGTCGAGCATCATCTTGGCGGTCAGCAGCATCGCAATGGGGTTGACCACATCCTGTCCCGCATACTTCGGAGCGCTGCCGTGCGTCGGCTCGAAGACCGCGTACTCATCGCCGATGTTTGCCGCACACGCAAATCCAAGTCCACCGACAAGGCCTGCGGCGAGATCGCTGATGATGTCACCGAACATGTTCTCGGCCACAAGCACGTCATAGTCGTTCGGGCTCTTCAGAAGCCACATGCACATCGCGTCGATATTGGCTTCCCACGAGTCGATGCCCGGATAGTCCTTGGCGACTTCGCGGAAGACGCGGGTCATCAGGCCACCGGTCTCTCGAAGGACGTTGGGCTTCTCGACGAGCGTCACCGACTTACGGCCAAACTTCTTGGCATACTCGAAGGCCTGGCGGCAAATGCTCTCGCAGCCTTGCTTCGACATGATTCGAGTGGACAAGGCGACGTTGTCGAGGCCCTTGTCTTTCCACTTGACCATCTTCGGGTTGTCGCAGAGGGCGTCGTAGATCTTCTCCGGAAGCGGGAACCACTCGACGCCGCCGTACATGCCCTCGGTGTTCTCGCGGAAGACAACAAGATCGACATCGTCGCCGCGGTAGTTCAGCGGGTTGCCGGTGTAGGCCTTGCATGGGCGGAGGTTTGTGTGCAGATTGAACATCTGCCGGAGTTTCACGATCGGGCTGAAGTACACCAGCCCCTTGTCCTTGAGTTCCGGAGCGAGTTCCTCGTGGGCTTCGTCACGAGGCTTGCTCGTAATCGCGCCGAAGAGGGCACAGTCGGTGTCCTTGAGGATCTCGATCGTTCGATCCGGGAGCGGATTGCCTTCCTTGCACCAGAACTCCCACCCGATGTCCGCATGGACGTACTCAGCATCGAAATTCATCGCATCAAGCACGATGCGGGTGGCGTCCATGACGTCGTTTCCGACGCCGTCTCCGGGCATCCAAGCAATCCGATATTTGGCCATTGGTCGTAGGCTCCTTTGAAGATGCGTAGTGTAGCGGTCCACCGTTTGTGGGGCGAGGTGGCGATCTCTACTCTTCCTTCGCTACGCGGTGCTGGGGAGAAGAAACGAAGTCGCAATCGCCCCTGCAGCCTTAGTCGTTCCTGAGCCGCTGCCGAACCACCGCCTCGGCCCCACCGGAGGCGATGATTTCCTGCGGAACCTCGCCAAGTGGCGTGAAGGGGTGCACCGCTCCGCCCGCCGTGATCGTTGCGGCGGCGAAGTCGATGGTGGCTTCGCCCGCCGGAATGGTGGCCGCGTCGTTGTTCTGGTGGGCCCCGCGAAGGGCCTCGGCAAGCGACGGACATGCGATGCAGATAAAGCCGTTGTTGATGGCGTTGCGAACGTAGGTTTGGCTGAAAGACGC
Organism: Planctomycetota bacterium; assembly: GCA_024230295.1. GTDB lineage: Bacteria > Planctomycetota > Phycisphaerae > Phycisphaerales > SM1A02 > UBA12567. Next base: position 10,180 of record JAAERN010000175.1, read on the forward strand.
GGCAATGACGCACGCGATACCGCCAATCATGAGGCAGGTCGCCGCTTGCTCACGCGATGAACCCGTGCCGAAGTTGTCACCCGCAACCACGATGTCGCCCTTCTTAGCGATGCCAGTAAATGCGGGGTCGTAGTTCTCCATTGCCGCGGCAGCCATTTCCTCAGGCGTCACGTCATCGCGGTAGGTCATCGCACCGCTGTAGATACCGTCGGTATTGAGGTTGTCGACCGGGAGCCACAGGAGCCGCCCTGTCATTGAGGCCGGGAAGCCATCAACGATGGAGACGCTCTTGCTTGTCTGCTTCACATCTGGCCGCATGATCCGAGTCCGGGGCTCGCACGCTTCATACGTGGACGGCGCCGCGATATGGCCGGCGAGCGCCGAGGCCGCCACAACTGCAGGGCTCGCGAGATACGCCTTTGCGTCGCGGCTGCCCATGCGGCCCTTGAAGTTTCGATTCGTGGCGCTGATACCGACTTCGCCCGGCTCTAGCGTGCCAGCCCCCAGCCCGATGCAGGTTCCGCAGCCCGGCGGCAGAAAGGTCGCGCCAGCGTCCGCAAGGATCTGCCATGTTCCGTCGGCCTCGGCCTGCTGCTGAATCGTCTCACTGGCAGCGGCGACATAGAAGTCGACATGCGATGCGATGTGATTCCCCGCGACAACCTTCGCTGCTTCGTGCAGGTCCTCCAATCGACCATTCACGCATGAGAGCAAATACGCCTTCTGTACCGCGACCCGCTCCGCCTCAATGTCTGGAAGCGATCGCATGACCTTCACGTGATCGGGGCCCGAGACGTGCGGAATTACGCTTGTCAGGTCGAGTTCAAGTTCGGCGGCATAAGCCGCATCATCGTCGGCGCAGAGAGGCTCGGCAGCCCATGCCTCGACATCCTCTTTCGTGTATCGCGGCGTACCGCGATCAGCGAGCCACGCAGCGCGTTCCCGCAGCCAAGCGTGCAACACATCGTCGAACGGGAAGACGCCCGCGAGCGCCCCCCACTCGGTCGTCATATTCGCAATACTCATGCGCTGGTCCATGGACAACTGTCCGAGGCCATCACCTGCAAACTCGACGACATGGTTGAGTACTTCGTCGTGATTGAACGCTCCGCAGAGCGCAATGATGACATCCTTGCCCGTAACCCCAGGCTGCAACTTCCCTGTGAGCGTCACCCTCGCGACCGGCGGTACTTGCCACCATGTCTCGCCTGTCGACCAGAGAGCAGCTGCATCGGTGCGAACAACGGGCGTTCCGAGTGCCCCAAGTGCGCCGTAGATATTCGAGTGACTGTCGCTCCCGACGACCATGCTTCCGGGCGTGACATAGCCGCGCTCGATCATTACCTGATGGCTGATGCCCGTCCCGGGCTTGTAGAAGTCCACGCCTTGTTTCGCGGCAAAGGCGCCGATCTTGGCGTACTTGGCGAGATTCTCCGGCGAGTGATTCTGGATGTCGTGGTCGATCGCGAAGACTGGCTGCTTCGGGTCGTGCATGCGCTCCGCGCCAATAGAGGCGAACTTGCCCATGACCGCCGATGTGTTGTCGTGCGTCATGATGTGCTTGGGGCGGATCCTCAGGTAGTCACCGGAATGAACCGGCCCACCTGCGTCTCCTGCGGTGTGCAGCGTCGCGATCTTTTCGATAATGGTCTGTGGCATAGGCTGCTCAGGATAGCCGCGCGATCCACACCTTCCAGCCAATCACCAGTGGCCACGCGACGTGCAGTCCAAGATCTGCCAGCACAGTCACGGTCGCCGCGAGACCGCCCGAGGCTGCCGCTAGGAACTCGTAGGTGCCGATGTTGGCCAGAATTGACACAATCCCCCACCCACACGCAGTGATCGCCCACACCATGAGCGGATTGAGCGAACCGCGAAGGCGGCGGGCGAGCCCGACTCCGAGCGCGATGGAACTCAGCGCCAGAAGCATCCGGCCGATCGCCAGCAAGAGCGAGAGCCAGACCGGCGGAAGCATCCCAAGCACTGCCGTGGCTGCCTCACCCTGATCGACATTTCCGAGATGCACGAATCCCCCCGTGAGTTTCGAAAAAATGCTGCCCATGTGGATCAGCCCGCTGTTGGCTTCGACCTCACCGGCAATCTCGCCGAGTGAAATCGACAAGGCCGCCATCACCGCGCCAAACCCAAGATCAAAGACACCAAACAGGATGAGCATCGTGCCGAGCACGGGTGCCCAGCACTCACACGGGCCATTCGACGATCCAATTCGTTGTGGCATGGCACGAATCCTACAGCGCCGTTCAGGACAGGTCGCTGCTCGCGAACTCGGGACGTGGATCGGGGTGCATCCAGCACTCCCACAAGCGGTGCAGCATCGGGTCGGAGGTGCCGGCCACCGTCCATCGACGGCGTCCCGCTCTGCCTGCCATCATGACTTCGAGTACATCACACTCACGTACCCGCGCCCGCCGCCGCACAATCATGAGATCTTCCCCGACCTTCCAGACCTGTCGGCCACGCCGAACCCAGCCGGGGCCGACAAGACAGCGTTTTCGTCCAAACTCGCCGCGGCTTATCCGGCCGAGCATTGGCACGCTCGCCAGCCCTCGTTGGCAGGTTGGGTGCGATGCCATGGCTGCCCCGAACATCCACACAAGCAACACAGCCGCAGTGGGAAGTGCAATCCAGGGGCCAAAGTTACCCCACATGGTAGCCGTGATGATGGCGACAACCAGGAGCACAACAGGGGCTGCGAGCAAGCACCGAAATACCGTGCGAATTGATCCCTGCGCCCGGCCTGGAATGAACTCCCGAGGCTCAATCAGCCCCTGTGGTAGTCGCATTTCAGCAGCCCAGCGAGCGAGTTCGGCGTCGATGACACACCGCAGACTCGTTTCGGCCAACATCTGTATGTTTGACGCCCCTCGCGACTTTCCTCGCTTGCCAGCGGGCCAGTGGATCGCAGTCAGGGCCGCGGCCTCTGGCGGAACGGGCTGCGATGGGTGCGTCATCCGCCGATCGCCCCGCCACCGAAACGCGCCGATGACCATCGGCACGGTGGCCAAGGCCATGGCGATTCCGAAGCAGCCAAGGAAGTTACGCCTGGCGTTATCCATCGCCAAGTCATGGGCGATGTTGGCCACGGAGTCGTAGACAAAGAACATCCACCAGCCGAAGAAAGAAATCAGGATCAACCCGGCAACCACCAATCGCCGACCACCCGGTCGCCCCGGCTGCAGCGGCATGAGCAGCAGTCCATCAGCGGCCATGTGGCCTCCGAGCAAGTGCTGTGACGAGCCACACGCCAAGAACCAGAGGCCACGCAAAGTGCATGGTGGTCTCAAGGACAAGATATGGAAGGCTGTCGCCCTGCCATGGACCATTGACCCCGTCGGTCATGACACTCCATGTGCGAATGGTCGCCCACGTCGTCCAGCACACCGATGCTATGGCCCACACGAGCGATGTCCAAACTGCAAACCGCAACCGCCACGTGAGGAGTACGCCGGACACAAAGGCCACGATCGAGAACCCAAATCGAATCCACCCGACTTCCACGAGATAATCCGGCCGCGGCAACATCGCCAGAAGTTCTCCAGCGTGCTGCGCCGTCTCGACACCGCGAAGACTGAAGACACCAAAGGTCACACCGCGAACAATGCTACCGATCGTGATGCCAAGCCGATTGGACTCAACCTCCGCTGCAATCGCCTGCAACTCGACACCAACTGCTGCCGTCGTCAGTCCCCAGACGCCGTCGAAGATCGAGACGACGGCCATGATCGTGCCGAGCGCAACACACCATGACCCCGGTGGCAATTTTCTTCGCAACATACTCAGCCCTTTGCAGCCATCTTGCCGAGCAACTTCGCAATGTCGAAGTCAACGAAGTCGGCATGATGGAAGATGATTGACTCGATGCTGCGTTGTACCTTCTCGCCCTCGTGGCTGTGCGTGGCGATCATGTGCATCGCTTCGGCTGGGACACCGTGCTTGTAGGCCATTGCCACGCCGCTGAAGGGATGACGCAACGCCTCGCCGAAGGTGCCCTTGATGATGTTGCCCTGCGCGTCCTTGTCGAATTCGAGGGGCTTGCCGCAATCGGCCAGCAGTGCTCCGGCGATCAGAATGTCGCGGTCGATGGGGATGTCGCATGTGAAGGCACTGTCAAGCACGTCCGCGATCGCCATGCATTGACGAACACACGAATTCAAGTGCTCAATGAAGGTCATCTCGATATCACCAGCGAGCAAGGTGAACTTCACCGCGCGCAGCTCATCAAAAGTCCAGCCCTTGCCTCCACAACCAGTCGTGATGGCTTCGTTCCAGACGGCTGCGACCTTCGCACGAAGGTCCTCACACTGGATATCCATCAGATTAGGAAACAGGTCCGCGATCTCAGCAACGCCGTAACTCATGAGGTTTGCTCCTTCCAAGGGCGTGGGTCCGTGGCCAGCATTGCCCACATCTCCACGTCAAGGTACCGATCTTCCTTGAGGTACGTCTGCCGCTTGACGCCCTCGAAGGAGAATCCGTTGCGAACCAGAAGCCGCCGTGAAGATTCATTGTCAACGAATGTCTCAGCCCAGATACGATGCAGTCCGATCTGGTCAAAGCAGTGATTGAGCAAGCCCTGCAGCATGCGACTGGCGATGCCCTTGCCACGCGCGGGCGTATCGAGGTGATAGCCAAGCCCACCGTGCCGATGCTTCCAGTTGATATACACGCCAATCGTGCCCACAACCTCCCCCTCGGACTGACCAATCAGTTGCAATCCGTTCCCAGTCGCGATGTTTTCGCACACCTGATTGATACGAGTTTTGGCAAATTCCAGATCGGGCGAGCGTGGAACCGAGGCAAGCCCCTCGTAGACTCCCGGTGAGCGAAGCAATCGAAGGAAGTTCTGAACATCATCGGGCGTCACGATGCGGAGTTGTACGCCGTCATAAACCACCGGAAGCACGTCAAGCCGCAGATCACTCTGAAGATTGCACTGGGACTGACTCAAGATGACAGCCTACGGGCGTCCGGTCCATCGTACTGATGTGCACCGGGCACCACCTTACGCATCGGCTTCATGCGTGTCTGTTCCTCACGTACATGAGCAATCAGACCGGGAACCCGCGCGATCATGAAGAGCCCGTTCATGATCTCTGGCTCAAAGCCAAGATCGGCCAGCACGGCGCCGATGGCGCCATCGACATTGATCGGAAGCGACTTGCCCTGGTCCTTGAAGACCCCTTCGACGGCCATCGCCGTCTCGCAGTGCACGCCAAAGGCTCCAGCCTCGCGGGCCAAGTCAAACAGCCTCGCCGTTCGTGGATCGGCCGAGTGGATGCGGTGCCCCAGGCCGCTCATGCGAATGCCCTTGACCTTCCAATCGGCCAACTGCGCCTCGGCAGCCTCCTTAAGCGAACAGGTGTCGCGACTGGCCCGATCGCTGATCGCATCGAGTTGACGGGCGCAATTTGTAATGGCTCCGCCGTGATGATCGTTGATGGACATGATGCCCGCTCCAACCGCAGCGCTGAGCGATGCACCTGTCGAGGCGACAGTCCGCGCGGCAAGCACTGAGGGCGGGGTGGCGCCGTGGTCGATGGACGACACGATGATGGCCTCCATCAGGCGACCGGTTGACTCATCGGGCATGTCCCCCCGCAGGATGAGATACACCGCCTGCCCAAATGACACGCGGCCCATCAAGTCGGCAATGTCATAGCCCCGCACGCGGACGGCGTTTGGTTCGATGTCGGTAATTCCAGTTTGCCAGTTGTCGGCCATGACAGTACTCCTTTAGTGCGCAGGCACGCGCAACGCCTTGCATGTTGCTTCAGGCAAATCGCCAAACCCATCGACGACTGTCGCTCCAGCAGCACTCAATGCCTTGACCTTGCCCGCGTGCGTGCCGCGATCACCCTCAATGATGGCCCCAGCATGACTGAACCGCGTGCCCTCCTTGGCTGCCTTGCCACCAATGTAGGCAATGACCGGCTTCGTGACACGGCCATCGGCCATGAGTTGGGCCAGTCGTTCTTCCATCGAACCGCCGATCTCGCCAAAGAGCACGATGGCGTCGGTTTCATCATCTTCTTGCAATTTCAGCGCTACCTCTGGGAAGGTTAGACCAAGCACCGAGTCGCCACCGACGTGGCAGATCGTCGAGATACCAAGCCCTGCGCGACTCAAGTAGTACCCGCAACTGCTCGACATCCCCCCGCTTCGGGAAATGATTCCGACCGTTCGTCCCGCTGATGGCGTGTTGAACCACTGCCGCGCCGACTCGGCGCGGCCGCCGATCATGCCGATGACGGCCCGACCGGGACTGATGACGCCCAGGGTGTTGGGCCCGATGAACTCTGCCTCATGGTGAGCCGCAACATCGGCGATGGCCATGGCATCCCACAGCGGCACACGATCAGGCACAAGCATGACTAGACCAACGCCAGCCTCAAAGGCCTCGATCGCGGCGCCTTTGACCAGTCGCGCTGGCACAAAGACCACCGACACATCTACACCGTCGTTGGCATCAACAATCTCTTGCACGCTGTCATAGACGGGCAACCCTTGGACATCCTGCCCACCCTTGCCCGGCGTGCAACCGCCAACGATGTTGGTGCCAAAGCCTCGCATCAATTGCGTACGGGCGCGACCCTCGCGGCCAGTGATACCCTGCACGATGACCTTTTTCGTTTCGTCAATGATGATGGCCATGTCAATTCACCTCGCGATCAAGTCCGTCGATGGGCAAATCGACGAACACCACTGGGTGGCCTGCGCGAAGGCACTCGATTTCGCAGGCGATGAATTCAGAGTCGGATTTGGCAGCCTGATCCGCATCAAC
>JAAERN010000176.1 GCA_024230295.1 Planctomycetota bacterium
CGGTGCGGGCGGCAGTCTGAAAGGGTGAATGCTTCCAAATCCTGCTTGCATCAGGTTCGACGACGCGTAGCTTCTCAGCCGGATGATAAAGTACCTGACCGCGCTGGCGTTTCTTTGCGCCATTCACGCATTCCCATTCGAGGCGCTGGGTCAGGAGCCTCCCGAAAAGACCATCTGGAAAGCGGCTTCCGATGGCGATATTGAGGCGATAGAAGCCTATATCGCAGCGGAGACTGATCTCAACGAGAAATACGATACAGGTTACGCACCGTTGCATTATGCGGTGATGAAAACCAGGACGGAAGTGGTGGCTCTCCTGCTCGAGGCTTGGGCCGATCCTGACGTGGTCAACAACCAGTCCAAAACTCCGCTGGACCTGGCGATCTCCGATTCGAAGTATGAAATCATCGACCTGCTGCTTGAGGCTGGGGCGGCGGTGGAGGCGCCTGCAGACAGCATCCACGTTCTGGCGTGGAGCAATGAAGTGCTCGGTGTGAAATTGCATATTTACGCCGGAACCGACATCGATCAGGCGGATGAGTTTGGCAACATCCCGCTGTTGCTTGCCGTAGAGCAGGGGCACATCGGCGTCGCCGAATTGCTGATCCAGCATGAGGCAAATTTCGAAGTGGCCGACGAGCACGGCTTCACGCCGCTCATCATGTCCGCGGAACTCAACCACCCGGAGTTGCTGCAGATCCTGCTCGATGCCGGGGCGGACATTGAAGCCGAGGACAAGGCGGAGCGCACTGCGCTGGACTGGGCCATCATCATGCAGTCGGCCGAGGCGGAGGAGATTCTCCGGGAAAACGATGCCCCGAGCAGCGCGGAGAAATCGTTCATTGCGGCGATCCAGACCAATAACATCGATGCCGTCAAGGCGCTCCTCGAAAATGGGGCCGACGTGAACGAACCGGCCTACACCACAAAGACCCCCTTGCATTACGCCTCCCACTCGCGCAACAAGGACATCCTCAACCTGATGCTGTCCGAGGGGGCCGATCTCGAGGCCAAGACTGAGCAGGGCTTCACGCCTTTGTCCTACGCCGTCGGGTTGAACCATCCGGACAACTGCCGGGCTCTGCTCGAGGCTGGAGCCGAGGTGGACTCCGTCGACAACTGGAAACGGACCAACCTGAACGTCGCTGCCGGGCAGGGCTTGGCCGATGTGGCGGCAATCTTGCTGGAGTTCAACGCCAACCCGAACGTGCTCGACCAGTGGAACTGGTCACCACTCGACGTGGCAGAGGCGTACGGATTCTTCGATGTCGCCGAGATCATCATTGAGGCCGGCGGCATTAACGGACCGAAGATTTCCATCCACGAGGCGGCCGTCGTTGGGGATAACGACATGGTTGCGCTTCACCTCTTTTTTGGCACCGACATCAACCTGCTCAGCAACACTGCGGAAACTCCGATGGACTCCGCTGCCAACGCGGGCAAAGTCGGGACGGTTACCTTCCTGCAGGAGCAGACCCGCCTGGGATTCGCCATGGACGACGACGGCCAGCGGGTTATCCGGGTGATTGGCCCCTACGGCATTGGCGATATCGTGCCGCTGCTGGAGTTCACCATCGAATCCTCGACCAACCTCAGCGACTGGGAGATCGTCGAGTCGGTTGACACCGATGACGGTATCGGCGATATGGCTTTTGTGCCGGACACCGGCTTTCCTGGCAGGTTCTTCCGCGTAAGCGTGGAGGAACTTGAGGAGTAGCC
>JAAERN010000177.1 GCA_024230295.1 Planctomycetota bacterium
AGCCAAAACGGTACGTACCGTTTTGGCAGGACTTTCAGGCCGCACCACCCAACGAGGATCGGTTACCGCAAACTGCGGCATCGGCTTGACTTGTCTTCAATGGGCCTGGGAGGATTCGAACCTCCGACCTCACCCTTATCAGGGGTGCGCTCTAACCAACTGAGCTACAAGCCCGAGCGAACGCGGGAGGATAGCAAAGCAAGCATCGGCTTGGAAGGAGGCCCCACCCGAACAGCATCGCCCCTCAAGTGAGGGGCGATGGGGGGATCTGGGGGGTGTTTGGGTTCGTTGAGTAGGCGAACAGGAGACTGCGGACTGCTACGCAGTTCCGCGGTGTGCTGATCCGACCCAGCGGATCAGCACGGACCCCAATTACTGATTTGAGCGAGCAAGTCATCGACGTCGATGATGCCGTCGCCATTGGTGTCGCAATCGCCTCCGCTGCCGAACTGTCCGAGCATTTCGAGGATGTCGTCGACATTAACTTCACCATCACCGTTGCAGTCACCATCACAGGTTGTGCTTGGGATGCAGTTGACACTCACGGTGCCGGATCCAGTGTTTCCGTCGGCACTGCCAATACGGATGAGATAGTCGGAGCCGGCGGTGCAGGCGACGATGTAGGAACTCTCGCCGCAACCGAGGGCTTCGCCAGAGCCACCTGGGCAGCCAGCGTAGATCGCGGTGACTTCGTCAAAGAGGTCACCGTGGATAGAGATCAGCATGGCTCCCGAGCACTCGGCGGTGTATTGCATCCACACATCGGCGCCGATGGAGCAATCACTGTATGAACTGTCTGTGGCGTAACTCGTCGTGTATTCGGTGATACCCGAAACAATGACCTCGGCGGAGTCACAGTCATCATTGTCAGGAGCGGGGATGCACAAGTCTGGAGTACACGCAACGAAGTCGCCTTGGTAATCGCCACCACCACCATCACAGTTGGCTTGGGTAATGCTGACGCACGACGTGCCGACACAACACGCGCCGACCGGTAAGTCAGCCCGAACGACGAAGACCTCGCCATTGTTATCGCACACATAGATATTCCCATCGGCGTCTTCACCGAAGGAAGAGATGGCGCCGATTGCGCCAGCATCCGGAGAGAGTTCACTCGTCCGGTCCTGCAAGTCGGTGATGCCTCCACCGCCATCCCAGCGGAAGGTCCAAATTTGGTTCGAGCAGTAGTCGGCGAAGAAATAGGTTCCCTGGAGATCTGGGATCGCATCGCCACGATAGACATGTCCGCCGGTGATAGAGCACCGATAAGGCGATCCGCCGTGCGAGAACTCATGGACGGGGAAGATCATCGTTCCGGAGCTAGGGCATCCACTGGTGTTGTAGGTGTGGTTGCCCTCGTAGCAGCGCCAACCGAAGTTGCCGCCAAGGGCGTCGTCCGGGTAGAGGACGCAGACCTCTTCCCACTGATTCTGGCCGACGTCTGCGACATAAAGATCGCCAGTGTCGCGGTCAAACGAGAATCGCCACGGGTTCCGCCAGCCATATGAATGGATCTCATCGTCGCCGGTTGTTCCGACAAATGGATTGTCGCTGGGTATCGCGTAGTTTTTGTCTTCATCAGACGGGAAATCATCGCCATCGATGTCGACGCGAAGCATCTTGCCGAGGAGTTGGTTTGTGATGTCCTGTGCTCGATTGCCGGTATCGCCAGCACCGCCACCGTCACCGGTGCCAATGTAGAGATAGCCATCGGGACCGAACTGAATGCAGCCACCATTATGGTTCGAGGCGTTCTGAGAGATCTTCAGAACCGTCTCGTCCGAATTCGGGTTTGCCAGATTCGGGTTGCCAGCATTCACCTCATATCGCTCCACGACTGTCGTTCCCGACGGGTCCGTGTAGTTCACGAAGAAGTAGCCATTGGTGTTGTAGTCGGGGTGGAAGGCCATGCCGAGCAGACCCTGCTCACTCGACGTGCTCACCGAGAGACTCAAAAACGGAGTGCTCAAGAGGGAGTTTGTCGTAAGATCGAAAATGCGAATCCGACCAGTGCTACCGCTGCGTTGCTCGACAACAAAGATTCGATCCGAGTCGCCAGGGGCGGCGCATACATAGACGGGCCGAGCAAGCCCGGCAATCAGTCGGTGTGATGTCAGTGTGGTGTCATCGGCAGAGGCTGTACCTGCGGTGGCAGCAATACTCAAACCTGCGAGACAGACAGTGGCGGCAATGCGAAGCATGAATCCTCTCCTCTGGGCTTCCAGTGTGTCCATGGGGGATGCACCCACCTCGACGCGCATCAATCGCGCACCGAGCCCAATCCCATGAACGCTCCAACGTACGTTCACTTCGGAGGAACCGCAAGAACGGATCCGCCGAAGCGTGTCGGAATTAAGATTCTGGGTCAAATTAGCCGGGACAGGGCCCATATTCAGCCAGTAGGACCACCAGGTCGGAGGAATCGATAGTGGCGTCGCCGTTGAGATCCGCTGCCAGTGAGACTGAATCGCTTGGATCTACCCCCCCCCACAAGGCCAACAGTTCCAAGAGATCATCGATACTTACTTCGGCGTCGCTCCCCAGGTCACCAGGGCAAGTGATCGGCGCGTTGGCTGTGCGGTAGGCGGCCGTCACTGTTCGCATCGAATCATGAGTAGCGGCATTGTCGGCGGTGCTGGAGCCGGCGGCGGCATTGTCATAGGTCACGGCAGGGTTCGAGAGCAGGCCGATGCGTGTGTAGGAGACGATCGGCACCCATGGATCATCATTGTCATCCGTATAGGCCATAACGGTGCGCCAGTTGCCAACGTCACCAGCAAAGCGATATCCGAAACTGTATGGATACAGACTATTGCCGTTGCTGCAGGATCCGGGATGTTGTTCGTCGTGGCAACATCCGAGAATGTGTCCGAGTTCGTGAGTGAACGAGTACTGCACATCGGCGCAGTAGTCTCGCACGACGGCAAATGCACCTGTAGGCGAACCAGTGACGTCATTCTTGATGGTGTATCCCCGCCCACACGAATCTGAGTCGGTCACAATCAACATGACAACATCGGCGCCGGTGTCGTCCCGCCACGTGTGCACATCATCCATGTATCCGTCGCTGGTGCCAGAGAGCCTGGAGAGATGCTCTGAGAACGATCCGGACTCGCTGTAGACCACTTCATCGGTACCGACCAGGCGGATTCGCATCGCGGACTCACTGTCGCTGTAGACGTCGTTGCTTTCGTTGATCCAGCCATGGATGGCAGTCTCCATCGCGTCAGTACTTCCAGCATTCGCTCGCGCGAGATCGGTGTATGCGACGAACACATCGACGACTCCCCCATCGTCGCCATCTAGCACGTCACCATCCATCGGTGGCATCGGTGGCATTGGTGGATCCCCGGATCCCTCCCCGTCGTTATCGACGCCCACGTTTGGCGCATCGACGGTTTCACATCCAACCAGGGTGCTTGGATCGAGTTCGATCATCGAAGTTATTCCCGTCGGTGTGATCTTGATGAGCCACGTGCCGTACACGGGAGACCGGACAACGCCTCGGATGTGGCCCTTCCACTGCTGGAGCGACACGGTGCCGGATGGGTCATCGGCAATCGCCGCCCTGACCCGACCTCGTGGCGAAGTCTCCAAACGCAGTGGCACGTCCGGGCGTACTGTCTGGCCATTTTTCAGTCGGAGGGTTCGCACGCCGCTCCACGAACCAAGCCCGGGAAGGGCCTGCTGACTCGGTGTGGGACCAAGTGATTTCGATCTATCGCCGTCGGCATGGAGCGGGGTGGTCCCGAGCATGCAAACAGTCAATAGGAGCAAAAAGTACGTGTTAGCGGTCATGGGTGGCACTCCACAGAGAGGCAAGACCAAGCCCCTAGCCATATTGGCCACGCTCTTGTACGAACAGAATATCGGATTGTGTGGTGTGACTTTCGAGGAAGTTTAAGAATGGCACGACAGCGGCCAAGTCGTGACGGGTTGCGGGTGATGGGCTCGAGGGGCATGACGTGCTTCGAGGCATTGTGGATGACGGCATCATGACCGATAGCGGTACCTTTCTCCTATCGGACTACTCGACGACTGCGTTCGAGGCCACCCTCGTCCCTGCTCCCGGTGTTGCTGTCGGAATGCTGGTCGGCCTGCTCGGGCGTCTCCGATTCTCAAGACGCCGCCGATCTCCATGCATTTCAATCGGAAACGAGCGTGCATCCCTTACGGGGCGATAAATCAGTCGACGGATTGCTGCGTCTGCAGCCACCGGTCGACCCCCATGAGATTCATATCGATGTGGCCCTGACGAACATGGCTCTCAAACAGTGCATCGGAAACGCTCCATGGCATGGACTCTGCCCGGAGGTAGTCGCGATAGCGATTGTGCCGATCCGCTGTGCTGCCACTGTTCTTGATCCACTCCACTTGCGCTGCCATGGACGACTCCAACTGATCAAGATGTGAGTCCGTGGATTTGACTGTTCCGCCGTGCGTCAGTCGGAACCGTTTCCAAGGTCCATCTCGGATCACCGCGATGGTTGAGGCCCACTGATCCAGATCTAGGTCCGGTGGCGGCATCGGCACCGTGATCCAGTCCGTTCCCGGAACACGCATGGCCGCCGCATCACCGGCGAAGAGATCATCGGATTCCAATAGATGCCAGGCATGATGATGGCTGGCGTGCCCTAGAGTCTCAATCGCTTGAAAGTGCAGTCCGGCCACCGCAACGATGTCACCATCAGCGATGCTGCGCACGAGATCGGCTTGGATCGGGCGGAGCGATCCCCACAATGTGTCGAATCGCTCGGCGTAGATCCGCCGCGCGCTCCGCTCTAGTCGGGATGGGTCGACAAGATGCCGAACACCGATGGTGTGGACGTGGACGGGTACGCCCCTCGCTGCCAACTGCCATGCGCCACCGGCATGATCGAGATGAATATGTGTAAGCAGGAGCGCTGAGAGATCAGAAGGTTGAAGACCAAGCGCGCGAAGTCCATCTTCAAGAGCGCCCCATGTACTTGCAGGACCAGATTCAACGAGCACCCAGCCCTCCGGTCCTTCAACAGCCCACGAAGCGACGGCGCCGGGAATCCCGAGATGCATGAGATCTATGGCGTGTACAGCGGGGGCTGCGGCGCTACTCATTGTTGACGGGCTGCCGCTGCCACCGGTCACCCGCGGTGATACCCGGCCTACGGTCCACATCTCCACCCTTGTCGATCGGCAAACCAGCTTCCACCCAACCTTCGTAGCCTCCCTTGAGCCCCCTGACCTCTTCAATACCATCCTTCAAGAGGGTCTTGATCATGGCATCGGCAAGTGGTGCTTTGTATCCATCGCCGTACACAATGAGCAACCCATAGGCGTCAAGACGCCCCATGGCATCCGGATCAGAAAGTTGTACATTCAATGATCCCGGAATGTGTCCGACCCGGTAGTACAACGCATCGCGAGAATCCACCCACGCATTGGGCTTCGCTTCCGAGAGCCAGGATCCACCAGTGTCAGCCATTGCCGCTTTTGCCTCGGCGTTGCTGAGCCAGTTGACATCCTTGTCGCTGTAGGTCTTGGAGCATCCGGCAATGGCTGGCATCGCGGCTATGAGCGTAAAACACAGGCATCGCCGCATCGGAGAATCTCCTCTTTCCGCCGTTGGCGGAGAATATGGTTCCCACCACGATAGACACTCCACCAGTGTGGTGCATCTGGCATAGTGTGTGCCCATGTTCTGGATTGTCGTGAGTCTATGCTTGCCAGCTATTGCGGCAGAGAAGCCAGCACCCCCACCCGTTGCTTGTGAGGCGTCTGTGTCCGTTCGCCATGTTGCCCCCGGGGTTCCATTCGATGTGATCTGCACGATGAAGATTCCACCGGGTTGGCACGTGTACTGGGAAGACAGTGGAGCGAGCGGTGTCCCGACTTTGATTGAGCTTGAGTCCACTCCAGACTTTGTCAGGTCGGCAACCAGATACCCGCGGCCCACCCGACTGCACCTCCCAGAGGGAACGGTCAATGCGATGGAGGGCGAAATTACACTGGTCGTTCCGGTGACTCCCTCATCTAGGTTGGAGCCAGGGAGCCAAAGAACGCTGCAATTCGATATTGAGTGGTTCATCTGTAAGGAACACTGTTTCATCGGTGGCACGAATTTGGCCGTGCCAATTTCGGTGGGTGAGGTGGCCGGGCCACCCACGACCGTCGCCGACAAGGCCCAACTCATACCGCAACCAATTGCGAGCCGTCCCGGGACCAAGGTGCGGATACGGGACAAATTTCTGGAGATTTCCGGCCCGATCGATGTGGCCGGAAGGCCGGGTTTTCTTCCAGTACGGTCGCTCTGTGCGACATTTGGCAATCCAAACACGACTCGGGATGAAACCATGTTTCACATGCGTATTCCAATTGACTACGATCAACCTGACTCTGGCGTGGCAACATGCCGCATTCGAGGGCTTCTCACTTTCGGCGTCAACCAAACAGATCCGGCGTGGATGATCGATCTTCCGTACCAGGTTTCGACTGGCGAGCTCGATTTGGAACTGGAGAAATCAAAATGATTCGAACTTTGATGACGGCGTGCCTCGTTGTCGGCGCAACCGGAGTGTCAGCGGCCGATCCCCCCGGACCGCCAGCCGACCCACCCAAGGCGCCGGTCAGGGCGAAACTTGAGAAGAAGGCTCCGGAGTTTGTCTTGACCGACATTGATGGGAAGCAACACAAGCTCTCGAACTATTCGGGACGCATTGTGGTGTTGGAATGGTTCAATGCCGAGTGCCCATACAGTGGAAAGGAAGAACCACACGCCATCCATGCGACACCCAAGGCGGCATTGCTCCGGAAGAATCTCAGGAAGGTCGATCCAACACTTGTGTATTTGATCATCGATTCGACGGCCCGAAATCACACGAAGGCGGAGATTCTTGATGGTGACAAGAAGGCCCGGGCGCGATGGAAAATTGATGTTCCCATTCTCGTTGACTTCGACGGTAAGGTCGGACACACCTATGACGCGCAGACGACACCCCACATGTTCGTGATCGACACAGAGGGCCTGTTGCGATATCAAGGCGCATTCGACGACGATCGCCTTTCGAAGAAGGGCAACGCAGCGACCAATCATGTGCTTGAGAGTGTGAAGAAGATCAAGAGCGGAGAAGCTCCGAATCCAACGCACATCAGGCCTTGGGGGTGTGGAGTGAAGTACCAGTAGCGGTGGTGGCGTGAGTCATATACCCGCCGGTGAAGTTCGGGGTATTACGCCGAGCTCTACACGCACACGGGACGCTAAGCGTTGACCGGCATCAGAACATAGGTGAAGTCACGCCCCGCGCGGATCAAACCAGGCTTGTTGGCAGCCTTGAATTCGAATGAGATCTCACTCTCGTCGATGACCTTGAGCGCGTCAGCGATGTATGCAGGGTTGAATCCGATTTCCAACTTCTCCCCGCCGTAGTCCTTCAGTTCCAAGTGGACGACAGCTTCGCCCATCTCAGGAGCGTGGCTCGTGAGCGTGAGTTTGTTTGGTTCGAACAGCATGCGAACACTGCGAGATTCCTCGTTCGTAAGAAGGCTCGCTCGACGGATCGCGCTGCGGAGTGTGTCACGATCGAAGACCACCTTCTTGTCTTGATCCCGAGGGATGACATCTTCGAATGGTGGGAATCGACCTTCCACAAGAGAGCTGCCGAGTGTGGCTGGCGCGTCAGGATCGTCGAACTGAAGCATGACTTTGGAATCACTCACAGAGATTCGTACTGGAATAGACGGATCTCCGGTGAGACGGCGAATCAACGAGAGTGCTTTGCCTGGAATGATGCACTGCTGTGATTCGGACCCAGAAGTGCAGTCGCCCGACGCCATCGCGAGTCGGCGGCCGTCGGTCGCAACCAGGCGGATCCGCTTGCCACTCCGATCAAAGAGAACGCCATTGATCGCATAGCGGGTGTGTTCGACCGCTGCTGCAAAGAGGCTCCGGGCAACCATTCCGGCGAGCGTGCCAGCTGTCACCGTGCAGTCGACCGAGCCGTCGTCGAAGGCCTCCAGTTCCGGGGCTTCGGTTGGATCGAATCCATAAACCTTGAAATGAGAGTCGCCCGTATTGATGTGTAGGGCATGGCCTTCAGCCTCGAGGCTGACGGTTGGGTCGGAGCACTCTCGAACGATCTGTGTGAGTTTGTCGGCAGGAACGAGTGATTCACCATCGCCGTCGACTTCAACGCGGTCCATGTCGAGCTGCAGTGAAATCTCACCGTCGGTGGCGGCGAGCCTCAGTCGGCCGTCCGAAGCAGTGAGTTTGATGCATGTCAGCACTGGGGTGGGCGTTCTGGAAGCCACCACAGAGGACACAATATTGAGCGCATCTGCCAGAGCGCCCTGATCGCAAATCACCTTCAATGCCATATCAAGTCTCCCACGTCGAATGAAACCGGCCGGAGTGTAACATCCGGCACCCAAGGGCCCTTGCCGCAGGGGCGGGGGGATGCGATACTCGGCTGCCTGCGTCCATCCCCGGGGACAACCGCCGTTTCACCACCAAACAGTCCAAAGGGAGTGCCCCACCGATGTCCTTTGAAGCCGCCGTCCATACCAAGGCCACTCGTCTCGGATCATTGTCACTGACCATGTGTGGTCATGCGGGCAGTGGTCACCCCACCACCGCGCTGAGCCTCGGGCATCTTGTGACCTGCTTGATGTACGACGCCATGCGTTGGGTTCCTGAGAATCCAGGGCTCAACACGTCCGATCGGCTGGTTTTGTCTGAGGGGCATGCGGTTCCGGTTGTGTATGCCGCCTTTGCGGATCTCGGAGCCATGATCGGCAAGCCGGGCGAACAGCGACCATGCACCGTGGAGGACACTGAGCACTTCCGTGAGACCGACTCGCCGCTCGATGGCCACCCCAATCCTCGCGAAGGATTTACCTTTTTCGACGCGGCGACGGGATCGCTTGGTCAAGGCCTTTCGGTCGCGGCGGGCCTGGGTCTGGCGGCTCGCAGGGACGATATCGATCAGCGAACGTATTGCATCATCGGTGACGGCGAGTCTCGGGAGGGCCAGATTTGGGAGGCCGTTGACTTCATTGTCGATTATGGGCTCACCAATGTTCTGCCGATCTTCAACTGCAATGGACTGGGGCAGGCCGGTAGCGTGAGCTCACAACAGTCGCCTGAGCGGATCGCCGCCAAGCTCGAAGCCGCCGGCATCACCGCCGTAACCATTGATGGACACGACCCCAATAAGATTCAAAAAGCTCTGCAGACCTTTGCGGGGGGCCCCGCAACACCGATGGCGATTGTTGCCAAGACGGTCAAGGGCTGGGGTGTTCCCTCAATGCAGGGCAGCGGGTGGCACGGGAAACCCGCGAAGGGCGCCAAACTCGATCAGGCACTGCAGGAATTGGCGGCAGCGGGCTCGACCTACACCGGGTCGCTCGGCGGGACCACCTTGGCGATTCAGCCACCGTCTTGCACGGCACGGCCGGAGCTCAAAGTGCTTGAGCCGCTCAGTTTCAAGCAGGCGGCGGATCGCTGGGACATGCGCACGATGCTGCAGACTGGAAATCTTTCAACTAGGAAGGCCTACGGGTTGGCGCTTCGAGCCCTCGGGCATACCGACGCGTTGGTGTGGTCTTTGGACGCCGATGTTCAGAACTCGACTTTCACCGAGTGGTTCGCCAACGACGAGGAACTGTCGTCACGATTCGTCGAGTGCCGCATCGCTGAGCAGAACATGGTCAGTGTTGCTGCAGGTCTTGCCGCGGCTGGCAAGACGCCTTTCTGCTCGACCTTTGGAAAATTCATAACACGAGCGTATGACCAGATCGAGATGGCGATGAACTCGGGCGCCAATCTGAAGATTGTCGGATCTCACTCGGGCATTTCACTGGCAGCAGATGGACCGAGCCAGATGTCGTTGCCCGATGTGGCTTGGTTCCGGAGTCTCGGTAGTGTCGAAGGGCATGACCCCGGCCCCGGCTGCTGGACGCTGCAACCATCGGATGCGTGGGCCGCCTATCGCTTGACGCAACTCATGGCCGAGCACCAAGGCATGTGCTACATGCGGGTGCACAGACCCGATGTCGAGTTCCTCTACAACGAGAACACCGAGTTCACGCTTGGCGGCATGGAGACACTCGTACAGGGCCGCGATCTGCTCATTGCGACCTCGGGCTTCATGGTGCACGAGTGCAATGCGGCGCTTGATGGACTGGACGAACTTGGGATCGACGTGTCGTTGGTTGACTGCTACTCACTTCCGTTCGATGAGGAGCGTCTTCTGGATCTTGCCAACGAGAATGGCGGGAACATCCTGGTGGTTGAAGACAACTACGGCGGCGGTCTCTTCTCGGCGGTTGCCGAGGCCTGTGCTCAGGCAGGAGATGCATTTACCGTCGAGTCGCTGCGAGTACGCCGCATTCCCAAGTCGGCCCGCAGTGAGGCATCAATTCTGGCGCAATGTGGCTTGACACACGAAGACATCGTTAATCGTGCGGCTGGCATGCTCGGTATCACGCCCCAACAGTCACCGCCGATGGTGGCCGGAAAGTAGCGTTCTTCAGAGCCGATAGCGTTCGATGAGTTGGGCGACCTTTGGTTGGTCTGGCTGCAAACGAAGTGATGTGGTGAATGCGGCGCTGGCCTCAAGCCGCGACTTCTCGTCGGCTTGCTCGCTCAATAGCCAGCGGTTGAGCGCTGTGACACCAAGACCATTCCACGCCCGCCACATGGGTGGATCGATTTCGACTGCGCGGCGATAGGCATTGGCCGACTTCTCATAATTGCCCAATCGAAAATACGCCCAGCCCATACGCTCGGCAGCGTCGGCGTTCGCTTGATCGGCAAGCATGCTCCGAGCGATTCCCACGACTTCCTGATACCGCTTTGCTCGTGCGTAGGCGTGAAGGAGGTTGTGCTTGAGTTCGGGAGACGCCTCGAGCCGTTCCGATGCGGCGAGGTACGCATCCAGGGCTTTCTCGTGATCACCAACCTGTTCGGCTGCTGCGCCGAGGCTAATCCAGGCACGCCCGTCGTCAGGATCCAATTCGACAGCCCGCTCAGCGAATGGCAGGGCGTGCTGGGGTTCCTCGAGTTGGAGATAGCTCGTCGCGACGCCGAGGCTGGCGTTACCACTCATTGGGTCGATGGTGAGTGCGCGGTGATACGCCGCGACTGCCTCGATCACTCGATTGAGCATCTGAAGTGCTAAGCCGTGTCCGAACTGTGCGTCGTAAGACTCAGGCTTCAGCCGCGAGGCCTCTGCAAAGGCGGGTTCAGCGTGGTCCCACTCGCCCATTTCGCCGTACGCATCGCCCATGCCGATCCATGCCGGCACATTTTCGGGTTCCACGGAGAGGATTTCTTCGAAGAGCCGGGCCGCTTCCACGTAGTCGCCTGTGGTCAGCGCTGTCTCTGCCTGATCGCCGCGGGCGGCGATCATCGCCTTGTGCGCCTCCTTCTCGTCGTTTCTGAACAAGAAACAGGACTGCAGGCCGAGTACCATCAATATCAGCACGATTCCTCGCATGGGCATACATGGTACGCCCGTTCGGGCTCCGAGAAGGATTGGCTGGAACACCTTCTTCCGTATCATCTCCAACATGCCAGACCCATCGCTTCTTGAAGTATTCCCATCTCCGACCGACACCCCCTTTCTCGTTGAACACACCAATGAGGAGTTCACCTCGGTCTGTCCCAAAACCGGGCATCCCGATTTTGGAACAATCACGTTTCGATTCGAGCCGGGCGAAACCTGCGTGGAACTCAAGAGTCTCAAGTTGTACTGCCAGTCATTTCGGAATGAAGGCATCTTCTATGAGGCTGTGACCAACCAGATTCGAGATGATCTCGTCACGGCCATGTCTCCCAGATGGCTGCAAGTCGTGACCGAGTGGCGTGGCCGTGGAGGTTTTTGTAGCCGCATTACTGCCACCCATGGGACGGTCCCGGAATGTTGGGCTTGTGGCTGATGCGATCGATTCTGTTGGCGACATCGAATCCCCACAAGCTTGAGGAAGTATCGGCAATCCTTGCGCCGCTCGGGATCGAGGCGATGGGACTGGACTCACTCGAAGCGACCTATCCCGAACCAATCGAGGACGCCGATACGTTTGCAGGGAACGCGAGGCTGAAGGCCATCGGGTACGCAACTGCAACAGGTCGTCGATGTCTCGCGGACGACTCTGGCCTTGAGGTGGATGCAATTGGTGGTGCGCCCGGTGTTCACAGTGCTCGATACTCCGGTACAGGAGATACCCGAGCCGAACGTGATGCGGCGAATAATGCCAAACTTCTTGAGGCAATGGCCGCGGTGCCTGATGACCATCGGGCAGCGAGGTTTGTCTGCTGCATGTGTCTTGCCGATCCGGACGGCTCGATCGTGGCTGAAACCCAAGGTGCCTTTGAGGGCGTGATAGGACACACTCTTCGTGGCGGCCACGGCTTTGGATATGACCCGCTTCTCATACTCCCCGAGGGCGTGACGAGTGCGGAACTGCCGCCGGATGAAAAGAACCGCCGTTCACATCGCGCGCAGGCAACCCACGCGTTGGCCGCGATACTCCAAGAGTCAACAGCCCCTCATTGAGGGCTGATCAAGAAACGGTGGCGCCACTTCGAATGGTGAGTATGGCGATCTCAGCGGGGACGTTCCATCGCACGGGGAACCACGATCCAGCGCCGACAGTGACAAAGAGTCTGCTGTTGCCGATCTCATACACACCAGCATTTCGGCGATACCCGTGCAGCAATGCCATGTTGGCATTCGGTCGATTGCGTCTTGCAATCTGACCGCCATGCGTATGGCCCGAGAGTGTGAGAGCGACGCCCTTCTCCGCAGCGTGGTCGAAGGCCTTGGGATTGTGCGAGAGGAGGAGATCAACCGATTCATCACCAAGTGCAGCATCGATACGACTTCGACAACTTGACGGTGTGCGGGCCCAAGCAACGCCTCCCACGCGAAGTGTGTCGGAGCCACGTCGCACAAGAGCCACATCATCATGAAGCACTGTGGTTCCAGTGGCGGCAACGATCCGTTCGACTTCATCACCAGAATCCAACTCGTCGTGATTTCCCCGCACGAAGAAATTGCCAAGAGGAGCGTCGATGCTGGCAAATGCTTCTGCAACTGGCTCAACTCCCGGCCAGTACAGGTCGACCAGATCGCCAGTATGACAGACCATGTCCGGCTGCTCATCGCGGAGCTGTGACACGATTTCGATGGCGCGATCCGGTTTCATCATGTCGCCCACATGCATGTCGCTGGCGTGTCCGATGCGAATGCCATCAAAGGCCTTGGGCCAGTTTGGCACGACGATCTCTTCATCGCGGACGACGACACCCTCGGCGTGGTGTCGTCGGTAGAACCAGCCCCTCGTGATTCGATTGGGGCCCGCCGTCATGAGTAGATGGCGGATTCTCGCCTTGCGGAGTTTGGCGGAGGGTTTATTTCGCTTGTTGGATGCGGTCATTCTTAGTTCGGACTGTACGCAGACTCAGAAGCTGACGTTCAAACCAATAAAGAGACCGGGAAAACTTGGTGAGATATCCCAATCCCCATCGGTGAGATTCTTGTACTCCATGAGCCTGTACCCGACAGTCGCGCCGAAGTTTGGAGTGACGTGCAGCGTCAGGCCACCGCGGACCTTATAGAAGAGTCCGCCATTACTTCCGGTTCCCCCAACGCTTCCCCCGACGTCAACACTCATTCCATGAACAAGGCTTGTGAACGGTCGAAGATCGACATCAAGCGAGAGTTCAGCGCCGCCATACACAGTCCACCAACTGGCACCGTTGTCGACGCCCGCGAGCGACTGGTCAATATCAAGCCATGTGATGCCTAGGTGTGGGCCGAAGAGAAGTTCGATTGGCTCAGTCGTGTCGCGGCGTCCATCGCCCTGCAGGGTGATTGGATACCAATGGCCTTCAAATGCCAGCCACGACATATCGAGGGACGAGTCGTAATCAACACCAGGCAGCAACGCTCGCCCACCCCAAGTGGTGGCTGCGGCGAGATTCGCCGTGCCGTTCCACGAGCCATGGGTTCCCATGACGCGGACTGCCCACGGGTCCTTGGAAATTGTCAGTTCGCCGCGGAAGAGCGCCGTGAGATTTCCAAGGTCCATGGAATTGTCGGTGTCATCGCCGATCTGCAGCGTATCACCACCGTTGGAACCCTCACCTTTGACCCGAACGAGCCACGCGCCGAGGTCCATGTCCATTCGAAGTGGGGCCTCACCAAGCGCTGCTAGGTCGACGGAAGGCTCCGACGTTTCATCTGCGGCGGTTGCCGAAGAACCAATGATGAGCACCGCTGTGATCGATCGAAGCATCATGAGATCCCCTCCATGTGGACTTGTCCACTGCCCTTCTTGAGCGACCCGATGATTCTGGCAGATTCGCCACTCTTCTGGAGTTGCTTAAGTACAGATTCGGCGAATGTGGGTCTAACAGCCAGAACGTATCCGATTCCCATATTGAATACGCGGTACATCTCGTCGGTCTCGACGTCTCCGTGATTCTGGAGGAACGTAAAGATCGGCGGAATCTCCCACGCAGTCGTGTCGACGACGGCATCGAGAGTGGTTGGAAGCACGCGTGGCAGGTTGCCAGCGAGCCCGCCGCCGGTGATATGCGCCATGGCGCTGACGACCTTCTTGACCTTGTATCGACGCAGCAATTTCACGATGGACTGGGCGTAGATTCGAGTTGGTTCCAGCAGTACATCACCCAGCAACTGTTCGCCGAGTGGCGCATAGGCGCGGTTAAGTCGGAGTGAGTGCGTGTCGATAATGCGGCGAACCAAACTGTAACCGTTGCTATGTACGCCACTGCTTGCCAGTCCGATGAGGATGTCGCCGGCACAGGCACGAACAGGATCGATGGCGCGGTGCAGTTCCACGACTCCGACCGCGAAGCCAGCGATATCGAAGTCGCCCTCCGTATAGATGTCCGGCATCTCGGCACATTCGCCACCGATCAGCGCGCATCCGGCGATCTCACAGCCCCTGGCAACACCTTCGACAATCTTCGCTGTTGATTCCGGATCCTGGCGATGCAACCCGAGGTAGTCGAGAAAGAACAAAGGCTCAGCACCCTGAACGATGAGGTCATTGACGTTCATGGCCACGCAGTCGATTCCGACTGTGTCGAGTATTCCGAGGTCGGCGGCCAGTTTGACCTTGGTTCCGACACCGTCGGTGCAGGCAACCAGGACCGGATCTTCATAGTTCCGCTGGAAAATTTTCTCATTGAAATCCAGCCGAAACATCCCGGCAAAGGCGCCGTGTTGGCCCATGACCCGCTGGCCGTGGGTTCGACGAACCGAGGGCTTGATGAGTTCCACGAGCCGATCGCCGGCATCGATATCGACACCTGATTGGGCGTAGGTCATCGCCTTGGATGCGGTCTTGGACTTGGCCGTCGCGGGCATCGTGGCAGTGTAAACGCACCCGGCCCCCAGCCGAACCCCGCATGGGCTACCCTGCGCGACTTCCGACTGTTTTCCAGTGAATCTACGGTACGAAAGCGAGTGACATGTCCATTCTCATCGACGGAACGACGAAGGTCATCTGCCAGGGTATTACGGGTGCTTCTGGGTCATTCCACACCAAGGGCTGTCTGGACTACGGCACTCAGATGGTTGGTGGCGTGACCCCGGGCAAAGGCGGCCAACGCGATGTGAACGACCTGCCCATTTTTGACACCGTGTCTGAGGCGGTTCGGGCGACGGACGCGACCGCCACGATGATATTTGTTCCTCCGCCATTTGCCGGGGACTCGATACTCGAGGCCGCGGATGCCGGCATTGCAGTGATCTGCTGCATTACCGAGGGAATACCCGTGCAGGACATGGTGCGGGTCCGCAAGCGACTCGAGGAGTATCCAGGCAGCGTTCTCATCGGCCCCAACTGCCCCGGCATTATCACGCCGGGCAAACGCGTTTCTGGGGAAGGTCCATCCGCGAAGTTCGAGGGTGGTTGCAAGATCGGCATCATGCCCGGCTACATCAATACGGCTCGAGAAGATGCGCCAAGTGGAAAGGCGGTCGGTGTGATCAGTCGAAGTGGCACATTGACCTACGAAGCAGTGTGGCAGACATCCGTACTCGGTATGGGGCAGAGCACATGCGTCGGCATTGGTGGTGATCCGATTCGTGGGCTCGGATTCATCGAGCTTCCGGAAATGTTCAATGCAGATCCAGAAACAGATGGCATCGTGATGATTGGTGAGATCGGTGGCAGCGACGAGGCGGATGCCGGTCGGTGGATTCAGGCGAATGTAACCAAGCCCGTGACCGCGTTTATTGCAGGTCGTACCGCCCCACCCGGCAAGCGGATGGGTCATGCGGGTGCGATCATCGGTGGCGCAGACGACACAGCGCAAGCGAAAATGGACGCACTCCGTGAGTTCGGAGTCCACGTATGTGAGTCGCCGGCGAATCTGGGTTCGAGTATGGCAACAGCTCTTGGAATTGAAGTTGCGAGTGCGGTGTCATGATTCGGGTTGTGGGAGCGTTTGTGGCAGCCCTGGTTCTGATTGGCTGTGGCTCGGTGACGCGAATTCATGGCTGGGCTGGCGGACCAGTCGAAGTGGGAACCCGCGGAAGTGCGGCTGTTGTTCGGTACCAGGCGCCGCGACCGGGCTGGACCATGAAAGTTGACCGTGGTCGCATAGACGGGCAAACCGCGATTCTGTGGATGACCGCCACAGGACAAGCCGATGGCCCGCTCGATCGCACGACCATCGAAGCCAGTTGGACTGGGCCAGAGGGCGAATCCTTCGAGTGCGTGCAGGTCAACCTTCGAGTGCTCGCCGGTGACGATGCAAATCGGCAATATCTGGCAGCTGCGACCGGCTGCGGACCGCTCGACGGCGAATCAAACTGATCCGAGTATGCCGATCGTGGCGTCGATGTCTTCCCTTGTCGTTGTTTGACCAAGGCTCAATCGAATTGTGTTGGCGATCGCCGCATCATCAAGGCCGATGGCGCGAAGAACGTGGCTTGGTTCGTGGCGTGCGCTTCCGCAGGCCGATCCACTGCTGCAGGCAATTCCAGAGAGACGTTCGACGAGTGGGTCAGGGTGCTGCGAAGGAATCGTAACGCTCAGGATATGAGACACTTTCCAGCCCGGATCTCCGTTGATTATGGCATCGGGCTGAGCAGTCTCGAGTCCCGTTCGAAGTTGATCCATCAGCGCGGCGATTCTCTCACGCTCAGCTTCTCCACCAGATGCCACATACGCGGAAGCTTGACCGAAGCCGACGATGGCGGGCACATTGAGCGTGCCACTTCGCAGGCCGCGTTCATGACCGCCACCCTCAAAGATCGGCTCGACCGGCCTTCCCTCTGCCCGCCCCTGAAGTACAAGCGCCCCGATGCCCTTCGGGCCGTGCATCTTGTGCCCACTGATCGTGATGGCGTCGATGGGCATGTGCGAGAGATCGATCGGGAGTTTGCCGGGCGCTTGGCTTGCATCACAGTGAAATAATACGCCTCGATCTCGGCACGCCTCACCCACCGCCTCAACATCATTGATCGTTCCAAGTTCGTTGTTGACCCACTGCAGGCTGACCATGGCCGTGTCGTCCCGCATTTTCTGAATGATGTTCTTCGGGCAGATCCATCCGGATTGCGTTGGTGGCACCAGATCCACTTCAGCGCCCTCACGTTCGAGCCGCCGAATTGGATCGAGAACAGCGGGGTGCTCGATGGCGGA
This sequence comes from Planctomycetota bacterium, assembly GCA_024230295.1. Classification (GTDB taxonomy): domain Bacteria; phylum Planctomycetota; class Phycisphaerae; order Phycisphaerales; family SM1A02; genus UBA12567. The sequence continues at coordinate 17,662 of JAAERN010000177.1, forward strand.
AGTGACGATGTGAACGCACTCACCCCGCCTCAGTCGTGGCCGCACCAATCCCTTGATGGCAAGATTGCAACCCTCGGTGGCTCCGGAAACAAGAGTGACACACTGGCCCGTCGTGCCGAGCATTGAGGCGATCTGACCCCGTGCCCGCTCGACTGCCGCCGAAGCCATCCTTCCCTGGGCGTGTTGGCTGGCGGCGTTTCCGGGTTGGTCGGTAAACCACGGAAGCATGGCCTCAAGGACCCGAGGATCGACGGGTGTGCTGGCGGCGTGGTCGAGGTAAATCGGCATATCTGTCACAGTGTGTCTACCGTACACATCAATACGAGTCTTCGCGGTCATTTATGCAGATCATCACCGACATCCCGCCACTGGAAGCCCACTGGGGCTGCGCCTTTGTTCCGACAATGGGCGCGCTGCATGATGGACACCGAAGCCTGATCCGATTAGCAGCCGCGCAAGGCCGACCCGTTCTGGTGAGCATCTTTGTGAATCCGGCGCAGTTTGCTGCCCACGAAGACCTCGGCTCGTACCCGCGGACCCTAGAGCGCGATCTTGAGTGCGCCGCTGGCGACGGTGCCACGGCAGTCTTTGTTCCGGACGTAGACGTGGTGTATCCACAATCTGAGCCGCTTGCTGCGATACCTCTTCCGAACGTTGGGTCCGAGCCAGCGCTAGAAGACGCATTCCGGCCGCACTTTTTCGCCGGGGTGTGCGGCGTTGTGGCTCGACTATTCGATTTGGTTCGGCCGAGTGTCGCTGTGTTCGGCGAGAAGGACTGGCAACAACTCAAGGTGATCGAGGCGATGGTTCGAAGCGAACCGCCCCGGTGGGGAGACATTCAGATTCTCTCTGGAGCGACCGTGCGCGAAGATGACGGCCTGGCGATGAGCAGTCGGAACATCTATCTCGATGAGGAGCAGCGTCACAGAGCGTTGGCCTTGTTCCGGGCCTTGTCCGTCTCTCAGGGCCTGTCGGTTGTTGAGGCCGAGGCGCTCATGCAGCAGGAACTCAGCAAATCACTGTTGGAAATCGACTACGCGGTTGTCCGGGATGCCGAGACGCTCGGCCCTGTGTGCGACGGCCCTCGCCGTGGGCTGATAGCCGCCACACTGGATGGAATACGGCTCATCGACAACATGCCCGTGTGAGAGTATTCGGGATATCCCCAGAACGGGGTCGCATCTACAATGGCCCCTCTACCTAAGGGAGACGCTCACGATGACCGCTACTGCCCATGCCAATGAACTTGTGTCCTTGAATCCAGCAACCGGCGAGTCTGTCGGAAGTGTTCCTGTGACACCCGTCGAGTCGATCGGTGAGATTCTGCAGCGAAGCCGCGTGGCGCAGACTCCATGGGGGGCGATGTGTTTGGACGAACGGTTGGAGATGCTGCGTCGCGTGATCCCCGTGCTTGATCGGCGTGCCGAAGAAATTGGAACGCTTGTGACAGCCGAAATGGGCAAGCCGATCGCCGAAGGCCTCGGCGAAGTTCGGTATGGAATCGATGGTTTGGAATGTGAACTCGAAGAGTTGGCCCGAGCGCTGGCAACGGAAACGCTTGATGATGGTGGCACACGGTCGGCCTTGCACCACGATCCATTTGGCGTCTGTGTTGCGATTACTCCATGGAACTTTCCATTCCTGATGCCGCTTCAGATCGTGATTCCCGCGCTCGCGGCAGGCAATACTGTTGTGATGAAGCCGAGCGAGATGGTGCCGCTTGTGGGGCAGGCATTTGCGGACGCATTCAATGAAATCCTCCCTTCCGGCGTTCTGCAGATCGTCCACGGCGCCGATGAGCAAGGCAAGGCATTGGTGGCGGGCGACTGCGATCTCATAGGCTTTGTGGGATCACGCGCGGCAGGTCGGCACATACTGGCCGAGGCGGCCGGTGACTTAAAACGCGTCATCCTTGAACTGGGCGGGAAAGACCCGATGATCGTGCTTGAAGACGCCGACATCGAGGTGGCGGCTGCGTTTGCAGTGCGGAACTCGTTCCGGAACTGCGGGCAGGTGTGTGTCAGTACCGAGCGGATCTACGTGGCGGATGCTATCGCCGACGCATTTGAAGCTGAGGTTGTCCGGCGCACGAAAGAACTTGTCGTTGGCGCAGGCACCGAGGAGGGAGTACAGATCGGACCGATGGTCAGCGGTGAGCAGAAGGCGAGCGTGCTTCAGCAACTTGAGCAAGCCCAGCGGGATGGGGCTGTTGTTTTATGTGGCGATAATCCAATGGACGGAAACTATGTGCAGCCGACCGTTCTGACTGGTGTCACGCACGACATGCGGATCATGCACGACGAAACCTTCGGGCCGATCGCTTGCATCATGCGCGTGCCAAGCGACGATGAGGCTGTGCGGCTCGCCAACGACACACCGTACGGACTTGGCGCGGCAGTCTTTGGTGGCAACCACGCCGAGGGCGTGGCTCAAAGGCTGACCGCCGGCATGATTGGTATCAATCAGGGATGTGGCGGCGCAGTAGGATCGCCGTGGGTCGGCGCTCGCCAGAGTGGATACGGCTATCACAGTGGCCGCTCCGGGCACCGCCAGTTTGCGCAGGTCCGCGTCATAAGCAGACCGTGCGAATGACCGAGCACGGCCCGGTCGTCGTCTTTGGCGGTTCATTCGACCCCCCCACACGAGCGCACGTGGAACTGCCACCATTGGCTGCGGCGGCGCTTGGGGCGTCACGGCTGCTCTATGTCCCCGCGGCGATCAGTCCGCACAAGACCGAGACGCCCCCAACTCCAGCGGACCATCGCGTCGCTATGTTGCGGCTTGTTCTTCCGGAAGGTGCGGAGATAGACACAAGAGAACTTGATCGAGGGGGTCCATCCTTTGCCATTGAGACATTGGAATCAATTCAATCCGAGTTGGGCGATTCATCGGATATGCGACTCTTGATCGGCACAGATCAGGCCGCGGTATTTCATCGGTGGCATCGCTGGCAGGACATACTTGGTGTCGCGGCGCCCGCTGTAATGGTGCGTGGTGATGATGGCGTGGAGCAGTTGCTTACGGAGATCGAGTTGCAGCAGGGATCCGGGGCGGCGAATCGTTGGCGGGCGTGGATTTTGAACCTTCCACGGATGACGCATTCCAGCACACGTGTTCGAGCGGGTATCGAATCTGACTCACTCATGGACGATGATGTCCACCCATCGGTGGCGGCTTATATCGAGGCGCACGACTTGTATCGTGGCTGTGGATGCGGAGATGTCGATACGTGAGCAGTGAACAGATCAGAAAGGTCGCATTCGTCAGCCTTGGGTGTCCGAAGAATCTCGTTGACTCAGAGGCCATGTTGGCGGATCTTGCCGACGCCGGCTATGAGTTGGTGTCTGACCATGCCGATGCTGATGCGATCGTCGTCAACACGTGTGGATTTCTCGAAGCGTCCAAGGATGAGTCGATCTCGGTCATCAAGGAGGCTGTTGCGCGAAAAGAGGCAGGGTCACTCAACCGCGTCATTGTCGCCGGATGCCTTGTTCAGCGACACCGGGCCAAGATTCTGGATTGGGTTCCCGGAGTCGATGCACTGCTTGGGGTTTTCGACAGGGATCGAATTCGGGCAGCAGTCTCAGGGGCTGAAATCGGCGGCGGGGATGACGAGAAGCCATGGTGGATCGCGGCGAATGCCATGCAGGCCGCCAAGGACCGCGGCATCGACACGACTGATCTGACGGTGCAGGGCAAGGATGGTCGTGGGCTCGGTTACTTTGAGAACGACGGTAACCGAATGCGTTTGACGCCCCGCCATTGGTCGTATCTTCGTATCAGCGAGGGATGCAATCAGAACTGCGCATTCTGCACGATACCGTCGATCCGCGGGAAGATGCGAAGCAAGCCGCTTGCAAAAATCGTCCAAGAGGCAGAAGCGCTCATGGCTTCTGGTTGTTTTGAACTCAATTTGATTGGCCAGGACACAACCAGTTATGGGTTGGATATAGGGGAGCGTGGTGGCTTGGTTGAAATGCTTGGGGCGATCAACGATGTTGTAAGCGCACATGGTGGCGGTTGGGTTCGGTTGATGTATGCCTACCCAACGAACTTCACAGATGACATGATTGATGCAATCGCCTCCCTCGACAACGTGGTGAAGTACATCGACATGCCACTGCAGCACGCGAGCGATCGAATGCTTTCAGCAATGCGGCGGGACGTGACTGCTGGCGCGCAGGCGGCACTTGTAGAGAAACTTCGATCCCGTATTCCTGGGCTGGCACTTCGGACGACGTTCATTACGGGTTTCCCTGGCGAAACCGATGAAGATCACGCGGCGTTGATGGAGTTTATTGAGGACGTCCAGTTCGATGCGATGGGTGTGTTTAGGTACAGCCGGGAGCCTGGCACGGTGGCGGGAACACTGGATGGGGACCCGTCTCTGCATGTTCCCGATGAAATCAAGGCAATCCGCGAGGGCGAACTCATGCTGTTGCAGCAGGAAATCGCTTTCGAAAACGCATCTTGGGTGGCTGAGCAGGAGAGCCTCTTTGACGTGCTGGTGGATGGTTCAGACCCCCAAATGCCCGATTTGGTGGTCGGCAGGTGTTACCACCAGGCGCCCGAAGTTGATTCCCGGACCATCATTGAATCAAAAACAGCCTTGGTGCCGGGTTCGCTCGTACGCTGTAGGGTGGTCGGGAGCGATGGATATGACCTCTTGGCACGACCAGAGGCCGAGTTTGACCGCACCATTCGGTTGCCAATATCAGGCTGAAGCCGGGCACTTTACTGACCGATGGAGATTGGGAGATGCCCCCAGGGCGCAAGTACACCAATATGCACATTCGATTTCTCAGCCTGTCCACCATCTTGGCCGCCTCTGTGGCTGCTCATGCTGGTTTACTAGAAGACGTTCAATTGAATGTCCAGAGGGTGGGTGAGGATCTGGTTTCTGGAGTTGGACCCAATAGCACGTACCGTGTCTGGGTCGAGCTTCCGACCAATTGGTCGCTCGATGCTGTTGCCGGCAACGCGACCATGGCCCTGAGTCTATCGGTGACCGGCGGCTCGTTTTATCAAAACGAGGTGGGTGGCCCGACGAGCACTTCGATCAATCCAGCCTTCTTCGCACTGTATCCGGATTTGGAGTGGGACAGTTTTTTGACGATCGGTGCCGTGACGAATGTCGACAACGACGTCAATTCAATCGGCTTCGACTTCACGGACTTTGAGTTGGGATTCGATGTCTATGACAACGACGGCGGCCTGTTCGTTCTTCCGCCGGGACCCCAGAATATTCCGGTGTCCTTTGTCGACGACTGTGGCACGGCGCTGGACGGCATCGTTGTTGGACAATTCACGCTTCTCGGCGAAGACGCAACACTCGACCTATCCATGCTTCTGCAAGGCAAGGATTCATTCTCTGTTGTGTGGCAGAAGGCTATCGACACGTATGTTGTCGGCGAAGATTGTGATGCCAATGGTGTGCTTGATGTCTGCGATCTTCTGGCCGGCGACTGCAATGCGAACGGTCTGGTGGATGCCTGCGAGGAAGCGGAAGACTGCAACGACAATGGAATCCCTGACGAGTGCGAATCTGCCAGCGACTGCAATGCCAATGGTATTCCCGATGAATGCGAAGCATCCGAGGACTGCAACGCCAACGGGATTCCCGATGAGTGCGAGTCACATGGCGATTGCAACGGCAACGGTACGCTGGATGAGTGTGAGTCATTTGTAGACTGCAACGCCAACGGTATTCCAGATGAGTGTGACGTTGCGGAATCAGACTGCAACGAGAATGGTGTTCCGGACGAGTGCGACGTCACCGCGGGTACCAGTCTCGACGAGAACGCGGACGGATATCCCGATGAGTGCGATCCCGACTGCAACGGAAACGGTGTGTCCGACTTGGTCGACATCGATGCCGGTACTTCAGAGGACTCCAACGCCAACGGCGTTCCAGATGAGTGTGAGTGCGACGACATCATCGAGGACGGCGTTATCGACATCCTCGATCTGTTGCAGCTCCTGAGTGATTGGGGCATCTGCCCAGGGATTGTGGATTGCCCCAGCGATCTCGATGGGGACAGCGACGTCGGTCTTGTCGATCTCCTGATTCTGATCGAGGTCTTCGGCGCCTGTTAGGGGTTCCTTCCGATCCTGTTTCCCCCGCCCCCCTTGCAACCCATACACCTGGCGCAACCCTCAGTTCGATCAGTGCGAGGTTGTTGAAGTCCATATCTCCAACTGCCGATCCAATGTGGCGTGGACTCATATGGAGGGTGGTGCATGAAGCGGTCTGGAAACACACTTGGAATCGTGATGGGGCTGGCACTGACCGTGCCGGTTTCGGCGAGTTGGTTCTATACGACCGACCGTGTCGGCATAGCGGCCGAAGTTGTCGGCGACGGCCTGATCGACTCTGATGAGTACGGGACTAACCGAACCATTCGTCTCTGGGCCGTGCTCCCCGCAGGCTGGCGGCTGGATGTTGTGGCTGGAAACACCACACAGCCGCTTCACATGTCCACCGACGGAGTGTTCTTCCAGAGCATGTTCGGCGGTCCGACGAGTATGGACATCAATCCCGGCTTCTACTCACTGGCTCCGGAGGTGCAGTGGGACAGCTTTATGACCATCGGCGCCGAAGACAACGCTGGGACCGGCGCTGTAGGTGGGGCGAATGCTCTTAACCACATTGGTGTCGATTTCGAAGCGTTCGCTGCAGGCGGCACAATCGACACCAACAACGGTAGTTGGTTCATTATCCCAACCGATCAGCAGGGCTGGCCAACATCCTTTGTGGACGCCTGTGGCCGCGAGGGCAACGGTGTTCTGATTGCGCAGTTGACGCTGCTCGGAGTCGAGTCGTCGGTTACATGCTCAGCTCTGATGCAGGGAAGCGACGAGTTCGGAGAAACATGGCAGCGTCATCTTGGCACCTTCACTGTTGATCCCGACGGGATGAGTGACGGCGCTCCGGAAGTTGCCTGTGGGGCCGACATCGATGGAAGCGGGGCCATTGATGTACAGGACTTGCTCCTGCTGATATCGGCCTGGGACGAGGGTGCCTGCGCAGACATTTCTGGCGACGCCAAGGTTGACTCAGAGGACTTCCTGTTTCTCGCGAGTACTTGGGGGCCATGCGCACCGCCTGAGTAGCCAAGCTGGCTCCGCCCCGTATCCTGACGGGGAATGACTACCACTTCCCCACCAATCATCGATGGGCACAACGACACACTGACTTTCATCTTCAGTGATGATGGGGGTGGCGTTTCTTCGTTCATTGATGGCACTGAGGAAGGCCATATCGATCTGCCACGGGCCCGCCGGGGGGGACTGGCTGCCGGTTTCTTTGCCGTTTTCATTCGAGAGCGGCCGACCGGCGAAACTCCACCATTGCCGGATGGTCCAGATCGGAGCGAACGGGGGCACTGGACATTCACGCCACC
>JAAERN010000178.1 GCA_024230295.1 Planctomycetota bacterium
CGTGGATTTATGGAGCAGCATACTGAGACTGAGGTCGTCCTGCTGCCAACAAAGACTCCCAACATGAACGCATACATGGAGCGATGGTTCAGAAGTCTCAAATCCGAATGCCTCGACAGAATGATCTTCTTTGGCCAGAAGTCACTGAAGAATGCCGTGCGTGAATACGTCGAGCATTGCCACCGCGAGCGAAATCATCAGGGACTCGGCAATGAGTTGATCGAGCCAGTCGATGATGCTGGAGTCGTCGCTGGCCGGATCGAATGCCGGGAACGGCTTGGTGGCATGCTCAAGTACTATCACCGTCGCGCTGTCTGACGTGGAGTTGCACCGAATCGTGGTCATCGTGCGATGAAGGTACGCGTTGATCGTGAAATACGCCCCATTTCGAGAGCCGTTCGTCGACTTCGCGATCGACTATCAGCCGAAACCGACCTCGATTTTTGTTGCTAACACCTGCTTGTCAAAGAGCTTTTCCGTCGGTTCAGTTTTTTGACCATACGGTATCGGGCTCGTAATCCGGGTTCACCGACGTCATTTGCGCGTTGGCTCGCTTGAGTCGGTTGTCCAGCAGTTCTTCGAGCTCTTTGGCCTTCTTCGGCAGGACACGGGCGAGGTCGTTGGACTCGGAAAGATCTTTGGTCAAGTCGAACAGTTCAGTCGAACCGGATTCGCAGTAACGGATGATCTTGTACTTGCCGACCACCAGGGCGGATTGCGGCACAGCAGCACCCTGGCCGTAGTGCGGATAATGAAACAACAGGGACGGTTCCTTCCGAGCGAACGAATCGGGTCGATCGCTCAACAAGGGAACCACGCTTGTCCCATCCACGTTTTCCGGAATGGAAGCTCCTGCTAATTCACAAAACGTTGGGAACAGATCGCAGCCCGTGATGGCTTCCCGGCAGATCGCGCCAGCGGGAATTCCCGGTCCGCGGGCGATGAACGGGACGCGGATGCCGCCCTCGTAAAGCTGGGACTTGCCGCCGGCCAACGGAAAGTTCTCTGCACGCCGCCGGGGCCCGCCGGGTGCGCCGTTGTCCGACATGAAAACTACATACGTGTTGTTCGCAATCCCCAATGCTTTGATCTCGGCCAGCAGGATACCGATCGAGCTGTCCAGATCGAAAGTCATGGCGGCATAGGCGGCATCTTGGTGGCGAGTTCCGCGGGGCAAGCTGTCGAAGGTGGTTACCGTGGAATCGCGCGCCAGGGTAGGCAAGTGGACGGCATAGTGTGACAAGTGAAGATAGAAGGGCTTGTTCTGTTGGACTTGCCCCCTCATGAAAGCAACAGCGCGCTGCGTGATTCCGAAGATGTCCTTCGGATTCGGATCCTCGAAGTGACCGGGGCCATCGTTTTCGGTGTTGCCGTCATGAAAGTCAAATCCGTGTTCTCCCGGGTGGCCTCTTCGCCCAAGGTGCCATTTGCCCAGATGAGCGGTTGTGTAGCCGACTTCCTTCAAGGCCTCGGCGATGGTCGTCTCGCCGTCCTCTATTTTTATGCGAGGTTGCGGGGGAGTCAGCAGTTTTCGCGTAACTTGCGTCCGTCCGCCGCCGGGGGTGGTGACGTGTAATGCAGCGGGTGTCCTCCCGGTCAGAATGGCGGCGCGGGTCGGGGTACACAGCGAACTCGGAGCATAGGCTTGCGTGAACCGGAGTCCATGTTGCGCGAGTTTCTCTAAATTGGGCGTCCTGTAATAGTCGCTTTTCGATTCGGGGACCTGGTCGTCCATTTGAACCGACGTCCCTGTCCAACCCATGTCGTCGGCCAGGATGAACACGAAACTCGGTGGCAGTTCATTCCAGGTAGCGTCGGCGCGCACTTTCTCGTTGATACCGGGCGGCACTTCTCCCTCGGACGATCTCCCATCTCTCGGCCCGCGAGGCGGTCCTTCGCCTGGAGCGCCACGGTCTCCCGCGGGCTGTCGGCCACGACCTGGCGGGCCTGCTTGCGCTGCTTCGTCACGCGACACCACACCATCGCCGTTTTCGTCAAGCGCGGCGAATCGCTGAGGCGGACCGTCAAACTCTTCGGACGTTACTTGGCCGTCCCGGTTGCGGTCAAAAAGTGTCATGAAGCGGGAGGTCCCTCCCTGTCCACTCGCACGGTCTGGAGGTGTCGCGGAACGCGGTTGCTGCACTCCCGGTCGTTGCCTTCCTGGTCGCATGCCTTGCTGCCCGCCAGACGCACCGGGTCGCATCGAACCTTGCCCGCGACCTGGCGGACTGTTGCCTTGCATGCCGGGCCTGCCTCCGGGCGGCCTTTGGCGAAAACGCTGCGGCGTTTGCGTCTGCGGTTCCAGTTCCGGGCCTTCGCTACGAGTCGTAGCATCGCCACCCCGCACGGCCCGGACCATGTTGTAGATTCCGATCACATCCCCCTGGGGACCGCGACCGCGAGGGAACTCTGCGGGATCCCCCGACTTCGGATCGGCTCGCTGCGAGCCGGCCCCGTGAGCGTCCAAGAGATCATATCCGCCGCCGAATCTCCTTGGCATCCAGCCCTGCGAACGCCCGAACGCAAAGTAACAGCCGCCCGCTCCGTGTCCGCCGTCGCGGACGTGCGTCGTGCCGCTCCAGTAAAACGGGTAGTTGATCTCGCCGACTCCATCGCGGATCGGCGTGACATGGAAGAGAGGATCAATCGCGGCGGAATTCGTCGTGTCGGGCGAACGGGAATAATCAACGATGCTCTGCAGTTCCTTGATGTTCGGCAGTCGCCAGTCGTTGTGCCCGGCGCATTTCAGGTTTTCGGTCCACTCAAGGGCCTGCTCCCAGTTCAACTTTCCGTCCTTGGACTTGCCTGCTTTTAAATGCCCGCTATCCAGTTGCATCCAGGTCAGACTGCTTGCTTCGTCAGTAATGGTTCCATCGCCGTTATCGCGAAACTTGTTCTTGCCGTATTCTGAATTGCCGCGAACGTAGAAGACAAAAAACTCTTTCGCCCCCCTTCCGCGGCGATTGGCGCCGGCGGGGTAGCCCTTGATGCGACCGTCGGCGAAGTTCACTCCGAAGACGGTCTCGTCGGCATACATCGTGGTGCTGACGTATTTCGTTGAAGTTGCCATTTGCGAATCGATGATTCGTTCGCCCTTGGCTACATCTCCATACGAAAAATCGAAGTACTGCGTGTTGACAAACGGCTTCAGGCCTGTCGTATCCCTCAATTGCGGACTGACGTCCTCGCCGTAGAACATGATCAGCGAGTACATTTCCTTGATGCTCGGCAGACGCCAGTCTTCGTATCCGCCCACTCGACAAGCGGACGCGCCGGCAATTGCCTGTCCGAGCGTCTTCTTTGGGCCGGGATTTTTCTGCCACATGAGTCCCGTCACGAGATCGGTGATCGTCCCATTCCCGTTGTCGCGGTATGCTGGCTGGTTCCCCAGGTATTGTGCATCTTGGCCGAAAAACGGTTCTCCACCTTTCGGGTACGTGATCTCAATACGATTGTCGTAACAACGCTCCTGACCCGTGTCGACAATGGGGTAAGTCCGTCCCGTGTTGTTCCGGGGCGGCTGGGCCATCATGCCGTCAGCAAACAAAGCCAACAACAATACGGCCAGCAGGTTGGTCATCAAATAACGCATCAGATTCCTCGCATAGGGCTCAGTTACAAGATTATGTTGTGACGGGTAACGCCGTCTCCGGCGTGACGTTTGATTCGATCTCACCGCTGTCGCGTGAGGGCGTTAACTCGCTTGCGCGGGCAAGGAGCATGTAGAAGACCGGAGCTAATATGAGCACGAGTGCTGTGGCAAAGATCAGACCGAAGCTGAGGCTGGTGGCCATCGGGATCAAGACTTGCGCTTGCCGCGATGTTTCCAGCAAGATC
>JAAERN010000179.1 GCA_024230295.1 Planctomycetota bacterium
CAGCATTGATGTCACACCCGACGACTGGCAAACCGTCATCGACATCAACCTCAGCGGGAGGTTCTATGCGGCGCAGTCCTTTGGACGTCGCCTTCTCCCGACAGGCCGCCCTGGCTCAGCAATCTTTATTTCATCTATGTCCGGTCGCATCGTAAACGTTCCGCAGTTCCAGGCCTCGTACAACGCATCGAAAGCTGCAGTGAGCCACTTGGGTAAGTCCCTCGCGGTTGAGTGGGCCAGAGCGGGCATCCGTGTCAACTGCCTGGAACCCGGATACACGCTGTCGGATATGACGCGCCAATTCATGGACGCCAATCCCGAGTTAGCCCAGTTGTGGCAATCGATGATTCCCAGCGAGCGAATGGGGGAGCCTCAAGATCTCGTCGGTGCAGCAGTGTTCCTCGCGTCGCAAGAGTCCAGCTACATCACCGGACAGTCAATTGTTATCGACGGTGGCTACACGGCGATTTGATGAGCAACACGGTGGTAGTGGAATCAACTGTCGAGAGAACACGGGACGGTGCGCATGGATGACCGGGAACCACTATTGACCCTCGCGCATCAGTTGGGAGATCCGAGCAGAGGCCTCGCTATTGCTGCTGAGGGAAATGTCTCTGTGCGCCTCGGTGAAGACACCATGTCAATCAAGGCCAGCGGCTGCTCTATGTCCTCAATGACTGTCCAAGACTTAGTGGACGTTCGAATATCCACTCTTACGACGCTACTCGCGAGTACTCCGACAGACGAGGGGACTCAGGACGATCGCACCCGCTCGATATACGAAGCCAGCAAAATCACATCAACAACGCGGACTCCGTCTGTCGAGGCGATCTTGCACGCCACTGTCTATGAAGCTACCGAGGCCAGCGTCATCGCACACACTCATCCCACCGCGGTCAACGCTCTGGGCTGCTCGCAGCAATCCCAACTTCTCGTGGAGGGAATGTTGTTCCCCGACGCCATCGTGCTCATGGGTAGTCGTCAACTTCTCATTCCCTACACTGATCCCGGTATTCCGTTGGCTCGCGCGGTTCGTGCCGGTGTCCAAGAGTTTTTCGATTCAGAGGGCACGGCCCCCCGGGTCATTTACCTGGCGAACCACGGGTTATTCGCTCTTGCGACCTCCCCATCAGAGGCTTTGCAGATCACTGAAATGGCCAACAAGAACGCGACAATTCTTCTTGGAGCTCTCACAGCCGGCGGGCCCAACTTTCTATCGCCCGATCATGTCCGACGCATCGACAGTCGACCAGATGAGTTATATCGACGCGGCAAACTGGCAACCGACGAAAGGGGTTCTCATGGATGAGCAACGCGTGGCGATCGTGACAGGGGCCAGTTCCGGCATCGGCCGCGCAAGCGCAGCAGCGCTCGACGCCGCTGGCATCCGACTTGTCCTCGTAGCACGGAACCAAACGAAGCTCACCGAACTCGCAAGCATGATGCACGGCGATCCCCACATCGTCACTGGCGATGTCGCCGACCCCCAGACAGCGCGCGACGCACTCGACGGCGCACTGCAGTCCTTCGGTCGCCTCGACATTCTTCTCGCCAACGCCGGGCTCTACTTGCCCGACAAGGGTTGGGAGGTTGATCTAGAACGCGTGGACACGATCGGACGTACGAATGTTCTTGGTGTCATGCACTTCGTCCATACCGTTCTCCCCCACATGATCAACGAAGGAACCGGCGACGTCGTTGTCACAAGCTCTGTCTCCGGACACCAGGTGATCGCCTGGGAGCCCGTCTATTCCGCCACAAAGCATGCCGTCCAGGCGTTTGTTCATGGAACACGGCAGCAACTCATCGGCACGGGTGTTCGCCTGGGGGCAATCGCTCCCGGAATCGTGCTTAACGAGCTATGGGGGGTGACGAACGGTGACGCATCGATTGATGACGAAGTCGCAGCCGGTCGGGGAATGCGCTCGGAAGACGTCGCAGATGCCTTTATGTACATGCTCCAAACATCACGCCACATCACAATTCGTGACATCGTCATGCTCCCGACCAATCAAGAAATCTGAGGTCTTGGCCGAAGGCGCCTCAGGAATCCTGATAACCTTCGGCATCCCGGCCAGGTAGCTCAGTTGGTACGAGCGTCCGACTGAAAATCGGAAGGTCGACGGTTCGATCCCGTCCCTGGCCACCGTTCTCCCTCCTGGAATGGGCCCGAAAGTTGTTAGTGGCCTGATTTGGTTGTGCTAACCCGTGCTAACCCGTGGCTTGTGCTAACCCTGTGCTGATTCGCGAGGCCTATTCGGCTTCTCACCACGATGAGACTTCCTGCTTTGACGTTCTGATTTTTCGAAGTGCACCTAGCGATCGTGAGCCCTCTCGGTGGCGG
>JAAERN010000180.1 GCA_024230295.1 Planctomycetota bacterium
AACTCTGGCTCCAACCCTAACCTGTCCAACTGCATCTTCAATCAGACAACGGCTGATTCCATTGGTGAGGGACATACCAACTGGGGCGGTGTATACGGGAACACCTCCACCTGCGCCTATGGCGGCGCTTTGTGGTGCGGCTCTGCCTCACCGCTCATCGTCAACTGCACTTTTGATGCCTGTGCATCGACTCGATCAGATAATGGACGGGTGCATGGCACCAACATCGCCTATGCCGGCGCAATCTATTTGGAGAACCTCGCCAGCCCGACGATTCTCTCTTCGTCATTCGCCAACTGCCAAGGCCAATACGGCGGCGTGATCTACGCGACAGGCCAGTCCTCGCCATTTATCTCGAACACAACTTTTAGTTCGAACACTTCAAGTGATCGTGCTGGTGCGGTCTACTCAAATGATTCTGCACCCTCCTTCGCAGGATGCCTCTGGGAGGGCAATGCGGCGAACACTGGCGGCGCGTTCTACACTGATGGCAGCGCAGGCTACTATCCACAGATTGGCACCTCGACCTTCTGCGGCAATTCACCGCAGGACACCGTCGGGCAATGGTTCGATGACGGCGGCAACGCATTCCTCGCCGAGTGCGGCGATGATTGCGACGGCAACGGACTACCCGATGCCTACGAAATTGCAGCGAACCCGGACCTTGACTGCAATGAGAACAACGCACTCGACGCCTGTGAAATCGCAGCGAACCCGGCCATCGACTGCGATGAGGATGGCATCATCGACACCTGCGAAGCTGGCGGAGGCGCCAGCGACTGCGATGGCGATGGTGTGCTCGACTCGTGTGAGGACGATTGCAACGACAATGGTCTCGCCGACCCCTGTGAAGTGTTGCAGGGCCTCGCCGACGACTGCAACGGCAACCTGATTCCCGATGACTGCGAGATCGCCGACGGCACCGTCAGCGACTGCGATGCCGATGGCATCCCGGACAGTTGCCAGGCCGATTGTGATGACGACGGCACGTCAGATTCATGCGCGATTCTTGAGGGAGCCGCCGACTGCGATGGCAGTGGCGTGCCTGATTCGTGTGAACTTGATGCGGGCGTTCTGCACGACGTCAATAACGACGGGTATCCGGACGAGTGTCAGGTCATGCAGTACGCAGGCCTCGCCACCGAGATCATGCCGATTCTCGGCAGACTCGGAACGCCGGATATCCCGCTGACCGCAGTGACGTATCGGATTTATGCAATACTTGCGAATCCGAACACGGAACTCATTGGCTTCTATGGCGACGAGATTGATCCGCTGGTCATTCAGGCACCGCAGGGTTTCTACCAGCACTCGCTCGGCTCGAACTTCACGGACGTTGTCCCTTGCGATCCGGATGGCGAGTTTGAGGGATTGGGCTATGACAGTTGGCTCACGATTGGCGCTTCGTGCGACCAGGGGCAGTCGTTCTTCACTGCTGGTCTCGACATGGGCGACTTCAACAGCGGGACGGGCATCAACGATGACGACGGCATCATCTTCGTGGAACCGGGCGGCCCTTGGGGGTTACCCGACGCGAGTGGGCGAGTCCTGTTGGCGCAACTGACGAGTGTGGACGGTAGCCGACCGACTGGTTCGATGAATCTGATCGGCGTCAATGACGACGACAGTGACTGGCAGGCCTTCGGTCGGTCTTGGCCAGCCGCCCCGTTGACGGACTGCAATGGCAACGATGTTCAGGACGCCTTGGACATCGCCTACGGTCCGAGTCTCGACTGCGATGCCAGCGGTGTACCAGATGAATGCGAGTACGACGATCCATATGCGGACTGCAATGAGAATGGGATCGAGGACATCTGCGATGTCATTTCAGGCACCAGCGAGGACCTCGACGGTGACTTCATTCCTGATGAGTGTGAGTGTGCTGGCGACGTCGATCAGGATGGCGTGGTCAATGTCGATGACATCATTCTGTTGATTCTGGAATATGGTGCCACGGGTCCAAACGTGGCGGATCTCAATGGCGATCTGGTCGTGAACGTCGAGGACATCATCATTGTCCTTGGTGGATACGGCCAGTGCCTGTGAGGTGATCGCGATGCATGCGGTGTATCGTGGTCATCTGATGTGGCCGATCGTTGCCATGGTGGCGGTCGCGGCTGCGACGGAGGCATCCGTTCCTGCTGATGTTTCAGCGGCGCGGCCGCTGGTTGGCGAGGCGACCGATGCCTATGACGCCTTCGGCGCCGCTGTTGCAGCGAGCGGCAGCAAACTGATCGTTGGTGCGCGTGGATGCGATGTCGGCGCGTTTAATGCTGGCTGCGCACATGTCTTCACCGATGATCAGGGGGTATGGATTGAGCAGTCACGTGTGTTCGATGTGGATCCGCAGTCATCTGCCCAGTTCGGGCATGCCGCAGTGCTTGACGACACATGGCTTATGGTCTCGGCGCCCCGATGGGACAGTGCTTCAGCATCGGATGCCGGAAAGATCAACGTCTACCGCTGGGATCTCGGACTCGAGGTGCCGGTCGCTCAATTGACGGGCGCAGGCGGCGGTGAATCAGGGGCACGCTTCGGAAGTACGCTGGCCACGGCTGGCGACTGGCTCGCGGTGGGGTCCCCTGGACTTGCTGAAGTAGATCTTTTTCGAATGGATGGCGTAACGTGGGTGCATGTGATGACACTTGTGTCACCGGATACCAGCGGCGACGATGACTTTGGCAGCGCGCTGGCGATTTCATCGCAGTGGCTGGTGGTTGGCGCCCCCGGAGACGATGCTGGTGGAATCAATGCTGGCGCCGCGCATGTGTATGCGAGAGTTGGCGAATCGTGGGAGTACGACGGCCGGCTTGATGATGCCAGCGTGGTGGCTGATGACCAGTACGGCTGCTCACTCGCCATCGACGAAAGCGATCTGCTGATAGGTGTGTATCGCTCCGATGTCGCATCAATCGATGGTGGTGCCGTATTCCGATATCGCTATCTCGCCGGAAGTTGGTTTGCTGCCGAGTTGCTTCTGCCCGAGCCAAGTTCGCCGGGAATGGAGTTCGGCACGAGCGTGGCTCTGGATGACGACTGGATGGTGATCGGGGCTCCATCAGATAGCTCGGATGCTGCGCGATCAGGAAGTGTGCATTTGGTGCCACGATCAGACGAGGTATCACCCATGCGGCTTCGTATGGGAGTTGACGAGGCGGACGGCTTGGAATTGATGGGAACATCAGTCGCCATGAGTGATCACTGCATTGTGGCTGGTCTGCCACTTCAATCCGAAGTTGGGGAGTATTCGGGTGGGGTGTTCTGGATTGATCGAACTGCTGACTGTGACATGGACGGGACCCCGGACTTCATTTCAACGGCATTGGAATCAGTGTTCGATTGTGATGTGGATGGTGTACCCGACGCGTGCGTGTTGAGTGAAGAAACCGACTGCGACGACAGCGGAGTGCTCGACTCCTGCGAGATTGCCGATGGCAGCCTGCCGGACACCAATGGTGATGGAATTCCGGATCCATGCCAGTGTCCCGCCGACATGAATGGCGATGGCAGCGTTGGTGTATTTGAAGTTCTGAACATCATCGCAAACTGGGGCGAGGATGATCCCGTAGCTGATGTTGATGGAAGTGGTGAGGTCGGTACCGACGATCTGCTGATGGTCATCGGACAGTGGGGGCCCTGTGATCTCTAGCCATGCGGTTGTTTCTGTGCCCTGATGTGAAATGATCTAACCTGAGTCTGCAATTCTGGGCAATGGGGCTCCGACGAGGGAGAAATACGATGAAGCGATACGCGATTGGCGTGGCCGTGTTGGCCGTAACTGGAACGGTGTGTGCTCAAGCGGTTCAGTGGACTGAGGCTGAAGGGGGGAATGGGCATTGGTATGCCGAGCTGAACGAAGAACTCGTCTGGCCGGATGCCGATGCAGCCGCGCTGGAAATAGGCGCAAGGCTGGTTACCATCACATCACTTGGGGAGTTTGAGTATCTCACGACCGAAAGTGGACTCGACCTGAGTAACCGCTTCGGCGGCGCCTATCAGGATCTCGAGGCGCCTGACTATGACGAGCCGTATGGTGGTTGGCGATGGTCTACTGGCGAGACCTTTGACTGGGAGGTCATGGATCAATTCATGGGTGCAGATGACTGCCCCGGGGGATCCCCCGGCAGTTGCGGCTGTGGGCCAGACGGTATGCAGAACTCGCTTATGATCTGCTGCGTGGACCAAGGTTCACCTTGGCTCGACGATGTAGGAGACGGCATTGTAGGAGGTTGTGACTCCCAACCGCGGAGATCAATCATCGAATGGTCCGCCGACTGCAACGGCGACGGCATCGTCGACTACGGACAGATTCTCGATGGCACATACGCCGATGATGACGGCAATGGTGTGCCGGATTGTTGTGATGCAGGGGAACCGTGTGATGCAGTCCAATGGATCGAGGCCGACGGGGGGAATGGGCACTGGTATTCATATCGCCTCGGCGATCTGAACAACGCC